>QWII01000048.1 GCA_021405325.1 Caldilinea sp. CFX5 | reverse complement strand
GTAAGTCCTGTATGTAAACAAGGAGACCCAACCAATGCCACTTCTGGCGGGCGCCGCGCGCGTCGAAATCACTCCCCCGCTTGGGTTGCCGATGGCGGGGTATCCTCACCTAAACCGGCAGGTGGCGGGTGCGCCCACCGATACGTCAGGCTACTTTGGGCGCAATGGCGCAGCCAACGGCGTGCTTGATCCGCTCTATGCCCGCGCCTTGGTGCTTGCCAATGGCCGGCAGACAGTGGCGCTGCTGGCGCTGGATCTGATTGTGGTGACGGCCAGCTTTACCGCCGCCGTGCGGCAGGGCGTCGCCGCAGCCACAGGCATCCCTGGCGAACAGATTCTGGTAAGCGCCACCCACACCCATTCCGGGCCAGATCTCTTTTGGGCGGATGATCTCGACCCAACAGTGACGTCAGCGATCGTACAGCAGGCGGTGGCGGCCATCTGTCAGGCGCACGCCAACCGCCAACCGGCGCGCTGCGGCTGGTCTGATCGCCTGCTTGATCAGATCACGATCAACCGGCGCGACCCCGGCGATCCGATTGAGGCGCGAGTGGGGGTGATGGTGGTGACCGACGCCGAGGATCGCCCGCTGGCGCTCGCGGTCAACTTCCCCATCCACCCCATTGTGCTTTCCGCCACCAACCTGCACTATTCGGGCGATGTGCCGGGGCTGGCGATGGCGGCGGTCGAGCGGCTCTATCCGGGGGCGGTAGCCCTCTTTTTGAATGGCGCGGCGGGCAACATCAACCCGGTCGCCTATCCCTGGGGCGAAAAGGCGAACCTGGTGCCGGTCTTTCGTCAAGCGTGGCATGCCGGTTTGCCCCATCCGCGCACCTATCGCAACGCCACCCGGCTGGCGCACATCCTTGCCAGCGAGGTGATTCACGCCGTGGAAGAGGCCGAGGCCACCCAGACCGAGTTGGTATTGGCGGCGACAGCCTCGCCAGTGGCGCTGCCAATGCGCCCGGCTGCCGAGTTGGCGCAATTTCGCGCCTTTATGGGGTTGGGGCGCAACTTTGACGAAGCACGCCTGACGGGTGACAGCTTTGCCAGCGAAGTGCAGGCGCTCGCCATCGGGCCGCGGCTCTATATCGGGCTGCCCGGTGAACCCTTTGTGGAACTGAGTCTCGCTTTGCAGCAACGTCTGGCGCCCACACCCACCTATGTGCTGGGCTATAGCAATGACGATCCACGTTACATCCTCCACGCCGCCGCCTACCAGGATAACCGCTACGAGACGTGGGGATCGCTGCTGCTGCCGGGCAGTGGGGAATTGCTGTTGACCGTGGCGGAAGCGGTGGCGCGCCATGTATTACAGCAAATACAATCAGAGG
Source organism: Caldilinea sp. CFX5 (assembly GCA_021405325.1). The sequence goes on along the minus strand of QWII01000048.1, from coordinate 96,141 downwards.
AGCGGTCATCGGCTGCCCTTTGACCAGGCGCAACAGAGATTTCACCTAGCTGAGAGCAAAACCGAGAGGGTGGTGAAGGTGGTGTTTGATTTCACATAACTACTAAGCTCTGAGCCAGTCCGTGACTGGCAGCCCATCGCCAGTCACGGACTGGCTCAGAGCGGGGTTAGTAGTTACGATTTCACAAGAAATGGATAAACCGTGCAACCGAAAAAGATTGCTATCATCGGCGCTGGGTTGATGGGGCATGGCTTGGCGCAACTCTTTGCCCAGGCCAACTACCCTGTCACTTTGACTGATTCTGACCCGGCCACCTTGGCGCAAGCCCTGCCCCGTATTCACAACAATTTGCAACTGGCCGTTACGTATGACTTCATTGATGCGGCGACGGCTTATGCTGTCCCTGATCGCATTACCTTGGTAAGCGACATCACCAACGCCGTGTGTGCGGCTGATTTCATCATCGAAGCAGTCTTTGAGGAAATGAGCGTCAAACACGCCGTCTTGCGCCAGATCGAGGCGGCCTGCGCGCCGGAGGCGTTGATCGCCAGCAACAGTTCAAGCTTTCGCGTCGGCGATATGGCGCTGGCGCTGACCCGACGTGAGCGCTTTTTGGGCGCACATTTCTGGAATCCGCCCCATCTGGTGCCGTTAGTGGAAGTGACCAAGGGCGCTGAAACGGCGCCCACCACGGTCGATGCCACCTGTGATCTGTTGTGTGCGGTGGGTAAATACCCCGTGCGGCTGCACAAGGATGTAGCAGGCTTTGTTGGCAATCGGCTGCAACATGCCCTACGGCGTGAAGCCATCGCTATCGTTGCCGCTGGCATTGCCTCGCCGGAAGATGTCGATCACATTGCCCGGTTGAGCTTTGGCTTGCGGATGCCCTTGCTCGGTCCGCTGGAGACAGTCGATCTGGGTGGCCTGGACTTGACGCTGGCGATCCAAAGCTATCTCTTGCCCGATCTCAACCGTGACTGTGCGCCAACCCAACTGGTGCGCGACAAGGTGGCCGCCGGAGAACTCGGTGTGAAGCGGGGCAAAGGCTTTTACGACTGGACGCCAGCGCAGGTGGCCGAGACGATCCGGCGGCGCGACATTGGGCTGTTGGAACTATGGGCTTGGTTGCAGGCGCATGGCTTTGGTGTACCGGTGGGGGGTGGTGATGGGCAGTCATCGGGAGATTAGTATCGGTCTGGTCGGTTCAGGGTTTATGGCGCGCACCTATGCCGAGTGTCTGCGCCGACGAGTAACTGGCGCCAGGCTGGCGGCAGTGACCGTCGGCAGCCGCGCTGCACAACTGGCGCAGGATTATGGCGTGGTCTATGTGCCGAACCCGGCAGCACTGGTCGCCCGCCCTGATATCGAAGCCGTGGTCATCGCCACGCCCGAAACGGTGCATTGTGAACAGACGTTGCAGGCCGCGGCGGCGGGCAAACATATCCTGGTCGAAAAGCCAATGGCGCCCACGATCACCCAGTGCGACCAGATGATCGATGCCTGTGAGCGGGCAGGTGTCACGTTGATGGTGGTGCAAAGCCAGCGCTATCGCGGCGTCCATGCGCGGGCGCGACAGGCGTTGGTGCAAAATCAGATCGGCGACTTACGGCAGATTCGCCATTGGAGTGTGCAACCGTTGCACTTTGCCCGCACGCTGGCCGAACGCAACCCCTTTACACGCGACCCTCATGGCAGCGGGCTGTTGATGGGCTGGAGCGTCCACTGCTTCGATCTGGTGCGCTGGCTGGCCGGCAGCAACGCGCAACAGATCTTTGCCCAGATCACCGGTGATAGTGACCCGGCGCTGCCCGATTTGAGTATGATGGCGCAAATACAATTTCGCAATGGCGTGCTGGCGCAACTGTGGGTTTGTCTGGAACTGCCGGGGCAGATCTTCCCGCACAGCACACTGCGCACCCAGTTGATCGGGGCGAACGGGTTGATGGATCTCGACGGCTATGGCGCCTTCGAGATGACCGACAACGAGGGCTGGCAGCATATCTGGCAGCAGCCGCCTCTCGATCTCAGCAACCCGGCCGATCCTGCGCGTCTGGAATCTTTTTCGGCGCTCTTACAGGAGTTCGTCGCTGCGATTGCCGAAGGCCGCACACCAGCGGTGACAGGGGCTGACGGGCGGGCGGCGGTGGAACTCTGTCAGGCGGCGCAGGCGTCGGCGCGCGCCGGTCAGGTCGTGACACTGCCGCTGGCAGGTTGAGCGAGCACGGACGTAATTGGACTGTAGAGGTAAGACTAAAAATCCCAGAATCGCCATGGATTTCAGGATTTCTGGCTACCCCGAACCGATTGGATACAACATGACGAGAATTTCTACACCACAACCGGCCACGATGAGTGAGGCGCAACGACGCGTTTATGACGCGATTGTCGCCTCGCGTGGCAGTGCGGCAGGACCCTTTGCAGTTTGGCTGTATAGTCCAGAACTGGCCGACCGCGCTCAAGCGCTGGGGGAATTTGTGCGCTATCGCACCACATTGGCGCCACACCTGAGCGAACTGGCGATCCTGGTCACAGCCCGCCATCATGACTGTCAGCTTGAATGGTCGATCCACGAACCGTTTGCCCGCAAGGCCGGTTTGACGACGCCAATCATCGACGCGATTCGTGCGCATCAAGAGCCGCCCCATATGGCGGCTGACGAACGCTGCGTTTTCTACTTTGCTCGTCAACTGTTGACGCAGAAATTTGTGGATGACGCCACCTATCAGTCGGTGGTAGGCGAGTTTGGCGAACAGGGTGTGGTCGAGCTGACTGTACTGCTGGGCTATTACAGTCTAGTGGCGATGACGATCAACGTCTTTCAACTGCCGCTGCCCGTCGGAATGACACCATTACTTGATGGTTGATGTGTGCGTTGTGATTTTTGCAGCTTTCTTGGTCGGCCCCATTAGCTGATCTACATTCCAATCAAAACGGCTGCCCCGCGACAGGAGCAGCCGTTTCTTATAGATAAACCGAATAAACTTCGCATCATCGGGCGCCCGCAAGGGGACGCCCCTACGGAATGTGCGGAGTCTATGCGTTTTCTCTATTAGGGCGAGTTGATACTCACCCCTGTTTGGTTAGCCGTTGCCCTTAGCCGCTTTCCAGTCAAGATATTGCTTTTCGACTTCGTCGCGAACCTTGTCCAGCCCGGCAGCCTTGAGCGCATCCAGGTATGCCTGCAATTCGGTGGCAGGGTCGATATAGCCAGTCAATAGGCCACGCAAGATGCCGCTGGAGGCCGCGCCCAGCGCCGTTAGTTCAGCGGCCACCGGTTCGGTGCGGAAGCGGAACCCGAGCGAGGCATGGTTGATGGCATCTTTGGAATACTCCTGCAACATGATATTCTTCTGGGGATCTTCTTTGTTGGTGACCGCTTGAATGGCCGTGTTGCCGACCGTCCACGCACCGGGGTGAGCGCTATACCAGGCGTTATCCATCAGCTTCACCCGCCCATCGGCTTCCGCTTCCCAGTGGACCCCTTCGACGCCAAACAACATCAGGTTGACCAGCTTGGGGTCGCTGTGCATGAGGTTGATGTACTTCATGGCCTCGACCGGGTGTTCGGACAACATGGGGATGGCCAGCATAGAGCCGCCGGAGTGGACGGTGATGTTGACCTTGGGCTGGGTGTAGATCTCGCCCAGGCGCAGATCGGCGTTGCCGGAAGAGTTGACCAATTCCTGCGCCTTGATGTTGCTGCCCTTCAGCGGCTGCGGGTGCAGGAAGAACTTGCCGGCATTCATCAACTCGCCGGTGTTGAAGGTGTCCAGACCGGAATCGGGGTGAATCCAGCCATTGTCATACCACTTGCGCATGACCGCCGTGTGTTCTCTAAACCAATCGGTATCAACCGGGATGACGATGGTCTCATCAAAGCTGTCGCCGGAGGTGGGGGCAAAGCGCATACTGACCCAGAGATCATTCACCCCACTGGCAAAGCCGGGTACCCAGGGCATGAAGCCAGGGCGGCCATCAGTGAGATAGGGATACTCATCGGGGTAGGCGGCTTTGGCCTTTTCCAGCCAGGGTTCCAGATCCATCCAGGTCTTGATCTGCGCGGCGTCTTCGGGTGTAAAGCCGATCTGTTCGGCCCAGGTGACATTGTAGATGAAGCCTTCGGGGACGCAGAGTTCTTTGTTGGTGGGCACGGCGTAGTTGACGCCATCCACCTGCGTGCCGGTGATAAAGGCCGGGTTCAGGCTGCTCAGAATGTCCGGCCCATACTGCTGCAACAGGTTGCCATATTCGCCATCGTCGTCGTTCAAGGGGCGCAGCAGCCCTTCACCGACCAGTTGCATGTAGTGCCACCAGTCAGCAGTAAAAAAGATGTCAATCTTTTCACCCGCTTGCAACGCGGTCACAGCTTTGGAGGCCCAATCACCCCAACCGATGATATGGAACGAGACCTTGGCGTCGAGGAGCGGCCCGATATAGGCGTTGATTGCGTCCTCGACCAGGGGGCGCTGATCGGTGTCGGCGTTGCCTACCCAAAAGTAATCGAGCGTGATCGATGCTTCCGCCGGACTGCCGGCCGCCGAGTTGGCCGGCGCATCACCAGCGCCGCCTGGCGGCGCACAGGCCACCAACACCCCGCCCACGGCGCCGACCGCGGCCACTTGCATAAATTGACGACGTGAAATTGCGTTTGACATAGTTTCTCCTTGGTTACGTTCTAACCTGAAATAATTGAGGAACACCGGACTACTTATCCTTTGATTGCGCCGATGGTCAACCCACGGACAAAAAAGCGCTGGAAGAAAGGATAGGCAAAGATAATCGGCCCCACCGTCACCACGGCCATCGCCATGCGGAAGGTCTGCGAAGGCAGCTCGCTGACGTTGACCACGCCTTGCATCTTGTCGGCGTTTTCCAACAAGAAGCGGATATTGTTGAGCGTGGTGTAGATGGTGAATTGGAGGCTGTAATATTGGGCTTCATCGACCAGCAGCAGGCAGTTGAAGAAGTTGTTCCAGATGCCAATCGCACTAAAGAGCGCCACCGTCGCTAGCCCCGGAATCGCCAGCGGCATGACAATTTGGAAGAGGATGCGCCATTCGCCCGCCCCATCAATGCGTGCCGATTCGATGACTTCATTGGGGACATTGGCTTTGTAGAAGGTGCGCATGACCAAGACCCAAAAGGGACTAAAGGCCGAGGGCAGGAACAAGGCCCACAGGCTGTTTTGAATCCCCAAAATCTGCCGCGTCACCATGTAGTACGACACCAGACCGCCGCCAAATAACATGGTGAAAAAGGCATAGAAGGTGAAGAAACGGCGGAACTTGAAATTGTCACGCGAAAGGGGGTAGGCATACAACGCCACCATCAGCACCGAAAGGGTTGTCCCGGCCAGGGTGGCAATGATCGTGTTCTGGTAGGCCGTAATGATGATCGATCCTTGCGCAAAGAGGAAGCTGTAGGCCAGGGTCGAGAATTCGGCCGGCCACAAACGGTAGCCGTTGGCGGTCAGGGCCGCCTCGGAAGTCAGTGATGCGATCACGATGACATAGATCGGAAACAAGGTGATCGCACAGAGGATCACCATGAACAGATTCAGGAGGAGATTTGTCGATGGGGCAATAGCCAGGACATCGCGTGCTTTTTTCTTCGCCAGAAAGCCGAAAGCCATAGATACCTTTCCTTTTCGCTATTAGAAGAGCGCCAGGTCTGGCCGCGTCTTGCGCACAATAAAGTTGGTGAGCAGAATGAGACAAAAGCCGACAATTGATTGCAAAAAGGCTGCGGCGGCCGGATAGCCCAGCGGCAGGTTGCTGCGCAGCATGTTATAGACAAAGACATCCAGCGTATAGGTGACATCTTTCACCAGCGCTGCGCCGGCGGGCAGGGTGTAGAACATATCAAAATCGGAGCCAAAGATATTGCCCACGGCCAGAATTTGCAACAACACAATGACCGGAATGAGATGCGGCAAGGTAATGTGGGTAAACTGTTTCCATTTGCCCGCCCCATCGATCGCGGCGGCTTCGTAGAGTTCCCGGTCAATCCCGGTGATGGTCGCCAGGTAGATGATCGAGCCGTTGCCGGTATATTTCCAGATATTGGCCAGCAAAAAGATAAAGGGCCAGTAGACCTTTTCTTTGTAAATTTCCAGCGGCCCCAGCCCCAGCGACGCCAGCGTGCTGTTGATGATCCCGCTGGAATTGGCCAACGCATAGACGACATAGGCCACCACAATCCAGGAGATAAAATAGGGCAGAAAGAAGATCGAATGATAGAGCTTGGCCCAAAAGCGGTTGGTCAGCTCAAAAATGATGACGGCTAAGGTCACGGCCAGCACCAACCCGACCGTCATAAAGAGCAGGTTATAGAGCAGCGTATTGCGGATGTAGAGCAGCGTCGTATTCAGATTGGAGGGCAGAATCAGATATTGAAAGTTTTCCAAGCCGACCCACGGGCTATTGATCAGGCTATAGATAAAGCGGTTTTGAATCCAAGCATCATCGGGCGGTCTGGTCAGTTTGTAGGTTTTGAAGGCCATGATGATGCCCGGCATGGGCAGATAGGCAAAGAGAAAGAGCCAAAGCGCGCCCGGCAAAATCATCAACAAATACGAGGCGTTGCTATACACCTTTGCCCGGTTCCACCGGGCTTTGGGCTTGGCGACCACATGGGTCGCAGGTAAGGCTGTGCTAGCCATAGAAATAACTCCTACGTTAAGGCGATTGGGAGGTTGGGCGTGGTGTTGCTGGGTTGGGCTGTTCACACAGTTTCGTGGTGCGGCAACATCGTCGTGGCATTATACACGCCCCTGCCGCTTTGGAAAAATTGGGCGACATTGGATAGAAATTTACACTTCCAGCCAGACCAACTGTAACGCCCTATTCATGGCCTGCGCTATGTGTTTGGTACTATCATCTAACTCTTTTAACAAAATTAGGGACTACGCGCAGGCCGGCCAGACCTCCGGGAAGGGGGCAAGAACTACGCCGTATTGCAAGCCAACAGTTGCCCCCTTCCCGGAGGTCTGGCCTGTCTACCCTTGACTCATTGCCTAGCTCCGAAAAACTTATAAAATTTCATGCTTTACAAGTTGTGGAATCTCTGTTACAGTGTAAGTGTCGTGAGCAAAACTCGGTCGCGTACCGTGAGAGCTGTCAGGCTCCTATACTCACGACTTTTTCTTTCTGTAGTTCTGTAATCACGCGATTCGTGATTTGCAGTATTACCTTGCCATAGCGATCTTCCAGGGTTGTTACGCTGAGGGGCTTGGCTTCGTCGAGCGCAGCAAGGATCAGTTGTTCACCGTTGGGCAGGTGCGAAATATAGGAAATTTTCTGGTAATCTGGCGCGAGATTGCTATCCAGCAAGCGGCGCGGATAACGGCAGGTGCGCTCAAAATTTTTGAGGAAGTAGAAGGGCGAAAGGAGATCATGGCATTGCGGTCGCTGATCTCAATTTCGGTTTTGAACAGGTCAGCATAGCGTTGAGCAAACAATTTGATGCGATCATTGATATGATCAAAGAGATTCTGCTGCATCTGATCGACATTGTGGTGCGGCGCGACATCGGAAAAATCCCAGCGCATGACCAGATAGCGGTTGTGCAGCGGCGTCGGGTTGCGGCCAATCGCCTGAAATATAGAGGTTTGCGCGATTATCTTACACTGCTCTGTAGCGCAGCAGGAATCTTTGCCAGTTGCATGACCAACCGTAACGCCTCATTCACGGCCTGCTCATCGGGGAAGGCGGCAGCAACATCGGGCGCAAGCAAGACTAAATTTGTCCCGGCTTTGTACTGTGCCGCGTACTTACCACGCACAGCGTGCTTTAATAACTGACTCAGATCGTATTCAGGACGTAGCTCATCTTCTAATTCGGTTGTTTTATTCAGCTTCTTCATATTGTCTTCGTTCCTTTGGTGTTAAAGGACGTGCATTAATAATTCGTAGGCGCGTACCACGACCTGTGTGAGAAACAATCAACAGCCGGCCACGGTTCGAGTAGCCAATGGTCAAAAAGCGTTCCTCATCATCGGAATGATCGGGGTCGTAGAGCGTGGCGCTCATCTCATCGGCAAAAACAGTTGCAGCCTCTTCAAATAGCACCTTGTGTTTGCGCCGGTTCTTGGCAGCTTTCTCTGGCTGCCACTCAAATTCAAGAGCCATGTCAAACGAATCCTACAGTACCGCAAAGATGATATGCAAATGCTAACCGTCCCTATGATACCGTAAACATAATCAAAAATCAAGCCGCTCCCATCATTGAGGGTGTATTGCGGAGTGGAAGCAAAGCTAACGCTCACTGGGCGGCTGGAGCAACGCAATCACAGTGACACCCAACGCCGTTGCTAGTTTCTCGACAGTCTTAATCGAGGTGTTGGGCTGGGTTTCGCTTTCGATACTGGCTAAATAGGAGCGATTGACGCCGGATTTTTGGGCGAGTTCAACCTGGGTTAAGCCCAACTGGGCGCGGTAATATTTGAGGTTGCGGGCTAGGTATGCTAAACTATCGCTCACGATGTCGTTTATATCTGACAATAAAAGGCCCGTCAAAGCGTTCGACGGCATCGGCGCATAGATAGATGTAAAATTCGTGCTTGATCTCGTCATCAATCTTGATGAGTTCAACAAAATGGGACCAGATCAATTGTTGTGACAGTGTCGCAACAATTCTCTCATCGGGTAAGGTCGTATAAAATTTTACCATCTGGATTAGACTATAGTAATTAAAGCCATTACTATAGTCTTGGCTCAAGCATTCTGCCAATTGTTTGAGCATGGCTGCGCCATATGGCGCCCGGTCATTATCCAAGCTGTAACCCCTGCCAACCTCAACCGACAGGTACCTCAATGCGCTGAGGCACCAACTGATACCCCAGCGCGCGCATGATGGCGCTGACATTATCCAACTGCGGGTTGCCGTTGGCGGAGAGCGCTTTTTGCAGTCCTTGCCGCGTCATGCCTACCTCAGCCGCCAGGGTTGAAATGCCTCTGATGTGCGCAATGATACGGAGTGCGGAGAGCAAGGCAACTGAGTCACCATCCTGCAACCTAAGTGAGGCCAAAACACAGTCGATCCCTAAACAGTCCATGCGGAAAGCAATAGCGCCTTTCCGCATGGACTGCGGCTTGTTCAAGCCGTAACAGTATCATCATGCACCGGCAGCAAGGTGACGGGAGCCGTCGCCGCCAGGATTTGATCCAGCCATCGGTCTAATTGCGCACTATCGTCGCAGCTTTCAATCTGTTGGTGCAATGGGGTTGGCACAGGGCCAAACTTGTGTTCCAGCAAACGGAGGAGGGTGCGATGTTGGTTGAGCAATCTACCCCGTTTTTCGCCTTCACGCTCGCTTTCCTTCAACATCTCACGGAACGTGGGCATCTTCAAGAGGTCTTCAGGGACTTCTTTGAAATAGCGATCAATGTAGGGCCAAGTTTCTTCCTTGATGGTCATTCGCATTTGTCTTGCCTCCAAAATTTTCTGCCAAATGATATTCGCATCCGTCGCCATGCCGACATCTAACACCAGTTGCAAGTAGTCTGTCAAGCCTTCTCGCAGGCAAAGTTCGACAAATTGCGCCAACTTTTCCCCACGGGCCAGAGGCAACAAGGGGTAGTTACCAGGAATTAGGGCTAACTCAGATGGGTGGATGATCCACTGTTGCAAACGTTCATTACAGTAGTAAATACCCGGCTGCTCGGTCGGATAGAATTTGTACTCATCTTGTAACCAGTTCAAAATTCGCGTTGGCCGCGTGACACAGACGATGGTGATGGTGCGTTGACTCGGCAACAGTTCTTGCTCACGGGACTTTTTATCCTGTTCTTCGGCTTGTGGCTCCCCATTGGCCTTCGGTTCATCATCTGGTTCCGTTGCCCGTAACCCCCATGCCCGCATCATGATCCGGTCAAAGTTGAGAACCGTTAAGGGATCATTGACGCCTTTCAACTCCAGGATATTCCACCGACGGAAATGGGCAAAGACACTTTCGGCCAGGCGGGGGTTATTGGGTTCTAGCGCTTCGATGACCAGATCGATTGTGCGGCTTCGGGTAAAGACTTCATATTCAGATTCTACCTTCAGCCCCCACTCTTCAAAAAGATGACGGTAGAATGTTTTGGTTGATTCGTCAAATGGTTCAGTCGTATCTGTGATCGCCATCTTTATTGCATTTTGCTCGATTGGGCGTTGTCTCCAACATGGAGACAAAACCTGTTTTTCATCGGTGGAACCTGTTGTCGCTGACATTTTACCATAGCACACCGACAAAAACAATCATGAGCGTTTCAACGTTGAGTTTTAGGATTGACAGGACAGTAAATTGCCAGTTCTAAGCAATAACTGCCAGTCCTTTCTCCGGTATCTCCACCAGCAATTCCAACTCCGCCAGCACCTTGCCTTCCGTCGCTTCGTCGTTGACCTGACGGGCCACCGTCAGCGCTTCATTGAGGCAACAGCGGGCCGCCGGCCCATTGCCCAGGTGACGCAGTGCCTGCCCCAGGCAATAGAGCCGTTCCGCTTCGTAGTAGCGATCGCCCTGGGCGCGGGCGGCGGTCAGGGCTTGCTCGAAGAAGGTGATGGCGGTGGCAAAGTCGCCCTCTTCGCCGGCCATTTCACCTAGGATTTTCAGTTGGAGACCTTCGCCCCGCACATGGCCCAGGCTGCGCGCCAGCGTTAGCGCGTCCTGGCAATAGCGGCGCGCTTCGTCCCGTTTGCCCTGACCCCGCAGCGCCTCAGTCAGGTTGGTGAGGGTCTGCACCTCGCCCAGGCGATAGCCATTCTGGCGCGACAGGGTGAGCGATTGCACCAAAATCGGTTCGCTCTGGGCATACTCTTTCTGCAAGACCAAAATGGCGGCGAGATTGTTGAGGGCGCGCCCGGTGCTGGGACGGTCGCCGAGCAGCCGGAAAATCTGCACGGCCTGCTCAAAATAGCCCTGGCTGGGGGCGTACTGTTTCTGAAAGGCGGCGGCAATACCCATGCTGTTGAGCGTCCACGCTTCGCCGCAACGATCCCCCAGTTGGCGATAGATCGCCAGCGCCCGCTCGTGGGCCGCGGCCACCGCCGGTTCGCCCCGATACATCAAAATGTCGCCATAGCCCAACTGACAATCGGCTTCCAGTTCCAGCGCACCCACTTGTTGCGCCAGCCGGAGCGCGTCGGCCATCGTCGCTTGCGCCCGCTCTCGTTCACTCTGTTGATACCAGGCGTCGGCCAGGGCGCGCAGACTGGCCGCTTGCAAGAGCAGATCACCTAAGGTTTCGGCCAGGGTCAGGGACGCCTGGGCGGCGGTGGCGCTGGCGCTGTAGTCGCTCAGATGATAGAGCATCCGCGCCTGCTCCGTCAGCAAGCGGCTGTGGAGGGCGGCCAGTTCGGGGTCGGCGGCGGGGGCGGGCAAGGGCAGGTGGTCGAGCGCCAGTTGCAGCAGGGTAACAGCCTCGCGATAGAAGCCGGCCATGGTATAAAAGCGCACCAACGCCTTGAGGCTGGCACGCAGGGTCAAGGCTTGGCGTTGTTGGGCAGCCCACCGCCAGGCGGCGCGCACATTGTCAATCTCGCCCATAATCTGGGTGGCGGCGCTGTTATTCTCCTGCCCCCAGAGCTTGCCCTCCCAGCCGGCGACAAAGTGCAGATAGTATTGACTATGGCGCCATTGGCCGGCGACGGCGTCAAAGCGGTCGCGCAACTGTTCGGCGGCAAATTGACGCACCACCTCATGCAGGGCATAGCGACCGGGGGAGACCACCCGCAGCAGCGACTTGTTGGTCAGCGCGGCCAGCGTTGGCACGGTGGTTTGCGCCACTTCCAGCGCAGCGTTGCGGCCAAATGTGCCCTGAAAAACAGTGGTGTTGGCCAGCGTCTCCTGTTCCGCCGGTTTGAGCAGTCGCCATGAGTGGTCAAAGACGGCGCGCAGACTGCGTTGACGCACGGGGAGATCCTCCTGGCCGGTGCGGAGGAAATCCTGGTTGCGCAGGATTGAGTCGGCGATCTCGGCGCAGGTGAATTGATCGACCCAGGTGGCGGCCAGCTCAATGCCCAGCGGCAAGCCATTGACCGCCCGGCAGATCGCTGCCACCGCCGGCAAACTCTCCTCATCGAGCGTAAAGCCCAGCAACGAACGGGCCGCCCGTTCAGCAAAGAGCTTGATGCTGCTAAAGCCGCGTAGATCGACCGCACCTTCCTCGCTCTGCTCCGGTGTGGGCAAGGCATCAACCACAAAGAGCAACTCAGCCGGCAGATTGAGCCGTTCACGCGAGGTAACAAGTGCCTTGACCCGATGGGCGCGCGTCAGCAGTTGCGCCACCAGGTCAGCCCCCGCCGTCAGATGTTCAAAGTTGTCCAGCAGCAGCAGCAGTTCCCGGTTCGCCAGATAATCGAGCAGAAACTGGGTGGGATCGCCTTTGGGTGGGGTCAGCCCCAGCGCGGTGGTGATGGCCGTCGCCAGGTCGGTTGCGGCTTGGACGCCGGCCAGCGGCACAAACCAGACGCCATCGGCAAAGGTGCCCACCAGATTGTTGGCGGCTTGGAGCGCCAGCCGTGTTTTGCCCACACCGCCCACGCCCAGCAGGGTGAGCAAGCGGCAGTTGGGGTGGAGCGCCTGTTCCATTACTCGCGCCACCTCCTTTTCGCGGCCAACAAAGGTGGTGGTGGCGGCGGGCAGGTTATGGGTCGGGCGCGGGGTGGCTGGCTTATTGTCGGCGGCGGGCAGGTCGGCGTTGCTGATCTGTTGGAAGAGCGCTTCGGTCGTGGCGTTGGGCGTCGCCCCCAGTTCATCATAGAGGCGTTGGCTACAGGTGAGATAGAGCGCCAGCGCTTCGCTGCTCTGGCCGCTTTGGGCCAGGGCGCGCATGGCCTGTTGATAAGCTTCTTCGCGCAGCGGGTCCAGTTCGATCTGCCGTTGGGCAAAGCGATAGGCGGCGCTCTGGTCGCCGGTGGACAGATGCCAGCCGGCCAGTGTATGGAGCGCCGTCACCATCTGGTGGTGTAGCGCTTCGCGCTTGAGCAGCAACCACTGTTCCAGTTCAGGGCTTTGCTCGACGAATAACCCTTCCAGCAACGGGCCGCGATAGAGATCGACCGCCTGGGCCAGCCGGTGCATACAGGGTTGACATTGGGTGGGGTCGCGATGCTCATGGCGTTCACAGGCGTCGATCAGTCGGGTGAAGTGGGTCACATCCACCCACTGATTGGCGGCCTGGTTAAATTGGACGGTGGTCGGGGTGATCAGGAGAAAGTCGCTCTCCTTCTCCCCTTTGGGCGTTAAAATGGTGCGCAGTTGAAAGAGCGCCTGGCGCAAATTCTGGCGGGCCGCCTCTTCCGTCTCTTCCGGCCAGAGCAAGCCGGTCAGCGTGGCGCGGGCGTGGGGCCGCTCCGCTTCGATTGCCAGATAGGCAAAGAGCGCCTGATTTTTGACCGAACGAAACTTGGTGACGGGGGTCTCTGCCAGGGTGGCTTGTAAAGGTCCAAAAAGGGTGATACAAAGTTGGGCCATCTACTTCCTCGTTTTGTACTCCGTGATTCGTAATTCGTAATTCGTGATTCGTGATTCGTGTTGCGTGAATCGTGATTCGTAAACCATTTCCGCATGGTGATAACGTAACATAATTCCCATTGGTAGACAACCAACTTTAGTTAGCAATTTTTTAGCATTTTTGTCGGTGGGGTTGGGATCACACTACAACGGATAGGGGCGGGAACGGATACCTGGTTGGGGAGCGCGAGCCGACAACACAACAGCGCTTCATTTGGGCAGACAGATGCTGGTTTCAGGTTCATGCACTCTTGCCGAAACGATCCGTTCCCGCCTTCATCCGTTGTAGTGCCGTCGGAGCGCCAGACCTATCTGTTCCCGCCCTCATCCGTTGTAGCGTCGTTGTAGTGCCGTGGCCCAATAATGACGCCCGTTAGCAGCCCGTTCGCGAGTGCTGACGCGTTGCTAACGCTGACCCCGCTATACTCCCAATCAGCAAAGACAATCAGATTGAAGGAGGGGGTGCCGTGTGCAAGAACAAGAGCAAACAACCGAGGTAACCATGCAGGACAAAAACAGTTACGCCATCTTTCTCCTGCGGATCTGGCGGAGCGAGGAGGGGGAGCCGTGGCGAGTGGCGCTGGTCAAGGCCAATGGCGAAGAGACGCTCTACTTCGCCAGCTTGACGCAGTTGTTTGCCTGTTTATGGCAGCAGTTGCGCTGAACACAGTCGTGTAGTCCAGCGTCGGGCAGTGACTGGGGATTGCCCAAAAACGGTTTGGAAGCGCCACCGAAACGCTTGGCGCCGTAGATTACCGGTAGTCCAGTCAATTCAGTCTATCGTTTAACGAAAAGAGAAAACCGATGAAACAGGTATTGTCAACCTTCGTGATGGTAAGCGAGTTCCTCGCTTCGCAGGAGTGTCGCGTCTGGTTACGGCTGGCGCTGAAGCCGCTGGCCGTGTTGGCGACGTTGGCCGTGTTCTTGTGGCTGGGCGCCTGGTTTGATACGCAGATTGCCAACCACGTTGCCCATGCCCAGATCCAGCAATTTGTCTGCCCGGCGGGGCTGGAAGAGTCTGGCAGGCGTTGTTATCCCCCCTGTGAAGAGGGCCTCACTGGCATCGGACCGACCTGTTTCAAGGCGTGTCCCAGCGGCTATCAGGCTGCCGGCGATCTCTGTCGGGCGCGGCCATCAGTCATTTTCAAAAAGCAGAGTGCGCGGGAGAGCGGGCCGCCGCCCACTTGCGCACCAAATCAGGAGGCGCAAGGCGGTTTGTGCTACCCCAAATGCGCTGTTACGCATGTCGGGTCGGGGCCGCTCTGTATGCAACGCTGCCCCAGTAGCTACAGTGACATGGGCTCCTTCTGTCGCCAGTCATTCCCTTTCGACCTCATTGCGAAGAACATCTACGTGCGTGGGGCAGGCGCGCCGCCGAGCAGTTGCCCGGTCGGCATGGAACGGGTCGGCACTGCCTGCTTCCAGCCCTGTCCCGCTGGTCTGGATAGTTTGGGTACAAGCTGTTCTACCCGCTGCCCCGCCGGTTTTAACGATGCCGGCCGGCATTGTACCAAGATTGATCCGGTTCTGCCTCGCGAGGGGACCAGCCGTGGCGACGGTGAGCCGGCGAATGGCATACCGATTGCGCTGGATAGACTGGTTGTCACTGACCCCAATGGCTTTTCCCGCTTGGTCTACCAGATCCAGGATGACAGCGATGTCACCAACTACCCGATTATCATTGTCGAGGGGCCGCAACATGGCGTTTTGGAAGAGAACAACACCATCTACCGCCCCACATTCGACTTTTTCGTGCCGGGTGATCAGATTCGATGGAAGACCACCGACGGTAAGCATGAGTCGAATGTCGGGCTAATCTCCATCGTCTTTATGCCGGTGCCAGCCAGTCAGCCGCCGCTGGCGCTGGATCGCACCGTGGTCGTCACCGAAGAGACGTCGATTGCGATTGAAGTGCTCTGCACGGACCCGGAAAATGATGAACTGTTCTATCAACTTCTGGACAGACCGCAACATGGGGACTACGAATGGCAGCCGCCCAACACGGTCATCTACACGCCGACAGTCGATTTTGTCGGGACTGATTCTTTTACCTTCCGTTCCCATGACGGCCAGAATTTCTCGAATGTCTCGACCATTACGCTGACGGTGGTTGGGGTGAACGATGCGCCGGCGCCCGTGCCCCAGTCGATCAGCACGACGCGCAACAACAACGTCGCTGTCACCCTGGCCGCCACCGACGCCGAGAATGACCCCATCACCTATACTGTGGTCAGCGGCCCAGCGCATGGCACGTTGAGCGGCGAACTCCCGGATCTGCTCTACACGCCGCAACCCAACTTTGTGGGCGACGACAGCTTCCAGTTCCAAGCTGTCGATTCGCAAGGCGCCGCGGCGGTGGCGACGGTCAACATCACGGTGCTGCCCGGTAACACACCGCCGGTGGCCGCCGCCCTGACGTTGACCACCAGCCAAGAGAGTGCGCTGGCCGTCACCCTCGCCGCCACCGACGCTGAGGGCGATGCGCTGACCTACAACGTGGTGGCCGGCCCGACCAATGGCGTGTTGAGCGGGGCTGGCGCCGACCTGATCTACACCCCCAACGCCGGCTTTATCGGCACGGACAGCTTCACCTATACGAGCAGCGATGGGCAGGCCGCTTCCCCTGCAACGACGGTGACGATCCACGTTCTCCCGGCGCCCGACGCCGCCAGTGTGGTGGGCATTGTCTTCGCTGACCAGAATGGCAACGGCCAGCCCGATGGCGACGAAAGCGGCGTCAGCGGCCTGCTCGTCACCCTGACGCCGGTGGACGCCAGAGCCGGTAGCAGCTTCACCGCCACCACCGATGCCGTCGGCGCCTGGCAGATCGATGGCGTCGGCTTTGGTCAATACACGCTCAAGGTGACCGCCGGCAGCGGCGTGCCGATCGCACAAGCTGTCGAAACAACCCTGACCGTGGCGCAGCGGGGCGTCCAGCCGGCCCAACCCGCCACCGTCAAGCTCACCGGTCGCACGCTCTACCTGCCTGTTGTACTCCGGTAAGCGCCCGTTTTTGTCCCGTAGGGACGGTTGCGTTTAGGGAGGGGAAAATGAGAATATCTGGCCCTAAACGCAAGCGTCCCTACGGGACAAGTTAACCAAGCATTGCTTGTTTTACAACCCCTACAGTTTTTTGTGACTTTCATCAATTAGCAAAAGGAGATCAATTATGTTTCAGCAACTTCGCACCAAGATCGTTCTCGCCGGGATGAGCCTGCTTCTGGCCGGTTGTATCGTCGATACGCGCACCACCTTGCAAGCGCCTACCGTTCCGGCGACGTTGGCGGTCACTGCGGATGACAAACTCACCCACATTGTCCCCGCCGATGGCGTGCAGATCTACCAGTGCAAACCAGACCAGGCCGACGCCAGCAAATTTGTCTGGAGCTTTGTGGCCCCCGAAGCGGCCCTCTTTGACCAGGCCGGCCAGACCATTGGCACCCACTATGGCGGCCCGACCTGGGAGGGCAACGACGGCAGCAAGGTGGTGGGCGCCGTCAAGGAACGGGCCGACGCCCCCGACGCCGACGCCATTCCCTGGCTGTTGCTCGATATCAAATCGACGGAAGGCGACGGGATCTTCGGTCAGGTGAGCGCCATCCACCGGCTGGAAACGGTCGGCGGCAAAGCGCCCGCCACCGGCTGTGACGCCGACCATGTGGATGAAGAAGTGCGTGTCCCCTATACGGCGGTCTATTACTTTTATGCGCGTGGGTAGCGAGTAGCGGGTGGCAGAGGGCAGATAGACGAGTTGATCTTGTTCCCCTGTCACTGGCAACCAGTGGAAACGGGAACGCTTCCACTGGTTGCCGGCAGGAGGGGTTACTAGAAGCTCATCTAGAAGGTTTCCTGCTGAAAAGCCTGCCAGTTGTGCAGGACGATCTGTTCCAGTGCGGCGGGATAGGCGAACTGGTACTTGTCCGCCAGGACGCGTCCCACGCGGGCGGCTTCCTGGTGGAGCCGCTCTTGCGCCTGCCAGATCTCCTGCCGATTGGTGGCGGGCGCGCCCATCAACTGGCCCAGCTCTACGCCCAGTGCCTGCGCCAAAACCGTCGAAGCGGTTTTGAGACCGTGGATGGTGGTGCGGGTTAAGTCGCCACAGTCGGTGCCCGTCAGCTCGATAAAGAGCAGGCGGGCAACCCAGTGGCGAAAGAGGTGCAGACCGGTGTACGCCGTAAAATCCTGGTTGCGATAGAGCACCTTGCGCGACTTATCGACATTCATCCAAAAGGTGGTCAACAGGGTCGGCAGGATGGTGGGGTCAACCGGTTGGGGGGCGTAGAGCAACGCCGGGTCAGCAGCGGGGTCGGGTGTGGCGGCCAGCAAGGCGGCGCGGTAGTCGTCATCACGACAGGCTAGGATCAAGCGCTGCGCTTTGGGCAAGTCCCGGTCGCGTGGCTGGATGTGCAGATCATAGATACCGCCGGTAGTCAGGTAAACATGGTAGACGAAAAACTTTTCGCCAAAAGTTGAATAGAAATGGGCAGCGTATTGGTCGCCAAAGAGCGGTTCAAGCGCCAGGCTGCGCCAGTCGTCCAGCGTCTCCGGCGTGACGCCGACATAGAGATCGACATCGCTATAGAGATCGGCATTGCCCCGCGCCAGGCTGCCTTCCAACCATAGTCCTACTACATCAGGTCGCTGCCAGAGCGCAGGCGTCAACTTATAGAGAAAATCGATTTGCGGCAACGCGCCTAACCCATCAAACTGTATCTCTTCGCTCATCATCCCCTCCGATTAATGACAGGTAGAAGGAATTGTATACCTGTTCATAAAATCGCACAAATTGTGAAAAAGTATACAAAGGATCGCTTGGCCGACTTTTCTCGCTTTGTCGAGGCCGATGGAATGTGATATAGTTTCCAATGTAGAGTTATTTTGTTACGGTTGATGGGGTAAAAAGACAAGAAGAGCAGAAGATGGGGAGACAAGAAGAGCAGCTCGAACGCTTCTTGGCTCCCTGTCTTCTTGTCTTGCTGTCTAGCCATGCAAAAGATGAGGAAAGCGATGCGATCATTGTTAAGAAATGTCACGTTGTGGAGTTTGACGCTGGGCCATTTTAGTGTCGATATGCTGGCCGGAGCGATGCCGATTGCGGTGGGGTTGTATTTGAAAGATGCGCTGGGGTTGAACTTGATTCAGATCGGTCTGCTCCTGGGCGCCTATCAGATGACCTCGTCGTTGACCCAGCCGATCTTTGGCTATTTGAGTGACCGCTATGGTGGACGCTGGTTTGCCGTGGGCGGGCTGATCTGGCTGGCGGTCTTGCAGGGGTTGGTAGGTTTCATGCCGACTTTCGAGAGCGCGGTGGTGATTTCGACGCTGGCCGGTTTGGGGTCGGCGGCCTTTCACCCGCAAGGTGCATCGGGAGCGAATATTGCGGCCGGCGAGCAAAAGTCCGCCGGTATTGCCATGTTTATGCTGGGGGGGAATGGCGGCTTTGCCGTCGGCCCGATCCTGGCAGCGGTGATCTTGGGTTGGATGGGCGTACGCGGCACGGCAGTGCTGGGCTTGATCGGCCTCTTGATTGCGCCTTTCCTCTACTTCCTCACCGGTCGCGCCCAGAAACAGGCCGATGTGAAGAAACAGGCCAGTTGGAAGATTGAGTTGAACCCCATGTTCACGACAACGGCGGTGGTGGCGCTGATTTTGGTCATGTCGCTGCGCGCCATGTCGCAACAGTCTTTCTCTTCGTTTACACCCCAATTTTTTGTCGATATTGCCGGCTTTAGCAAAGCACAGGCCAGTGCGCTTTCCTCGCTGATGCTCTTTGTGTTGGCCTTTGGCACCCTGGTCGGCGGTGTGTTGGCGGATCGGATTGGTGGCGCCAAGGTGATGGCCGTCTCGATGCTGGTCTCGGCGCCGTTGATGGCCGCCATGTTTTTGCTAGGCGACTGGCGCGCCTTTTGGATCGCCCCCCTCTTGGGCTTTGCCTCCGGCGCGGCCTGGCCGCCGATGTTGGTAATGGCGCAGAGTCTCTTCCCGAAGAATGCGGGCGTCGGCTCTGGTGTGGCGTTGGGCTTTGTCTTTGCAATGGGGGGCATTGGGTTGCAAATCACCGGCTGGCTGGCGGAACCGGAACACCTGGGGTTACTCACTGCCATGTTGATCCTGAGTGTCGTGCCGTTGATTACCGCGGTGTTGGTGATGTGGTTGCCGAATATCCAGGCGAAGCGTACTCCAGTAGCGGCGCCGCTGGCGGTCGGAGCGGCGGTGAAGGGCTAACAATAATCAATTAGGAGTTACGCAGTTGACGGGCGCTACCAGAGACCTGTCAGGTTTCGCAAACCTGACAGGTCTTGTCCAACTGCGTAACTCCTATCAATTAACAATTAGCAATTAATAATTAATAATTGATTATTGATTATTGAAATGTTTCTAATCCACAAAGGGCAACGACTATGATCGAATACAACACGCTGAAACTGGCGGTCGAGGGCTATCCCAGCCACCTGAGTTATCAACCGGGCGACGAAGTGGCGTTTCATTGCTCGTCACGCGTTGCGACCTTTTCGGTAGAAATTGCCCGCATCGGCGCTGAACGGGTGGTTGTCTGGCAGCGCAGCGCCATTCCAGGCACGGAACAAGCGACGCCACCCTATGCCTACGCCACCGGCTGCAACTGGGCTGTCACCTTCACTTTCACGATTCCTCAGGAGTGGCGCTCCGGCTTTTACGAAGTGACGCTGCGCGGCGATGGCGTACAGGGGCCGGAGGCGGTGAGCCACGCTTTTTTTGTGCTGCGGGCGTTGCATCCCGGTCGCGACACCAACACACTGCTCGTCCTCGGCACCAATACCTATAATGCTTACAACAAGTGGGGCGGTGAGTGTCTCTACACCGGCGTGCCCAAGGTCTCCTTTGCCCGGCCGCTTGAGCGCGGCTATGTGGTCAAGCCGATTGACCCCGATGGCTTTGATGGTCGCAACGCCAATGTGACGCCGGCGCCGGACCCCGATCACAAGCGCTTACAGCAATACCTGAGCGACCACAAGATTGCGCTATGGAGTGCATCGGGCGGCTGGCACAACTGGGAGCGACGTTTTGTGCGCTGGGCGGAGAACAACGGTTTCCACTTTGACTATGCGATCAACAGCGATCTGGAATTTCGTCCGCAGTTGCTTGACCACTACCGGCTCATGGTCAGCGTGGGCCATGATGAATATTGGTCGTGGGGGATGCGTGACAGGGTGGATGCTTTTGTCAACCGGGGCGGCAACGTCGCTTTCTTCTCCGGCAATGCGGTCTACTGGCAGGTGCGCTACGAGGATGACGGGCGTACAATGGTCTGCTACAAATATGTGGCGCGTGACAAAGATCCGGTGATGGGAACGGATCAACAAACCCGCCTCGCCAGTATTTGGTCTGATCCGTTGGTTGGCCGACCCGAAAATTTGACCACCGGGTTGAGCTTCTGCCGTGGCGGCTATATTCGCTTTGGCGGCGCAGTGCCGAGCGCGTCGGGCGCTTATACCATCCAGCGGCCCGATCACTGGGTCTTTGCCGGCACTGGTCTGCGCTATGGCGATATGTTGGGGCTGGGTTCCTACATCGCCGCCTATGAGGTGGACGGTTGCGAGATTGTGTTGGAAAATGGCTTGCCTGTCCCCACCGGTCGCGATGGCACACCCAAGGATTTTACCATCCTCGCCACCGCGCCGGCGCATCTGGTTTCCGTCACGCCTGAGCATAATGAAAGCATTGTCCCGCTTAGTTATGACCCCAACGGCCTGGGTGATCTGGAATATACGTCAACGATCCTCTTTGGCGATGATTCGCCGGCAAACAAAGCGCAAGTGGCGCATGGCAACGCCGTGATGGGCATCTTCCAACGGGGCGGCACAGTTTTCAACGCGGGTACGGCTGATTGGGCCTACGGGTTGGATCGCGACCCACTGGTGCAGCGGATTACGAGTAATGTGTTGACACAACTGGGTGGATAATATTTTTATGATTGGCCTAAAGAAAGATATGTCGCCCAATCTTGCATAAAAACGAGGCATTTAGTATAATCGTCCTTAGTATAAGGTAAATTATACTAAGGACGATTATACTATGTTTGTTGGTCGTGAACGCGAATTAGCCATGTTGGAAGAACGACAACGTTCAACCCAAGCGGAGCTCTTTGTTCTCTATGGGCGACGACGGGTCGGGAAGACCGAACTATTACGCGCCTTTTGTGAAGGCAAACGCCATATCTTCTTTGTAGCCGATCTAGGGACAGAAGCTTCGTTACTTGCAGCCTTTTCACGCGCCATCAGTGAGGCGTTTCTGGGGCTGGGCATCCCTCTGACCTTTGGGGATTGGGAAGAAGCGTTTGCCTACCTGGTCGCACAAGCCCAGGAGCAACGCTTGATTGTTGTTCTGGATGAATTCGGTTATCTGGCGCAGACAAATCCGGCCTTTCCCTCGCTGTTGCAACGCCTTTGGGACACACGACTCAAACAAAGTCAGATCTTTTTGATCTTATGCGGTTCCTATGTGAGCTTGATGGAACGGGAGGTGCTGACCTATCGCGCCCCACTTTATGGGCGACGCACCGGTCAGCATCTTTTAACCCCGCTGGAATTTCCCAAGATCTCCTACTTTTTCCCAACATATCCAGTCGATGAGTTGATCGCAACCTACGCCGTTGTCGGCGGCACACCGGCCTATTTACGCCAGTTTGACGCCGAGCGCACCTTGTTGGAAAACATTCGCACCCGCATTCTCACTCCCCAAACCTATCTTTATGACGAAGCTCGCTTTTTGTTGATGCAAGAGGTGCGTGAGCCGCGCGTCTACTTTGCCATTTTGGAAGCAATGGCGCGCGGCAATACCCGTCCGAATGAAATTGCGCAAGCCGCCGGTCTCAGCGGCAGTTCAGCCATCACCCCCTATTTTGCTATGTTGGCGGATCTACGGCTAATCGAACGGGTGACGCCAGCGACTGAACGGCAACCACACAAAAGTCGCAAAGGCATCTACCGCATCTGTGATCCATTCTTTCGTTTCTGGTTCCGCTTTGTCTATCCCTATCGCAGCGCACTGGAAGAGGGCCGGGCAGCCCAAGTGTTACAACAGCAAATCGTTCCCAGGCTGGATGATTTTACCAGTGCAATCTTTGAAGAAATCTGTCGGCGCTACATCTGGCAACTGCCGCTCGCCTTTCTGCCGGAGCGGGTTGGTTCCTGGTGGAGTCCCAAAGCAGAGATTGATGTGGTTGCTATCAACGATGAAGCACGAACGGCACTACTTGGCGAGTGTAAGTGGAGTACCAAACCTGTAGGGACGAATATCTTAGCCGAGTTGCAAGCCAAAGCCCCTCTTTTCCAACAAGAAGGGGCTTGGGATCATCTGACCTATGTGCTTTTCGCCCGCGCTGGTTTCACCCCTGCCTTGCAAGAAGTCGCCCAGCAGCAAGGGGTGCTATTGGTAGAACCGGCTGCCCTTATGGAAAATCCGACTTATGCGGCTATTTCATGAATCTTTTCACTTAACCAAAGATTGATCAACGTCTCCGTCGCTACCCCTCGACGATGCGCCATTGAGGCCACCTTTTTAGCAAGTGTTGGTTCTACCGCAACCAAGACGCGTTCGCCCTGTAGAGCAACATCAAATTCTACTTCTTCTGTTAATTCCCAGTAATCACCAAGATCATGCGTATCCCAGAATTCGCCGGCCTCCTCTAAGCTTGCAAAATGTTCAGGGATAGGTTCTATTACTTCTTTATTTTCTACCATAATTTCGTCGTTCCTTCGGTTCCATATCACGGGCGCTGATTACAAGCGCTTGTCGGTCAAGTTTATAGACAAAGAAAACGGTTAGATACCTACCTGAATCGGTCTGCCCCATTGCTGAATATACGTCCTCACCAATAATATCACCTTTGCCTACACGGCGAAACCGAGGGCGATTGGAAAAAATTTCTTCTACTTCTTCAGTTTCAACCGCATGTTTGCTGGCTAGTTTGTCAACAAACTTTCGCAGCCAAATAACCCCGGATATTTGCATATTCATCTCCTGGGAAATTATACCATATGTTGAAGAGAAAGATAGTGAGAATATGACTTCAATAGCTACCTAAACCCCAATATCCTCATTCCATAATTCCGGCCGCGCTGCAATAAAGTCGCGCATCATCTGAATGCACGTTTCGTCATTGAGGATGACCAATTCTACCCCGCGTGAGCGCACATACTCCTCCGGCCCCTGAAAGGTGACATTTTCCCCAATCACCACCTTGGGGATTTTGTAGAGCAACGCCGTCCCGCTACACATATCACAGGGCGAGAGGGTCGAGTAGAGGACGGCGCGCTGATAATCTTTGGCCGTCAAGCGCCCGGCATTCTCTAACGCATCCATCTCGGCATGGAGAATGGCGCTCCCCTTCTGCACCCGCCGGTTGTGACCGCGACCAACAATTTTCCCATCAATCACCAAGACCGAACCGATGGGAATCCCCCCTTCGGCCAACCCCTTTTGCGCCTCTTCAATGGCGGCTTGCATAAAGATGTCCATCAATTCGTTCCTCCCCCACTTCGTTGTTGTTTTCACTCGCGTCGATACGGTTTCAAATAAGCACCTGGATATGCTGCATTACGCCCCGCCAGCACCAACGCGATAATCGTCACCAGATAGGGCAACGCTAAAAAGAATTCAAAGGGCAGATCAAACCCCTGCGTCTGCAAGCGCAACTGGAGCGCAAAGACGCCGCCAAAGAGCAACGCCCCCCACACCGCCCGCACGGGGTTCCAACGCGCAAAGATGACCAGCGCAATACAGACCCAGCCCCGTCCGGCAATAATCCCCGGTGTAAACGCACCTAACTGCGCCAGCGACAGAAAAGCCCCGCCCACCGCCATCAGCGCCCCGCCAATTAGCAGCGCCAGATAGCGAATGCGAAAGACATTGACCCCCGCCGCGTCCGCCGCTTCCGGGTTTTCGCCAACGGTACGCACGGCCAGGCCAAAGCTGGTACGATAGAGCAGCCACCACCCTGCCGGCGCCAGCACCAGAAAAGCGACATAGGTCAGCCAGTATTGCTGCAAGAGCGGCCCAAAAATCGGGTTACCTCCCAATAAAGAGAGTTGCCCAAAGGGATCAATCGATGGCAGCACATCCTGCTCGCCAAAGACCAGACGAAAGCCAAAGAGCGATAGCCCGGTGCAGAGCAGCGTAATCCCCAGCCCAGCCACATGTTGGTTGACGCCCAGGGTCACGCTCAGAAAGCCCATCAGCAAGCTCATCAGCAAGCCGCTAACGATGGCCGCCAACAAGCCTAACCAGAGATAACCAGCAATACCTGCGCTCTCGGCGGTCGCGGCCACGGCAAAGCCGACAAACGCGCCCAGGAACATGATGCCCTCAATGCCCAGGTTCAAAATCCCGGCCCGCTCGGTAAAGACCTCACCGATGGTGGCAAAGATCAAGGGCGTGGCGACACGCAACGTCGCGGCCAGCAAGCCAATCAAGAAAGTGGTTGAAAGCAGTTCTTGCATTGGCTCACTTCCCCCAGCGCAGCCGGTAACGCTGCAATAACAATACCCCCAGCGTCACCAGCAGGAGTGTCGCCTGAATGACATCACCCAGATAGACCGGCACCCCCAGCGCGCGGCTGACGGTTTGCGCACCGGTGTCGATCAAACCGATAAAGAGCGCCGCCAGGGTCACGCCCCAAGCGCTCAATGATCCCAAGGTGGCGATCAGAATGCCGGTGTAGCCAAAGCCGGGTGAAATGGCGTCGATCAAGTGGAAGTGGATGCCGGCAATTTCATTGACCCCGGCCAACCCGGCAATACCGCCACTGACCAACGCTGAGGTCAACATCGTCCGCTCGACGTTGATGCCGGCAAAGCGCGCCGCCTCTGCGCCCAGTCCAACCGCCCGCATCCGCAACCCCAGCGAAGTTTGGGTAAGAATATACCAGAGCAGCAGAATAACAATCACCGCCAGCAGAAAGCCCAGGTGAAGCCGTGAGCGCGCCACCAATTTGGGAAAGATCGCCGACGCCGCAATATCGGGCGACTGCGGCCACTGGGAGACCGGGTTGCGCCACGGGCCATTGAGCAGCGCGCTGACACCAAAGAGCGCCACCGAGTTGAGCAGCAGCGTCGTCACCACCTCGTCAATCGCCAGCTTCACTTTCATCAGCGCCGGCGTCAACGCCCAGAGCGCCCCAGCCAGAAAGCCGCCAATCAACATCAACGGTAAAGCCAGCCAGGCCGGCAGATTACCCACCTGCAAACCAATCGCCGTCGCTGCCACGGCCCCGGCATAGAGTTGCCCCTCAGCGCCAATGTTCCAGTAACCGCCAACAAAGGCAAAAGTCACCGCTGCGCCGGTCAGCAACAAGGGCGTTGCCTTGACCAGCACCTCCAGTGTCTTTACACGGCTGGTCAGCGGGTCAATCAAAAAATAGTAATACGCCTCCAACGGGTTGGCGTTGACCAACAGCACCAACACCGCCGTAATCACAAACGTCAACAGCGCCGCCGCTACTGGCAACAAGGCCCGTAGCCAGACCGGGGCTGTCCCGCGTTCAATCCGTATCCCCGCCATCATGCGCCGTTAACCCTTCTCTGAAGGTGATAGTTCCACTCCATTTGCGCTTCCCTCTTACGATTGGCTCATATTCTTATTGAGCCGGTTCGTTCGCCTTCATGCTACCAATTATGCTATAATGATAGGTAGCATTACCAATTGCTTAATTTCTTGTCTCGTGAATAATTAGATCGATCAACCCATTGACACAATACTATTTTCTTGACGAGTCAGGTGATCCACCGCCTGGGTCATCAAGCCATTTTGCTTTGGCTATGGTGCAACTGGCAGAGCAGGCCTCCCTGCCTGTCTTGGCAATGACGCGGGCGGCGCTACACCTGCCGTCGGCATTTGAATTCAAATATCACAAAACCACAGTGATACAAAAAGAGATGTTTTTTCACGCTGTGCGCCCACTTGCATTCCGGGTACGTGCGGTTGTTGTAGACAAGTCTCGTCTTGTATCAGGTGGAACCACTTTGCGCGGGGTGAACTTCGTAGTCGAAATGACCACACAACTTGTCATGCGCTCAACAGCGCTGGAGCTGGCCAACGATGTACTCATCATGGATGGCGCGACGCCAGATTTGCGCCGGAAGCTGCGCATCCACTTATCAGAGGCGTGCCATACCGTAGGTAGGTCACGCACTTTTGCGAAGATCATCGGTGCAGACTCCAGTCGAACGGATGGATTGCAATTGGCTGATATGGTCGTGGGCGCTGTCAGGCAGCATGTGATGGGAACAGAAAGCCGTTATTATGACACCTTTGCCAAGAAAGTGGTCGACCTCTGGCAACGGTAGGGCCAGTAATAAAACACCCTCGACTATCCTCCGTAGAGGAAGGCAGCCTCACTTGGCTACCTTGTCGCCGAGGGCGAGTAAACCAGACGAGCTGGTTTATTATACCTTTATTCTATGCAGAAATAAACGGCTTGTCAAGCTACATCGGCGTCTTAACTCGTTGTCGTTTTTACCCCTATGTAGCCCTATCGCTGACTCCTGCCATCAGTAGCCCAAGCCGCTCCTCGGTTGCTTCGGTAATCGGCATGATGTCCATCAAGCGGCCCTCATAGATCACCGCAATCCGATCGGCCAGCGCCAGCAGTTCATCCAAATCTTCCGAAATGAGCAGGATGGCGGCGCCTTTGGTGCGCTGTTCGGACAACTTGTTGCGCACATACTCGGTTGCGCCCACATCCAAACCTCGCGTCGGCTGGGCGACGACAATCGCCTTCGGATTACGTTCCAACACACGGGCCAGGATCACCTTCTGGATATTGCCGCCAGAGAGGGTACGAATCCGATCCTCCGGTTTGGCCTTGATCTGATAATCGGCAATCAACATCTCGGCGTGGCGACGCATGTGGCGGTGATTCAGGCGACCACCCGGCGCGAACTCATCCAGATGCTCCAATGCCATATTCTGCGCCACACTCAATTCGCCAACCACTGCGGCATGACGATCTTCGGGAATGCGACCCAGACCGGCGGCCATCACCTGGCGGGGCGACGCATTGGTAATCTCTACCGCGTCCAGGTGAATCTGCCCAGCCGTACAGCGCCGCGTGCCGTCCAATACCTCGGCCAATTCGGTCTGCCCGTTGCCCGATACACCAGCCAGCCCGACAATCTCCCCCGCCTGAATGGTGAAGGTGATGCCCTTGAGCGCCGGCAAGCCTTGCCGATCCAGCGCCGACACCCCCTGCAACCGAAGGACAGGCTGACTTTGCTGCGTGCGACTGGTGCGGGTGACGCCCATCATCTCCCGCCCGACCATCATCTGGGCCAGAGTGTGGGGCGTCGCGTCTTTGGTGGCGATGCTGTCCACCACGCGGCCACTGCGCAACACCGTCACCCGATCCGTGATCGCCATGATCTCGTGCAACTTGTGGCTGATAAAGACGACCGCCAGCCCGTTTTGCTGGAGTTGGCGCAGATTGACAAAGAGTTGATCGGCCTCTTGCGGCGTCAACACAGCGGTCGGCTCGTCCAGAATCAAGACATTGGCATGACGGTAGAGCGCCTTCAAAATCTCGACCCGCTGCCGCTGCCCCACCGACAGATGACGCACCTGCGCCGCCGGATCGAGATCAATACCAAAGCGTTGCGCCGTTTGCGCCACCAGCGCTTGCGCCGCCCGTTGATTGAAATTCCAACCTGGCGTAGCGCCTACCATAATATTTTCCGTTACCGTCATCGGCTGGGCGAGCGCAAAGTGTTGCGTCACCATGCCGATACCGTGGGCAATCGCCGCCTTGGGCGAACGAATGGCGACCGGTTGCCCCTGGATCGCAATCGTCCCCTCGTCAGCGTGATAAAGGCCGTAGAGAATGCGCATCAAGGTGCTTTTGCCCGCGCCATTTTCCCCCAGCAGGGCATGAATCTCGCCCGGACGCAGGGTAAAATTGACGCGATCATTCGCCACCAACGCGCCAAAACGCTTGGTGATGTTGCGCATTTCAACGGCGGGAATGGGATTGGGAATGGACATAAGGTTAGTGTTGCGTGATTCGTGCTGCGTGATTTGTCGCCTGAGCCTGTCGAAGGCGACAAATCACGCAGCACGAATCACGAATTAATTCCCCGCCTTCGACGACGCCGGCGGCTGCGATTCGGTGATGTCCACGCGGAAGAGGCCGCCTTTGATCGCTTCCTCTTTGGCCTTGACCTTTTCCAGCAGGTCAGCGGGGATGCCGCCGGTCACGCCTTCGTTGATGGGGGCGAGGCTGGCGCCGCCTTTGGCGACCATGCTGAAATCTTTGAGATCCTGAGCGGTGTAGGCGCCGGCCGCGACCTGTTTGATGATATATTGCACCGTCGGCTCCATGTGCCAGACCGGGCCGCTGACCACATGTTCCGGGGCCAGGGCGGTCTGATCGCTCATGTTGCCAAAGGCGTAGAGACCGTTTTCGGCGGCGGCTTCGATCACGCCAAAGCGCTCGGCAAAGAGGACATCGGCGCCGGCATCGACTTGGGCCAGGGCGGCTTCTTTGGCGGCGGCAGGGTCAAACCAACTGTTGATAAAGCTCGTCTTGACTTCCACATCTGGATTGATTTCTCTGGCGCCGGCAATAAAGGCGTTGACAATGCGGTTCACTTCCGGCACCGGCAACCCGCCGACGACGCCAATAATGTTGCTCTTGGTCAAGCCGCCGGCCAACATGCCGCAGAGGTAGGCCGGTTCGTGAATCCAGTTGTCAAAGACCGAGAAGTTCGGCTCAACTGGCCCGCCGCCGGAACCAAAGACAAAGGCAATCTCCGGGTAGTCGGCGGCGACGCGGCGTACCGCTTCCTCGTTGCCAAAGGCGTCGCCAAAGATGATGGCCGGTTTGTTCTCCTCGGCCACTTCGCGCAAGATACGCTCCATGTCGCCGGCATAGCCGATGTCATCGGTGTAACTGTAGGTGATTGCGCCTTCTTCCTGGGCTTTTTGCAGGGCGGTATGGATCACGCCGTCCCACGGCTCTTCAATGGCAGTGGCAAAGGCGCCAAAGACAACCAATTTGCCGTCAGCGGCAGCCGGTTGAGCGGCAGGGGCTTGACCGGCTTGCGGCACGACACAAGCAGTCAATAGGGTGAAAAGAGCAAGCAGGGTCAGCAGTCGCAAGGCATGGCGTCGCATAGGGTTTCCTTTCATGCTGGTGGAATGGGTTGAATGATTTGGGGTGAAATAAGTTACGTCGGACTAACCGATTAAAAAGCAAGCATACCATAGCCCGGTCAACCTTCCAACTTTGCAAGAAATCGGGTGCTGAATCATCCGACAGATGAGGAGTTCGCACGCCCACGTGCGAACTCCTCATCTGTGCAAGGCTTTTAAGACTTGATTGCTCAAACGGCTGGCGCTGGCGCCATCTCATGGACAACGGCTTCACTCTCATGATCGGGCAGATCCTGCTCCACATTGCGCACGGCTGGGATCAGATACCCACACAGGCTGATGGTCATCCCTAGCACGGCTGTGCCGACAAACATCAGCGCCATTCCCGCTCCCGGCCCGGTTCCTACGAGCCAACCAAAGGTAGCCGCCCACGCACCGCCGGGTTGCATGGCCGGTTCAAAGAGCCGATCTGCCAGGGGGCCGGACAACAGGTAGCCGACGGGAAAGGAACAATTGCGCAACATCGCTTGTACGGAAAAGATCCGCCCCTGTAGCGCCGGGGCCACCTTGGTCTGCCAGATGAAGCGATCCCCGGCGACGATAAAGGGGATAAAGAACGCGCCCAACACCGCCGCCGTAGCCCAACCCGGCACGCTCCGTCCTACCGCCAGCAACAAGTCACCCAGGACAAAGGAGACAGCGGCAAAACCAAAGATCGCATGAATCTTCCGTCGTGGCAACCCACGTACACTGACCACAATCCCGCCCAGCACCCCGCCGACGCCCAACATGGCCTGGACAATGCTCAACGCCACTTCATTACCGCCCGTGCGCGCCAGGATCATAGCCGGCAAGATCGAGTAGTAGGTGAGCGCCGCGCACAGGTTAATCCCCATAAAGACCACCAGCAAGCCAACCAGCCCCGGTCGCTGGAAGATGTAGCGAAAGCCAAAGGTGAGTTGCTGCCCAAAGGGAGTGTCGGCTTCGTGGGTTAGGGTTAGCTTTGTAGCCGGCAGGCGGACAATCGCCATTGTCACCATTGCAATGACAAAAGTGGTGATGTCGATGATCAGAATACCTTCCAAACCAATCAACCCCAAGAGCAGGCCAGCGCCCACCGGCGCAATAATCTGCGAAGATTCGCCGGCCAACGACCGCATCCCACTGGCGCGAGCATAGGAGGCTTTGTCGAGCAGGGTGCTACTGAGTGCGGTATAGGCCGGTGTCTGGAATGCTTCGCAAAAGCTGGCTGCCGCTTCCAGGACAAAGAGATGCCAGATTTCCAACTGACCGCTCACCAGCAAAAGCAAGACACCAATCGTGCTGACGCCAGCACCTAGATCGGCCAGGATCATGATCTTGCGCCGGTCAAAACGATCGACCAGCACACCGGCCAGCGGACTGACCACAATAAAGGGCAACCAGGCGAAAAAGCCAAGCAGCGCCAGCGTGGTGGCCGCACCTGTCTGCTGATAGGCCCAAATCAGGAGGGCAAACCGGGTCATCGCTGTGCCAAAGAGCGAGACCAACTGACCAAACCAGATAATCGAGAAAATGCGAAAGCCATTCGCTTTTGTATGCAACATAAAAACCGTCCTTGATTAACAATAAAAAACGCGAGCCGGAGCCATTCTGCTCTTTGCCCGCGTTTTTTGTCATTAACCAGCGCTGCCCTGTTGAGAGAACAAGGCCGCGCCAATAAAAAAACCGCGGGCATCAGGGATGCGCCGCGGCGATGAAACAACCGAATTGCTATGCCGTCATCCAATTTCTGCCGGCAACAAGGCGCACTACTCCCTGGGTCAAAGAGCGGGCGCTTGTTCTAGCCATCAGCAGAAATTCTAAGTTTGGCATAAGTAGAAGCTTTGGCAAACTTTCTAAAAAAATGAGTACACTGTCTCGTCTACAACAAGACAGCAAAAGTCTATCATAGGCAAACAGCCATTGTCAATCTAGCGGCATAAAAAATTGCGCGTTTACGGACGCCAGGTCGCCGGCTCGAATTGGACACCGTCTTGACTCGACAAAGCAAACGCCAACCGTTGCCGCCAGTGTGAAGGAAGCATTGTTATGGCTTCGGCCACGGGGAAGAAACCAGTCGCCATCGACTCGATCCCGTCTGGCGTCGGTGTATTGGTAAGCGCCCGGCAAACAAAAGCGGTAAAGGTTGAGGCAGTCTGGTCGCCATTGGGGTGGGTGGTGTGCGAACGGGGGCCGCCATAGATCCCGAACAACCGCACCGGTTCGGCCAGAATGCCGGTCTCTTCCCAAATTTCACGCAACACCGCATCAGCCGGCGTTTCATACGGGTCCATGCCTCCCACCGGCACTGACCACCGTTGGCTATCGGTGCGTTGTTGTAAGAGTAACCGCCCTTGTTCATCAAAGACCAACGCGCCTACCCCTGGCAGCAGCAACAGATCATGACCGATCTGCTGGCGCAGTTCACGCACATAGTCCGACATCCCGCCTTTGCGCACCCCATCCGGCGGCGGCTGCCAGGTTGGCGCTTGAAAACAGCCTTGCGCCTGACCCTTAGCCAGATCAGCGAGAACAATCTGTACCCACGGTGCGAACGACAATGCGGCTAGTTCCGCTGGGGTAAAGTAGCGCAGTTCGTTGATCTCCTCTTGATCGGCGGCCATCTGCCCACCAACGACACGGCAGACAAAGACCGTATCGACCGAGGCAATCTGGTCGCCATTGGGATAGACCGAATAAAAAGCCGGGCCGCCGTAAACGCCCTGAACATGCACCGGCTCGACCAGCAGACCAGTTTCTTCCCACAGCTCGCGCACCGCGGCATCGGCCGGCGTCTCGCCCGGATCGATGCCGCCCCCTGGCAACGCCCACTGGTCGTAATCCTGATGGCGCGCCAAGAGTACTCGCCCTTCGTCATCGTGACAGATCATGGTAACGGCGGGTTGCAAGATCAGGGCGTTGCCGACTTTTTGGCGTAGGCCATAGAGGTAATTGGAAATGGGCATGACGCTTTCCCTTCATAAACAAATAGTGGATAGTAGAGATTGACTATTCTTGAAACGCAATAGCCAATCTCTACTATCCACTATCAATGGTTCTTACTAATTCAGTGGAACGTCTAAACCGCTGTAAAGCCACCATCGACACAGATGACCTGCCCTGTCACCATACGCGCCGCAGGCGAGGCCAGATAGATAACCGCGCCGGCGATCTCGGACGGCTCGGCTGGGCGACCCATTGGAACCTTTTCCAGGTTTTTGGCAAAAGCAGGATTTGTTTGAATTACCCGGTCCCAAAGCGGTGTACGCGTAAATGTAGGTGCAACCGCGTTGATGGTAATCTTGTATTTGGCCCATTCACCGGCCAGTGAACGCGTGAACTGACCGACTGCACCCTTGGCAGAGGCATAAGGGGTACGTTCCGGTCCGCCGACAACCCCCACCTGTGAACTAATCGTGATGATGCTGCCTTCCGTCTGGGCAGCAATCATTTTGCGGGCAACTGCCGTAGACATAAAGAACGCGCCTTTAAAGTTGACATCCGAGATATAGTCAAATTCTTCTTCGGTATAATCCAGCGCAGGTTTAGGGGCATTGTAACCAGCGTTGTTAACCAACACATCAATGCGACCAAAGGCTTCCATTGTTTTATCGACAAACGCGTTGATGCTGGCAACTTTGGCGACATCCAGTTCCCAGACCTCGACGCGTCGCCCCATTGCCCGACAGGCCGCCGCCACTTCCTCCGCATCGGCAATGTTGCGGTTGCCCAGGGCCAGATCGGCCCCCCATTCCGCCGCCGCCAGCGCGATCGCCTTGCCAATGCCTTTGCTGGCCCCGGTGACAATCATCACCTTGCCGGTGAGATCAAAATTGACTGATTTGCTCATGGTTTGCTCCCTGTTTCGTGAAGAGATTGGGTGATTGGGTCATTGGGTGATTGAGCGGGTGCCCTATGGGCGCAAAATCACCCAATGACCCAATCACCTATTGTGTTTTTTCAACCTGTACAACCGTTTTTGTTTCCGCCGACTGATAGATGGCGTCGATCACGGCCATCGTACCTAAGTTGTTGCGACCGGAGGTGATTGGTTCCTGGCCGCTTCCAATGCAATCGAGGAAGTGACGCACTTCGGCCACCACTGAATCGACGTAGGGGTAGGTGTGGATCTCCAGTTTGGTCAGGCCGCCACTGTATTCGGGGATTTCGGTGCTGTAGATGTGCCAGCCCAACACGTTGTGGATGACGCCCTTTTCGCCGTAGAAGATGGTCAACTCGCTGGTCATGGTGGGGATTGGCGTTTTGTGCGCAGCGAAGAGATAGAAAGCTTCGCCAATGATGCCGCTCTCAAAGGTCATGAGGAAGGTAGCGATGTCTTCGTTGCCGCCCGGTTGGTAGCCGGCGTTCAGGCCGGTGTAGCCATTAAAGGCCGATACCTCTTTGACCTCGCCAAAGAAATGGCGCATGAGGTCGATCTTGTGCACCGCAGTCTGCGCCACCATGCCGCCGCCGGACTTGGCCTTGTCAAAGATCCAGCTATCGGGCGGGTACATGTATTTGACAAACTGGTTGCAGTCAAAACGCAGGGCCACAATGCGACCGATGGCATTGCGATCCAGCAACTCTTTGATCTTCACATGCTCCGGCTGGAAGCGCTGGTTCTGACCCACCATCAAGACCGTGCCGGCGGCTTTGGCGGCGGCGACCATCGTCTTGCATTCGGCCAAATTCATTGCCATCGGCTTTTCGACCAGCACATGCTTGCCGGCAGCAGCCGCCGCCAGCGCAATCTCGGCATGTTGATAGGGCGGCAGACAGATGGAAATGGCGTCCACGTCGGCGCGCTCGATTACATCCTGCCAACGGCTGGTGGCGTCAGCCCCAAACTCCTGGGCTGTGGCACGCGCCAGGTCGATATTATACTCGTCGCAACAGACCATCACCTGGGCCACGTCCGCCGCAGCTTTGTACCCTTGGGTGTGCAGCCGGGCAATTTTGCCACAACCCAAGATACCAACACGAATCCCCATAAAAGCTCCTTGCATTTCGGATAACGAGGAACCCCTCCCTAACCCTCCCCTGAGAAGGGAGGGAACCGTTGTGCGCTTGACCGTCCCCCCTCTGAGGAAAGGAAGAACTGCTGTGCGCTCGACCGTCCCTCCCCTTAGCAGGGGGAGGCTTCGCCGTGAGCCTCAGCCGAACGGTTAGGAGGGGGTTCATTCGCTATCTTGTCGAATATTAAGATAAGTAGGCGCGGGTTTGTCTTACCTTGCCTACATGGAGGTGCAATAGTTGAATAGTAGCCGAAGTGCGTGATTATTGCAAGAGGCTGCCCCACACCGCCATGTCCAGTTGAATTTCATGACGGTGTAAGACATCATCAAGGCGGCGATCCACCGCTGGCAGGGCCGCCAGCTCTTCGGCCACCAAATCCAGATCAGCGACCGTGGCATCCGTTACATAAACGTGATCAAAGGGTTCTTCGGTATCGAGCCAATAGCCGCCGGCAGCCAACGCGCCCTCTTTGGTGACAAAATAGAGGATGATGTAGTCGCGACCACTGGGATGGCGACTTACCAGTTCGGAGCCATCAATACTGATGGGCGACAGATAGTCAATGCCGGCCGGGGTGCGCGCCGCTTGATAATAGGTGAGTTTGTCAGTGCGGTTAAAGCGATAGACAGCATTGGGAATCAACATAAAGTTTTACAAAAGCCGATCAACGAACCAACGGTCTGAACAGTAGCGTACCATGTTTTGCCGCTACTGTCACATTAGCGCGCCATGAGGTTGACTACTTTTTCCACGATCTTCTCGGCTACCGCCGCTTTGGTCATGAGGGGCAAGGTTTCGACTGTGCCATCAGCCCCCAACAACGTCACCCGGTTGGTATCAACGGCAAAACCGGCATCGCTGGCGCTCACATCATTGGCGACCAGGAAGTTCAGCCCCTTTTGCGTAAGCTTGGTCTGGGCATTCTGCAATACGTTTTCCGTCTCGGCGGCAAAGCCAACGACGACCCTGGGCCGGGCGCCGGCTTGCCGTTGGCGGGCCACTTCCAGCAAAATATCAGGGTTGCGCACCAGTTCGATGGTCGGCACGTCGTTGCCCTGCTTTTTAATCTTCTGGGCGGCAACCTGCGCCGGGCGAAAATCGGCCACCGCCGCCGCCATAATCAACACATCAGCATCAGCGCTTTCATGCAATACGGCGCGCAACATCTCCTGGGCCGAGTTAACATCGACACGGCGGACACCAGCCGGTGTGGGCAAAGCCGTGGTGGTTGTGATCAACACGACGGCGCCACCGGCATCTGCCGCCGCCTGCGCCACAGCATAGCCCTGTTTGCCCGACGAGTGATTGGAGAGAAAACGCACCGGGTCAATCGCCTCGCGTGTGCCGCCGGCGGTCA
Source organism: Caldilinea sp. CFX5 (assembly GCA_021405325.1). The sequence continues at coordinate 60,128 of QWII01000048.1, read as the reverse complement.
CGACAACTTTGCGTCCCTGCAAGGGGCCGCTTTGTGCCAGTCGTTGGCGGATGGCGCCCAAGAGTGTTAACGGTTCACTCATCCGGCCGCGCGCCACCAGCCCGGAGGCCAGATGCCCTTCCTCCGGCCCGACCACAAGCGCGCCCCGTTCCACCAACAGGCGTAGATTGGCCTGGGTGGCCGGATGGCTGAACATGCCGCCATCCATGGCCGGGGCCAACAGCAGCGGACAGGTAGCGGCCAGCGCCGTAACACTGAGCAGATCATCACTTGTCCCCTGCGCCAGTTTCGCCAGGGTGTTGGCTGTGGCGGGAGCGATCACGAGCAGATCAGCGCCGTGCGCCAACCCGACATGGAGAACGTGCGCCTCCTGCCCCCACAGGTCAGCGTCGGTATAGGCGCGCCGGCCGGTGACTGCTTGGAAGGTCAGCGGCGTGATAAATTGGGTGGCCGCTTGGGTCAGAATCACATCGACTTTGGCGCCGGTCTGCGTCAATTTGCTGGCAAGGTCGGCGCTTTTGTAGCAGGCAATGCTGCCGCTGACGCCAAGAACAACGCGTTTGTTCAGCAGTGGATTCATGGGCATGAAAGGCTCTTATTGATATAGGATTCAACATTACCAGGGCGCCCCACAACACTACAACGGGGCCCAATGGGCGCCCCGGAAGGAACGGATTTGATGTAGGGCATAGTAACGGCAGTGATGAAAGAAACAAATCCGTTCCTTCCCAAATCCGTTGTTTAATTCATGGCATAGACCATACGCAGCCCATCCAGCGTCAGCCAGGGGGCAATGTGTTCGATGACGGTCGTCTCCTGGGCAATAATGTTCGCCAGCCCGCCGGTGCCGATGACCTTCATCTCTGGCCCCAGTTCGTTACGGAAACGGGCCACCATCCCTTCTACCAGGCCGACATAGCCAAAGAGCAGACCGGATTGCATCGCATGAACAGTGTTGCGACCAATGGCAGTCGGGGGACGCGCGATTTCCACTTTGGGCAACTTGGCCGCCCGTTGGAAGAGCGCATCCGCCGAGATGCCGATGCCGGGGACAATCGCCCCGCCCAGGTAATCGCCGGTGGCGGTAATGGCGTCAAAGGTGGTGGCTGTGCCAAAATCGACGACACAGGCCGGCCCGCCATAGAGCCGATAGGCCGCCACGGCATCGACCAGGCGATCCGCCCCGACCGCCTGCGGGTTATCATAGAGAATGCGAATGCCGGTCGTGGTATTCGCATCCACCACCAGCGGTTCGCAGCCCAGGTAGGTGCGACAAACCTCCACCCATTTGCCGGTCAACGGCGGCACCACCGAGGCTAGCGCAATGCCATCGACATCCGCCGCCGAAAGGTTGGCATAGGTGAAGAGCGCCATCAACTGCATGGCAAACTCATCCGGCATCCGGTCATGGTCGGTGGAAAGCCGCCAATGGGGGCCTAACGTCTCACCCGCGTATAGCCCCAGCGTGATATTGGTATTGCCGATGTCGATACAGAAGAGCATTGCTTATCTCCCGGAAATTGGCGATTCAATGATCAGTTAACTGGCTGGATCAGACTAGAGATTAGGAGATTGAGAGATTCGGTCGTTGATAATCTCTTAATCTCTCAATCTCCTAATCTCTAATGTATACGGCTTTTGAAAACTACCAATCCAAAATGGCGTTGTCATGGGCCCGGATGTTAAGGGCGTGGATCACTTCCTGCTGGAAGGGATATTTGGCGGCGGCGGCTTCGTTGACTTCGATGCCGAGACCAGGAGCGTGGGTGGGCAACCAGTAACCGTTCTCGGTCTTCAGCGAATGTTGCACCACCTCCCAGCGCCAGGGGACATCGGTGAGCATATCTTCCTGGATGAGGAAGTTGGGTGTACTCAGGGCGAAATGGAGGGCAGCGGCGTTGGCGACGGGACCCAGCGGGTTGTGCGGTGCGACGCCCATGTAATACGTTTCGGCCATCGCCGCGATCTTCTTGGCCTCCCACAAACCGCCACAGTGACAGAGATCAGGCTGAATGATGTTGCACGCCTGCTTTTCAAAGAGTTCGCGGAATTGGTAGCGGGTGATCAAGCGTTCGCCGGTGGCAATCGGTACGGGGCTGGCTTTGCGCACCTCGGCCATGACATCGACATTTTCCGGCGGCACCGGCTCCTCGACAAAGTAGGGGCGATAGGGGGCCAGCACGCGACAAAATTCCACCGCGTTGGCCAGCGCATGACGGCCATGACAGTCGATCATAATGTCGATCTTTTCGCCCACGGCGTCGCGCAGGGCGCGCATGGCGCCGTCGGTGTAGCGATAGCCGGCAATGCTGTTGAGCGTCTCGGTCGGCGGGGTGATCAGCACTTTGACGGCGGTGTAGCCTTGCGCCACCACCTGTTGGGCCAACTCGGCAAATTTGCTAAAGTCATCGCCCCACTGGGTTTCGTAGACGGCCTTCATGTCGCCGCCGCCCAGATGGGTGTACATACGCACCCGGTCGCGCACCTGGCCGCCGAGCAGGTTATAGACCGGCTGGCCCAACACCTTGCCCCGAATGTCCCAAAGCGCCTGTTCAATGCCGGAGATGGCCGACATACCAATCGCGCCCATGCGCCAGAAGGATTGACGGTACATCTTCTGGTAGAGAAACTCAATGCGTGCCGGGTCTTCCCCCAGGATCATCGGCGCAAAGTCCTCGACCGCACCACAGACGGCGCGCGTCTTCCACTCCAGCGACGCTTCACCCCAGCCGTACAAGCCCGGCTCGTTGGTTTCGACTTTAACAAAGACCCAGTTGCGCATCTGCGCATTGACAACCACCGTTTTGATTGCAGTAATTTTCATAAAAATCCTTTTTACGCCGGCACTGGTAGCGCCTGAGCAAGTTGATTGAGTGAAGTGGCAGCCGTTTCAATTCGTACCAATTGCGGGGACTCGGCCAGGGGTGTCCCCCAACGGAAAATAATTAACAAGCGCATAAGGGTAAAGGCAAAACAACGTTCCAACAAAGGGGCCTGTTCGAGCAGCAATTGATCCAGGGAAGCCAGGTGCGCTTCTTGTGTACGCGCCAATTGCTTTGTCAGATAGAGTTGTCCTAACACACGACGCTTGCCCCAAACTTCCATGAATACCACCTGATGATGACTTTATTCTTCTTTTTCCAACAAGGGCCACTCTGCCGCCACTTCCGGCAAGTCCTTGATAAATCCTTCGTAGTTGGTCAATAGCGCATCAACTTTGCGAGGTGAGTAGTTTTGCAATTCCATATGCATTTCCTCTACCGATGTCGAACAAGGTGTTCAAAATCTTCGGTAAAAATCGTGTGAACACCACTAGCTTGAAAGCCCGTTTTGATTGTACCATAATCAGCGCTATAAGCCACGAAAATAAAATCTTCTGGCTCTGGCACATTACGTACATGAGAAGGCGCCATAAAACCAACGAAATGTTCATTTATCCATCGGTATGTCCAGAGTTGAACAGCTTGATGTTGGATTGCAATATGTAGATCTGTTTCAAACTGTACAATCGTTGTTCCAACCGGCCACTGACCATCATAGTAAATTCGTTTAAGCAAATGGATTTGTGCCGATGGCAATTTTGTCGCAGGGACAGATACACCTCTTATTGCTAGTACACGACGGCGTAAATAAACCCATAGTTGCCAGTGAGACAGTGACTGACTTACTGTCCTACTGACCTACTGGCTTACTTAGGCCGCTCTGTACTAGTTCTTGGCGTAACCAAAGAGTCATCTTTATGAGGTAAGTGGCTATTGGTCGTTGAGCGACATATTCAATGATTTGCTGAATTTCCTCATTGGTTGCGTAGCGCCCTTTAACAATAAGCGTATGGATAAGTTCATCAACTGTTCCCATAAAGCATCTCACAAATAATTACGAAAAAGAAAGTTAGCCAAAATATTATACAGATATGGTTCAAGAAAAGCTAGTCGCTCCAACACTAGAAATTGGGTGACAGCCACAGACAGGCTTGATGAGTGCAACGATGGTAAGCTGTGCCTGTCACCTACGCCATCACAATAAGCCAGGCCGTCCTGAGTCCGGCAATTGGCTGGGGCGGTTGGGGAGTTCCAGGCGGCGCTCCAGGGTGTTGAGCCGTTGGGTAAGCTCCTGGATGTGGAGCATGAGTTGACCGATGGCTTGGTCAACCGTTAACTCGACATGCTCCCACATGCGGATCAGTTCGTTCATATCGCCAGTGTTCATGGGTTTCCTTCCTTGTTCTGCTGATCATGAGTGATGGATGAAGGCAGTATGAGGCAGCGCGCTTACAACGAGTGGTTGAAGCCATGCTCATACGCTTCCGTATGGAATAACCGATAATGAGCAGTAGGCCGCAACCACAAACCTGGTTTCTACCAGAAACCGGATTTGTCCGCTCAAGCGAATTGCGAACTACTGTTTATGGGTCAACCTATACGTAAGCGCATGTATCATACACGGATGACGGTAGATTGTCAAGGGGCAAAACGAAAAAAGCCAGCCGCAAAAAGCCCGGCTGGCATCAGCAGAGGTTACGAATAGCTTACTGATCGTACTTATTGGTCGTAGGTAAAACCGGCGCGCTCCGCCACCAGGGTCAGCAGCTTGGAACTGGAACGGCGCGGCCCGTAGGCGCCCGTCTCCCATTCGCTGACGGTCGGTTGGCGTACACCTAGTTCACGGGCAAACTCGGATTGGGTCAGCCCCATGAAATGGCGTAGCGCTTTGACCAGATCGGCGTCCCACAGGACAATATCGCCCTCGCGTTGCACATTGTAGACGCGACCCGGTTTGCGGAAGGTGATGCGTTCTTCTGCCAGATTGATTTCGGTGGTGTGATAGCCAGCCAAAACCCAGGCGCTGGCCTGGACGGCCCCTTTGCGCCGATTGCTCCACCAGGCGCGCTGGGTGCGGGCCGTAGGGGGCAACCGTGTTCCGATCACCTGTTCAATTTCACTAATGCCCATTGAGACTTCGTCTACACCCTGGCGGCGCAGATGTTCATAGAGTTGCTGATATTTGCTACTTGGTGTCATGTGAGTGTTTCATTGTTCAAGCGGAACAAGCAGCGCGGTCGATTAAAAGCAGTTGGTTGGGCGCGTTGTTTGTCGCAAGTTTTCTTTCCATAAAATTATATAGGCAAATTGTACAACATCTCTGCAAACTTTACAATTTGACTCAGGGGAATGAATACGCAAGCAGGGTTTTATGGTTAGTTTGGGCGCACGGAACACAACAACGGATTTAGGTAGAAACGGATTTTCACTGGCGGGGGTAAAGCATCCGTTGCTACCTAAATCCGCTGTAGTGTTCTGCTTTTCTCAACCCTGCCATTCTACAGTACAATAGAGTGAGCGTATCCTGAATTTTTAGCCTTTCTGTTGAATTATGATTCGTCATTTACCTGTCACTGCCATCAGCGAAGCCGTGCAAACGCTGTTAACTACTTCCGCCTATCAATTACCCCACGATTACCTGACGGCAATGCAACGCGCCCAACGACAGGAAAGTTCACCGTTAGGCAACCAGATTATCATGATGCTGCTCGACAATGCCGCCTATGCCCAAAGCGAACAGATCCCCACTTGCCAGGACACCGGCATGGCGCTCCTCTACCTAGATATTGGGCAAGAAGTTCACTTTACCGGCGGTGATCTCAATACGGCTTTGCAGGAAGCAGTACGCAACGCCTATACAAATTTGCGCAAATCGGTGGTGGATGACCCGCTGTTGCGCCGGAATACCGGCGACAATACGCCGGCCATCATCCACTACAACCTTGTCCCCGGCGACCGGGTGCGGATCACGGCGCTGATGAAGGGCTTTGGTGCGGAATTGATGAGCCGCTTGCAGATGTTTCCGCCTTCGGTTGGCGTAGCCGGGGTCAAACGCTTTGTGTTGGAAACGATTGAACTGGCCGGGCCGAATGCTTGCCCGCCTTTGATTGTGGGTGTCGGGTTGGGTGGTTCGTTTGATACCGTGGCGCACCTCGCCAAACAAGCCCTGCTGCGCCCCATTGGTCAACCTAATCCACAGGCGCATCTGGCGCAACTTGAAACCGAATTGTTGACGGCCATTAATGCACTAGGGATCGGGCCGCAAGGTTTTGGCGGCCAAACCACGGCGCTGGCCGTTCATGTTGAAGCCTACGCGACCCATATCGCCGCCTTGCCGGTCGCGGTGAATTTGAATTGTTCAGCCCCGCGCCAGGCGACGGTGGAGATTTGAAGACCAGAAATCAGAAGACAGAGGGGTTGGGATGGATGTGACGACGCCTTTACAGGTGAAGACGATAGCTGGGTTGCGGGCCGGGGATCTGGTGCAGATCAGCGGGGTGGTCTATGGGGCGCGAGATGCGGCGCATCAGCGGATGACGGCAGCGTTGGCGCGGGGTGAGGCGTTGCCGGTTGACCTGGCAGGGCAGATGATCTATTATGTTGGGCCAGCGCCGGCTAAAGCGGGGCAGGTGATCGGGCCGGCGGGGCCAACCACCAGTGGGCGGATGGATCCTTATACCATTCCGTTGCTGGCGCAAGGGGTGAAGGGTTTTATCGGCAAAGGCTACCGGTCAACAGAAGTCAAGGCGGCGCTGCTGGACTATGGCGCGATTTATTGCGCGGCAGTGGGCGGGGCGGCGGCGTTGCTGGCGCGGCAAATTACGGCGAGCCGGGTGGTGGCTTATGCTGACCTGGGGCCGGAGGCGATTTTTGAACTGGTCTTTGATCGCTTCCCGGTAATCGTCGTCCATGACCTGTATGGCGGCGACGCGTATGAACAACGAGCAGGAAAGTGATTTTTCATGATTGACCAAGCCGCGTTTGACGACCTCCGTTTTCATGTGCGTCGCCTCTGCGCCACCTTTCCCAATAGCTACTGGCAAACCGTCGATGCGGCCCGTGCCTACCCGGAAGAGTTTGTCCAGGCGATGACCAAGTCCGGTTATCTGGCGGCGCTCATTCCCGAAGAATATGGCGGCGGCGGCAGCAGCTTGACGGAAGCGTCGGTTATTTTGGAGGAGATCAACCGTAGCGGCGGCAACGCGGGGGCTTGTCATGCCCAGATGTATATTATGGGGACGCTCTTGCGCTATGGTTCGCCAGCGCAAAAGGCGGCGTATCTACCACAGATCGCGGCGGGTAAGTTGCGTCTACAAGCCTTTGGCGTCACCGAGCCGGATGCCGGCAGCGATACGACGCGCATTCGCACGGCGGCGGTACGCCAGGGCGACCACTATGTGATCAACGGCCAGAAAATTTGGACATCGCGGGTAGCCCATTCGGATCTAATGTTGTTGCTGGCCCGCACGACGCCGCTGGAAGAGGTGAGTAAACGCACAGAGGGGCTGTCGATTTTCCTGCTTGACCTGCGAACAGCGGTGGGCAACGGGGTGACGATTCAGCCAATACCGACCATGATCAATCATCACACGGCGCAGGTCTTTTTTGATAACCTGGTCGTGCCGGCAGAAAATCGGATTGGCGAAGAGGGCAAGGGCTTTCGTTACCTGTTGGACGGGCTAAATGCCGAGCGCATCTTGATCGCCGCCGAGTCGATTGGCGACGGCTACTGGTTTGTCGAGCGGGCCGCGACCTATGCCAAGGAACGGGTAGTCTTCGACCGGCCCATCGGCCAGAATCAGGGCATTCAGTTTCCGCTGGCGCGGTCTTATGTCAATTTGCGCGCCGCCGATCTCATGCGCTTTGAAGCGGCAGCGCTCTTTGATGCCGGCAAGCCTTGTGGCGCTGAGGCCAACATGGCAAAATTGCTGGCGGCTGACGCCGCCTGGGAAGCGGCCAACGCCACCATGCAAACCTTTGGCGGCTTTGCCTTTGCCACCGAATATGACATTGAACGCAAATTTCGCGAGACGCGCCTCTATCAGGTCGCGCCGATCTCGACCAATTTGGTGCTTTCCTATGTGGCGCAGCATCTGTTGGGCTTGCCACGGTCGTATTAAAAAGCTTGTCGAACGCTTATGATAGCGTTTCGGCAACCTGTTCAAACTCTTCCAGCGTGCCGGCTGTCGCTGCTGATCGTAACAGTGTTTTTAGCTGCTCCAGGTTAGTTAGCGCGTTGATTTGCTCGACTAATTCTGCCGGCACTGCTTGAAACCGTAGATGCAAAATATCTAGTACATTCGCGCGCGCGGTTGCAAGGCTCCCCTGTTCAATGCCTTGCTCGATGCCTTGCTCGATACCGTCTTGCATAGCGATTCGTTCGATGCTCATGACGTAACGCACTTTGTCTGCCTCCTCAATCTTATGCACCTCTTGCCAAAAGCTGCGTTCCATACGTGGTGGCAACGCCATAATCCAGTCGATAAAGCGTAGCAATTCCAGCACATCTTTGCGTTTGTAGCCCCGCTGGTAGAGTCCTTTGAGCAAATTTATCTTCCAGCGTAGACGCGCTTGGGCCTTGCCGCGTGTTGCCTGGGTTTTGATATGCGCCATAACGACGACAGCAAACGGGTTAGGGTTTTGTTCCAATGCCTCCCATTGCGTCGCGTAGTCCAACAACTTCACGGTTGGAAAGTGCAGCCGCATCTCACTGCCCCAGCGGCCATAGCCATAATTGTCCGGTCGCCAATCGGTATCTTCGTCAGCCAGGATGCCCAAACTGATCACCTCTTTACTGTAGCGATCAAAGAGGCGATAATTGGCCACAAAGGTGCGACGGGCAAAGGTTGGATCAACCTGGCTTTGCACTTCGATATGGATCAGCAGCCAGACATCGTTACCTTCCTTGAGCGTGACCTTGACCAATTTGTCCACTGTGTGGCGACCAATCTCCGCTTCACGCACCACTTGCTGCAACTCTTTGTCCAGAAATTGATACCCTTGCTGCCAGTCAATGTCGCCATCAATGGTTGGAAAAAAGAAGGCGATGAACTGGGGCAAAAAGCGTTCCAAAACGTCTTTCCACGGACTGTCATAATCACCACGCGGGGTTGCCATGTTGCTCTTCCTTCAGCACTTTGCCTTGGCCGGAATTGATCAGCCAATGGGTTTGTTTTGATGCTATGATACCATACGTAAATGGCGTGTCAATACTTATGCCGGTCAAACTTTTTAGTCAGCCCACCGGTGATGGTATGATGGGCAGACTAAATCTGCAACAGAAAAAAACAGCTTACGGAACCCATACCCATGATGCGCCGCTTCTTACTCCTTATCGTTTTCTTTCTTACCGGCGCGGCTGCGCTTATCTACCAGGTGACCTGGGTGCGCCAGGCGACATTGGTCTTTGGCGTCAGCGTCTACGCCTATAGCATTGTGCTGGCCGCTTTTATGGGGGGCATGGCGCTGGGCAGCTATTGGTTGGGACGCCGGGCGGCAACCATCAATCGACCGCTTCGTCTCTTCGGTTTATTACAAGTAGGAATTGCCTTCTGTGGCTTTGGGGTGCCGTATGGGCTAAAAGCGATTATGCCGCTCTATGCCACGCTGGTGCAACAGGACATTGCCGGCCCTTGGCTCTTGCTCCCGGTGCGCATCCTCTTTGCCCTGCTGTTGCTGACCCCGGCGACAATCTTGATGGGCGCAACCTTGCCCTTGTTGACCAAAGTCATCGCTCGCCCCGGCACGGTCGGCGGCGATGTGGGGCGGCTCTACGCAGCGGACACGTTGGGGGCCGCGCTCGCCTGCGCCCTGACCGGCCTCTTCCTCCTGCGCACCCTCGGCGTCTACACCACCAGTTGGAGCGCCGTCGGGCTGAATCTGCTGGCTGCCTTACTCGTGTTGGCAGTAGGTCAAGCTTTTGACAAACCAACTCATGAGGATCAAGTCACCCCCTCCCAACCTCCTGTTAGGGCAAGGAGCGCCAGTTCCCTCCCCAAGCTGGGGAGGGTTAGGGAGGGGTTTCTCCTCTGGGCCTACGCCCTCTCCGGCTTTGTTGCGCTGGGCTATGAGATTGTCTGGGCGCGGGTGTTGGCGATCTTTACGCTGAATGCAGTTTTCTCGTTCTCGATTATGTTGGCAACCTTTCTCGCCGGCTTGACCATCGGCGGGTGGATCGGTGCGTGGTGGATGCGCAATCGCCGGGTGACCGTGGCCGACTTTGCCTATATCCAGAGCGCCATTGGTCTTGCCGCGTTCGGCACACTCTTTGTCTTTGCCCGCCTGCCGGCGTTGACCCTGGAAGATGCCTTTGGGGTTTATTCGCTCACCAACGTTATCTACTTCGAGTTCCTGCTCGGCTTCTTGACCCTCTTGCTGCCTACGATTTTGATCGGTCTGCTCTTTCCTGTGGCGATCAGCCTCTATACCCAAGAGCAAGCCGAACGGGCCGCCACGCAGGTTGGCTTGTTGAGCGCTTATAACACGGCCGGGGGTGTCGCTGGCGCGTTGCTTACCGGTTTTGTGCTGATTCCGTTGCTTGGTTTACAGAATAGTGGTGCACTGCTGGCGTTAACTAACTTGGGGCTGGGCGCTTACTTGCTCTGGTCAAAACCACTAAGCCCGTCGAAGCAAAATCCGCTGTTCAACTTTGCCGGGGTTGGCGTTGGTTTGCTGTTGTTTGCCCTCTTGCCGGCTGGTTACTATTTGGGCTTCCGCTCAGAGCCGACCGAGCAGATGGTCTTTTATGAAGAGGGTGTCGAGACGACAGTGGCCGTCTTTGAGGTGCCGGAGCATAATTTCAAAATCTCCTTTGTCAACGGGCGCATTGAGGTGCCGACCGATGAGGTGAGTATGCTGGCCTTCCGGCTGCTTGGGCATCTCCCGGCGATTCTGAAACCAGATGCGCAACAGGCGCTCATGCTCAGTTTTGGCAACGGCGTGGCGACCGGCTCCCTCGCCAGCCACGGCATCCCCCATATTGACGCCGTCGATCTTTCGGCGGAACAATTTGCCGCCGCTGAACTCTACTGGATTGAGAACTATAATGTGCTGCGCAATCCTCGTTTGCAGATTCATGTAGAGGATGGGCGCAATTTTCTGTTACAGACGCCCTTGACCTACGACATTATCACCACCGACGCCACCCATCCAGTCAACAGCAGCAGTTGGGCGCTCTTTACCCAAGAGTTTTACCAGAGTGTGCGGGCAAGGTTGCGTGCGGATGGCGTCTTTGTCCAGTGGTTGCCCTTTCACAACCTGTTGGAACCGGAGTATCAGGAGATTCTGCGCACCTTTCAAGCGGTCTTTCCCCACGCCACCCTCTGGTACACCGGCGGTTCGCACACCACCCTGGTGGCAACGCCGACCCGCTTAACCGAGGAAGGGTTGCGCGCCCTTTTACAGCAAGCCGCCGACCAACCGACCCTGACCACCGATCTTGGCCCGGCGACCCTGCTGCGCGCCTACTGGATTATGGATGAAGACGCCCTGCGCACCTATGCCGGCGACGGCCCGTTGGCAACCGATGACACGGCCTATTTTCTGCCCGAAGACCATGATAACGAACGGCTCTTGCAGATGATGGAACGCCTGGCTGCCCAGGCGCAACAACCAAGGTAAAGACCCTGACGGCTTATCCCTGATCGGCGACGGCTTATGCCTGATCGGCAACGGCGGCTGCCGGTAAGAGCGCTTGCACCTGGTTCATAAAATCGGGCAAAACAAGCACATCCAACGCCAGATCGACAAGCCGGCTCAAGACTGCCTCCTGCTGAATCTGGGTCAATTGCTGGGCAATGGTTTGGAGCGTCTCTTCGGTCGGGTGGAAGCGGCGGCGTAAGAGGCGGATAATCAACTCGATCCGCTCCTCGACCTTGCCTTCTTCACGGCCTTCTTCACGGCCTTCTTCACGACCCTTCTTCAGGCCAATCACTTTGCCTTCCTCGATCCAGGCTTCGGCCATTGTTTGCATAAGAACGCCTCCCTCTTTAGGTAACACTTCTAACAACTTCTGAGTCACCGTTTCTTGCTTTACATCCACTGCAGAGCGGGCAATGTAGCGCAACAAGGCGGCTACGATCGCCATGCCACTGGAAAGACTTATCACTTCGGCAGCCAATGCTAAAATCTCATCCAACCGCCCACCCAACTCTGGCTCAAAGATGTGCTTAAGCACGAGGACAAAGAGCCGGGTTATCACGGCGCCCCGAATTTCCTCATCGGAAAGCTGAGTCAGGTTGACCAGATGATATTCAAAATCAGGTGTATAGCGGCCAACCGTCTGATTCAACGGCGCATTAGGATCTTTCAACCCCTCCAGTTTCCGGGCAAAGCGGGTGGCAACCGTCCAATTTTCTACACCATGATAGACGACAACCGGCACAACCGGCAAAAGTTTCCCGCTTTCCTGTAACTGCTGCTCCCAATACCGTTCAACGTATTTTAACACTTGAAAGCCGACCCACTGGTCAACATAGCTTTTGTGTTCCAGCAGCAACGCAACTGCGACTGGCGTGCCATCATTTGTCACGGTGCGGTAGAGCAGGTCGCTAAAGTTGCTGCGCAACTTTTCATCAACAAACGAGTCTTTTTCCAGGTGTAATTGGCCCAGATCGAGCGCCATTGCCACAGCCGGCGGCAAGTGGTGACGCAAGAAATCGGCAGCGGCAACCGCATGGCCCATATATTGCTTAAAAAACGCATCGTGTGGATTGACAATCTTTTCGCTCATCGTACCTCAAAGTATACCACAAATATTGACCCAATAAAAAAGCAGCCGCCCCACGCAGGAGGCTGCCGCTCTTGGTCTCATCAGCAAAATGAAGTAGAATAGACGCAGTCATCCAGATTGTCCAGACAATTTGGGTGGTCAGCCGCCCGGCGTCGGTGTTTACCCACCGATGGGGCGGCGCTTTTTTATTGTTGGCACTACTATACACTATCCTGGATAAAGTGTCAAGCGCCTTTTGTCAACAAATTCATCCTTGTTTTAGCTTAAAAGCCCTGGCGAATCAGGTCAGCAAGCCGTTCACCGATCACCATTGTCGTCACATTGGTGTTGGCGCGAATGCAGTCCGGCATGATCGAAGCGTCGGCCACGCGCAACCCAGTCAGACCATGCACCTTGCCAAACTGGTCAACCACCGCCAGCGGATCAGACCCCGGCCCCATTTTGCAAGTGCTGGAACTGTGGTGACTGGTGGTGACATTGCGCAACATCCAGGCGTCAAGGGCAGCGTCAGAGGCCAGATCGACCGGTGCTGGCGCGATCTGCTCGGCCACAATGGCGCGGAACGCGGGATCAGCCAGCAGTGCTTCCGTGATGCGCACCGCTTCGCGCAACCGGCGCAGATCAAACTCCTCGGCCAGATAGTTGTAGTTCAACGCTGGTTGGACATGGGGATCAGTCGAGGTCAGGTGTAGCGAACCAGCGCCAACGGCCAGATAGATGCTAGGCACAATGTAGAAGCCAATCGGCGGCGCTTCACTGGTCACGCCCCCCTCGGTGGCATTGGCGCTGGGGATCAGGATCATATCATTGCGCAGATGAGAGCCGCTGGCGGTATAGGTCAAGGCCAGGTTGAGCCGCGGATCGAGCCAACTCACCGGCACTTCCGGCTTGGTGCGTAGCACAAAGAGTACTTGCGGATGGTCGCGCAGATTCTGGCCCACGCCCGGCAGATCTTGCACCACGTCGATGCCTAGCCGGCGCAGATCATCCGCCGGACCAACGCCGGAGTGAAGCAGCAGGTGGGGCGAGGCGATAGCGCCGGCGCTCACAATAATTTCATCGGCGTGGATCGTCGATAGCGCACCCTGGTGTTCAACCAATACACCCGTCGCCCGGTGGCCGTCAAACAAAACCCGATGCACCAACGAATCAGCCTGAATGGTGAGGTTGGGCCGCTGGCGTGCCGGGTCGAGATAGCCCAACGCCGTACTCCAGCGAATGCCATCAACATTGTTATGCGCCAGCGGGCCGACACCGGTGGCGTCTGGTGCATTATGGTCAGGACAGGCGGGATAACCAGCGGTGCGACACGCTTCATCGAAGGCGACGCTCTCCGCTGTCCACACCTCACGCGGGAAACGCCAGGCGGGAATGGGGCCGTCGTTGCCGTGATACTCATTCTGGAAATCCAGATCGCGCTCATTTTTGCAGAAGAAGGGGAGCAGTTCGCTGTAGCTCCAGCGGTCGTTGCCTTGCGCAGCCCAGTCGTCGTAATCTTCGGGGATGCCCCGGAAAAAGATCGTGGCATTCACCGCCGTCGAGCCGCCCATGATCTTGCCGCGGGGGACAAACATCGGTTCCGCCACCGGGGTGCGGGTCGCCATATAGCCCCAACCATACTTGGTCGTTGGCCCAAAGGCGCGGCCCCACAGGTTGCCCGGTTTGCTATATTGATAGCGAATCTCCTCCGGCAGATCGGCGCTGTTGGGGAAATCCGGCCCCGCTTCCAAGAGCAAAACCGAACGCGTCGAATCTTCCGTCAAGCGTGCAGCCAGAATGGCCCCCGCCGCACCGGCCCCAATGATAATCGTATCATAGCTCACCGTGATGCCTCCTTGAAATCGTTTGAATGAAATCGGCAAGAGCGCTACTAAGGGCCAGGGAGGTTGAAACCGGCATGAATTAATGCCTTTCGTCTTACCTTTTGCACTTCTGTTGATTGAGCGGTAACGAGTGAAATGCCTTGATTGTGCAGGGTTTCCATAAAGACAACAGTCGGTAAACCGGAGATTTCGGCGGCACGGCCTAAACTCACGGCTTCGGCGACGTATAAGTCAACTGCAACCTGCCAACCTACTTGTGGTGTCATCAAAGCTGTTTCCTTCGCTATGCCTCCGGCAACGATTGCCACCTGACAAAATCGATCATACCCTGGGATTATCTAATCGTCAAACGACCTTTTTGGCAGTCAGGCGAAGCTAATCAGGAATTACGCGATTCACCAACTGTTGCGCCACTTGATCCAGATGGACATCCGCCACAAAGGGCAGACAAAGCCCACGGCAACCATTGAGTTGCGCCTGCCACAGTGGACTCAAACTGCCCGCCCCCTGATACGCGCCACACAACGCGCCGACCAGCGCCGGCAATGAATCAGCCGCTTTGGGCAGGGCATTCGCCAGCAGCACCGCCTGTTGTAGATCACCACGACAGGCTTCCAGCAATGCAAAAGCCGCCGGCAAGGTCTCTGGCGCGGCATTGCCGTAGGAGTAGACGGTGTTGATGAGCCGCTTGCCCAACAACAAGAGCAGATCCTGCTGGCCGGTCGCTTCTTGCAAGCAAGCCAGCGCAATGGCATTCCCACGCGCCAGCCAACTATCCGGCGGGATAAATTGACGCGCCTGTTGCAGTGCTGGTTGGAGCGCCTGCCCGGTTGCCAGTAAGGTAATGGCGACTGCCATCACCTGCGCAGCGTAGACGCCATCTTCGGCATTGGTCACCTGGGCATCCAACGCCGCCAAAGCCGCCGCTGCTTCTGCGTTACCGGCACAGTAGAGACCAACCGCCACAGCCCGCGCACAAGCGGAATCATCATAGTGCTGCGGGTTGTCATTGCCGGTGATGGGTGGCTGCAATCCACGCCGTAAATTTTCAATGGCGGCGCGTTCGGAGAAGCCGGTCAGGACTTGATCAGCACAGGGCAAGATGCGTGTCTGCCAGGCGGTCACAAAGGTGTCTAATGTGGGGCTACCTGAGGCGGCCAATAATGTTTGCGCCGTAAAGACGGCATACTCGGTGTCGTCGGTGGGGAAGGGTTCGAGTGTAGCCGGTTCCAGGCGGTGGGTATAGGGCAGAGTCAGGCGGATGATCCGCTGGCGCGCCAGGTCGCGATTGGTGCGCCACAAAAACTCGCGCCGCTTTTCGGGGAATTGAAAGGTGCGGTGAAAGAGCGCCGGAAAGCCAATGGCGTCGCCATAGGCCAGACCAAGGAGTGCGCCATAATAGCGTTGATAACGTTCAAACTCTGTATTCATAAGCCTACCTGTCGTATACTATCGAGAATTGTGCCATCCACCCAAGTGACCACACCGACGACCTGATCAGTCGTCGGCGGCGCAGCCGGCGCACCGCCACAGATCGCCTCGGCTTCGGCTTTGAGTTCCGCCAGCGTGCGCAGAGGCAGTCGTGACCCCTGCATAGCGTCAAGCAAATCGGTGCGTAGGGGATTGATCGCAATGCCACGCTCCGTGACCACCACATCGATCAACTCCCCCGGCCCACAGAGCGTTGTCACCCGGTCACGGATGATCGGCACGCGGTCGCGGAAGGTGGGGACGGTCAAAATGGTGCAACCGGCAAAGAGCGTATCCTGCCAGCCGCCGATGCCGTGGTGAATCGTGCCGTCCGAATGGGTGACGACATTGGCATTAAAGTCGAGATCCACCTCGGTCGCGCCCAAGACCACACAATCGACCAGGGCGGCAAAGTTGCCCTTGCCGTGGTAATTGTAGCTGGTAAAGGGGCTGGTGTCGAGGTGATGGGGATGATCGCGCAGCGAGCGCACGCCATCGAGATCAAAGCTTTGCCCATCAAGGATGTAGTCGGTCAGGCCGCTTTCCAACATTTCCACCAGATAGCGGGTGCTGCCGCCGCGGATAAAACGCGCTTTGACCCCGGCCTCCCGCATCCGTTCAGCCAGGTACACAGTAAAGGCCAGACTAATGCCGCCAGCCCCGGCCTGAAAAGAAAAACCCGGACGCATAATGCCGCTTTCCTGGACAAACCGAGCGGCATATTCGGCAATCAGCAGATGATCGGGCGAACGGGTCAGTTGGGTCGTGCCGGAGACAATGCGCTTGGGGTCGCCGATACGTTCCAGCACGACAACTTGATCGACATGGTTGCCTTGAATGTGCCAGGGGTAGCAGGGAAAGGGGACCAGATGATCGGTGGCGACAATCACCTGGTCGGCATATTGGGCGTCGACCAGGGCAAAGCCTAGCGGGCCACAAGCGCTAGGGCCAAGCACGCCCGAACTATTGCCAAATGGATCAGCGGCTGGGGCGGCGATGATCGCTAGATCGACATGAACATCACCATCTTGCAGCGCCCGGTAGCGCCCGCCATGTGAACGCAAAACCGCCGACCCCGGCATCTTGCCCAGCGACGCATAGCGCCCCAGTGGGCCATTGAGGCTGCCTTCAATGTGGTGCAACAGCCCACTTTCCATGTAGGCAGTAAACGGGGCATGACAGGGAAAGGTGGCCGACGGCTGCCAGACCAGGTCGCGCACCCCCAACGCCGCCGCCGCGGCAAAGACCTGCGCCATAAGCAGATCGCCATCGCGAAAATGGTGGTGCGACGAGAGGGTCATACCATCACGTAAACCAGCACGTTGTAAAGCTTCGACCAATGTCGGGACAACTTTGTTGCCATCCGCCGGGTAATGGGCGCAGGAGCGAAGCGGTGGACCAATCTTGCGGCCCTGTGGGATGACTTTGCCCACGCCCTGATACGGTATAAAGGTGCGCCCATTGACTTGGGTGGGAACCAGACGACCGGCGTCGTTTTCGGTTAGATCGTGCATAAGCGCTATTAACTTATTGGTTGATCAAGAAAGACCAGCGGCGACAAGCCAATCTTCTAGGAAGATGGTTGGCCAACCGCTCGGCGAAATTGACGTTAGGGCTTTTCAGCGGCCTTGATAATTCTTTCTGCCCGTGCCACCACCGGGGCATCGATCATCATGCCATCGACACTGGTCACACCCTGGCCGGCCGCCAGCGCCGCCGTATAAGCGGTCATTATTCGCTGCGCCCTTCCTACTTCTTCTGCTGTCGGCGCAAAGGCTTGATGGGTGACGGCCACCTGTCGCGGATGCAGACAGCCGATGCCTTCAAAGCCTAGCCCCCGTTCCGCCCTGGCCCAGGCTAACAACGCGGCCTGGTCGTCGATGTTGGCGAAGACGGAACTGAGCGCTTGCACCCCGGTAGCCCGCGCCGCATTGACCACCTGACTGCGCGCCCACAGACTTTCCCGCCCTTCAGCGGTGCGTTGCGCACCGAGATCGGCAGTGTAATCTTCCAACCCAATCGCCAGCGCCACCACCCGTGGGGAGGCCGTGGCAATTGACCAGGCTTGCAACACCCCTTTGGCGCTCTCCAGGAGCGGGATCAAAAAGCAATCGACCCCCAGTTCGGTGAGCAGGCGATCAGCGGCCACCACGTCATCAACCTTTTCCGTTTTGGGCAAGAGAAAAACATGCACCCCATGCGGGGCCAGCAGACGCATATCATCCAAGCCAGCCGGCAGCGCATTGACCCGCACCATCTTCTCAGCGCCATAAAAGTTGACCACCCGCAACGCATTGCGCACCAGTAACCGCGCCGCATCTTTTTCTGTCGCTGCCACCGAATCTTCCAAATCTAGAATCACGGCGTCGGGGCGATGCAGACCGGCATTGATAAAAAACTTGGGGGTGTTGCCCGGCAGATAAAGGCGCGAACGGCGCAAGCGGTGGCGAGTGGTGGGATATTGGGTGATTGGGTTAATGGGAGGGAGAACGGTGGCAGTTGTTGTTGGGCGCAAACGTAAGACAGCGGCTTCAATGCGCGCCAGCAAGGTGTACGGCAATGCGCCGCTATCATCCATTGTTACAGACAGGTTCGTTGCGCCAAGCATTGCTAACGTTTCACGCGTTAGTGTCCGAATTGACTCCCCATAGAGCGCTGCCACCCGGCTGGTCAACTGAATTTCCGTCCGACCTGTTGTCTCTTCGACTTGCACCCAACAATCTGAACGCACATCGCCGCCGTGCATACCGGCACTGGCTACCCCCATCGTTTTTCCCCTTCTCGTTCCGCCGCTCGGCGGCGGAATGCAGGTTGGACGCTCTGCGTCCCCACGCGAAGCGTGAGGAACCAGCAATAGTTAGCTTTTGTTGACAAGCTGTTCCGCCACGGTTTCAATCGACTGGCCGGCGACAAAGCCGATGCACTTGCCAGTAGAAACCTGCACCCGGCTGGCCCAGGCATCGGGAATGGCGTTGCGACCACCATAAGCGCCGGCCAGGCTGCCGACAATAGCGCCAATCGTGTCGGCATCGCGCCCCAGGCTGACCCCGGCAGGGACGGCGCGGCGAAAGTCGCCATTGGTCGCCAGAAACGCACCAAAGGCCAGCGGTACGGCTTCCGTCACCAGATCGGCCCACGGCCACCAGGCCACGACAATCTCATCGCTCAACTGTTGCAGGGCAGTATCAAGATCCGCCGAAAATTGTTTGCTGATCGCGTTGGCCCGTTGTAGCGCACGGCTGGTCCACGAATCAGGCGGAATCATCGCTAACGCCGTTGCCAACATCTCCTGTGGCGAAGCGCCCACCATCGCCACGGCAACCGCCGCTGCCACTGCTTGCGCCGCCCAAACGCCATCCCGCCCATTGGAGACGCTACCCAGGGTGACGGCCAGTTGCGCCGCCAGTTCAGGCCGACCAGCGGCAAGGATGCCGGCAGGGCTGATCGCCATTGCCACGCCGTCGCTCCACATCTGATGACCAAAGGCGCCCGACTGCGGGGCATGAAGACCGGTAGCCAGGTTGCGCGTCGAAACGACATCGCTAAAGCCGCCAGGGCGGTAGAACCATTGGCCGCTCAACAGCCGGTGGCGCCACTCCGCCTCTACTTGTTCCAGCGTAATCGCAGCGCCATAGGTCAGCAACAGGTGGGCGTTAAAGAGGGTAAAATCGGTGTCATCGGTGCCAACGGCGTCGTTACTGAGAAAGTCGGTGATGCGGCCATAGCTCTGGCGAATCTCGGCGGCAGAACGGCCCTCCACCGGCGCACCCATCGCGTCACCAATGGCCACGCCAACCAATGCGCCCCGTGCGCGCCGTAATCGATCCTCTATCTCACTCATATCGCTATCCTACGCTAAGAGACTAAACATGGAGCGAAAGAACACGGAGCATTTTTCTGTGTTTCTTCTTTCTGTGTTTAGTCGTTATTAATCTTGTGCGAAACTACTCACAGTTGGTCGCAACCAGCTCGCTGTTGCCGGTAAAGCCATCCGCTGTTTCCCCGCCCAGCGCCAACAGCCCAATCGTTGTTGGCGCCAGGGCAAACCAGGAACGGGGCGTCTGTAACGGTGGCGGGTGACACAATTGACCGGTGTGGGGATCGATCCGTTCGACCAACCCCAGAAACCCGCTCTGGTTATAGCCACCGGCCAGCAGGATTGCCCCGTCGATCACCACCGGCGCGACCCAGGTGCGGGGGGCAATGGCCCAAGGTAGCTGCACCCAGCGATTCCGCGCGGCGTCGTACTCTTCCACGATATTGGTAAAGCCGCCTTCCGCCGTGTAACCGCCAAGGGCAAAAAGGCGCTCATCCGCCGCCACCAGCGCCAAACCGCGGCGCGGCACAGCCAGATTCGCTAACCGCCGCCAGCTTCCCTGGTCGAGATCATACGCTTCAACTCGGTTGCTGTAGCCATCGAGATCAGCGTCACTGCTGCCATCAAAACCGCCGGCGACCACTAGCCATTGCTTGAAATGCGCTGCGCCCGGTTCCCGCCGTGGCATCGGCAGGTGCGTTACAATTGTCCAGTCGCCTTGCGCCACTGAAAACCGTTCGACGGCGCTCACCAATCCGTGGTCGGCGCTCCAACCGCCAATCGCCCACAGTTGCTCATCCACGGCGATTACCGCATGTTGGCTACGGGCAACCTGTAATGGGGCGGCCCTCGCCCATTGATGTGCAGCCGGGTCAAACACCTCGACTAGATCGAGTTGGCTCGCGGCGCCATTCCAGCCACCGACAACGTAAACCTGATCATGTAACACGGCTGCGCCAAAGGCGCGCCGGGGTGTCATCGCGACAAATGATTCTTCTGGGATCTGGCAATTACGCCAGAGGAAAAGTGTCAGCGCACAAAAACTGGCGACCAATCCTAGATAACGGTAGTTGATGGTCAGAGGCTTGGGAATAAGGCGTCTAATCAATCCTGACAATCCGGATCGCATGGCGTTCGTCAAGAATTTCTAAGCGAATGGTTACATCACCCTCGACGGCAAGCCAATAAAGACTGGGATCATCCTCATCCGCTTGTAAATTCGCCAGAGCAGGATCAATGGACATCTCATCTAACGCGGCGGATACATTACGAGCAATATTACGGTCAAGTCGATACAAGGCAGCGATAGCCTCGCGGCTTAAGCGTAACTCCCATCTCACGGCAAAATGCCTTCTGCTTGCAATTCGGTCTTTACCTCATCCCATGTCCGATAGTTCCCTGCATCCATCTCCTGCCGAATACGGGCAATCTCCTCACGCTGTAATTTCTTGAAGCGTTGCCAAAGCGCATGGGGAATGATCACGCCCACCGGTTTGTTATAGCGCTCAATCACAACCTCGCGACCAGCCGTCACGTCATCCAAAATATCGCGCATTTTGCTCCGCGCCTCTTCGCTCTTAATTGTTTTGACAGTCATAATTTACCTTTGTATCTATACAGATCAGACAACTTATACAACCTGTATAACATTTTGGCATAAGTGCAGCTAAATGTCAACTTGCGCTTGTCACTGTCACCGGGGCGCTCTCCTAAGGCAGCATGACTATCCCTTAATCCCCACACTGGCGATCCCGCCGATCAAATGTTTTTGCGCTACAAAATAGAGCAGCAACGGCGGCAGCACCCCAATCAACGAGCCGGCCATGATCAAATTCCACTGGATATTGTAGCGCCCCTTGAGCATGTTCAACCCTAACTGGATCGTATAGGCGTCATAGTCGCTGATGTAGATGAGCGGGTCGAGAAATTCATTCCAGGTCCACAAAAAGGTCAACACCGCGATCACCATCATTGGCGGCACACAGAGGGGCAGGATGATGCGCCGGAAGACGCCCCAGGTTGAGGCGCCGTCGATGCGCGCCGCTTCGTCGAGGTCGCGCGGAATGGTCAAAATATACTGGCGCATGAGAAAGATAAAAAAGGCGTTGCCAAAAAACGACGGCACAATCAACGGCAGGTAACTGCCCACCCAGCCCAGCCAGTTAAAAAGCACAAACTGGGGCAAGAGCGTCACCTGACCGGGGATC
Source organism: Caldilinea sp. CFX5 (assembly GCA_021405325.1). The sequence goes on along the minus strand of QWII01000048.1, from coordinate 38,259 downwards.
ATCAGGGTCGAGAGCAGCAACATAAAGAGCAAATTCCGCCCCGGAAAGCGCAGTCGGGCGAACGAATAGGCGACCAGTGTACAGGACAACAGCCGCCCGATAATGTTCATAAAGGCAATCAAGAACGAGTTACCGGCATAGCGCACAAAGGGAATCTGCGTCAGCACATCAGTAAAATTCTGCCAGCGGATGGGGTCAGGCCAGTAGACCGGCGGCCAGGCAAAGATCTGCTGCGGCTCCTTGAGCGCCGTAATCACCATCCAGCCAATCGGGATGATGATCATCAAGATCGCCAGAACTACCAACGCCAGGAAGACAAGCAGATGGTTCAGCCGGCGCGACCAGGTGCGCGAGGCCAGCAACGGCGTTTTGACGGTCAACTGCGCCGTCGAAGATTGGACAGCCATTAGCGGTTCCCTCGCCCTTCGGCTTCATAATAGACCCAGAGCGGCGAACTACGGAAGACCAGCGCCGTGAAGATCATGATGATCACCGCCATAATCCAAGCCAGTGCCGAAGCATAGCCCATGTCAAAATCCTGGAAGGCCGTGCGGAAGATCAGGTACATGTAGAAAAGCGTCGAGCGCACCGGCCCGCCCCCGGTGATCACATAGACGGCGGTAAAGACCTGAAAGGCGTCGATCAGTTCCATCACTAGTTGAAAGAAGATCGTTGGCGTGAGCATGGGCAAGGTGATATGCCGCAACCGCGCCCAGCGACTGGCCCCATCGATCTCCGCCGCTTCGTAGAGATGGGGCGGGATGTTTTGCAGGCCAGCCAGGTAAATAATCGCACCGCCGCCGACCCGCCACAGGCTCATCAAGACCACGCTCGGCAAGGCCCAGGTTGGACTCCAAAACCATTGCGGCCCCGTGATGCCCACAGCGGCCAAGAGCGTATTGACCACACCATATTCCGGGTTGAGCAGCCAGGCCCACATCAACGCCACCGAGACGCCGGAGAGTACTACCGGCAGGTAGAACAAGGTGCGAAAGCCGCGTATGCCAAACAACTGATGATTGAGCAGCAACGACAACCCCAACCCCGCCGCCAGGTTGATCGGCAGCGACAGCGCTACATAGGTAAAGGTCACTTTGAGCGACTGGTAGAAATCGGGATCTTTGGTAAAGATGCGCACATAGTTGTCCGTCCCCACCCACGTCGGCGCAACCGTAATCCGCCAGTCGCTAAAACTGAGGACAAAGGACGCGACAAACGGCCCCAAGGTGAAGAGCAGAAAGCCAATCAACCACGGGCTGATGCCGATATAACCTTCGATGGCTTCGCGTGTTGCCGGACGCATAGAACTCCAGAAGATGACAAGGTGACAGGGTGACAGGGTGACAGGGTGATCGTTAATGGGGAACATTCATCGTAGCATCAACCTGACTTGTCACCCCTTCACCTTGTCACCTTGTCAGGTATTAAGCCAGACCCAACGCTTTCCGCTCGGTGTCCACGATTTCCTGCGCTTGGGCGACTAGCGCATCCAACGCCGGTTTGATGGCGGCTTTTTCGATGTCGCCCAGGTAGATCTGGTCGTAGAGATCCTGGCAGAGGCGGGTGACTTTGCCGAAATAGGGGAAGCGCCCGGAAAATTCCCAGACTTGCTTCGTCTTGAGGATCTCAAAGAAGAACTGGACGCGGGGGTCTTCTTTGGCCGGGTGTTCTTCCCAGAGCGCAGGGATGTTGGCGGTGTAGCCGTTGTCGCGCGCTTGCAGGAACCGCTGGCCCTCCATGCCGGTCATCCACTTGAGCCATTGCCAGGCGCCTTCCTGTTTCTGGCTGCCTTTGGGGATGCCCAGTTGTAGCGTCCAGCCGTTGGTGATCACCTCTTCGCCTTCAACCTGGGGATTATGCACCAAGCCAAATTTCACGCCCGCTTCATCGACGCGCCTGAACTGGCCGTTGTTCAACCCAGCAAAGCCCAGCCGACCGGTGTTGAAGAGATCAATCGGGCCGGTGCCTTCGGTTTGCAACGCCTGGAATTCGGCATAGGTCGGTGTGGCCCCGGACTTCGCTAGGTCGTGCATAAACTCAAAAGCGGCTTGGGTCTTGGGGCCATTCATAAAGCCATCGACCACCTTGCCCTCGTCATCAAAGGGGCGGGCGCCAAAGGCGAAAAACTCGCCACGCCAGACACGGGTGGGCATGGCGGCGCCAAAGATCTTCTTGTCGGGGGCGCTGAGTTGCTGGGCGTCGGCCATCCACTGTTGCATGGTGTAGCCCCACTCCGGCGTCGTCAACCCTTTTTCTTCAAAGAGAGTGGCGTTGTAGAAATACATGGTGGCGCCGACGCCGACCGGCAGGCCGATAATCTGGTCGCCAAAGCGGCAGCGGGTATCGAAGTGAATCTTGGAGTACATGTCAATATCCACGCCATCGCGTTCGAGGAAACTGGTCAGGTCGGTGGCTTGCGGGAACCAGTCGGCGCTCCAGAAGGTGGCGACATCGGGCAGACCAGCGCCGGTGCCGAGGACGGTGGTCATCTTTTCCGAATAGCCATCATCGGGCAGGAAGGTGGCGTTGACCCGCACACCCTGGCTGGCCTCGCTGGCATGGAAGGCATCGACCCAGGCCCGTTGATCCTCCTCCGTGCCGACATCAGCGCCGGCCACGGTCCACCAGTCGATCTCCACCACATCGGCGGCGGGGGCGCTCCCCTCCGCGCCGGATGGCGCTTGACCAATCGGCGCACAGGCGACCAACGCTAAACCCGTGGCGCTAACACCGGCGGCTTTTAAAAATTGACGACGCGATAGCTTGCTGCTCATAGATTCCTCCTATAAAAGGTGCAATGGAAATGTTGAACACGATTCCAAACAGCCGTTATAACATGCAGAATATGGTTGTGCTATCGGGGTTCTTCCGTGTATTTGGCGATCTGCTTCTCAACATAATACCGAATATCGTCAGGTTGCATGGTTAGCGATGATATAGGCAACCGATAGTGTTCGTTATCTTTGAGTTTTAACACAAGCATACAAACCCCACGGTAATATTCGGGCCAAACCTCTCGAATGCTTTCCCAGGTAAATTGACCGACATCTTTGGCATAAATACCCTTCTCATCCATAATGAGCTTTGGCTCATCATCCCGTAAAATATGCAGATAAGCCACAGGAAGTATCAACAATGATGCTAGGATGAGACAGCCGAATAGAAACGACGCTTGCCTGAAGCTAAATAACGCAGCTATCAAAATCAGAACAGCACCGCTACCAATACTATAACCTAAACCATCAAGTGAGCGTTTTAAAACAATCCGCTCTGATTCGCTATGCTTGTTGGTTGTATTGTTAGTCATTAAAATCACGGTTACGATGATTGAAGAACATTAAGTCGATGTACAGCTTACCGAATATATGCGGCCAACTGTTCGCCAACATCCACGACATCCTCCTGGGCAGCAAAGCGTAGACAGACGCCGGCGGGGCGGCGCACCTTTTCGGCCCAGGCGGCGGGGATGACGCTGTTGCCATGCCGGGCGCCACAGAGGGCGCCGATGACTGCGCCAATCGTATCGGCGTCGCGGCCAAAGTTACAGCCCCAGAACATGCCCTTGTGAAAATCACCCCCGGTGAGGCGGAAGACAGCATAGGCTTGGGGAATGGCTTCCGGGCTGACCGAATGGACGGGCGTCCACAAATCATCATGCAAGGGGAGCCAAGCGTTTTCGATGCTGCCCGCTTCATCGCAGATGGTCATGGCCCGCGCCATTGTGCGCCCTAACCAACTGTTTTCCGGGATGTGACGTAAACCAGCGGCGATGATCTCATCAACCGTGCCATCCACCAGCGCAACGGCGACGCTGGCGGCTACCGCTTGCGCCGCCCAGATGCCGTCGCGATCATGGCTGATCTGCGCTTCAAGTTGGGCCAAGGCGGCGGCGCGTTCCGGTTCCCCGGCGCAGAGAATGCCGATAGGTGCAATCCGCATAGCGGCACCGTCATCATCGTTTTGTACATTGTCAATGCCGGAGAGCGGCGGCAGTAGCCCACGGCGCAAATTGGCGACCGCGCCATATTGGGGCTTGCCCCCGCGCTCAAAGACGCCCCCCAGATCCAGAATGTACTTGCGCCATGATTGCACAACCGCCGCCGTAGTCACATCACCACCATGATCGAGGATGGTGCGCGCCGTCAACAGGGCAAACTCGGTGTCATCGGTACTCTTGGCGGCGGCGGTCACTTCGGTGGCAATACCATAGCGCAGGCGATGTTCCTGGTTGCGCCCCAGATCCCCTAGCGCGTCCCCCACTGCCAGTCCCAACAAACAGCCCACTGCCTTCGCTCGACAGCGTTCTCGATCCGCAGCTAATTGTTGCCGTGTGATCATGCCTTCGTTACTCCCCCAATTCGTTGTCGTTGTTCACGCCGGTGGTGCTGCCGTCGAACCGCGCACCACCAACTGGCAAGGCAGCAGAAGCCGTCGCGCGTCCGCTGGGGCTGTGCCGGCCAACCGTTCCAGCAGAAAGGTCGCTGCCTGTTGTCCAATCGTATATTTCGGCTTCGCCACCGTTGTCAACCCTGGCAAGGTCATCGCCGCGGCGGGAATATCATCCAGCCCGATGATCGATAGCGCGGCCGGAATGGCAATCCCTTGCTCATGGGCCGCGTGCATGGCCCCGATGGCAAGCAGATCGTTGCCGGCAAAGATCGCCGTCGGCGGTGTAGCCCTCGTTAACAATTGCTGGGCCGCGGCATAGCCCTGCGCCAGCTCGTAGGGAACCTCGACAATCAAGTCTGGATCGACCGGCAAGCCATGTTGTTGCATAAAATCGTGATAGGCGCGCTGACGGGCCAGACCACGGCCACTTTTGTGTTGCCCACGAATAAAGCCAATCCGGCGATGGCCCAAGGCGTACAGGTGGTTAAGCGCCTGTTGGACACCGTCATACGAATCGGAGCCAACGTTATCGAATCCAGTCAAATCGGTGCGCATCCCCAGCAGCACCACCGGGACGCCGGTCGCCAACAATTCCTGATCGCTGACCGCCGTCGGGTTGATGAGGATGGCGTCAAAGCGATTGCGTTTTGCTGTGCGTAGAAAGAGCCGTTCGCGGTTGGCGTCCCAGTCACTGTTCGCTAATACGACCGAATAGCCAGCCGCTTCCATGGTGTCCTGCACGCCGCGCGCCACCGTGGCCCAGAACGGGTTGGTAATATCGGGCGTGGCGAGCATGATCGTCCAGGTGCGTTCGGTGCGCAGGCTGCTGGCGACGGCGTTCTGTTCATAGCCCAGCGCAGCAACAGCCTGCCAGACTGCTTCCTGGCTTTGCTGGCTCACTGGTCCATCGCCCTGAAGCACGCGTGAAACAGTCGATTTGGAGACGCCGGCCTGGCGGGCGACATCGATAATCGTTGGTCGTTGCGCCATAGGTTCGTGACTGGAATTTTGCTAACACTTTATGGGAACGTTCCCATTGTAACGTTGGCGCTAAGGAATGTCAAATCGATTGGTCGGCGGATGTCTGAGCGCGGGTGCTGAAAAGCCTGCCTCAAAATACCACCGGTAGTGAGGCCAAGCCGCGCACCAAATTATGCTGCATCCAGTCAGGGGTTGTGGTGGCCAGACGGACCTTTGGCATCCGTTCCAGCACCAGTTGTACGGCAATCGGCGCTTCCAGCCGGGCCAGCGGCGCGCCGAGACAGAAGTGCAAGCCAAAGCCAAAGGCCACATGGCGATTGGGTTGGCGATAGATGTCAAAGTGATCGGCGTCGGGAAAGATGGCCGGGTCGCGGTTGGCTGAACCCAAGATTTGCAAGACAAAATCGCCTTTCTTCATCGCTTGTCCACCGTATTCATAATCTTGCGCCAGACGACGCGGATTGCGTTGCAATGGACTCTCAAAGCGCAACACTTCCTCAATGGCTGTGGGCAACAAGGCCGGATTCGCCTGCACCGCCTGTAAGGTTTCTGGGTGACGGAGCAAGGTGTACAGCGTACTGCCGATCAGGTTGGTTGTCGTCTCGTGGCCGGCGGTGAGCAGCGTGACACAGGTGGTCAGCAATTCAGCTTCGGTCAAGCGGTCGCCGGCCATTTCAACGGCCACCAGTTGCCCCAACAGATCGTCATGGGGCGTCTGGCGACGAGCGGCAATCAACTCGCGCAGATAGGCGCGAAATTGCAACAGATGCTCCTGGGCATGGGCTAGTTGGGCAAAGGTCAAGCGACCCCGTCCTTGGATGGCAAAGATGGCTTCTGACCAGACCTTGAAACGATCCCGATCCGCCGCCGGTGCGCCCAGCATTTCGGCAATCACGGTGGCGGGTAGTGGGTAGGCCAGATCTTTGATGACATCCATTGACCCTTGGTTCTGCACCACGTCCAAAAACTCGTTGACCAACGTCGCGACACGGCTGCGCATCTGTTCCACCATGCGCGGCGAAAAGGCTTTGTTGATCAGCGCCCGCATTCGCGTATGATCGGGCGGGTCGGAATTGATCAAGCCGCCAGTAAAGTGGTTTTCAAAGGGTTGCAACTGGGCGCGTTCATCAGGAGACAGGCGATCCAGCGCGGCCAACAGGCGGCCCCGGCTGGAAAAGTGTTCGGCGTCGCGTAGGGTGGCGATCACATCGTCATAACGGGTAAGCAACCACGCCCCCATTCGTTCGCTCCACACCACCGGCAGGTCGGCGCGCAGTTGTTCGTAAAGCGGATAGGGGTTTTGATAGAAGGCTGGGGAGATTAAGGCGTCGTCAAGCGCAGGCGGTAGGGTGGTGCGCATCGGTGTTCTCCTCTTTTGGGCAGTTTTCAGTCACTGGAAGATCTTTGTGCTTTGCAGTATAATCAACAAGCAACATTCAGTCCTAGCCGCAACCACAGCAAATGACGATTTCCATAGGGAAGGGAGAACCATGAGCGAACTTTCGTTGTCCACTGAAACGGTGCATGGCCGATCCGCCTACACCTTGACCAACGGGCGAATGCGCATCAGCGCGTTAACCGGGGGCGGTCATCTGGTCGATCTGCGTTTGATCAGCCGCGACCCGGCATTGGCAATCAGCCCCTTCTATGTGCCGAATTATCCAACCATCGATCCGCACACCTATGATCCGGCCCACCATGCCGCGCGCTATGGCACGGGGGAAAATGCCCGTTTGCTCGCCGGCTACATGGGTCATCTACTTTGCTTCCCCACCTTTGGCCCGCCGACACCGACGGAGATTGCGCAGGGGTTTACCTTTCACGGTGAAGCGCTCACGGTCGAATGGGTACAACTGCAGCCACCCCAGATTAGCGACGCGGCCATCACCCTTTACTATGGCGCTGACCTGACTGCCGTACAATATCGGGTTGAACGGGCCGTGACCTTGCGCGCCAACGAAACTGTGGTCCACGTTGAAGAGTGGATTGAAAACCTGGCGCCCTTTGATCGCCCCTTTAACCGCGATCAACATCCCACCTTCGGCCCGCCCTTTGTTGAACCAGGCAAGACGATGCTCGATCTCTCTGGTACCAAGCTGTTGATCCTGCCTGGGCGCGATGCCGGCGGCGCCTTGCCGGCTGGCGAGAGCCTTTGGCCACAGGCCCACCACCCCGATGGCACACCGGTAGATTTGCGTCCTTCGCAAGCAACACCGGCTTCTACCACCTACTATCCGGTCTTGCTGGATCAAAGCCGCGCCGTAAGTTACTTCACCATGTACCACGTCGATTATCCCTTGCTGGTCGGTTATCTCTTCCCCACGGCTGATAATCCCTGGATCGTCGATTGGCAGGAGAACCAGAGTAACCCCAACGCACCGCTCATTGCGCGCGGCATCGAATTTGGCACCTCGCCCTTTGACGAAGGCTTGCGCAAAAGCGTTGAGCGGGGTTCGCTCTTCGGTGTGCCGACCTATCAATGGATCGGTGGGCGGCAACGGCTAAAGACCACCTATACCATTTTCCTGACTGAAATTCCCCGCGGCTTTCAGGGTGTACAGGATATCCAAACCGCCCCCGGTCAAATCATCATTACGGAACGACAGACCGGCCGACAATTCACCCTTGCCAGTGCTTAAAAGCTGTTTGAAAAGTTGCGCGTAGGGGCCGCAAGAGTGCCGGGGACTGGCCGGGAAGCGCTTACTATGATTCGGTAGTTACTTGGCCAGTCCCCGGCACTCTTGCCCGTTGCCCGCTTTTCAAACATCTTTTAAGCGCCTCACAGCCGAAGCGACAAGGCATTTGATTTCACACGGATAGGAAGGAACACTGTTTACATGAAAATCTCCGTGCTTCTTCTTATCGGTGTAATGTCTTTGATTCCAGTTTGTCCAGGTTAGGTTTGATAAAAGGAGAAAATAACCATGACCCAACGCACCCTTACCCATTTTGGCGAAGAGCAGCATCAACAGTTTATGGAACAAGGCTATCTCAGTTTGGGCCACCTGCTCGACCCCGCTGCCCTGGCTGCGCTCCAACAGCGGATTGATGACATTATGCTGGGCAAGATCCCCTATCCCACCATGCGTTTCCAACTCGACGGCGCGACGGGTGAATACAAAAACCTGCCGCCCGATAGCCCCGGTCATAAAGGCGCGACGCTCAACTACCGGCGCATCACCGGGCTGGAGGAAGATCCACTCTTTCTCGCCCTGATTCAACACCCGATCATCCGCCAACTGACCCAGCGCTACATTGGCGAAGAGGTTTCGATCTTCCGCGCTATGTTTATGAACAAACCGGCCCATCACGGCACCGTGTTACCCTGGCACCAGGACATTGGCGAAGGCTGGGGGCTGGATCGCAACCCGATCATCACTATCTGGACGGCGCTGGATGAGGCGACCGCGGCCAATGGCTGTATGCAGATCGTACCGGGGAGTCATAAGCTGGGCGTTCTCAACCCGCAACACTTTGTCACCGAAGCCGATCAGGCGCGCTATACGCAGGAAAAAGATGTGGTCGATCTGGAAGTGGCGGCGGGGGAGGCGATTTTGGTGCATAACTTTCTGTTGCATCGCTCCGGCGTGAATCGCACGTCGATTCCGCGGCGGGCGTTTAGTGTGGCTTATATGGACGCAGCGACGCGGGAGCGGACAACAGGGGAGGTGTTTCCGCAGGTGTTTGGGGACAAAACGCCAATGTCACTCATAAAATGAAACTTAATCTAGCCAGGAGTTTCCAAAATTAAATTCTCTTGGCTAGATAAAAAGCTAAATCGTGAAGTCAAACGCATAGGATCATTTGTTGAAGATAGTTCTAGAAATTTTTGAAAATCGGTTTGAGATTTCGCTAGCTCGCCGAGTCGATGGTTCAACAATCCTCGCGATTTGTAGGCTTCAACGACCGATGGATCTATAGGCAGCCGGCAATTGAGGGTCAAGTTCAATGGCTACGAAAAAACTCGCCACTTTTTTAGGACGCACCCGGCTACTTTTAACGGTTGATCAAGGACAAGCTACGTGATATACTCTAGGTCAGGTAAGATATGATAAACGGGAGCAAAACGATGCAGAAATCCACTGAACTTGTCAATGAAGTAGTTGGCGGTGAGCTTTATTCCTATTACCCACTAGGCCAGTATATCGTTAGCGCAGTTGGTGTTTGCGGCGGGCGCCCCACATTCAAGTATACGCGTATTGAGGTGGCCGGCATCTTAGAATTGCTGGCGGCTGGTGATACGGTGGAACAACTTGTGAAAGGTTACCGGGGTCGTCTTTCGCGTCAGGCGATCGAAGAAGCGCAACATTACCAAATTTCGGATCTTTCTACCACACCACTCACCGTAGAATATGCCCAATGATTGTCCTGGACGAACAACTGCTGCGCTTTGATCTCGAAGTGCGCATTCGTGACTGGTATCCGGGGACAGTCTGTTTTGTCACGGCACTGCGCCCGGCAAGTGTGATCAAAGACGACGGCATTCCTGCCTTATTGCGCATGCAACGACAACCCACCTTTGTTACCATCAATGAACGTGACTTCTGGCGCAAAGTCAACCCGGATGAGCGCTATTGCATTATCTGCTTCGCCCTACCTTTGCCCCGCGCTCATGAAATTCCTGATCGTTTGCGCACGTTGCTGCATCGCCCTGAGTTTAAAACAAAGGCAAAACGGATGGGTACAATGATTCATGTGACCCCCGGTAGCGTCATTCGTTATTACACCACAGCTTTCGCTCAACCTGCTATTCTTGCTCCGTAGGCATCGGCTTGTAGGTATTTGTCTATCGACAAAACCCGTAACAAGAGGAGTATCGATCATGCCACCCATCACCAGCTTCCACGGCGACTACGATTTTCTTTCCAACTTCGCCTATTCACCATTAACCTATGAAGGAGAGACCTACCCAACCGTCGAACATGCCTTTCAAGCCGCCAAAACGTTCGACCCCGCCGAACAGCAAAAGGTGCGCGAAGCGTCATCCCCCGGCAGCGCAAAGCGACTTGGTCGCCGAGTCACGTTGCGGGCGGATTGGGAGACGGTGAAATACGACATCATGTTGGCATTGCTGCGCCAGAAGTTCAGCGCCCCTGACTTTCGCCCAAAGCTGCTGGCTACCGGCGACGCTGACCTGATCGAAGGCAACACCTGGGGCGACCGTACCTGGGGTTGTGTGCAAGTCAAAGGGCAGTGGGTGGGCAAGAATCATCTGGGCAAATTGCTGATGCAGGTGCGCGCCGAGTTGCAAGCGGCTGATAAGGGAAGCGCGTAGGCTTACGCGGGCAACGTGGAAATAGCGGCTAGAATTTGCTGGGCTAACGTATCTACCGGCAGGCACCCATCCAACACCAGATCACAGAGCGGCTTGACCTGGCGATCCTGGTCGAGATAGGCTTCCCGCGCCCAGGCCAAATACCTGGCAGTCATGGCGTTAATGGCATCGAGGGTGCTTTGGGCGTCCAGTGGATTGTCGCCAAAATAGTCCCGTTGGATGCGGCGCGCCATGGCGACATCGAGCGGCGTATCGATGTAGACCATCAAGTCACAGTAGGGGCGTAACGTCGGGTTGGCGCGACCCAGAGCATTGTCGAGAAAAACCACCGGTTGCGGCGCAAGAATGGCGTTGGTCGTTGGCGAGCGAATGGGCTGCCCGTTACGCAGTAAGGCCAAATCACGGAGCAACCCCGGCATTTCCCAGGCGTTGTAATCACAGCCATCACGCTGCCACTGCTCCAGACTCGCTGGATGAATGTTCGCGCCCTCGCCAATATCATCGTACTCGTCAAAGTAGAGCGTCACTGAGGTGGGATGCAGTTGGCCCAGCCGCCGGGTAACGGCTGTCTTCCCATCGCCGGATGGAGAGCTGAGGCAGACAATGAAACAGGTCATGGTTACAAAACCTCTTCCGTCGCCATATAAGCCACATTACGCCACGCCCCATCCTCACGCACCCAGGTGGAGAGAAAGCGGGCCTGATAATCAAAGTGTACCGTGCCATTGCGACCCCGCCCGCGCCAGCGACCAGTGACGACCGCTGTGTCACCATAAAGACGCACTGCCATCTCATCACTTTCAGCCAGATCCCAGTGGCGATCCCCAGCCAGGAAAGAAGCCAGCGTCTGCGCCTTGTTTTCGTGGGTGCCACCGGGTTGGACAATGACATAGGTGGGATGCAGCAGTCGGTCAATGGTGGCAACATCGAGTGTCAGGTGGGCGGTGGCTAACGCTTGTTCAGCCTGTATGACGGCGGCGCTGTCGTTGGTCGGTTCATTCATCGGCTTGCTCCGTTGGCAATTTTGCCGCAAGCTTGGCGGCAATTTCGCGGAAAACTTGGGTTTCCGCGGTTGCGTCCTGTCCCGTCACCAGCGGGTGCGCCGCGTCGATCCCCCGGCTGATGGCAAGGTTGAGCGGGATGCGCCCCAGCAGATCCAGTTCATCCCCCTCGATGGCATATTTCTGCTCACTGCGATGGAAAACTTCAATCGGTTCGCCACAGTGGGGGCAACGGAGATAGCTCATGTTCTCAATCACCCCCAGCACCGGCGCGCGACTCTTGCGAAAAAAGGCCAGAGAGCGACTGGCGTCCATCAGCGCCAGATCTTGCGGCGTGGTGACAATGACGACGCCGGCAATGGGAATGGTGTCGAGGAGTGTCTGTTGCGGTTCCCCCGTCCCCGGCGGCAGATCGATGAGCAGATAGTCGAGAATACCCCACTTCACATCTTGCAAGGTCTGACGAATGATGTCACCGGCTGCGTCGGGCGGCGGCATCACCGCGTCGTCGTTACCCATGAAAAAACCAATCGACATCACCTTGAGACCGAAACGCTCTAGCGGTGGAATGTAAGGGGCGGCGTCGACGCGGGCGGTGGGCAGGTAGCCGGGGATGGCATTTTTGCGTCGCACCCCCAGCATGATCGGCACATTGGGGCCATAGAGATCCGCATCATAAAGACCCACTGCTGCCCCGTTGCCGGCTAACGCTAGGGCTAAATTGACCGCAACTGTAGTCTTGCCAACGCCTCCTTTACCGCTAGCAACAGCCAGGATGTGAGTGACACCGATGATGGGACGGGCGAAGGGCGCAAAACGCAGCATATGACTTTCTCCAGGCGGATACGCAACACGCTACACTACGGCTTCCATTAATTCATACTCACGAATTAACAATTCCGCTGGAATCTTCAAACCAACCTCGAGACGACGGATCATTGGTAAAGTCAAGCGGCGACGCCTTTCCATAATTTCCCAGACTCGTTGGCGCGGCCCGATATAGGGTTCTAAATCCTTGCGGGTCAGCCCTTGTTGATCCATGATAAATTCGATCATAGAGATAGGATCAGAAGTTTCCCCCATTGGGTAATGTTGATCTTCATACGCTTCGATAAGGGTGACGAGCAAATCAAATTTATTACCATCCGGTGTATCAGGCTTAATTTTACCCATCATTTGTTCAATTTCTGCCAACGCAGCTTCATAATCGGCTTCAGAACAAACCGGGCGGACGAGAATAGGTTCAGATAATGGTTGCATCAATTTGGTCATAATCATCATGGGTTCCAATAAAACGGATATAAATCGTCCGAAACGTGTATTCAATCTTTACAACAAGGCGATAATGATTGCCACTAATGTTAAAAACGACGCGATTGTCAGGAAGAATATCAGCACTCCGTGCTATTTGCTTTACATCAGCGGGCGAAGTCCATGTGGCGCGCAATGCCATCTCATACCAGTCGTCCAGTGGTCGTTTTGCTTGTGGATGTCTACTGGCAAATTCGCGCAGCGTTTTACGTGAGATGATTCTCATTTTGTCACCGTTTTGGTGACAAGTATAGCACGTTGCCGATGCCTTGTCAATAGGAAGTGGCGCATGCTTATCCCAAAGAAGCCGTTTACAAAGTCATCAGTGGTCACTGGTGAGGACCGCCGAAAAGCCGCCTCAATCGCTGAGGCGGCTTTTCGGTGTTAACAAGCAGTTGATGAAGGTTTCAAAAATAATTTGGTCATAAGGAGTCCGCACATGGGGGTGTGAACTCCTTATGACCAAATTGAATAAACAACTCTCATCAATTGTCCTGTAGGATGCGCGTTGGCGCTAGTTGATTTCCTCGGCCAGGTTAGCAAACTCCTTGACGACTTCTGTGGCTGGGACATCGCGTTGCCAGACACGTAGAGAATAGGTAACGCCAGGGGTTAACTTGCTGGGCGCTCCCGCTTTGATGAAGGTTAGGAAAATCGTAGGTGCGGTTTGTAACCGCACGGTTCTCAGGGAACAAGTGCGGTTACAAACCGCACCTACGATTACCGAAACAAATTTTTAACTCCCATTAAAGCGGCACGAAGAAATTCCAGCGGCGTTCGCGCACGTTGACACACTTATCTGCCGGCCACCAAGCAACCGGTTCGCCATCGGCCAACAGTTGGGTCTGAATACAAGTGTTATCAGGCAACCTGGTGCAACCGCACATAGACATTATCGACCGAACAGCCCAGCACTTCCGCCACCTCGGCGCTTGATAGCTCTTCAAAAAAGCGTAAGATCAGAATTTCCCGATCCGCTTCTGCCAAGGTGCGGATCGCGCTGTGCAACAACTCGGTCTGCTCATTGCTCTCCACCAACCATTCGACATTGCAGGCGCTGACCTGATTGGGGCGCAAAAAGGTCAGGAAACGGCGGCGGCGTTGATGGCTCACCAACGCATTGCGCGCGATCCGGTAGAGCCAGGCGCAAAAGCCCGTCCCCTGCCAGCGGTAGCCGGAGAGATGGCGCAACGCCTTTTCAAAGGTAACAGCCGTGATCTCCTGCGCCACGTCGGCATCACCGCTGCGCCGGTAGAGAAAGGTGTAGATCCGCTCGACATAGTGGTCATACAGCAGGGCAAAGGCTTGCGGATCGGTTTTGGCCTGCTCAACAAGCGCCCGTTCAATTTCCGGTGACATAATTGTCTTCCATCGGTTGGTGATGATTCTCTCTTGCAAGTATAACGCACGGGTTGCGTAAATCTTGCAGATCAGGGCGCAACCGAGGAGTTCGCACGCCCACGTGCGAACAGGGCTTCGCACGTGGGCGTGCGAACTCCTCGGTTACGGCGTGTAACCAATTTCGTCCCTCGATTGTCATACCTGTTGTAACAAGCCGGCAACCAGTACCCAGAGCGAATTCGCTAATCCAATGATTCGCGGTGATAACCGCGACAACCTACACCGTTGTCTTTGGTTTACAATAAGAATGGAGGAAAGCGCATGACCATCAACCAGCGTCAGCCGGAGCCGACACCATGATCAGTGATCTTTCAATTGACAACAACTCACCGCCAGCGCCGGCAGAGACGGTGAGCGTCCTCTTTCAACACTATGCCAAACCCATCTGCGCCTACATTCACTCGCTCGTCGACGACTGGGAGTTGGCCTATGATCTGACCCAGGAGACCTACCTGCGGCTGTACCGGACGCGCGACCGGCTGCCCGCCGTCGAAAACCAGCGGGCGTGGGTCTACCGCATTGCCACCAATCTCGCCATCAACGCCGTGAAACGCCGCAAACGGTTTGCCTGGCTGCCCTGGAGCAAGGCGCACGAACGGGTGGACTTTGCCTGGCATGATCTCGAAGCCACGTTGGATAACCAGGCCGCTGTCCAGCGCGCCCTGGCCCAACTGGCGCCGGAGTACCGCGCCCCGTTGGTACTTTACAGCAGCTATGACTTTAGCGTGCGCGAAATTGCCGAAGCGCTCCACCTGAACGAGAGCGCCGTCAAAGTGCGCTTGCATCGCGCTCGTGAACGCTTCCGGCAGCTTTACGCCGAGGGAACGACCCATGAATAATCATCAACAAATGCAAGAACTACTTGCCATCTATGATCACCTGCCCGCCGACCAGCGGGTCCAGGTTGATGACCATCTGCAAACCTGCGCCGAATGCGCCGCCGCTTTGGCCGCCTATCGCACCATGGATCAGGCGTTACAACAGATGCGCCAACAGAAATTCAATTATCTCAACCGTGAACCGGCGCTCTTGGAACAACGGTTGGCCGCCACGCAACCAACGCGCAAACCACCCTTGCGCGCCCCGTGGCGCATTGGTGTGAATCAGCGGTCGCCACTGCCGGTGCTGCAAATGGCCGGCGCCGGCGCGCTTGTCCTGCTTTTGGTCTTGCTTGCCACTTTGCTCATCGGACGCAACCCCTTGGACACCCCCGTGACCGCCGCCACCCCCACCACCATCGAGCCGACGGCCACGGTCGTGGTGACGCCGACGGCGCCGGCGCCGGTGGCTGCTGCTCCTGAGAACCAGGTGACTATCCGTTTTGCCACCTATGACTGGGCAGAAGCGCAGTACGAACCCCTCATCGCCACCTTTGAACAAGCCAATCCTGATGTCAAGGTAGAGACCATTGCGATTCAGGAATTGCTGGGCGTGGATAGCTATGATTGGCCGGATGATGCCAACGAGCAGATGTTGACAAAGGCCGATGTGGTCGATCTCTTTATCAGTCCACGCACTGTTGGGGGCGCGTTGGTGCGCGATCTGACGCCCTTCATTGCTGCCGATCCAACCTTTGCTGTGGCTGATTTTTACCCTAATACGCTCAGCGCCTTTCAATGGGATGGCGGCACTTGGGCTGTGCCGACGAGTATCAACTTTAATCTGATCTACTATGATCAGGATCGCTTTGACGAAGCCGGTGTTGCCTATCCGCAACCGGGTTGGACATGGGCCGAGTTTGTGCAAACGGCACAAGCGGTAACACAGCGTGAAGGCGACGAGGTAACCGTCTGGGGCTTTGTCAACACCTGGAGTGATCATCTGGGGTTGATTGAAAGTCAAACAGGACCGCTCTTTGATGCCGCAACGACCAATGTCGCGGCCCGCTTGCGTGAACCAACAGTGCTTGACTCTGTGCAGCGCTACGCCGATCTCTTCTTGCAAGCACGCGCAAGCCCATTTTTCAAACCGCCAGCCCCCGAAAATGAAACGGGTTTTACCCAGGAGTCCACCCTGGTGGAACTAGGACAGGCGGCCATGTGGAGTGACTTTATGATCAACTGGCAGTGGCGCAGCACCAAGCGACGAATCGGGGTGGTGACCTATCCCGTTACCGCCAACCGGCAAAACAGTACTATGATTTTTGCCGATGGTCGCACCCTTAGCGCCAGAAGCGCACATCCGGCAGCAGCCTGGCGGTGGCTCAGCTTTCTCAGTCACCAAGGGGGTCGCTTTGGCCCGGATTTCTTGCCGCTGCGCCCTTCACTCGCAACCACATTCTGGCAAACGCTCGACCCCGACGTCGCAACAGTTATGCGCTATGCCATCGACCACAGTTTCCCTGTGCTGTATGATCGCCCCTACCCAACGGAGCAAGCTTTGCGCGATGCCATCGCCGCCACGTTAGCGGGTGAAACAACCGTTGCTGCCGCTTTGGCCAATGTGCCGACAGCCGCCGAAACGCTACGGCAAGCACAACTGGCAAGCGCCGCTACACCAACGCCACCGCCAGTCAGTGCCGGGACAGCTACGACGGCCACAATAACCATCACCTATCTGATCGGTTACTCGACTATCGAAATTGGGACGGTGCGCACACTGGCCCAACAATTTCAGCAGGATCATCCAACGATTCAAGTGAAAGTAAACTATCCGCCCTACCAGGAAACCTTGGATCTACCGGCGATCGCTGCCGCGGCAGATTGCTTTGACTGGTCACCCATTGTGTATAACCCGGATGAGCGTAGCGTTCTGGTCAATTTGGCGCCCTTCCTGACCGGCGCGTCGGCGCTGGATCCCAGTGATTTTTACCCTGGCCTACTCCGCCAGTTCACCTTAGCGGATGGCGTGTGGGGCTTACCCAGTGAAGCCAAACCCAAAGTGATTGAGTACAACAAAGCGTTGTTTGACGCACACGGACTCGCTTACCCCAGTTCAACCTGGACGACCGATGAATTTGTGGCGTTGGCAAAGCAGTTGACCCACGGTGCAGGACGTACCAAACAGTACGGCTTTGCCGGTGATTTTTATGAATTGAGCGACGCCGAACTCTTTCTGCAACGGCGGGGCGGCAGCCTGTATGATCGCAGCAGCAACCCGCCAAGTTTTGCTTTCGACCATCCGGCGACGGTAGCCGCTCTCCAGTGGTACACTGATCTAACCCGTGGACTAGGCATCAAGCCGCTCTTTGCCACTAGCCTGGATGCATCGAATCCGCTTGGGATGACCTATGCACAACGCTGGGCCTTGCTCAATAGCGGTCGCGCCGGGATGTGGACAACGGTGATTGGCGTTCCCAACACACACTACCAACTGCCCGCCGGTCTCAACAGTGGGATTGTCCCGCTGCCTGTGGGTGTGGACGGCAAGCCGGCGGCTGATCCGATGGCCATGACCGGCTACTACATCGCCGCCGCTTCCCCCCACCCGCAAGCTTGCTGGGAGTGGATTCGTTTCTTGACCGAACAACCCAACGCGGTGCAAGGGGTCCCGGCCCGGCGGTCGGTGGTTGAATCCGCCGCTTATCGACAACAAGTGGGCGACGGGCGGGCAACGATTTACGCCGCGCTCCTCGACAGCTACACCCCGCCGGCGGACGATCTGCTCCTCTTCCAACACCCCTGGCTGGCCAAGGCGCGACCGTGGTGGGAAGAAGCATATACACAAGTGGTTAAGGGAGAAGCGACCGCTACCGACGCCTTACAGGTTGCCCAGCAACGGGCCGAAGCGTACCGGGCTTGTGTCATCGACGCCAATGCCTTTACGAATGAGGCGCAACAGCAAAGCTGTGCCGCAGCGGTGGGCTTACCTGGCCAGTAGGTAACGCCAACAAAATAACTTGTCTCTTGTGAAGAGTGACCGGCATCATGGGATGCCGGTCACTGATTATTGATGACCTATACTGGTGTTGCTGGAATCGATTGCGTAGCCGAAGGCAAAGCAGGGGAAAAGGGGGCGAGAACGTTATGCCGTCGCTTTCACCAGTTCATAATCGCGGATGAGCACCTCTGCCGGAATCAGCTTCGGAACAAATGGGACGAATCGTAATTGGTTCAGATAGTGGTTGCATCAATGCGGTTGTAGTCATCATGGGTTCCTATAAATGCGCATTTCGTCACCGTTTTGGTGACAACTACACCACTATCCAGGCGCTGTGTCAATAGGGAACCAAGCATAAGCTTAACAACCTATCGCTTTTCCACGTTTTTCCCACGTTTTTGCCACGTTTGCATCATAATATACAAACGCTTGTCAAAAGATGAACTTAATTAACAGTAAGGAAACACTCATGTTGTTTTCGATCCTAGTGATTGATGATGAACCGGGGATCTGCACATTGCTCAAAGAGATCTTGGCGCACCAGGGGCATCAAGTTTATGAAGCGCGCGATGGCATTACCGGGCTGGAACAGTTTTATCGTGTGCAACCCGATTTGGTGTTGCTCGATGTGAATATGCCTGGTCGCGATGGCTTTGCGGTACTAAAAGAAATCCGGCATCAGAACGCAGTTGTCGGGGTCTTGATGGTCAGCGCTTTTAAGCAGACGCACCTGATCGCCAATGCGCTGGCCAGTGGCGCGGACGGATATCTGCAAAAGCCCTTCCGGTTGACCGACCTCTTGCAGGAGGTGCAACAGGTTGGCGCGGTCGTGCGTCTCCGTCGCAACAGGCCCATCACCCAAAGCAACTGGCAGAATTCGTACTTCAGCTATGAACCGTTGTTGGCCTAGCCAGCGCAAGCAACCGGCGATGTTCCGGGACATTGTGCAAGAAGGCTTGCCGGATCGTTTCATCGCTGATTTTTGCTGCCTGGTTTTGCAACCAGGTCTGGCCATAGGCAATAAACGCCTGGGCGCGTTCATTGTCGCTGGCCGCCCAAAGCGCATGGTTGGTTAAACAGATCCAGGGAACCTCCTGCTGAGTAGCCAAGCGCCCCGCCGTCAAAGCGGTATAGACCGCATCCCCCTCAGCCGCGGCGCCGCGCCAATCCTGGCGCCGCCGGCAAAGTAACGCCACCAAGGTTTGGGCGGCCATGCGATAGGCAGCAGCCTCCGGCGAAGCTGTCATTGCTAAAGCCGCTTCAGCCAGCGCCAGGGCTTCTTGCCAGGCGCCTTGCGTCAGCAGAAGCTCCCCAAGTGCAATTTTTGTCCAGGCCTGATAGACGCGATTACCTAACTGTTCACCCCGTTGCCCGGCTGCCACTAGGCTTTGGTGCGCCAGTGTGCGCTCTCCTCGATGTACTTGCGCCTTCCCTTGATAAACATAAGCGGCCAGCTCGATTTCATCATGGATATGGTACATTTCGCATTGAATGATCATTTGTTTTGACCAGCGCAGCACCTGTTCGTAATCGCCCACGGCATACGCATACATCACAAAGGCCGACAACGTATGAAGATTGCCGGGAATGTATTGCAGCGCCTGGTGGATCGCTAACGCTTGCTGAGCCAAGGTGTAAACCTTTGCCCAATCACCCAAGCGCATTTGCAGTTGGCTAATCCGATAGTAGAGAATGGCTTCGAGTAACCGCAGGTCGAATTCCTGGGCCAAACGCAGCGCCTCTTCATAGGCAGTCATCGCTTCGTTCAAAGCACCGGCATTCATCCGGGCGCTGCCTAAATCGGCCAACAGCAAAGTGGTGAAATAAGGCGGACTTTCAGCACAACGATAGGCAAAACACATCGCCGTTCTAGCTTGATCCACAGTCAGCGAACCCTGCACCGATGCAATCAGATTGAGGGAGAAGTAAGCCAACATTTGGGCTTGGTCATCGTCGATCGCCGCCGCCAGGAGTCGTGCTTCCTGGGCCGCTTGTAATGCTTTATCTAGCTGTCCGCAGAAAGCCGAATGATAGGCATAATGCGCCAACAAAATGCTGACGATGTGTTCTGCGGCGCTATCCCCGGTTTGTCCCAAAGCTGGCCGCAATGTGCCAAGCGCAGCCTCACAGAGGGTTGCCATTTCCTGAAATGAGCCATTATACAGGTGAAATAGGGTGAGCGGGAGAAGAGTCTTGTCGAGGAGCGCTACCTGCCGTTCCGCCACCAGCCACTGCCATGCGTGTCGAATATTGTGCAAATCCACTTGCAAAAAGCGGCGCGCAGCGGTTGTTTGGAAAAGGCCGGGCAATTGCTGTTCCAGCAAGGCGGCAAAATATTCGGCATAGCGTTGTTGCGTCTGCGCCAGGGCGGCGGCGTTCATTTGGAGCTGTGCCATTGCATATTGACGTACCAGATCGTGCAACAGAAAGCGTTCACTACGCGCAGAATTGGATACCACCCGCAAAAGTGAGTGATCGACCAGTATAGACAAAATTGTGTCCGTCGCGTCGGCGACAGTCATAGCCGCCGCACGGCTAAACGTGCCAGGAAAGAGCGCCAATCGACTGAGCGCCATTGCCGCTTCCGAAGTCAGTAAGCGCCAGGAGTCAGCCAAGACCAAGCGCATGTTACGATGGCGTTCCGGCAGATCACGTTTGGTGGTGGCAAGCAGTTGCGAATTTTGCCGTAAACTTTGGTAAATCTGTTCACAGGGATAATATTTGGTCTGTGCGGCTGCCAACTCAATCCCAAGTGGCAGCCCATCGAGGAAGTGACAGATCGCAACAATGGCGTCCCAGTTGGTGGGATTGATGGCAAAGGTATGCGAAACTTGTTGCGCGCGCTCTTTAAAGAGCTGCACACTACTGTAATCAATATCAGCCGGCCGCATGGCTGCCGGCAATGTCGCTCTTTCTGTGCGGGCAGGCAGCGCCAATCCCCTCACGCGCTTGACGGATTCGCCAGCCAGCTTGAGCAGGGTGCGAGTGGTGACAAGTAAGCTGATCTGTGGATTATGTTCCAGCAAGCGCGCCAGAATGGGTTTGAGCGCCGGCAATAGATGTTCAACATTATCGAGAAACAATAACAGCCGTTTGTCACGTAGATAGTTTTGCACTTGTTGAAAAGGCGGATGGTGGCCGACCAAGCCATGGCGCACCGCATTCGCAATCGCGGTGGCGAGCTTGTCGGCGAGATCGACTGTTATGGTCAGTGCATTCAGCGGCACAAACCAGACCCCATCCGGGAATTGTGGATTTTTGATTTTAGATTTTGGCTTTTCACCGGGCGCCGGCGCTGGTTCCTCTGGATCTAAAATCCTTTGGGCCACGGCCAACGCCAGGCGTGTCTTCCCGATCCCCCCTTCCCCGACCAACGTCACCAATCGACAGGCAGGGTTGCCCAAACGTGCATAGAGATCGACCACTTCCTCCTCCCGCCCGACAAAAGAGGTGAGTTGGCGGGGTACATTATGCGGCGGCGAGGACTGGACGACTGGGTGACCGGGTAATTGGGTGATTGGAACAGATTCCGCCACCTTGCCGCCTGCCACCTTGCCGCTTGCCACCTTGCCATATCCGCCATGTCGAAGCTGTTCATAGAGCGCCGTCGTCGCCGCTTCCGGTTCTACGCCCAGCTCATCAGCCAGCGTTTGTTGACAAAGGAGATATTGTTGGAGAGCAGCAGTACGTTGACCGGTGGCCAGCAACAGCGCCATTTGTAGCCGGTGGCCAGCTTCATGCCACGGCTCCCATTGCAATATGCGGCGGGTTGCTGCCAGCCCCGCCTGGTAATCCCCCTTTTGCTCGTAATCGAGCGCCAGTTGGTAGCTACTGCGCACCACGAGGGTATGTAATTCTTCACGCTGGTGCATCACCCATGTTTCAAAGGCGGGTGCATTGCGCACCGTAAAGCCGGCGAGGAACTCACCTTGATAGAGATCCAATGCGGCTTGCACCTTTGCTGCATTCCCCAACCGTTCCCCAGGCGCCAACGCCGCGCGCAACAGGGCAACATCCAACCAGTAGGGGCGTTGCCGGTTAAATTCGATACTCTGTCTGGTGATGAGCAGGTAGTCACCCAGCCCATGGCGCAGATCAGGCAAAAGATAACGCAAGTTTTTGCGGGCTTGTTCGATGGTGTCCTCATGCCAAAATAAAGTTGCCAGGTGATCGCGACTCTGTGATTTGCCCGTCACCATTAAGTAGACCAAAAGGGCCAGCGCCCTGGGGGTGAGATCGGCGGCAGGCAGGGCGGCAGGTAACGTAAGTTCTACTGTGCCCAGACAAGCGAGTTTTAACACACGATCACTACTTTCGAAATTTTCCATACTTTTGCTTAGTTTACCCACATCTTACCCACATTTTACCCACGATCGAAACATATAGTCATGATGCTTACCAAAATCAATAGCTAATTACGGAAAACATTGGTCTCTTAACGGGGATTGATGTCATTTTAGCGCGCAAGCTATTGTATAATCCAGCGTATCGCCTAGAAAGAGAGTAATATGAAGCGGCAACATCCGTTGAAGCTACGCCTTTTGTTGGTTGAGGAAAGCGCCGAACAATGTGCTTTCTTAGAATTTTTGCTAACGCGCGCCGGTTACACGGTTCACGCAGTGACAAGTGAGGAAGAAGCGGTCGCTACCGTAATGCGCGAGCGCCTGCATCTTGTCCTCATTGGCGAATCCTTTGCCGCGCAACGACGCTTCCTGCTTTGCGTACGCCTGCGGCGCCTCTTTCGGTTTCCCATTGTCATTCTGGCCCCCCTCCTGCACCCAGATGATCTCGCCACGGCGTTCCGCTTAGGCGCTGATGATTATATCATTATGCCGATCCCCCCCAACATCTTGTTGGCGCGCATTAACAGCGTATTGCGCCGCGCCCATAAAAATACCCCCCGCCATCGCTGGAATGCGTTGCTATCCCCGGAAGTGGTCTGTCCTATTCCCCAATAGACCTTGCTTACTTCGTAGCAATGCCAATAGCTCACGGCACGGCTGTACATTTTCCAGGAAGGATTGCCGTAAAGCGCTTTCCCTAATTTTGCCGGCGGATTCTTGCAACACTTTGTACCCCTGCTGTAAAATCGCCGCGGCCCGTTCATCGCCGATGGCGCGAAAGACACGATAACTGATTAAGTACAGCGCGAATGGCTCGGCAACCGTGGCTGGGCCTTGCTGCATCAGGTTAGCCAGCGGCTCCTCCAATAGGGTCTGCGCAGCTTTTGCTTCCTTACGCGCGAGCAGTAATTGGGCTAACCGGACGACCGGTTCAGCCAGACGAAAGTTGAGCTTTGCTTCCTGCTCTATGGCGAAAGAGCGCCAGTAAAGTTTTTCACCGGTGTCGACTTCGCCTAATGTGTAGAGTGCGTCGCCCAAATAGGTCAAGGCCCGATGTTCCAGCAGTGGCATCTTGTCCTGCACCAGCGGTAAAACGCGCCGACATTCAGCGGCAGCGGCAGCCGGCTCACCGGAGAGTTGCCAAAGCTGGGCTTGGCTGGTGCGCCCCCAAGCTTCCCAATAGGGATCGTTCAACTTGTCAAAGTGGCGGAGCGCCTGGCCCAACGCAGTCTGGGCGTTGGCATAAGCGCCCAGTTCCAACCAGAGATTGCCCAATAAAATCAGATTGATGGCGACGCCATAGTTGTCATGGATCGATTGGGCGACGGCAACGGCCTGGACTAGATGTTCAATGGCAGGCGTATAATCACGGTTGCGTTTGTAAGCGCCGCCAAGATTGGCATTGATGGTTGCTTCTAACTCACGGTCCGTCGTCTGCTGTAAGTGGCCCAACGCAGCCTGGTAACAAGCGATGGCAGCCCCCAGATCGCCACATAAAACTTCTGAAACAGCACAAGTATTCAGACAAAGGGCCTGCAGATGAGCATCACCCGCTTGTTGGGCATAACGTTGGGCCTGTTGAGACAAGCGACGCATCTCCGTGTGTTGATGGCGGCGTTGGGCGTTACGCGCCAGATCGTGATAACTTCTGCCTTGTAAAAAAAGGTCGGTTAACGCTTTGCCCAGATGCAACGCCTCTTGCACGAATGTCTCCGCTTCTTCCAGCCGATCTAAATAGCGACAAAATTCGGCGATGCTATTGAGTAAATGGGCCAGCAATTGCCGCTGCTCAGCACTCTGGATACTCTGCCGGACGCTGTCGATCGCGCCCCGGAGCGCCTCATAAGCTTCCTGGTGCAGGCCACTCATCCGGTAAAAATGGGCTAAGGCGCTCGCGCCTTGCGCCAACAAATTCAACCGCTTTTGCCCTATCGCCCATTCCCACGCCGCACGGATGTTATCCAGATCGCATTGTAGCAGTTCCTGACTGATGCCATATTGACGTATGGCGCTTTCGGCCGCCTGTAATTTTGTCATGAAATAGTCGGCATGGTGTTCCTGAGCCTGCTGGCGATCGCGGGGCGCCAACTGCTCCAGCGCATAGTGACGCACTAATTCGTGCAGCGTAAAATAGCGGCGACCGGATAGTTCGCCGGCCCAGTGGAGGAGTGATTGATCGTGTAACCGGATGAGGATTGACGGGGTGGCCGCCGCCACAAAAGCGGCGGCCTCTTGGTCAAAGCAGCCACGAAAAATAGCACAGCGAGCCAGAACGGTGATTTCTTCACAGCGCAAGAAGCGCCAGGAGTGATCCATGACTTTTTTTATACTCCGATGGCGATCCGCTATATCGGGAAACGTTGTGGTCAGAATCTTGTAATCTTGCGCAAGGGTTTCCGCCAATGCGGCACAGGTGTACTCCCGGCTGAGGGCGGCGGCCAGCTCGATACCAAGCGGCAGGCCGGCTACGGCGTAACAAATACGACCGACCTGGAGCTGGTTGTCCGGGCTGAGTTGAAAGCCGCTCTGGGCGCGGCGGGCGTGTTCAACAAACAAGGCAACGCCGGCAAACTGTAAGAGTTCGGGCGGTGCAAAGAGGGGGAGTTCGGTCAGCGGCGGGATAGGTAAGCCGGTAATGAACCAGGGGTACTCAGCCTGAATATTGAGCCGTCGCCGCGAAGTAATCAACAGTTTGACGGCGCTTGTTTTTTGCAACAACGCCATGATAAAGCCCGGTTCATCACACAACTGTTCAAAATTATCAAAAATGAGCAGCAAGCGTTTTGTGGACAGATAGTGCAAAATTTGGCCCGCTGGCGAACCTTGCGGGCCAAAGGTAAACCCAAGCTCCTTGCCAATCGCTGCGGCCAGTTGATCGGCCAGATTGGTCGTGGCCGTCAAGCCGACCAGGGGGATAAACCAGATGCCATCCGGGAATTCCGGCTTCATGTCTGGCGCTTTTTGCTTGTCTAAAGAAATTTCAATTTCAGAAACGGTAATCGTCGGGGCGTCCCCTTGCGGGCGCCCTAATCCGAGGCGTCCCCTTGCAGGCGCCCCGACGATTACCGGATTTGGTTGTGAAAATTCATCAGGCGGTAAGCCAGAAGTTAAAAGCTGTTGGGCAACGGCCAACGCCAATCGTGTTTTACCGACACCGCCGCTGCCGACAATCGTCAACAGACGGTAATCCTCACGCCCCAGAAAATGGCAAATCTCGCTGATCTCCTGTGTACGCCCAAAAAAGGGTGTGAGTTGGTTGGGTAGATTATGATTCAGCAGGGCGGGCATCGCCTGCCCTTGCCGGCGCAAGGTTGCCAGCGCCTGTCGTTGTTCGGCGACCCATTGCATAAAGGCGGGCGCATTGCGCACCTGAAAGCCGGCCAGAAATTCTTCCCGCAGCAGCGCCAACGCGGCCTGCACTTCGTCAACGCTAACGGTGTGGCGTGGCATCGTCAAGGTTGTGCGCGCCGCCTCGACATCAAGCCAATAGGGCAGCGTGCGATTAAAAACAATCGTCTGCGGCGTGATCAGTAGGTAGTCCCCCATCAATTGGCGCAGATCAGGCAGAAGATAACGAAGATTGGCGCGCGCCTGGGGCAGCGACAGGTCACACCAGAGCAGCGTGGCCAGGGTATCGCGCTGATGCGGCCGCCCGGTGACGGCCAGGTAGACAAAGAGCGCCAATGACTTCCCCGTGAGAACGCCGGCTAACGGCTGTTCACCAAGGGTAAGGGTGGGGGCGCCACAAAGCGTTATCTCTAGCTTGCCTCTCATGGTGGGTTGCTTGTACTTTCTGCCCTCCTATCGCCAGCCAACCGCAATAGGGCCTGTAGCTGATGGTGATAGGGCGGCTTCTCTAAAAAGGAACGACGTAGATTTTCATCACTAATCTTCAACGATTGAGCCGCAACCCAATCATATGCCTGCTGGAGGATGGTGTGTGCGCGCGCATCGTGCGCTGCCGCCAACACCTGATAACAAGTCACTGCCGCAAAGAGGGCGTCATACGCTGTTTCCCATGCTTGGGTCAGCAAGCGCTGATAGCACTGCTCGGCCCAAGCCCGCGCTTTGTCCCGACGATTTTGCTGCCACTGCACCTGCGCCAGTCCGGCCTGCGCTGCCGCTTGACAGGATAACCGGTCGGTGGTGGTAAGGCTCAAGGCGGCATAATAATGGCTTTCAGCCCGTTGCCACTGTTGCTGTGCCAGGGCCACATGGCCCAATTCAATCTGCGCCTGCGCGCTTTCAGCTTGGCGCCCCAAACTTTGCGCCAGGGCCAAGGCCTGTTGGCAGGCTGCGCCAGCTTGCGAAATATCGTCCAGATAACGTAGCACTCGGCTACGCACCAGCAGGATCCACAATTGATTCACCGGGTCAAGGTTGTTAAAGACCAGCGCTTGATCGGTCCAGGCGAGCGCTCGCCTGTAATCGCCCAGCGCTTCGGCAGCCAGCGCCAGGCGATCATATTGAAAACTGCGATTGATGCTGTTGTTCAACCCCTGGCTGAGTTGGAGCGCTTGCTGCGTTGTCCCATCCGCTAGCGCCCAGTCGCCAGTCATGGCATAAACAAAGCCCAGTTCACCCAGGACATACCCTTCCAAATAGGTAAAGCGCTCGGTTTGAATCAATTGCAGCGCTTCGTAAAGCGCCGTGAGGGCTTCCGTGGCCTTACCCTGAAGCGCCAGCACAAAACCAAGCTGCGCCAGACTAACGACAACCATCACGGCGACATCGTTCGCATATGCCACCGCCAGCGCCTTTTGGCAAAGCCGCTGTTGTTCGGTAAAGTCTCCCTTTGTAAAGGCGGTCCACCCTAGGGCAAGATAGGCCAGCGCCTGGGCGAGGCCATTGGCCAATGGTTCAGCAATTGCCAATGCTTTATGCGCGAGTTGATCGGCTTCGGTATTGCGTCCCAGGTAATAGCCCCAATAACTTTGCGCCGCCAGAGCTAACGCCAGAAAGGAGATGTCGTCAAGGGTGAGCGCATCCGGTGCTGAACGTTGGAAGAGGGTCAGCGCCATATTACACAGATCCCAGCCTTCTTGGATTGGGCCGTGGGCCAGGAAATGAACAAAGAGGCCCTGGCTCATTCGACAGATGGGCCACCCCTGTTGCGCTTCAATGGCCCAGAACCAGGCTACTCTTAAATTCGGCAGCTCCTGCTGGATAAAGTTGATTTTGGTCGGTGAACGGAATAGCTCGGCGGCATCCGGCTCGACAAGAGTAGCATAGTAGTAGGCCTGGCGCTGCCGTACCTGCGCCAACCGCTGTGGGGCCTGCTTGAGCTGATCCGCCGCATACTGGCGCACCAGTTCGTGGAGTTCAAAGCGCCCATCACCGGCCTGGGTGAGCAGCGATTGATCGATCAGGGCAAAGAGGGTGGCCTGGGTAGTCTCCGCCACAACGGTAGCGGCTTCGGCGGTAAAGCTTTCGGGAAAAACCGTACAGGCCGCCAATGTGCGCGCCTGCTCAGCAGTCAGGAAGCGCCAGGAATAATCAAAGAGAGCGGTCATCGTGCGATGGCGCGGCGGGAGGTCGCGTTGAGCGACCGCGAGGGCCGTATAGTCCTGCCGGAGCCTTTGCCAAAGCTCGTGACAACTGTTGTGGCGGAGCATCGCCGCTGCCAATTCAAGCGCCAGCGGCAAGCCGTTGACAAAGTGACAAATACGGAGAACGTCCGCCAAATTGCTCTGCTCTAGCCGAAAGGTGCGATCAACGCGTTGCGCCCGCTCCACAAAGAGCGCCACACTGTCATAGTGTTGCGCTTCAGCAGGTGTTATTGTTGTCTCCGCCGCCACGGCCGGGGTCGCCAAGCCATCCAATTGCCAGACAAATTCGGCCTGTAGATTGAGCGTTTGACGAGACGTTACGAGGAGTTTTACTTTGGTAGTGCGTTGTAGGATGGTATAGATAAAATCAACATCGGCCGCCAGATGCTCAAAATTATCCAAAATCAGCAACAGGCAACGATTGCTTAACGCGTCGATCAGTTGTTCCAACGGCGCCAGCGGGCCTAAGCGTGGTAACTGGAGCGTATCCAGGATCACCACCGCCAACCGATCAATCAGGTTCTCCCCATCCGCCACGCCAATCAACGGCACAAACCAAATGCCGTCCCCGAATTTTAGATGTTGGCGGAGCCCCTTTGGGTGCGATTTTGGATTGTCCGCTGGCAGCGCAGAATCTAAAATCCTTTGCGCCACGGCCAGCGCCAGTCGGGTTTTACCGCTGCCACCCAACCCGGTAAGGGTAATCAAAAAATGGACGGGATCGGTCAACAGCGTGTAGAGTTGGTCAATCTCGGCCGTGCGGCCCACAAAGGGGGTTAATTCGCCGGGCAAGTTGTGCGGCAATGACGGGGTGGCTGGGCGGCTGGGCGGCTGAGTAACTGGCGTTGTCGGCGCCGCCTGGTCAACCTGTGCGGCCCTCCCAACAAGCTCTTGTCGCGCTGTCTCCTTGTCTTCTTCTCTTCTTCTCTTCTTGTCATAGATGCCAGCGCGAATCTCTTCATAAAGTGCAGTGGTAGCGGCTTCCGGCTCCACCTCAAGTTCATCCGCCAAACGCTGTCGGCAAAGGGTGTACTGGGCCAATGCGGCCGACCGTTGCCCGGTTGCGACCAGCAGGCGCATTTGCAGGCGATGGCCGGCTTCATGCCACGGTTCCCACTGTAACAACTGCTGGTTTGTACGCAGGCCGGCCTGGATTTCCCCCTGCTGGAAATAGGCTTCCGCCAACGTATAGAAGCCGCGTACAGCCAGTTGGTGGATTTCGTTCTCTTGTTGGCGAACCCATGCTTCAAAGACAGGCGCATTGCGCACAGTGAAGCCGGCGAGAAACTTTCCTTGATAGAGATGCAGTGCAGCTTGGAAAGCCGGCAGGTTGAGGGGGCCGGCGTTCGTTTGGCGCGCCGCGGTTACCTGGGCCGCCAGCGTTGTTTGTAAGATTTCCACATCCAACCAGTAGGGCGCCTGACGGTTAAAGCCGATGGTCTGGGGTGTAATCATCAAATAAGCTTCGATCTGTTGCCGTAGATCAGGCAGCAGATAGCGCAGATTGTTACGCGCTTGTTGGTTATCGAATTCACTCCAAAGCAGATCCGCCAGATGGTCGCGCGTGTGCGGCTGCCCGCTGACGGCCAGATAAGTAAAGAGCGCCAGCGCCTTTCCCGTAATCAGACCGGTCAGCGCTTTGTCACCCAGGATGAGGGTTGGCGACCCTAGACGGGCTACTTGCAAAAGTTGACTCATCATACTTTGCTGCTTGGGCGGCGCTATGCAGAGAGCGATGGGCGGCAATATTCTCTAGAAAGGAACGGCGCAGCGCCGGCTCATCGATTTGCTCAGCGCGTTTTTGCAAAAGGTTATAAGCCTGCGCTAATAAAGCGTCCGCCCGCGGATCCCTGAGCGCTTGTAACCCTTGATAACAGGTGAGGTAGACCCGCAACGGCTCTTCTAGCCCCTCCCCTGCGCTTTGGGTGAGAAAAGCGCTGATCGTCTCCAGATGTTGCGCCAGATACTGACGAGCCATTGGCCACGCTAGCGCCACCCGCACCAGGCCGGCCAGCGGTTCAATCGTCATGAACGGGAGCGCCACCGCCCGCGCCCGCATGACGGCTGTGTCATAAGCGGCTTGCGCTTCCGCAAATTCGCCCAATGCGAAGGCCGCATGACCGAGAATGGTCCATGCGTAACTCTGGAAGTGTAGGTTGTTGCGTTCTTGGCTAATCGCCAGCGCCTGGCGACCATACCATTGGGCGGCGTGCTGGTCGCCCACATGGTGCGCATGTAACCCTAAGTTTACCAGGACTATCGGCAAGCGTCCAGTTAGCCCCAGTTGTTGCAGCAATTCATAACATTCCTGGCTATAGGCGAGCGCTGCCGTGTAATCACCCACATAATCGGCCGAGATGCCCAGGTTGCCCAAAACCTCAGCTTGATGGCGCTGATCGCCCCGGCTTTGGTAAGTGCGCAAGGCTGTGGCATAGTACCGTTGCGCAGCCGCGTAATTACCTTGGTTGTCACAAAGGACGCCAAGATTGAGCAGCAGATCAGCCTGATTGGCCTCGATGCCGGTCTGCTTCATGAGCGCCAACGCCCCTTCCCAACACACTTTGGCATTCGGAAAATCGCCCATGCGATGATAGATGTTACCCAAGACAATTTGGGTGCGCTTTTCGGTAATGACAGCCTGTGCGGTGCGACTCAACGCAAGCGCTTCCTGGCAGAAAGCCAACGCCGCTCGGTAATCGCCAACTCGTTCCGCCCATATCCCTAGCTTGGTGAGTGTCAGCATCACTACTTCCTGCCTCATTGCCGGCGGCGCTACGGTGCGGGCCATAGCCAAGGCGACAGTTAACTGTTCTTTGGCGGCGCCATCATTTCCACTGTGTAACAGACTCCTGCCCCAGAGATAGTAGCCTCTGGCAATAAGCGCCGGCTGCCTTCCCTCTTCCGCCAGGGCAACCGCTTGCTGAGCCGCCTGAAGAGACGCCGCATACGTTTCTTGGGCGATCAACAAGTGGCTCTGGGCGCAGAGCAGCATTGCCAGCGCTGTTTTCAACGTGGCAGCGGGCGTGGCGGCGACCTGTTGTTGGAGCATCGCCACAGCACGGCCAAAGAGTTCTTTCCCTTGTTCTAAGCGGTAGGTGCAGTAGTAAAACTCACTCAGGGCCAACGCACTTTGCGCCAGGAGAGACGCTTCCTGTTGGAGAATGGCCCAGCGCCAGGCTTGTTGGATGGGCAACGCTTCCTGTTGCAGTAAGGTCAGCGCTGGTTGTGGAGTTGGCCCATGCAAGCGCCGCTCTTGGTCGCACAGCAAGGCCAGGTAGTACTCTCCATGTCGGGCCGCTGTCGCTGCGACAGCCGTTGCATCTACCTGTTGTAGCTTTGCCGCGGCAAACTGACGCACCACTTCGTGCAGCAGATAGCGGTGCGGTGTAACGCGACGCAGGAGCGACTGATCACACAGCGCGGCCAAAATGGCCGGCGTCGTCTCTACAATGGCGACCGCCGCCGCGGCGGTAAAGCTCTCTTCAAAGATCGACAAGCGAGCCAGCGTTTGCTGTTCAGCCGCACTCAGCAAGCGCCAACTATCTTCGATCACGGCGGCCAAGCTCCGGTGACGCGGGGGGAGGTCGCGATAGGCGGTCGTCATCGTCAGCGCATTCACAGTCAACAGTTGCTGAATCGCGTCACAACTGGACCAACGAAGTTGGGCCGCAGCCAACTCGATCCCCAACGGCAACCCCTGCAGCAGGCGACAGATGGCGCTAACCACCTGTTGGTTACGCTGATCCAGTTGAAAGGTGTGCTGAACCCGTTGCGCCCGTTCCACAAAGAGGGCAATGCTGCTATAGCACAGGAGTTCGGCGGTGGCGCTGTTGCACTCCTGGTCGCCTGGCGGCGTCGGCAACCCGGTGATGGGCCGCTCATATTCAACTTGCAAGTTGAGCGCCGTGCGCGCCGTAACCAAGAGCTTGATCCCGCTTGTCTGCCGCAGTAGCTCCACCATAAAATCGCCGCCATCGACGATCTGTTCAACGTTATCCAAGATCAGGAGCGCCCTTTTGCCCCGGAGATAGGCTAGTAAAGCACTGGTTGGCGCGCTGGTGTCACTAAAGGTAAAGTTCATCGCCTGCGCAATAGCTACCGCGATCTGCTCGGCCAGGTTTGGTCCGGTCGTCAGGCCGGCAAGCGGAACAAACCAGATGCCGTCAGGGAATTTTGGCTCCTTGCAGGACAGACTTTGGATCTTAGCTTTTTGTTCTTCGTCGTGTGCCAGACCCAAATCTAAAATCCAAAGCCTGTCCTGCAAGGAGCCAAACTCCAAAATTGCTTGGGCAACGGCCAACGCTAATCTAGTCTTGCCGACGCCCCCTTCACCGATCAACGTCAAGAGCCGGCACTCCTCGCGGTGCAGTTGCCCATACAACTCGGCAATCTCTTGTTCGCGACCAAAAAAAGGCGTCAGTTGACTGGGCAAATTGTGAAGGGGTGACAGGATGACAGGATGACAGGCGACAGGATGACAGGGGGCAGGGATGACAGGGGTTGCCGGCGTTGACTGCTTAGCTTGCGGCGCCCCCACGACAGCCTCTTGTCTTCTTGTCGTCCTCTCTTCTTGTCGTCCTGCCACCTTGTCATATCCCCCGCGGCGGATCTCTTCATAGAGCGCAATCGTGATTGGCTCCGGCTCTACCGCCAACTCAGCGGCCAACAGTTGTGTTAACTGTTGATATTGGTTTAAGGCCGCGCCGCGCTGCCCGGTGCAGGCCAACAAGGTCATTTGGAGACGGTGACCGGCTTCGTGCCAGGGTTCAAGGGATAGCAGCCGTTGCCCGGCGGCCAGGCCAGCGCGATAGTCCCCTTGTTGATAATAACGCTCCATCAGTTGGTATAACCCCTGAATGGCTAACCGATGGTACAGTTCTTGTTGCGCGGTCAACCACTGCTCAAAGACCGGCGCATTGCGCACCCGAAACCCGGCCAGAAATTCAGCCTGGTAGTGATCGAGCGCGGTCTGCAATGCGCTTGTCGCTACAGTCTCCGGCGCGCGGGTCAGGGCCTGAACGAAATCGTCTGTATCCAATTGATGGGGCCGGCTGCGATCAAAGGCAATCGTCTGGGAGGTGATCACCAAATAGTCACCCAGCCCTTTGCGCACTTCCGGCAACAAATAGCGCAGGTTGTTGCGCGCCTGCTGGTTATTGAACTCACTCCAAAGTAGATCGGCCAATTGATCGCGGTGCTGGGGCCGCCCGGTGATGGCGAGATAGAGAAACAGGGCCACGGCTTTACTGCTCAGGCCCGTCACCGACGCGGCCCCCAGCACGATCTGGGGGGCGCCAAAACATTTCAGAGCCAAGGTGGGTGTTACACAGGTCATTGTTCCTACTTTCATAAACGGTGCGTGGGCGCAACCAATCCGCTTTGTCAACAAAGTTGAAAGTTGCGGCAAAACGTTCATCGGCGGCGGCCTAAAGCCAAATTGTTTTTCAAGACGCCATCTGTTACCATTGACCACAAAGAATACGCGCAACACACAAAGCAGGGTTTTGGCAAAACCCTGCTGGCTCATGTACAGAAAGTGTGAGGTCTCAACCAGCCACACCTGTCAGGTTTCGCAAACCTGACAGGTATTCACGCTTTCCGTACATGAGCCAACCCTGCTTTGTCGCCCAACTGCGCAATCGTCTACTGTCAGTAGACCGCAACACAGCCACGATCGCAATAACCTGACGCTGGCCTACGCGACTACACGAATGCGGACGACTGACGCTCTGTAGTTTGACAAAAAAACGCTACAAAAACGCTACAACATAACTTGGAAATCATCGGGAATGAGCCGACTTGCGTTAAAATTGCTGGGAACGCCCCAGATCAGCCTGGCCGGCGTCCCTCTCAATGACTTGGGAATGCGGAAAGCGGAAGCCTTACTCTTCTACCTGGCTGTCAACCAACGCCCTTATACGCGCACCGCGTTGGCGGGCCTCTTCTGGCCGGAAGTGGCCGAGGATGATGCCAGAAACAACTTGCGCCGCGTCTTGCCCCGCTTGCGCGCCCGCATCGGCGACTACCTCCGCATCAACCGACAGACGGTCGCCTTTGAGCAGCAGGCCGCCTACTGGCTGGACGTGGAAAGCTTTACCACAACGCTTGCCCCCTTCGCCCAGCCTACGCCACCGACGGCGCTTGACTTTCCGCAACTGGCGCAAGCCTTGACACTTTATCAGGGGGAGTTCTTGGCGGGCTTTTACGTCCGGGCTGCCCCCGCCTTTGAGGAGTGGGTGCTGGTCCAACGGGAACAGCTTCGGCTCCTGGCCGTGCGCGGTCTGACCGCCCTGGCCGATTTCTACCTTGCCCAGGGCGCCTACAGCGCCGGCCTGGCCGCCACCCAACAACTGTTAACCATCGAGCCATGGTCGGAAGCGGCCCATTTCCAGCAGATGGTGTTGCTGGCGCAGATGGGGCAACGGGCGGCGGCCCTGGCCCAATACGAACAGTGTCGCGCCCTGCTGGCAACCGAGTTTGGCGCCCAACCGCTGCCGCTGCTGACAGCCTTCTATGAACAACTCAAGACCGACGCCTATGAGACCGCTTTACAGGCCATTCTCCAAACGAGTGCGGGCAAACCTGGGGATCACATCAGCGCGCTGCACCCAACGCCGACCGCCGGCGGTGAGCAATGGTTGCCTTTACCACGCGCCACAACCAACGCCAAGCCCACCGGCGCCACCGTCCCTCTGCAAGTCGATTGGGGTGAATTTCCCCACACCGCCACTTTTTATGGCCGGGAAGCGGAACTGCGCCAGTTGACCCAATGGCTGACCGAGGAACGCAGCCCGCTGGCGCTGGTGCTGGGCGTCGGCGGCGTCGGCAAGACGACGCTGGCTGCGCACTGGGTACAACAGATGGCGCGGCGCGCAACGGCTTCCGCCCTGTCAGCGCCGCCTTTTACCAGGATCATCTGGCGTTCATTACGCAACGCGCCGCCGCTCACCGCCATCCTGCGCATGTGGCTCCAAGCGCTTTCCGATCAGCAGTTGACGACCTGGCCCGCCACGGTCGATGAACAGATCGCTCTGCTCTTTACCCATCTCCGGCGGACACGTTGTCTGCTGGTTCTGGACAACTGGGAAAGCGTTCTGCAAGCCGGTGACGCCGCGGCCGGCTATCTACCCGGTTATGAAAATTATGGCCTCCTGCTGCAACAGATGAGCGAGG
This sequence comes from Caldilinea sp. CFX5, assembly GCA_021405325.1. Next base: position 3,017 of record QWII01000048.1, on the reverse strand, counting down.
GGCAGCACCAGAGTTCTCTGCTCCTGACCAGCCGTGAAGCCAACCTGGCAATGGCCCGGCTGGCGCGCGATTACCCGGCGGTGCGCACGTTGTCCTTAGCAGGAATGCCGGTGGCGACTGGGGTCGAAATTTTGAAAGCGGCCGGGTTGGCGCGCTATGAAGAGGCGCTGGCCGCGCTGGTACAACGCTATTCGGGCAATCCGCTGGCGCTGAAGTTGGTGGCCGAAACGGTGCTGACCTACTACCAGGGCGACAGCGCCGCCTTTCTCCAAGGGGACAGCGCCATTTTTGATGACATTCGCCAAGTGTTAGACCAGCAGACGGCGCGTGTCTCACCGCTGGAATGGGCGATCCTGCGCTGGTTGGCGGTCGAACGGACGCCGGTCACGCTCCGGCGGCTGCAACAAAATTTTGTCCAGCCCCCGGCCCAGAGCGCCCTGCTGACCGCCCTGCGCGCCCTGCACCGCCGCTCCCTCGTCGAGCAGGCATTGGTCTACGAACCTGACCGCGGCGCCGAGGAGATCCACTTTGGCTTGCAAAATGTGGTGCTGGAATATCTGACCGACCGGCTGCGGGAAACCCTGAGCGCTGAGTTGACCCAGGAGCAGTTGCATGACTTTTTGCACTTTGCCCTGGTTCAGGCACAAGCGCTCGACTATGTGCGCGCGGCGCAGGTACAGTTGCATTTACAGCCCCTGGCCCAAACCTTAGTGGACGCCTATGGCAAGGCCGGAGTGGTGCGCAAGCTGGCCCAGGTGTTGCAAACGCTGCGGACGGTGGCGCCGACACCGACGGGCTATGGCGCCGCCAATCTGCTCCATCTGGCGTTGCACTTGGGGCTCCCGGTGACAGGGTGGGACTTTTCGCACCTGACCATCCGCCAGGCGGACTTACGCAATCACCGCCTGCCCGCGGTCAACTTTGCCCAGGCTGATTTTGTGCAGACGGCCTGGATGGAGAAATTCCAAGCCATCCTAGCTGTTGCCATTTGCCCGCATGGCGACCTGATCGCCGCCGGTGGCGCCAGCGGCGATCTCTATCTCTGGCGGCTACAGGATGGGCAACGGCTGGCGCTCGGCCCCGGTCATGGTCGTTGGCTCTGGGCCGTGGCCTTTAGCCCGGATGGCGCAGTGGTGGCGAGTGGGACCGCCGGCGGCGCCATTCTGCTCTGGTCAGTTGCCGATCTGACCCAGGCGCCGGCAAATCACGCCGCGGCGCCTGGGGCTGTAACCCTGCACGGGCACACTGATGCGGTCTTTGGGCTGGCCTTTCACCCAACCCAGGCAGAGTTCGCTAGCGCCAGCGCTGATCAGACCATTCGGCTTTGGGATCTCACCCGCAAAGCGCTACGCCGGACGCTCTTGGGCCATACGGCTTCGGTCTATGCCGTAGCCTACCACCCGACCGGCGCGTTCCTGGTCAGCGCCGGGCGCGATCAGACGATCCGCCTGTGGGCGTTAGCGACCGGCGAATGTCGGCAAACGCTGACGCACCATCAGGCGCTGATCACCCAGCTCTGCTTTAGTGCGGATGGCGCCTGGCTGGTCAGCAGCAGCGTGGATGGCCGCATCTGCATTTGGCGGGTGCATGACCCGGCAGGGGCTGACGCTCTGCAGATCCAACTTCATCAGCAGATCAGCGATGCGCCGACCGAAATTGTGGCGCTGGCCCTCAGTCGCGACGGGCAAACCATCGCCGCCAATGGCCCCGACGGCGCCATTCGCCTCTGGCAGCGCGCCACCGGGACGCTACTACGGACGCTCACCGGCCACAGTGCAACCGTACAGGCGCTGGCCTTTAGTCCTGACGGGCAACGTCTGGTCAGCGGCGCCTGGGATCAGAGCCTTCGCTACTGGCAGCTCCCTACCGGCGATAGTTTGCGCACCTGGCAAGGGTACACCAATGAAGTCACCGCCTTGGCGCTGAGTCCGGGCGGGGGCACGCTGATCAGCGCCGCCACCGACGCCACCCTGGCGCGCTGGGATGTCGCAACCCGGCAGGTAGGCGCCATCCAGGCCACCGCGACCGGCGCCGCGCTGGCGCTGGCCTTTCACCCCGCCGGACAGAGCCTCGCCGTCGGCGGCGCTCAGGGGTTGCGCTTGTGGACGCTGGCGGCTGATCAGTTGGCGCTCCGCCAATCCCTGCGCGGCCAGTGCGATGCAATTGTCGCCCTGGCCTTTCACCCAACGGGGACGCTGCTTGCCGGCGCAAGTCGGGACGGCGCAATTTGCCTATGGGATGAGGCGACCGGTGGTCTGCGCCAGCTCTTACAGGGCCATCGACGCACCGTGGCGGCCCTCGCCTTCAGCCCGGATGGCCGGCACCTGGTCAGCGGTGATGATGCCGGTCAACTGCTCAGTTGGCAACCGACGCCGGACAATGAGCATCCGTGGATGCCAACCCCGCTGGGCGAAATTCCTGGCGGGATCACTACCCTGGCCTTCAGCCCCGCTGGTGCGCTGCTGGCTGGGGCTGGGCCGGATCATACGATTTTTCTCTGGCGGATGGCGGATGCGACGTTGCTGGCGACCATTGCCCTGCCGGTCTATTCCACCGTTTACGCGTTGGCCTTCAATCCGCAGCCGACCGGCGACCGGCTCCTATTGTTCAGCGGCAGTGGCAATGGCGCCCTCGGTTGCTGGGCAATTGAGCCGCAGACCGGCGCGGCACAGCTTTGCTACTTACAGCAGGAACATCAACGGAGCGTGCGCGCCCTGCTCTTCACCCCCGACGGCGCGACGATTATCAGTGGCAGCGCCGATGAAACGATCAAGTTCTGGGCTGTGGCAAGCGGCGTTTGCGTGGCGACGCTGGCGCTGGCGCAACCTTACCAAGGCATGAATATCACCGGCGCCACCGGTTTGACCCCGGCGCAGCGCAGTGCGTTGAAGGCATTAGGAGCCAGCGACGAGGGCTATCGGTAGTAAAGACTTATGAACATTAGGTAAATAAACCGGTAATCGTAGGTGCGGTTTGTAACCGCACTTGCTCCCTGGGAACCGTGCGGTTACAAACCG
>QWII01000168.1 GCA_021405325.1 Caldilinea sp. CFX5 | reverse complement strand
AAACCGGTAATCGTAGGTGCGGTTTGTAACCGCACTTGCTCCCTGGGAACCGTGCGGTTACAAACCGCACCTACGATTACCGAAACAAATTCCTAACTCTCTTTACTACAGCACAGCGTTGGTGATCGTATCAATAGTGGCGCCAGGTTAAAACCAAACCGCACTTTTTGCGTAGATCATCCAGGGATAGCGGCGGCGATCTTGCACGATTGCTACCGGAATTATCTCATTTCTTGGCAAAGAGGTAAAATTAGATCTTTGTGTGGTTTGCAAGTAGACCAGTAATAGTTGGAATAGAAGAGACAATGCGTTCAGTTGCACATGTAACTTATATTGGCCATGCCACCTTATTAATCGAGATGGATGGCGTGCGTTTGTTGACGGATCCAATTTTGGTTCGTCATGTTAGCGGTTTTTTGAAACGCCATTGGGCGGCGCCAACGATGGCGGTTGGGCCGGTTGATGCGGTGTTGATCTCTCATTTGCATCGGGATCATTTTGACTTGCCTTCTTTGCGCATGGTGGGACATGAAACGTTGGTGCTTGCACCGCGCGGGACAGGAAAGTTATTGCGGCGACATGGCTTTCATCATGTGGTTGAATTGGGCGTTGGCGATCAACGGCAGGTGGGCGCGCTTACCATTGAAGCGACCTATGCTGACCATGTCGCGCGCCGGCCGCCCTTTGGCCCGGATACCCACTGTTTGGGCTACATGGTGAGTGGCAGTCAGCGCATCTATTTTGCCGGCGACACCGATCTCTTTCCGGGTATGGAAACGCTCGGTGATCAACTGGATGTGGCGCTGCTCCCGGTGTGGGGGTGGGGGCCGACGCTGGGCGCCGGTCACATGACGCCAGCGCGCGCCGCCGAGGCGTTGACACTATTACAGCCGACGTTGGCGATCCCGATCCACTGGGGGACTTTGCATCCGTGGGGTATGGGCTGGTGGCAACCTGATTTTCTGAGGTTGCCGCCCTATCTGTTTGCCAACCATGCGCGCACGGTTGCACCGGCTGTACAGGTGCAGATTGTCAAACCGGGACAGAAGTTTGCGTATAGTCAAGCATTGAACATCGGAGGCTAAAGAAACGCAATCGATGATGGTGGCGTGGCTTAATGCAAATTCATATCTTCTGGTCGATCTCTTTATCCTGTATGGGTTGATTGTCGCCTTTTGGTTGATTTCGGAGAATCGCAGCCCGCAATCGACCTTTGCCTGGATCTTTTTGCTGCTCCTCTTTCCCCTGGGTGGCATTGTGGTCTACCATTTCTTTGGGCAAGGCTGGCGCACCTTTAGCAAAGAGGGCGTCTTGGCCCGTCAGGCCATTATGGGCGATACGTCGGAAGCGATTGAGCGTTATCTGAAACGGGAGCAGGCGTTGGTGGCGCAACTGGAGCAACGCCAGCCCGCCACCTATAAACGCAAATTGCTCCATCTGGTCACTAACAATGCCAGCTCCGTCTTGACAGCGCGTAATTGTGTCGATCTGTTGCAGAATGCCAGCCAGAAATATCCCCGGCTGTTGGCTGATATTGAAGCCGCCACCAGTTCCATCCACCTGGCCTATTACATTTGGGAAGAAGATGAGTTTACCCACAAACTCAAAGCGCTGCTGATCCGCAAGGCGCAGGCAGGCGTCAAGGTACGCGTTCTCTGTGATGCTTATGGGTTGTCCGTCAGCCGGCGCTACTTGCGCGCAATGCGCGCCGGCGGGGTGGAGATGTATGTTTACTATAACTACCGCTCTCCGCTTCGGTTGCATACGATCAGCTACCGCAACCATCGCAAGATTGCCGTGATTGACGGGGGAATCGGCTATGTCGGCGGGCTGAACATGAGCCAGGAGCATCTGGACGGCGGTAAACACTTCAAGCTTTGGCGCGATACTCATTTGCGCCTTGAAGGTGAAGCGGTGTCGGCCTTGCAAGCGATCTTCCTGACCAGTTGGTATAACACTACCGGCGAGCGACTGGCGACGGCCAGCTATTCGGCCCCGGTCACCGTTGAAAATTACCTGCCGATTCATATCACCATCTCCGGGCCGGACTCACAGTGGCGGGCGATCCGGCAACTCTATTTCATGATGATCCTATCGGCGGAGCATCACCTCTATATTCAGTCCCCCTTCTTTATTCCTGATGAGAGCATTATGGAGGCGCTCAAGGCGGCGGCCATGTCTGGGGTCGATGTGCGGATCATGTGTGCGCCGCATGGGACAACTGCTTCTGCTGCCGTACCCTATTGGGCGGCTAATACTTACTTTGAAGAGATGGCGCAGGCGGGCGTGCGCATTTTTCTTTATCAAAAAGGCTACTTTCATCCCAAAACGATCAATGTCGATTCGGTCATCTGCTCGGTCGGCACGGCCAACATGGATATTCGCAGCTTTAGCATCAACTATGAAGTCAACGCCGTTCTTTATGATGCGCAATTTTCGCAACGGTTGGCGCAAGACTTCCTGGCCGACCAACAAGATTGTATCGAATTTAGCCTGCACGAATATGAGCGCCGTCACCTGTTGGTGCGCCTGCGCGATTCGGTAGCGCGTCTCTTCTCGCCCATGCTTTGACCATGAGTTGGCGTCAGGTTACAATGGGTGGAGGGCTGCCATTCCGGTGGCTGGTTGTGTCGCCTATCCTTCCCCCTAGCGGCGACTTTAGATAGATTGGGTGGTACAGATGATCAATCGTTGGCATGGCCTCTTTCTGGCGATCTTACTGCTGGGTGGCAGTTGGATCTGGTTTAATCGCGTGCCGGTGGCGCTTTCGGCGGATGCGAATGCACCGCAACCGGCGATCAATTACCCCGCACCTGATTTTACCCTGACGACATTGGCCGGTGATACATTTTCGCTGCGTGAGGCGCGGGGGAAACCGGTTGTGTTGAACTTCTGGGCGACCTGGTGCGGGCCTTGTCAGCGGGAATTGCCCACTTTGCAGGCGGCGGCGGAACGTTATGGCGACCGTGTGCTGATTGTTGGCATTGATCAGGGCGAAGAAGCCGCAACAGTGCAAGCCTATGTGGACGAACTGGGGCTGACCTTCCCCATTCCCATGGATAGCGAATTTGCCGTTAGCGCCCTCTACAGTGTGCGCGGCCTGCCGACCACCTTTTTTATCGACCCCAACGGGATAATCCGTCAGATGTGGTTGGGGGAAATGAACAGCATCACCCTGGCCGAGGGGGTGGCGGAGACGCTGCGCTAACCGGTAACCTTTATTACTGCGCTAAGCCGGTCCGTGACGGGCGCCGGTCACGGACCGGCTTAGCGCGGTCAGGCTTGGTGTGCTAACCGGCAAGTAGGTCAACAGCACCCAGACGATCATGAGGTCGGGCAGGGCATAGCTGGCGTCGATCAGGCCGTGGGCCAAGGCCGCCACTGTCGCCGCCAATAAGCCCAGATGAAGGAGCGGTTGGCGGCTGTTTTTCAGACCGCGCCAATGGTACAGTAGCAGCGCGCCAAACCAGCACAACGCCAGCAGCAAGCCCGGCAACCCCAGGCGTGTCCACCAGTCGAGCGGCCAGTTGTGTGGATGGTTGAGGTTGGGTTCCTGCCACGCCGCCGGCAAGAGATAGAGACTGCGATAGGCATAGAGAAAGTTATCGGGGCCGACGCCAAAGAGGGGATGGTCGAGCGCCATCTGCCACGCGCTGCGCCAGAGTTGTAGGCGCACAAACCCGGTTCCGCCCTGAAAATCGAGCAAGCGTTGGAAGCGTTCCGTGCCGAGAAACGGCGTCAGCGCAAGGCCAACCAGCAGGCCAATTACCGCAATGGCCCAAAGCAATCGGCGCGATTGGCCCCGTTGCCGTAATAAGAACAGACCGCCCACCCAGAGCGTTACGAGCATTGCCGGCAACCCCAGTAGCAGCGCCCCTTTGCTAAAGGTCAACAGTAAGGCGCCGCCCAGGAACAAAGCCGCAACGGCCACCAGCCAGCGGGCATAACGCTGTTCGGCGAAAAGCGCAAAGGCGACGATTGGCGCTAACGCCCGTTCCAGGTAGAGCGCCAGATTGTTGGGCGAACCATAAAAGGCGCGCACCCGTTGCACCCCTTCAGCGCTGATTAACATCTCGTTGCTGGCATATTGCCACAGCCCGACCAACGCCACCACCAGCGTCCCCGCCAACCACGCGCCAAGCAACAGCCGTTGATCCGCCATCGGTTGTGGTGACAGCCGCAATGAACCAACCAGCAGCACCGCAAAGAGACCGCCGGTGAGAAAGACCGTCCGCCACTCACGCAGGGCCAAATCGGTGTGGGTGGCCTGGACCGCCGCCAGCAATGCCCAACTGACAATGAGCGCCAGGAGCAGATTCATCCACCACACGTACCCGTTGCTTTGTTGCGGCTGTGTCGTTGCGGCGTCGTTGTTGGTTGCTTTTGTCAGCAGCCAATGGCCGACCACAACGGCGAACCCACCCAAGATCCCAATATCAATCAGGCTAAAGGCGCGTGATGGGAGGAGCGGTAACGTGAAGGTAAAGTAAAAGGGCAAGCCAAAGAGCAACGCGGCCAGCCAGAGAACTGGGCGCTGTAACCCACACCAACCTAACAGCGCCAGCGCGATCACAGTGATGAGCCATTGCGACCACAGCACGCCCAAAATGAGCAACAGCAGCGCAATGCCAGCCAAACTTTGGGTGACATTCGGGTTGCGGGTCGGGGCAAGCAGGGGCCGTAACGGGACAAGCAACCGGCTGCTGCGCACAAACCATTGATGCAAGGAAGGCGTTGCCGGGGCAGCAATGACAACAAGCCAGCCGGCCACCAGCAACAGTGCCACCCCCGGCCATAGTGGTGGCGGGAGCGGCGGCAACCCATCAACGGCTACGGCGCGCAAGGGCGTCTGCCCCCAACTGCGCCATACTTCCAGGTAGACTTCATGGTGTTGGCTGCCGTCACTGGCGCGATGGACACGCACCCATTGCGGCGTCGGCCCGGCAGCGGTTTGGCGTTCCGGTGCATAGAAAGTGCGGTAGCCGCCGGCCTGCCCCCCGCTGTTATCATTGCCGCGCAACAAGGGCAGTTGGTTGGCCGGTCGCCCATCGACGGTGATATAGAGATAGCCCCAGTAGTCGCCCGGCGCCAGGAGGAACGCCAACTCAGCGCCGGTATAGGTAAAGCGTAGGCTGCCGGCCGGTTCTTGCCAGGGATCGGCTGGTTCGGTCGGGTCGGCGCCGGTTGGAGAAAGCTGCCACGGCTTCTCATAGTGAAAGGCGGGGCTGTCCATCGTCGCCACCACCGGCCCTTGTAAGGTTGAAACGTGGGTTGCCGTTGGGATGTTGGCTGGCGGCCGTTGCACCCACCATAAATAGCCCAAGCCGATCAGGGCTGTCATCAAAGCGGCAAACCATAATAAAGTGCGCCACTGGCTTGCTATAAAAAGGGAGGATGAAGACTGATAAGTCATAAGCATGAAAATTTCTACAACAATTGTCTTGTTGAAATCTGTTGTTCAATGGCCGATTTGTTGAAATTTTGCGCCGTTTTGCGGATTTCTTGCGTTGGGTAGTCCGTGCATTTGTCCAGGTTGGGAGTAAGGTTTTCGGCGTCTGTTAAGGTTGACTCTTTTTTCTCTCCTGTACCGGTTTTTACCAACGACGGGAGATTGGGCATTATTGCTGATAAAAATTTTGCCTGCTACTTTTGCTTTTTAGCAGGCAGTCAATTGACGGGGAGTTGACCGGACGGCTGTTCTCCATTATAATAAAGGAGCCTTGTTCTTGCGAACCATCGACGCCGCAGGGAACGATACTCACTGACGCTACTTCATCGCTACCATTACGCTATTATTGCGAGTATTGCTAGCGAATATGCCTTTGCCGCTTTACCTGTCATTATGCCTGTTGTCCTGTATTGTGCGCGCTCAGTTTGTCCGTCAGTTTGTTGTTGTCGCTCTGCGTTATTTCTTATAGGAAGCCACCATGAACGACTATCGCTATGACTCTTATGATAATCCCCTTGATGCCATTGCTGACGAACTGAGCCAAGCGCTTAACAGCAAGTCGGTTGAAGTCCAGGAGACCAGCACCAATCATATTGAAGCCGGTCAAGTTTCCATGCGCCAATCGGCGGCGCGTAACATTCGCACTCATGCCCTGCATATGGAAGAATCGGCGGCCGGTTTTATTCGTGCCACCACCGTGGACGCCACCGAGAGCGCAATGGGTGGCATTATAGCCCGTGAAGTCACCTTAGATAGCGTCACCACGCCGGTGCTGATTGCGCAGGAAGTCCATGCCGAAGAGTTACAGACCCTGGCGCTCTTTGCCGCGCGCGTCGAGGGTAATGTCCGCACGGTTTTTACACCCTTGGCCGCCTTTGCTCTGGGCGCCGGCTTTGCCGCAACGCTCCTGGTGATGCGCGCTGTGCTACCCAAACTATTTTCCCCCGCCAAAAATAAGTAAAAGAGTTGGTTGGTTGGTTCGTTGGTTGAGCTTGTCGAAACCAACGAACCAACCAACAACCCCTAAAAAACTCCATTCACTGTAACTATATCGCAGATTTTGCAGATTACGCCTTGCTGAGTTTGGCGTCTGCGAAATCTGCGGTTATTATTGGTAGGATCTGGATTTGGAATTTTCGAGCAAAAAATATGAAATAGTAATCCCAGAGGCTGCTCGTGGCGGGTATCGCACCCGCCACGAGCAGCCTCTGGGGTAAAAACAAAACGATTTAAAATTTGAGCGAAACCAAAAGCGTTCATGATTGTTGACTGAAGGAGTATGAGGGATGTCTGAGTTGAAATTGAGCGCGCAGCCGCGTACGTTGATTGGACGCAAGGTGCGCCAACTGCGCCGGGCGGGCATGGTGCCCGTCACCGTCTATGGCAAGAAGACGACCGCCGAGAGTTTACAGGTGGTCGAACGCAGCTTCGAGCGGGTCTTGCAGGCCGCCGGTTTTTCCCAGTTAGTAGAGGTGGATGTCGAAGGCGGCAGCACCCATAACGTGTTGATTCGCGCCGTGCAGCGCCACCCGGTAACCCACAGCTTTCTCCACGCTGATTTCTATGCGGTGGATCTGACGGAAAAGCAGCAGGTGCAGGTACCCGTGCATTCGACCGGCAAGCCGAGCGCCCTGGCGCAAGGGTTGATTGTCCTGCAAGCGCTCGATCATGTGACCGTCGAGGCGCTGCCGACCAAGATTCCCACCCATATCGATGTGGATATTACCAACCTCTCGTTGGAAAACCCGATCACCGTCGCCAATCTGCCGGTCATCGAAGGCGTCGAATATGTCGATGACGCTGAGGATGCCGTCTTTACCATGGTCATCACGCGTGCGGTGGAGACCGAAATTCCCGAAGCTGCTCCTGCCGCCGCTGAGCCGGAACTGGTGCGCGCCCGCCGCCCGCAAGACGAAGAGTAAACGGGTTGAACCTGCCAATAAAAAAATCGGCGCTAAAGGCGCCGATTTTTTTATTGGCAGGTTCATCTGCTCCTAGCCGGTCCGTGACCGGCGCCCCAGACGCCGGTCACGGACCGGCTAGGAGCAGGTTATTGATTTAGAAACTGCATGGGGTCGACCGCAATGCTGTAGATGCGTAGCTCCCAGTGTAAATGCGTTCCTGTGCTAAGGCCCGTTGTGCCAACTAACCCCACTACATCACCGATATTGAGCTGTTGCCCGGCCACCACTTTGATTTCACTGAGATGCCAATAGCCGGTAAAGATGCCGCGCCCATGATCAATCACCACTACGTTGCCGCGCACTTGTAACGGTGCGGCCAAAGCGACAACGCCGGCGGCGGGCGCCACTACCGGCACTCCTTCCGGCGCGCCAAAATCTTGGCCGGAGTGATAGCTGTTGCTGGTGGCATAAGCGCCGCCGCTGTAGTTGCGCCGGGTGCCGAAGGGGCTGGTTGTTTCGTATTGCACACTGATTGGCCGGGTGAAGACGCCCGTCCACCAGGGGGTGGGGCTGGCTTGTGTCCAGATGGCGTTTAATTGTTGAAATTCTGCCGCGCCGGTCTCCGGCGCCAGCAACACGCCTTTTTCATCGGGGAGGGTAATCTGTTGGGTGGCGTAGTTGCCCGCCGTAACATTGAGCCATTGTTGATGGGTAAGCAATCGTCCATTGGTGGCCGTATAGGAGAGGGTGAGCGTATAGGGCGCCGGTTCCAACAGCGCGTGAACCGGTAGCAAGGCTGACTGTTGTAAACTGTCGGTCAATGCCTGGGTAAAGACAATGGGGACGTTGTTCCAGGTGGCACTCACGGTCAGCGGGCGACGGGTGCGGATTTCAACGCGCCCGGTGCGCCCCTGCGGAATACTCTCCGGCGTGATCATCGTCAGGATCGCGCCAAAGGGGCGGGTTGGCACTGGCGGTGAACCGGGCAGCAGAATGGGTTGACCAGGAAAAAGACGGGTGGTCAGGCTAATGCCGTTGATGGTGGTCAATAGGTCGGGCGCCAACCCGTGCCGTAGCGCAAAGCTATTTAACGTATCCCCGGGAAGCGCCTGGGCGCGCGCCATCGTGAGCGGTGCGGCTGTCCCCTCGGCGCCGGGGATCAAGAGTACTTGTCCGACATTGAGTAAATTGACATCGGCAATCTGATTTAACGTTGCCAGCGTCTCCACCGAAACGCCAAAGCGTTGCGCAATGGTAAAGAGGGTGTCACCACTCTGGACGGTGTACGAGCCGACGTTGGTTTGCGCATAGACATGGCTGCCAAAACCGACCAGCAGACCCCACAATAACGTCACCCCGACCAGCACCGGTAGAAAAATCGTAGTAAAGACTTTAGTCTTTGTTCCGCTACTTGAAAGACTAAAGTCTTTACTACGGTTATTCGGCAGGTTTGCTATAGACGCTGGGCTTGAGGACGCCGATGTAGGGCAGATTGCGATAGATTTCATTGTAGTCCAGACCATAACCGACAACAAAGTGATTGGGAATGGCAAAACCGACCCAATCGACGGGAATGTCAACCTCGCGGCGCTCCGGTTTATCGAGCAGGGTGAGAATACGAATGGTGGCCGGCGCCCGTTCATGCAGAATGCGTGAGAGATAGCTCAGCGTGTTGCCGCTGTCGATAATATCTTCGACAATGATGATATTGCGCCCGGCAATCGGTTCGTTGAGATCCTTCAAAATGCGCACGACCCCTTTGCTGGTCACTTCGGCGCCATAGCTGCTGGTCGCCATAAAATCGATGGCATGGGGGATGGTGATGGCGCGCATGAGGTCGGCCATAAAGACCATACTCCCTTTGAGGACGGCAATCAGCAGCAGGTCTTTACCGGCGTACTCCGCGCTGATCATCTGCCCCAGTTCACGGACCCGTTGTTGGATGGCGGCCTGATCAATCAACACATGTTCAATATGGTCGTCAAGCGGACACTGGGGCCAGACCGTTGACGGCGCTAGATCAGAACGGGAAATCGGCTTGTGCATGGCTTCCTCTTGCTTACTCTCTCTTGGTTTAACGGTGGGATAGACGGGGTTGAAAGGTTGGCACTTCAGGCGTCGGCGTTGGAATTAGGGTCAGCGTGATCATCGTTCCGGTTGCCAGGGGCGCAACAGTGGGCAGGGCGGTTGGTGTGAGTACCGGCGCCCCAACCAGTGGAATCGCATCCATCGGCCCGGCGGTGCGCACCAACTCGCCAAAGATCCAGACATCCTGTTCACCATTGTCCGTGGCGGCCCGCACTTGCCACCATGCGGGCTGCGCCGGATCACGCCCGACAATCGGCAAGGCGACGCCGCCATTGACGCGCCCAACCAGATCAAAGTCGGTGCCGGGGCCGCTGCGCAGATTTAACAGGTCAGTTTGCACATAGGCGGTGGGGACATCGGGTTCCGGCAGTGGGGTGGGCGTGGGCGTCGGTTCAGCAGGGGGCGGCGGGGCCGGGAGCGCTTGGGCGGCCTGAATGGGGCCGCCGGCCTTGAATTGCCCGCTCCAACGTCCAGTCAGTTGGAGATATTGGTCGCCAAAGTTGACGCTTGGCTCGATATAGCTGCCTTCGGGCCATTCGTTGAAACTGGTGATCACAATCCAGTTGGGTTGACTGTTGATCGCCGCCTGCCATGAGCGTTCATAGTAGGCGCCGCCTTCCCGATCTTTGGCAAAGCCACTGTTGGGACGCACCCGGACATCGTTGTAGCCGGGCATCACCGTCGCCACCCAGAATTTGTAGGCGCCGTAATCCTGCCGCGCCTGGTTGACCCAACGGGCAAATTTCTGGTTGACGGCGCCTAAGTCGGCGGGCGGATTCCAGGTGTTGCTGTAGAGATGGTGGCCGTCAAAGACCGCCATGTAGGCCGGGTTGACCCCTTCGGCGATCCAGATGCTGCTGTAGCCGCCATCGACTTGATTGCGAATGCCGCGCCAGGTCTCCACGCCATAGATGGTCGGTCGCCAGAAGAAGATGACCGGCCGACCATCGACCCGTAAAAAGGCTGGGTGATTGGCATGAACGCTCAACGCATGGCTCAAGCCGCCGGCAATGGCGTCACGGCCACCCATAAAGGGGGAATCGGTTTCAAAGAGGATGCCGATCTTGAAATTGCGCGCCGCCGCTTCTTCCAACATGGCGGCCAGGTTTGGTTCAGTTTGGTTGTCGCCGCCGGGCCCATACCAGGCGACGATCAGGGCGTCGATGCCGGCGGCTTTGGCCTGGTCGATATGGCGGCCCATGACGCCACGGTCGCGGCTGACATAGGTTTGCGCCGGCAGATCGCTCAATCGATCATAAGTCCAAGTGTTCTCATCGAACCAACTGTAGTAAAATGCCAGCACCAGGCGATCACCACTGCTTTGGGCCAGGGGAACCTGACGTGCTATGCCATAAACCGGCGTCTGACTGAGGAGATAACAGCAGAGTAGCGTAAGTAGCCAAAAGGTAGGACGGTGGGGCACCCGCGCTGGTTTGCCCGCTTGACCTGACGAACGTAAATCTGTTTGTATCATGACCCTGTTTTCATTAATTTGTGGTAACTGTCCAACAAAGCTGCGCCTCATCCTTCGGCAAGGCTCAGAAACCGATAAATTATTTCCGTGTTCCTTCTATCAGTGTATAGTCTTTTGAAGGTGTCAAAAGACTATACACTGATAGAAGGAACACGGAATTCGCAAAATTTGCTTTGTTTTTGTAACTACCAAGCCACCCCTCCCTACCCCTCCCCTGCTAGGGGAGGGCACCGTGGTGTGCGCTCGACAGTTCCCTCCCCTAGCAGGGGAGGGGTAGGGAGGGGTTAGTAGTTACTTGTTTTTTACAATTTGCGATTGACCAATCGTTTACCTTGGTGCTTCTCGCTCTCCTTCTTGGTAATAGCGAGGGGGTGAGCGCAAGGGGTGGTCGCTGTCAATCCTAACATGTTCTTGGTATCGTACCAAATTGTAAGATTCTACGTACAACGCAGCGCTTATCATACCGCAGCCGTTGACCGTAGCGCCAACTAGAGATCGTTGATGATGAAGAACATTTTATTGAAAATCCTAAATCCAATCACCTTATGTTGTCTGTTGGCCCTCACTGCTTGTGGTGGCGCCGATGAAGCAACACCGACAGCTACACCCCCGTCGCCAACGGCAACTGTAGTCCCCGTCGCACCAACCAGCACTCCCTTCGCAACTGCGCTAATTGATAGCGAATTGTTGGGTGCGCCAGGGTTGCAGGCACTTTGTGGTCAATCGGAAGGTGTACAATTTACTTGTACCGATCCTTTGACCAAACCGCACCTTGACGTACAAGTCAACGCCAGCGCGTTTGCCCGTTGGAGCCTGCTTCTTGACCCTATTGCCAAACCTTTGACCGGCGACGAAACGCTCTATCTCGCCGGTCAGCAGACAGGTACGCTCAGCCCCAATCTCTATTTGGTGGAGCGCAATGGCCGGCGCACGGTCGTCTCCCTGGCCTTGTTTGGTTGGCAGGATGGCGACAATCAATTGCATCTTCCCTTGCGTGAGATTCGCGACAAAGAGGGGGCGTGGCCCAATTTTGCCGAGGTCAATGGCATAGAACTGGTCTTTGAATGGACCGACATGGCGGGGACGCTCACCCTGCAAAGCCTGCAATTCCAGTCGGTCTGGCAGGAAACGGTGCAATTGACCGCGCAAAGCCACGACCGCGCCGCCGCCTTAACTCTGGCCGAGGGTTTTACAGCCACCGCGTTGGTCGACCAACTCATCGAGGTAACGCAACTGGCCTTTGATCCACAGCAGACGTTGTGGGTGAGTCTGCGGCCCGGTCGTATCTGGCGTTACCGTGACACAAACGGCGACGGCATTTATGATGAGCGCTTACTCTACGCCGCCGGTTTTGATGAGGTCGTCGGCCTGTTGCCCGATCCGGTTGATGGCGCAATCTGGGTAGGCGGACGGGGCAAGCTCTACCGGCTAGTTGATACCGACGACAATGACGTGGCCGATGTACGCGAAGTGCGATTGGAGGGGATGCCCTGGGGCCGCCACCAGAACAACGGCATGGTCTGGAATCCCGACCCTGATCCTTTCACTGGTGAAACGGGTACACACTGGCTCTATTTTGGCTTGGGATCAACCGAAGATTTGGAAGTGGGCGGCGACCTGAATGCCACCGTCCTCCGCTTCCCGCGTGAAGGCAACGGGCTGGCGGATCTGGAAACCGTCAGTCGTGGTAACCGCAACCCTTACATGGTGATTTGGGCGCCCGTGCCGGTCGATCTGGCGCAGCCCGACGGCCCAACCGCTTGGCAACTCTTCGCCAGCGAAAATGGCCCCGATTTTAACAACGCGCCGGATGAGGTCAACCACATCCGCTGGCAACATGACTATGGCTTTCCCGCCCAATTTGGCCCAGTGGCCGATCCGGCCAGCGATGGCAACCCCTACAGCGGCCCGATCTATCCCGTCACGCCTCATGCTAGCGCCAGTGGTTTGTCTTATGTTACCAACCCGGCCTGGCCGCCTGCCTATCGCACGCTCTATGTCTCGCTCTTTGGTGAGGTTTTCAGCCCGGAAGTTGTGGGTCATATCGTCGAGCGGGTCACATTGACCCAAGTCGAAACCGCCACCGGCCCAACCTATCGCGGCGAACCAACCACCTTTATCGCCGGCCTGGAACGCCCCCTGCCGATGACCAGCGCGCCAGATGGCAATCTGGTCATCGGGGATTATTCAACGGGCGTAGTTTACAAGGTGCAGTATACGGGGGAGTGAGCTTCGGTGGTTGGTTCGTTGGTCGTTGACGAACCAACGAACCAACCCACTAACTAACCAACCTAGACACATTCTCCAACGCGTTGCGATCCGGCAGTGGTGGGAAGGGTTGCGCCGGCAGGGTCTGATACCAATAGGCGACGGAGCAGATGTCATGCTGGCCGGGGTAGAAGCGCCGCTCTTTGCGCCAGCCGAGTGCTTGAA
>QWII01000167.1 GCA_021405325.1 Caldilinea sp. CFX5 | reverse complement strand
ATAATAAGGCAGCGGCATCTGGCGTTTGCTCACTACCTCAACCAGGCGGTCGGTATCTTCTGGCGTCCAGGCAGCGGCGTTCCACGCGGAGAAATTGAGGACCTTGCGCCCCTCGATCACATCCCGGTAGACCATCATCGAAATCGGCGCAAGGTTGGTGTACCAGGGCCAGATCGTCTCGTTGCTGTGACAGTCATAACAGGCGCGCACGGCCAGAATGCGCGTCTGTTGGCTGTCCCACGGCGGCTCCTACACCACCGGGGGATTCGTGTGGTCGCGCCCGTAGGGTCAGAATTGCAGATCTATCGCCATGGTTGTCGTTTCACCAGCGAAAAGCAGTCCAAAGTCGTTTAGTCCGGAGTCGTTTAGGCAATGCTTTTGAACTACGGACATGGACTACGGACTCGGCTAAATCCAACAGTCGGGGAAAGGGCCTCTCGCGGTTGCCCAAGACAAAGGGCAGGAGAAAGATGGCAAAGCCCTCCAACATCGGCACGGCGAAGATGCCCCACACGGCCGGCGATGAAATAGAGGTGTTGCAGCGTCGGCTGGCGCGCTTAGCCATTGTAGCGCCAGCACTGGCGCCCTGCGTCGCAACCATGATTGAACGAGTGGCGACGGCCTTGACCACGGCCTCATCGCCACCCGTTTTGCTGCATCGCGATTTTTATGACAAGCAGGTGTTTGTTACCGCTGATGGCGAAGTTGGCCTGCTCGATTTTGATACGCTGGCGGTGGGAGAAGCGGCGCTCGACCTGGCGAATGGTCTAGTTCATTTTGAACTGCGCGCTTGGCAAAAGCGTTGCACCTGGGCGCAAGCAGCGGACGCGGCGGCCCTCCTGGCGCACTATCAACCCAGTCACCAAGTAGAGCAGCGGTTGGCGGCCTATGTTGATGCAACCCGTTTACGCCTGGCCTGCGTCTACGCTTGCCGTCCAATGAGGTTAAAGGCGGCATGGGCCAGAATGACCGACCAAAGGCTGCCGACGCTCCGGTTATAGAGCCAGGTCAGCAGAACAGAAAAGGCGACCGTATGCACCAAAAAGATAACGAACGGCCACTTGTCCGCCTGCTCGGTGGCCGGGATAAACCACTGCGGCAGATGCCAGCCGCCCCAGCTCAGGCCGAAGAGCAGGCTGGCGATCAACGCGCCATACCGTTTCTGCAAGCGCGGCAGCGCATAGCCGCGCCACCCCACCTCTTCAATCAGGGCAATGATGAGATAGACCACCGCCAGCAACGGCAGCGTTTGCCAGGTCGCCACCGGGATCGCAGTCGGCCACGCGCCGCCCAGCGCCCGGTTGAGCAACAAGGCCAACAGCACGATCAACGCCATGCCCAACAGGGCGACCAAACACCAACGCCCAGTCGCAACCAGTCGCTTGTAGGCCAACTGAGCGAACAAGGCGCTTACCCACTCACCTCTCGATTCATGATGCTGCTCCGTTTACTTGATATTCTAGCCCGATAACGTATGACTACCGTGACGGAAGGTCAGGCCGTTGACTTGGCCCGCGTCATCCATCTTCATTGTCTGTTTTGACGCCGATGTTGTTAAGGGGTTGCTGACGGGTACAAACTCGCGCACCAGCCCTAACGCAGCATCCGTTTTCTGCATCAACCCGTACTTTGCCATGATTCATCGTTGATGCTCCTTACTAAACTACTGCGTAACTCCATCACTTAGCCGCCACGCTCCTTGATGGATCGGCACGTCTACAAAATAATGAATTTGACTTACCTTTCTGACAGCGGCACGCCTGTCCGCACTGCCGCAACCACCTGGTTGATAGCGTCGATCACCAGATCCGGGCGTTCCAGCGGGATGGCATGACCGCTGTTCTCCGCCACCAGGAGTTTGCTGTTCTGCGACTGTTGAACTAAGGCATCCAGCGCGGCTCTGGCGTCCGGTTCCAGCGCAACCGGTTCGGCCGGGATGCCATGCCAGAGGATCAGCAAGGGGCGGTCGGGCGGCAAGGGAGTTGCTGCGGCGGCCTCACGAATACTTGCGGCCAGGCCCGCTGCCTCAGCCGCCAGCGCCGTCATAGCCCCACTTTGCAAGCGCAGCGCGCGCATCTGCGCTTGCATTGGCGCCGGCAAGGGGGTCAGCACCTCATCGCCGGGGAGCGGCAGGAAGCGCAACACCCCTACAAACTGCATGACCCGTAACAGTCGAAATTGCGCCAGATTGGGTAACACCACACGCTGTTGCTCAGGGGAAAATTTCATGATTGCCTCCGCCGGGGTTGGGTCAACCAGCACCAACCCGGCCACTTCGTCAGGATACTGGCTGGCATAGACCCGCGCGTGCAGCCCCCCCGCCGAGTGCCCCACCAGCACATAAGGGGCCGATAGCCCGGCATTCTGCAACAGTGTATGCAGTTCGGCGCTGATCTGCCGGCTCGTCCGCCGGGCCGGCCCGGCTGCACTCCAACCGGCGCCCGCCCGGTCATAGCTACAGATGCGCGTCGTCTGGCTGACCGCCGGCTGCACCAGCCCCCAGTCGGGCGAAGCGCCGCCCAACCCATTTTCGGTCACCACTGTCGGCGATCCGGCGCCGGTGCAGTGGATGTGCAGCTTGTAGCCGCCGACATCCACCAGTTGTCCGGGGGGCGGGAAGGCGCGGGCATCGCGGGCGGTGGCAAGCGCCTGGTAACTTGCGCCGGTCAGAGCCAACACGAGGCAGATCAGCAGCACGCGCCCACCCCAAAGCAGCAGTCGGTTACGCGCCCACGGCTTGGGCAACGGTCGGTTCATCGTTTCTGTCGCGGTAATCGTTCTCATGGCGGCCTCCTGTTTATGCTTCACTGTTTGCGCGATGATCCCGGTTGACCCAACTTTGCAGGAGCCAGCCCGTGATCACGCCATTAACCGTTCCGGCCAGCAATAACCACCCAATAGCGCCGCCGGCGGGCCAAAGCGCGGCCAGGCCAAGCGCCGCCGCCCAACCAATGGTGTTGGCGACAATCCACCAACCAGCGCTATGGACCCGTTGCCGCAGCACAAGCCATTGCAGCAATCCAAGCAACAACCCAAAGAGCAAACCACTGCTTGCCGCCTGAAGCGCCGTGCCGGTGGCGAAAAGGGTTGCCGTGTCGCGCGCCAGCGGTTTGGTCACGGGCATGACAGGCAGAGCATCAGCCAACTGCATTCCAATGGCCAGCCCCAGCGCCCCGCCGATCAAGGAGTTGACGATCCACCACCGGCTGAGGGACAGCGGGCGCCGCAGCACCCACCATTGCGCCACGCCCAGCGCCAATCCCAGGACCGCGCCGACCAGCGCGCCAGTCAGCCAGGCAGGTTGATTGGCGTAGGCCAGGTTGACCGCCAGCGGCAGCACCGCCACGATGGCAAGCACCAC
Organism: Caldilinea sp. CFX5; assembly: GCA_021405325.1. The sequence continues at coordinate 9,997 of QWII01000167.1, read as the reverse complement.
GGCGACGAAGTTTGCACCGATCCAGCGCAGGCCAAGGCCAGCAGCGTTCGTGCGATGGGTTTCTGTGTGATTCATTGATCATTGCCTCCTGCTTGAATAGTTGACCCAACCGCTGGCGCTGTGGGCGCTGGTTGCACCGCCAGCAAGGTAAAATTCAGGTTGTAGAGCTTGAGCAACACGCCGTACAACTCAGCCTGGTCACGGATTGGCCCAGTGAGCAGCGCTTCCCCCTGCGCTTCGTTGGTAACGGTCAAGGGAGCAAACCATTCCATGAGTTTGCGGTCAAAGTGGCCTTTGACCCGGATTTGATAGTGCATCAGCTTGCTGTCCATGCTCATACAATAGCCTTTCCCAGTGACCTGTCATCTACCCAAAGATGGATGAGGTGGTTGATTTTGCTAAATCGACCTTGGCTGGGGGAACAGGAACGCCAGATAGGGCAGCACCATCGCCAACCCCATCCAGATCAAGGCCGCCGGTTGACCACCACCGGCCATGCCACCCACGGCCAGGAGGGGAATGACCGTATCTACCGCGCCATGCACCAGTGCCGGCGCCCAGATGGTGTTCCGCCCCTGCTCGTAGAGCCGGGCAAAGGGAAAGGAGGAGGCGATAGAGAGGGTGACTGCTGCACCGCCAACCACCAGCCCTTGCGTCGCCAGGATCGGCAGGTGGCTCAAGGTGAACAACAACACCGCCAGCCAGGCGGCCCGCCAAAAGCTTCGCCCCTGGCGCAGATGACCAAAGAGAAAAGCCCGGTAGAGCACCTCTTCCGCCACACCATGCAGGGCAAAGATGCCGACCATTGTCCAGGGTAAGTTGGTTGGCAGCGTCCAGCGGTAGCCGGTCAGCCAGGTGATCAACGGGTACACGGCCAGTTGTAAGAGGGCAATCAACAGCGCCACCCCCAACGCCCCCCAGCCCGACCAGCCCAAGCCCAGACGGCGCAGCGCCGCTTGCCAGTCACGGGTAAATAACCCCATCTCCACCACCAACGTGACCACCAGCACGGCGCCCGTGATGAGCAGGGCATTTTCTGCCGGCAAGACATCACCCAGCAGCCGGGCCAGCGCTTCCAGCGTGCCGTAAATCAGGGCAAAACCGAGAATAACCTTTGCCAGCACCGGCATCTTCTGGATGATTGGCTGGGTGTTAGCTTTTGTAAGGATCGACATAGAACCCCCTTTACCAGGTTGATGTAGAACACGATCTGATTATGGTCAAGCGCCGGCCAACCCCAACAGCGACGCCAGGAAAACAACGCCCGGCACGCTGACGACGGCCAGCACCAGCAAGGTGGCGGTCAGCCTGACCGCAGCGCGCCGGTTCTGCTGTGGGCTGCGAAAGCGCCAGGTGGCGAACGTCGCGCTCACAGCAAGGACGAGACTAAAAAACAGCACTGGCACGACGAGTGGGCCAAAGCTAGTCAACCCCGCCCAGACTGATAGGAGAAAGAACAAAGCCAGCCCCGCCGCCATCTCGATGGTGGCGCTGATCACTGGCAAGAGTAAGGTCTGGGTCTGGTCGTGCGCCAGGTAGGTGCCCGCCCAACCGGCGCCTAATGCGGCCAGCAAGGCTGCGATCACCAGCGCCAGCGGAAAGATCAGCCACTCCACGACGATCAACCCTAGCGGTAACACCAAAAACAGACCAATCAGGCTACTCATCCAGGCTGCAACGAGTGTACCAACACGGTAAAGCGGTGACATTGTGCGTTCCTCCTTCTCCAAAGAACCAATAACCTTTAGACATTGACCGGTGTCGCTGTATGATCCACTGTGTTGACCGTGTTGACACGCCGGCGCCCGCCGAACCAATTGATCCCGACCCACAGGCAGCACCACAACCCCAGGATCACACCACAGCCCAAGAGCGTATAGCCAAGGTCTGGGATGTTAATGCGCAACACGGCGAGGGGGTAGGTAAGCTGCGGCACGAGAACCAAGAGCAGTAGCGCCCAGAGCAACGGCAGGGCCACAGGTGCGCCCAGCGCAACCCAACGTCGCCAACCTTGGGGATGCTGTATAACGTTGCGTTGCCAGCGGCGCCAAAGCCAGAACGAACGCGCCAGCCAGAGTAGTAACAACCCCGTGCCGATTAACACAATAAGCAGGAGCGGATAGAGGAGCGGATGGTGCATGGCCGACAACGTGGGCGGCGACTGCTCGTGCAGCAAGCTTACGATCCCGCCGCTCAACGCCTGGATACGCCCGCCATACAGGTGAAAAGAATTAAAATTCAGCAGGAGCACCACCCCCCATTCTCCCGCCGGATCGAGGACAACGTCGGCGTAATAATTCGCACTGGTGCCATCGTGGCGCACAACCGGAATGCCATTAAGCGAACGGCTGATCCAGCCCATGCCATAAAAGCGGTCGCCCCGCCCCTCCGACACCGCGGGTTCATGCAGCGTTGCGATCCCCTGCGGCGACAATACCTGTTGTTCACCGTAGCGCCCCTCGTTAAGTTGGGCGATCAGATAATGGGTTATATCCTCTGCCGTGGCGATCAGATCGCCGGAGGGTAGCATGGCATGGATATACCATTGGCGAAACGGCACAGGCCAGCCAAACCACGACCGGTACCCAGTCGCCAGGTCAGGCGGCAAGGCAGCGGGTTGCGTTGTTGCACTGTGCGTCATCGCCAGTGGCGTCAGGATCTGCTGCTGTACATACAGCGGGTAGGGTTGACCGGCCACCGTCTGCACCAGCAAGCCAAGCAGATCATAGTTGGCATCAGTATATTCAAAGGTCGTTCCCACCGGTCGGTTGAGCGGTATGGTCCGTAGACGACGCACCCGTTCTTCTAGTGAATCTGTTGCTGTCGCCGGTCGGACAAGCTCTGGATAGGCCGCCGATGCCGGCAAGCCGCTGGTGTGGTTCAACAAGTGACGGACGGTGATCCGGGATGCGGCAGTCGCGTCCGCCACCTGGAACCAGGGCAAGTAGCGCTGCACCGGGGCATCCAGTTCGATCCGTCCCTGCTCAACCAGTTGCATGACAGCCAGCGCCACAAACGATTTGCTGATTGAGTTGAGAACAAAGGGCGTCTGCGGTGTCACTGCCCGTCCAGTTGGGTCGGCAATGCCAAAGCCTTTGCGGTACACCACTTGATCCCCTTGCACAATGCCCAGTGCCAGCCCAGGAATGCGCAGTTCGGCCATCTGCTCGACCAGGTAGGCATCAATGGCGGCAAAATCAGCGTCATCTGCCGGTTGGGAGAGCGCAGCGCCCTGCACCTGCGGTGTATGGCCCACTGTCAATGACAGCGCTGCTGTTATGAGCAGGAGGACGCCAGAATGGATAATATACTTATGCCAAATCAACATCATACTTCCTCCTGATTTATGGCAGCGGCAGCCCTGTACGCGCCGCCTCTACCACCTGAAGAATGGCCGCAATCGTGGCCTGTGCGTGTTCCTGGTGGAGCGCCAATCCCATATGGGTTGCCCCATCGACCACGCGATGAATGCCGTTGGTCGAGTGTGTCGCCAGTGCAGCGTTGACGGCGGTCCACACCCGGCGGCTCTCATCGTCCGGCAGGGCGGCGCTTAACACAACTACGGGCAGATCACTCCGGTGGTGAGGTGCGCCCAGCACTTGTTGCGATGTCGTCGCCATCGCTGCATTTTGGTCGCTGAGCGTGTCCCAGAACTTGGTGGTCAGGTTCACGGCATCATACGCCGCACCACTGACAGGCGGCAGGTCACCATGACCGGGCATGACGCCGAGCGCGGCCAACAGGCGTAGCAGTCCCAACCGGGAGAGATAGGGCGCCAGGCGCATCACCGTCTGACCATCGGCCTGCCAGGCGGCATTGATTGCGACCGGCACGCCAGGCGTATCAAAGAGCTGACCAGGGTCAACCAGCACCAAGCCGGCCACTTCCTGCGGGTAGGCAGCCACATAGAGACGCGCTACATTCCCGCCATAGGAATGGCCTACCAAGATGTAGGGCGCAGCAATGCGGGCATTGGTAAGTAAGGTGTGCAACTCGCTCATGCTTTGCCGGCCATCACGCGGGGCAGGGCCACGTTCACTCCAGCCAAACCCCGCCCGATCATAGGCGCAAACACGCGTGGTCTTGGCAATTTCCGGTTGCACCAACCCCCACTGCGCCACATTGCCATCGCCGACATGCGCCAAAATCACGGTGGGTGCGGCGGCGTTTTGCGGCCCAGTACATACAAGATGCAGCTTGTAGCCGCCGACATCCACCAATTGACCAGGGGGTGGAAAGGCTCGCATATCACGCGCTGTGGCGATGACTTGGTAGATCGCACCGCTGCCAGCGAGGACAAGGAGGATGAACAAGCTATAAAGCAGCACCCGTCCACCCCCGACCAGCAATCGGTTGAATGGCTGCCGGTTTTGGGATGCTCGGTTCATGGTATTGGCGACTCCGCTGGTATGCATGGTCGTCTCCTTCACACGGAATTACTTCTCACCCAGGTGTTTTACGCTGCCGATCCCGGTCGAGGAAGTGTTGGTTTGGGGCGACCCATAGTACCGAATCGTGCCCGCCCCCGATATTTCGGCGTCAAGCTGCTCGCTGACCCAGATCGTCGCCTCACCGGCGCCGCTGAGGGTGATTTGGGCGCTTTGACTCACCAAGTTATCAGCATGATAGGCGCCCAAACCACTCAGATCCACAGTTTGCTCCGTCACCTGGCCGGCCAGGTCGATGGCGCCGGCCCCGCTCATCTTCACCGTGACTGCGTTGGCCGTGAGATTGGCAATCTGGATCTCACCGGCCCCACTCTCCACCAGGGTCAGGTGATCAGCCGTCAGATCAGTGGTGGCGACTGTCCCGGCGCCGGACAAATCCAGATGGGTGAGCGTTTTTACGGTCAAGCGGTAACGAATCGCGTCGGTTGGCCGCACAATGGGCAGCCAGCCCCGTTCCTCAAAACTGATCGTCAGCGTACCCCGGTTGACGGTGGTTTTGATATAGGGCAGCAGGTTGTCATCGGTTTCAATGGTCAACGCTTCGCTGTCGCCCTGGACCAGCGTCACTTCCCCAAAGCCGGTGAAGTTGACCGCCGTAAAGTCATGCACGGCGCGCACTTCCGTGACAATATTGCCGGAACCTTGAATGACCTGGAACCCGCAAGCGGTGAGCAAGAGGGTCGCCAGCAGCACAGATAGCAGGATCGATAAACGCAGATTCATAGTTGTCTCCTTGTCCATTGGATTAAGCACTAACCGGTATACTCGTCGTTGGCGAGACCCGGCTCTCCCCACGGCGCAACAATCGTAGTAGCAAGCCTGTTCGTATGACAGCCCAAGCCAGCGCGACCACGCCGCTGATCAGGAGGGTGTAGCTGAAATCGGGGATACTATAGAGGGCGTATGACAACGGCGCATGGAAGAGGGCGGGCCAAAGGAGAGTGCAGAGGCCCCAGCCCCCATTGACGACCAGCGGCAGCATCAGGTGCGTCACTAGCCCATGCCACCCTGTTGGCCGCTGCTCCGGTTGGGTTTGCCAGCGGCGTAATCGCCTAATCGTGCGGATCATGCCAGCCACCTGTAGGGCCACGGCTAAGCATAGCGCTGTGTAGAGCAAGGGTAGGAGACGACTAGCAGGGAAAACCGTCACCGGCTGCGCCAGGAGTAACTCGACCACGTTGTAGGGAAGCAGGGGCAGCCGCCTGTCACCTACGATTGTGTCAAGCGTTTTGTTGGCGTTTATCAAGACGACCACCCCTATGCGCCGCTCCGGGATCAGGACCATCTGGCTCTTGAAGTCGGTCAGTGCGCCCCCTTTGGCCAGCGTTTTCACGCCGCCGATCTGTCCAACACGCCAATCCATGGCATAGAACTCGTCCGCACCCAGCGGCGCAACGGGGCGCTGCATCTCCGCAACCCCCGCCGCCGAGAGAATGGCGCCATCGCCGAAGCGCCCGCCATTCAGTTGGGCGATCAAAAAATGGGCCACATCGGTGGCGCTGGCGATCACCCCGCCCGACGGCAGACCGGCGCGATCCAGGGGAAACGCGCTGGCTACCGGCACGCCAAACCAATAACGGTGGCCGCTAGCCGCCCCGTGGGTGCGCGCCGCCATCCAATCGGTAAAGGTTTGCTGCATCTGTAAGGGATCAAAGAGATGGGTGCGCATGTAAGCTTCATACGATTGCCCGCTGACCTCCTGGATCAGCAGTCCCAGCACCCAGTAACCCGCATTGGCATAGCCATACGCGCTGCCAACCGGCCTGGTGAGCTGGACAGTGCGGAGCGCCCGCACCCGTTCCGCCAAGGCGTTCGGCCGGGCGTCCCCGCTGTAAAAATAGTCCACACCGACCGCTTCCGGCAGACCACTCGTGTGATAGAGCAGGTGACGAACCGTAATCTGAGCAGAGGCAGCCTCGTCAGCGACGCGAAACCAGGGCAGGTAGCGCTGAACGGGCGCGTCGAGCGCAAGTTTCCCCGCCTCGACCAACTGCATGATGGCTAGGCCAGTCATTGGCTTTGTCAGCGAAGCGATCTGAAAGGGCGTCTGCGGCGTGACAGCGCGCCCATCCGGGCCGGTGACGCCAAAGCCTCGACTATAGATGATTTGGTCATCTTGGACAACAGCGAGGGCCAGGCCAGGAATACGCAAGTCATGCATCTGTTGCTCGACAAAGCGCTCGATGGCCGCAAAATCGGCTGTACTCGCCGCCGCCGGGGCGGCCCCAGCCGCCGCCCCCGATAGAACGACAGCGAGGATGAGGCTGGTGAGTACCGTTGCCTGCCCTAGGCGCAAAATGAATTGATACCATGTCATCGTGTTGGCTCCTCTTCTTCGGCGGAGGCGGGATTCGCGTTGCCCACCCATTGGTTCCATCTGTATGCCCATAGCATAGCCGTCAACCGGGTGGCGTGTCATCCATCCTAAGATAGATTCGATGGTTGATTGTGGGGGACGCGGGTGGATCGTGGCGGGTGGAGCAGGATTATTTGGGGAGTAGACCAAGCTCGCGTCCGCGAGCAACGGCTTGGGTGCGGCTCTGCACATGCAGTTTGCTAAAGATGTGGTTGATGTGTGTTTTGATCGTGCCGGTGGTGACGATCAAGCGCGTAGCAATTTCGCTATTGGAGAGACCGGCTGCCACCAATTGCAGCACTTCCTGCTCGCGGTCGCTGAGTGGCTCAACAAGATTTTGGATTTGTGATTTTGGATTTTGGATTTGCGCTTGCTCGGCGAGTAAGCCTTCACCTGCATTCACTTGTTCGTTGCCAAAAGCGGCCAACAGTTTGTCCACATAAACAGACAATTGGCTGTTTTGGTCTACGGTGGGCTGTTGTGCAATCCAAAGCTTGTCACTGCCAGTGCGAGCCTGGAAGGATCTAAAATCAAAAATCAAAAATCGCATAGCTTCGCCTTCATCGACAAAGAGGCGAATGTAGTCTTCCGCGCCTATAGGCCCCCCGGCCAAGCTGAGGGCGTGGTGGAGCGCGGCGTACGCTTCAGCAAACAGCTTTTGGGCGTGCAGGGCCAATGCTTGGAGCAGCCGGATTTCGATGACGCGCCCGCCGCGCCCACCAGCCTCGGCGTTTGGCAAAAGGCGGGCCAGCAACCGCAGCGCCTCGACAGTGCGCTGTTGGGCAATGAGGACGCGCGCCAGGGTCAGGTATTCGCTTTCGCGCAGATAGGGCAGATCTTCGTCATCCGCATGAAGGCCGCTGGCGGCGGCCCACTGGCTGGCGGCGGCCAGGTTCGCTACCCCGGACGCCAGCCACAACTGGGTGCGCACCGCCTCGGCGCGGGCGATCAGCGGCGCAAAGTAACCACGCTCACGGGCAAGTTGCACAAACTCGTCCAATAACGCCAATCCGCCCGGTAGATCACCCAACGCATGACGCAGTTTCGCCAAGGCTATATACCCCGTCGTCACCACATCGGCATCTACGCTTAACAGACCACGCACCAGTTCCATGCCCTGTGTCAACTGTTGGCCGGCCGCCTCTAATTCATTCCGCTCACGCAGCAAATCGCCCAGACCAATGTAGAAGGCCGCACCGTTGAGCAGATCCTGGAGCTGTCCACCGCCCGGCGTAATTTGCTCGGCCAGCGCAAAGGTCGCCGCCGCCGACCGGCAGCGCCCTTGTAACGCCTGGAGACGCGCCAGGTTGGTAATGGCAATGGTGGTTGCAAAGAGGTTGCCGATTTTCTGCAAGGGAGCAATCGCTTCCGCCGCCAGCCGTTCTGCCGCTTGGGTGACATCCCCGTTGAACAAATAGGCGTGTGCGACATTCATCTGACCAACGGCGCGGGCGAGCGCTTCCGTCGCCGGTAGATAGGCCAACGCCTGGTGCGCCAGGGCGACCCCGCTCGCCAAATCACCGCGTACACGGGCGATGTCTGCCCGGATGACAGCAACCCACCCCAAGATGGTGTGGGCCTCATCCGGCAGCATCTGCGGCTGAACCGCCTGTTCCGCGTCCTGCAACCAGACTTCCGCTGCCGCCAGTTGATTGGTAAACATGAGCGCCGTGGCGTGATAGAAACAGAGGGTCGGATGGGTGCGCGCCACGGAGACCGGCAGCACCTTCAGCCAGCGTAGAACCGTCTGCGCTTGACCGGCCAGCGTCACCCGCTCCACCATTTCCTTGACGATGGGTTTGAGCAGCCCGGCCGCACGTTCCCATTCTTCAGCGGCCAGAGCGTGGTTGATCGCCTCGGCCAGTAGCCCATGCTGTTCGTACCATACGCTGGCGCGGTGATGTAACACGGGCAGCAAGTCGGGGTGGCTCTGTTGCAAGCGGGTGCGCAAAACCTCGGCAAAGAGGTGATGATAGCGATACCACTGCCCCGCGTCGTCCAACGGGATGAGAAAGAGATTGGCTTGTTCGACTTTCGTCAACAGCACCTGACTGTCGCTGCGTCCGGTGACGGCGTCGCAGAGAGGGGCGGTTAACCGCCCCAGAATCGCCGTTTGCAACAAAAAATCCAGTGTACCTTCCGGCCGGCGATCCAGCACTTCCTCCACCAGATAACTCAGCACATGGCGGTGACTGCCCGAAAAGGCGCGCATGAACCCAGCCACATCGCTGCGCCCTTGCAACGAGAGCGCCGCCAGTTGCAGCCCGGCGATCCAGCCTTCGGTGCGCGCTTCTAACGTCGTGATCTCTGCCGCAGTCAACGTCAAGCCCATGATCTCATTCAAAAAGGTGGCAGCCTCTTCCTGGCGAAAACGCAGATCATCGGCCCGAATTTCCACGAGTTGGTTACGCGCCCGCCAGCGCGCCAGCGGTAGGGGCGGATCGATGCGGGTGGTGAAGATCAGATGCACCGGCGGCGGCAGATGGTCAATGAAGAAGGTCAGCGCCTCATGGATCGCGGGCGTGGTAATCAAGTGGTAGTCGTCGAGAACAAGCGCTAAGGGCGTCGTCAGCGCGTTCAGGTCATTGAGGAGCAGGGTCAGCACAGCTTTGGGCAGGGGCGCCTGGGGGGCGTTGAGCAATTCCTGGACGCCGGCGCCGATGGCCGGTTGCTGGGTTTGCAAGGCGGCCAGCACGTAGGTGAGAAAACGGGTGGGGTCGTTGTCATCCTCATCTAAAGAGAGCCAGACGACGGCCTGAGGCGCCTGGGTCGCCCAGGCGCTGACCAACGTGGTTTTGCCAAAGCCAGCCGGCGCCGCCACCAGGGTTACGGGGCGCCATCCGCCTGCGCCCAGTTTGGCCGTGATCGTTGGACGGGCGACCAACTGCTGGCGCAGGGATGGAATGTACAACTTGGTCTGGAGCAAGGGCAAACGCATTGACGGCGTCTCCGCACCGAGCAATCACGGCACAGCTCATTGCCACCAGTATAACCATCATCGATCTATTTTGCAATTTCTGGCAAAACTCGTTCGGCTCATGGATGGAATGGGGGAACACCTGTCAGGTTTCCAAAACCTGACAGCTACTACGTTATTGCATCAAAATAACGGTTGGACAGGTCGATTCCCAGGTGCATCCTGGTGGTTTTCCTTGCCGTTTGCTTGTTCGGGCTACCCTGGTGATTGCGTGCG
>QWII01000166.1 GCA_021405325.1 Caldilinea sp. CFX5 | reverse complement strand
TAATCTGCGTAATCTTTGATCAAAATCTGATTTTCATGCGGGTGCCCCTGGGGCGCGGTGTCCGTAGCCATGTCATCTGTACAGCAACGCCCCCGTCCCTCGTCGCTTCACTGGTCCAGGGGCGTCTGTCGCCAAGTCACCGTTCAACCGAGGTGTGCTGCATGGGCCAACATCTGTTTATCTCGCACTCTTCCAAAAACGACGAGTTCGTCAAAAAGCTGCGCGAAACGCTGGAACTGCACGGGCAACTGCCGTGGGTCGATTCGCACGAGCTGACCGGCGGCGACGATCTGAACGCCACCATCGAGCAGCGTGTGCGCAGCGCCCGCCACTTGCTCGTCGTCCTCAGCATCGAGGCGCTCGGCTCGGAATGGGTGCAGCGCGAGGTGCGCTGGGCGCTGGACGAGGCGGCGCGCCGCACCGACGGCTACAAGGTGATCTCCGTGGTGCTGCCGGGGGTGCCGCCGGGGCTGCTCAAGCTGCTCTTCCCCACCGAGCCGCTCCACATCGTTGTCGCCGACACGCCCACCGGCTTTAGCGAGGCGCTGCCCAAGATCTTTGCTGCGCTGGGGCTGGCCCTGCCCACCGATTGGGAAACGGCCAAAGCGGTGGCCGCCCCGCCGGTTGCCGAATTAGTCCTCAAACTAACCGACCCGCAGATCGTCGAGCAGGATGGTGTGCGCCGGGCCACGGCCACCGCCGAGCTGACCTACAACCCCGCCGACCACAGCCGCGAGATCAGCCGCCGCCGCTACAAATTTACCGCGCCGCTGGGGCCGCTCGAACTGGAGGAGGTGCGCTGGTACATCGAGCGCTACTACCAGTGGCCCGCCGGCGTCTTCAAAGAGCGGGCAGAGAAGACCGCCAAGGGGTTGCCGCAGTGGGGCCAGGCGCTCTACCAGGCCGCGCTGGGGGGCGCATCGGCCCGCGAACCGGTTGAGGCGTGGCGGGGCCAAACGGGTAGCCGCCGCTTTTCGGTGCAGGTCGATTTTGAGCCGCCCGAAGGCACCGACCCAGATGCAACCGCCCTGATCTACGCCGCCGCCAGCGATCTGCTGGCGCTGCCGTGGGAGATTTTACACGACGGCAGCGGTTATCTGGCACAGGGGGCCAAGGCGGTGCGGGTGCGGCGACGGCTGCCCAACCGCAAGCGCACCCCCAGCGTGCAGACCCGGCTGCCCCTGCGCGTGCTGCTGCTCAGTCCCCGGCCCGAAATTGATGAAAGCGGCAACGCCGTCGGCTATTTGGACCACCGCAGCAGCGCGCTGCCCCTGGTGCAGGCCATGGAAACCTTGGGCGACGGGCTGGTGCAGGTCGAGATCCTGACGCCGCCCACCTTGCCCGCGCTCAAGGCGGCGCTACAACGGGCCAGGGCGGCAGCCAACCCCTACGCTATTGTCCACTTTGACGGCCACGGCGTCTATGACCGCCGCGTGGGGCTGGGCGCGCTCTGTTTTGAAGATCCGCGCGACAGCCAGAAGCTGGGCCAGCGCCTGCTCCACCTGGTCCACGCCAGCGACCTGGCCGCCGACCTGCGCGACTATGGCGTGCCCCTCATCTATCTGGACGCGTGCCAGACGGCCCAGGCCAGCGCCGACCCCACCGCCTCGGTGGCGGCCCGGCTGCTGGAGGAGGGGGTTGGCTCGGTGGTGGCCATGAGCCATACCGTGCTGGTGGAGACGGCCCGCCGCTTTGTCGAGCCATTTTACCGCGCCCTGGCGGAGGGCCAGCGCGTAGGCGACGCCATGCTGGCCGGCCAGATTGCGCTCTATGACGACACCTATCGCTTCCAGATCATGGGGGCCGGCGAGCTGCGGCTGCAAGATTGGTTTGTGCCGGTGCTCTACCAGGAGCGGGGCGACCCGCAGCTCTTTCCGCTGCGCCCGGCTGCGGCCATGCAAGCGTTGGTGGGTCGCCAGCGCCTGCTTCAGTTGGGCAAGCTGCCGCCCCGCCGGCCCACTCCTTTGTGGGGCGCAGCCGGACGCTGCTGCACCTGGAGCGGCTGCTGGCGCAGAGCAACTACGCCGTGATCCGCGGTTCCGGCGGGTTAGGTAAAAGCGCGCTGGCCATTGAACTGACCCGCTGGCTGGTGCGGTCGGGCCGCTTTGCCCGCGCCGCCTTTGTCAACGTCGAGCCGCAAAATGTGCAGGATGTCCGCGGCGTGCTGGACGCCATTGGCCGCCAACTGTTGCCCAGCTACACGGTGGCCCAATATGGCAACGACCTGGCCGCCGCTCTACTGCCGGTGACGCGGGCGCTGCACGACTTCCCCACGCTGATCCTGCTGGACAACCTGGAGAGCGTGCTGCCCGACGCCCTGGGCGTCAACCCGGCCGGCGTGGCCGACGTGAGCGAACTGCTCGACCTCTGCCAACGGCTGCTGGCCGCGGCGGACACCTGCCGTCTGCTCTTTACTTCGCGCGAACGGCTGCCCGCGCCCTTTGCCGCCGAGCGCAACACGGTGACATTGGAGCGGTTGAGCCAGGCCGAAGCCATCCAATTGGTGGAGCGGGTCATGGCCCAGCACGGCTGGTCGCCCCCGGCCCATGATAGCGCCGCCACGGCCGAGGAGGTGGCCGAACTGGTGGAGACGGTCAACCGCCACCCGCGGGCGCTGGTGCTGCTGGCCCGCGAAGTGGCCCACGGCGTGCGCGCCACTACCCACAACCTGGCCCACCTGATGGACACCCTGGAAGCGCAAAATCGGGGCGACCGCGAAAACTCGCTCTACGCCAGCCTGGAACTCTCACTGCGCCGCCTGCCCGCTGACGTGCGGACGCAGATCAACCGGCTGGCTGTCTTCCACGATGGTGGCAGCTTGTGGGTATTGTCAAAGGTATTGGGTATTGACACCGACAAAGCGGCTGCCATAGCCAAACTGCTGATCGACGTGGGCATGGCCGAACTGCAGGAGTACAACTACTTACGCCTGGACCCTGCCCTGCCCGCCTACCTGAAGCTGGGCCAGACGGTCGAACAGTTGGCCGAAATGGAAGCCAACTGGGCGGCCGCTATGACGCAACTGGTTGATTTTCTTTACAAGCAGTATTTCAAAGATAGCAAAATGGCCCTCCGCCTGACCCTGCTCAAACTGCCCAATCTGCTGTCCCTGCTCGATTGGCTGGTTCACCAGATGGCCGCAGACCCGACCAGCACTGAAGCGGTCAGTAACACGGCTGGCAAGATTGAGCAACTGCTGGCCGACCTGGGTCGCCCACAGGCGCTGGCGAGGGCGGTGGCCGTGCGGGAACAGGCCGCCGCCGCCATTCCCGCTTGGAGCCACGCCCGCTTTGAACACGAACGGCTGCTGATCGAGCGGCTGCTCCAGCAGGGGCAGTTGCAGCCGGCAACCACCAAAGCCACAGCGCTGCTGGCGCAGGCCAAAGCAGCGGGGCCAGTGGCCTACGATGGGGCTAATGGCGATTTGGCTATGGCGCATTTTTTGCTCGGGCGGATTTTGAGGCTCGGAGGTCAAGCTGCTCCTGCTCTGGAACTGTCTATGATAGCACAACGGCTATTTGAGGGGTTGGGGGAACGGGGCGAACGTATGGCGGCAGTCACCCTGACTGAACAGGCTGACTGCCTAGCAGTGTTGGGGCGGCTAGATGAAGCCATCGCCAAATATGAAGCACGCATCAAGTGCGGTGATAAAATGGTCGACTTTCACGGTGTGGCCGTAAGTAAGGCGCAACTGGCGGCTGTGCTATACATCCAGGGCAAATATGTCAAGGCCTTAACTAGCTTTGACGGGGCGCGGGCAATCTTTGAAGCACAGAATGAACCGGCCCCGGTGGCCTCAATGTGGCATCGGATCGGCATGGTGCAGCAGGATACCGGTCAGTACGACGATGCGGAAATGGCCTACCGCCGTTCGCTGGAGATTCGGACCCAGATCAACGACCGGGCTGGACAGGCGATGAGTTTGAGTGAATTAGGGCGTCTTTACAATACCAAACTAAGTCGGCCCGAAGATGCGGTAACCTTTTACCGGCAGGCGGCCGATCTTTTTGTTGAACTTGGCGATTTGCGCTATGAAGGAGTCGCGCGCAATAACATTGCCAGCGCCATGTGCAAACTCAATCGTTATGGTGATGCCCGCTCGGAAATCGCGCGGGCGATTGAGTGTAAGCGTCCCTTTGGACATGTGGCCGAACCGTGGACGTCTTTCGGCATTCTGTACGCCATCGAAACGGCGGTCGGCAACGGGGCAGCGGCGCGGGCGGCGTGGGTACAGGCGCGGGACGCCTATCTCGCCTATCGACGGCAGGGTGGATATGCGCAACATGGTGGTGGGAAGCTGGTGGATCGTGTATTGGGGCTGATTGCGCAGCAGAAGGTTGATGAAGTCAACGCGCTTTTTCAGGAACTTGCCAGCGATTCAGAGACACCTGACTCGCTCAAGCAGTTGATGCAAGCCATGCTCTCGATTTTCAACGGCTCCCGCGACCCGGCGCTGGCCGATGATCCGGCGCTCGATTATGCCGATGCGGCGGAGATTCTCTTCCTGCTGGCGCGGGTGGGGGGCGCAGAACACAACAACGGATGAAGGAAGCAACGGATGTTTTTGCTCGTTACGACGGTCTCCGTCGTAATGCCGACTCGGCGCTCTGCGCCGCTGGGGACGCAGAGCGTCCAGCCTGCATAACAACGCCACGCCCAGTGGGCACCCGTGTTACGAGCAATCCGTTCCCGCCCTCATCCGCTGTTGTGTTTTGGCTTGTTACCGTTGCACCGCCCTGCCATTTCCGTCGATTGGCCTCCTTGCTGGGATAATGCTCCGATGACCAAGCAACTACAGCTATCCCTTTTCCCAGAGCCGGTGATCCCACCGGTTGAGCGCAAAGTGACCCGCGCCGGCACCTTTGTGGACAACATGGCGCTGCCGGTGCATCGCTGGTTTCGCTATTCGGCGGGCTTTTCGGCGGAATGGGTGGAACAAGCGCTGGCGGATTGGCGGCTTGAACCCCACCATACTGTGTTGGATCCCTTTGCCGGCTCCGGCACGGTGCCGCTTGTCTGCGAGCAAGTCGGCATCGGTAGTATTGGGGTGGAAGCGCACCCGGTGGTGGCGCGGATTTGTCGGGCCAAGCTCCACTGGTCAACGGCCGTTGAGCAATTTACGACGCTGGCCGAAGCCGTTCAGCGCGCGGCGCGTTGTCGGTTGGAAGAAACCGCAGCCTACCCGGAACTGATTCAGCGTAGCTTTGACCCAGCGTTCCTGGCGGAGCTAACGGCCTTAAAAGCGGCCTGGCAAGCCCATGCGGATCAATCGCCCGCCGCCGAATTGGTTTGGCTGGCGATTACGGCGATTTTGCGCCCTTGCGCCAGCGCCGGCACGGCTCAGTGGCAATATATCTTGCCCAACAAAACCAAGAAAAAAGTCTTGCACCCCGCCCTGGCCTTTCGCCAGCAGATTGAGATGATGGCGCACGATATGCGCTGGCTCCAAGCGCACGCCACGCAGTCACGGGCTTGTCTGGTGGCTGGGGATGCGCGTACCTTTGCGCAGGCGCTTGACCGGCAAGTGGACGCCGTCATCACCTCACCGCCCTATGCCAACAACTATGACTATGCGGACGCCTTGCGCTTTGAAATGACCTTCTGGGGCGAAGTCGCGGGCTGGGGGGAGATCCATGACAAGGTGCGCAAACATCTGATCGTCTCTTCGTCCCAACATTCCTCCCGCGAGCGCTTGAACGCTGATGAGTTGTTAGCCGAACCCGTGCTTGCCCCGATCCGTGCGGAATTGGCGGCGGTGGTGACCCAACTGGCCGCCACCCGTGAAGATCACGGCGGCAAAAAACATTACCATACCATGGTGGCGGCCTACTGTCGCGATCTTGGCTTTGTCTTCCAGGAATTACGCAAAGTTTGCCGCCCCGGCGCGCGCATGTGTTGGGTGATTGGCGATTCCGCCCCCTATGGCGTTTACTGCCCAATCGACACCTGGCTCGGCGAGTTGGCGCTGGCTGCCGGCTTTCAGCACTATGAGTTTGAAAAATTACGGGATCGCAATACCAATAGGAGTTACGCAGTTGACGGGCGCTACCAGAGACCTGTCAGGTTTCGCAAACCTGACAGGTCTTGTCCAACTGCGTAACTCCTAACCAAGTGGAAAAATCGCAAACATCGCGTGCCACTCAAAGAGGGTTTACTCTGGATTGAACGGACGCATTAATAGGTCGCGACCCTCGACTCCGCAGTAGCAGGGCGGCCAGACCTCCGGGAGGTGGGCAAACGATCTTCTCCTCATGTAACATGTTGTACCCACCTCCCGGAGGTCTGGCTAGCGTTCTCGTCATGACTCGTCGTGCGTACAAGTCCTATTTTTGACGGTGACAAAGTGGAAGCCTCGTTGAAGACCAAGCAAAGCGTCCGCGAATTTTTGAACTTGATTGCTATGCAGTGAGTAGGGCGCTGCCATACTGGTTAATGAAAAAATCTATCCCCAGCGTGCTAACCATTAACAACATCCTTGTGTACAGGGACGAACCACCAGCGTGCGTGGCACTGACCAAGACCGCTTACCCTTACCTTCATCGTACTGGTCAGTGCCGCGCACGCGAGTATAGCCCCCACGCCCCGTCCCCGCGTGCGCGGCACTGACCACTGGATTGAGGTGTAAACAGCGTGGTCTTGGTCAGTGCCGCGCACGCGAGTATAGCCCCCACGCCCTGTCCCTGCGTGCGCGGCACTGACCAGTGGATTGGGGTGTAAACAGCGTGGTCTTGGTCAGTGCCACGCACGCTACCTGGCGCCGCCGCCCCTTCACTCCTTCGGCGCCAGCCCCAGATCGGCGAGATCGGGAAATTGGAGGACAGCAATAAACGAATCATTAAAATCGCCGCGCCCGGAGAGTTCATGGTACTCGATCAGGTGGGGCAGGGTGCGCGCGACGTCGCGTTCGCGGAAGGAGAGCAGCGCCATCTTGGCGCCTTCGCCGGCGGCGTTGCCCACGGCTTTGATGCGTTCCACGGGGACGGGGGGCGTCAAGCCGATGATGCGGGCGCTTTGGGGGTTGATATAGTTGCCAAAGGAGCCGGCCAGGTAGATGGCCGCCAGGTCGGCGGCGCTGACGCCCAATTCGCTCATCACCACCTCAATGCCGCCGGCAATCGCGCCTTTGGCAAATTGCAGTTCGCGAATGTCCCGTTGGGTTAAGACAATAGGCTGGCCGCTGCCCGTTTCCGCCGGCCAGGCCAGCACAAAGGCGCGGGCGCCGTCCGCGGTGCTGACCAGCCGCTGGGCTAGTTCCGGGCCATAGCGGGCGGCGGCGTCTTCTTTGATAAATTTGCCCGACGGCAAGAGCAGCCCGACCAGCCGCAACTGGGCCACGGCGTCGATCAGCCCGGAGCCGCACAAGCCAATGGGCGCGACATCGCCGATCACCTTGAGCTGAACCCCGTCATGGGTAATGGTCACCGCCTCAATCGCCCCGGCGCTGGCGCGCATGCCATCTTTGATTTGGGCGCCCTCAAAGGCCGGGCCGGCCGGCGCCGCCGTCGCCACGGTGCGCACTTTGGAGCCGAGAATGATCTCGCCATTGGTGCCCACATCGACTAGCAGACGCACCCCTTCCTCCTGCGCCAACCCGGTGGCCAGCAGCCCGCCCACTAGATCGGCCCCCACATAGGCCCCCAGGTGGGGCAGTAGATGCACCTGCGCCTGCGGGAGGATCGCCAGACCGATCGCCCCGGCGTCCACCTGCAGCAGCTCATCCACCACCGGGATGAAGGGATGGAGGCCGATGGCTTCCGGGTGGATGCCCAAGAGTAGGTGCAGCATGGTGGCGTTGCCGACGGCCACCACTTCGTAGACCTCATGCAGGGCGACGCCGGCGGCCTGGAGCAGATCGGCAATCAGGTTGTTGATGGTCGCCACAATGCGTTCGGTGAGTTGGGCCAACCCCTCGGCCTGGAGCATGGCGTGGCTGATGCGGGCAATCACATCGGCGCCGTAAATGGCCTGACCATTGAGCGCCGACTGGACGGCGACCGGGACGCCGTTGCGCAGGTTCAGCAACATGCCGACGACGGTGGTGGTGCCGATGTCAAAGGCCAGCCCAAAGAGGCGCTCGGTGGTGTCGCCGGCCTCCACGCTGACCAGTTCCTGGCCCACCACGACGGCGGTCACTTGCCAGTCGGCGGCGCGCAGGAGACCAGGCAGGCGGCGCAACACCGGCAGCGCCGCCTTCACGTCAAAGCCTTCGGCGGCCAGCGCGGCCCGCAACCGGACAAAGTCGCTGCGCTGGTCATCGATTTCCGGCGGCGTCAGGCGCAAAAAGCGTTTGTGGACGTTGGGGTTCAAGACCACATGACGGCCAAAGCCCAGGAGTGCGGCTTTAGGGTTGCCCATGAGCCGCGGCACTTCGCAGACAACATCGGCCTGCGCTTCGGCGCGACAGGAAAGGCGCCACCCGGCGTGCAACTCCTCGGCGGAGAAGACTTTGCGGTCTGCCGGGCTAATGCCATTGCTGCCGCTGAGGATGCGCACCTTGCATTTGCCGCAGGTCCCTTTGGCGCCACAGGTGCTGTCAATCGGCAAGCCGATCCAGTTGGCCGCGTTAAAGAGCGTCATGCCCGGCGGCACACGGGTGACCTTGTTCTGCGGGCGAAACTCAATGGTGACCTTGGTGGGGGCAATGGCTTGGTCGCTCATCAGGTAGCGTCTCTCCGAAATCGTGAATGTTGAAATAGAGTCGTTTGGTCATGAGGTCGCGAAGTCGCGTGGTCACGAGGTTGCGAAGTCGCGTGGTCGCAAAGTCGCGTGGTCGGAAGTCGTGAGCAAGTGACCACGCGACTAAACGGCTACGCGACCAAACGACGAAACGACTACGCGACTAAACGACCGATCACCGGGCCACCTGCGCATGCTCGTCCGCTTTATTGATCATCGCTTCCACCGCTTGCACGGCGGCCGCCAACGCGGCGGCGCCGGAGGGGGCCTGGTGCTGCTCGATGTCGTAGCCCAGTTCGACCATGAAGCGTTTGGCCAGCCGCACACAAGAGCCGGCATCCTTGGCATAGCCATCGGCCCCGACTACCTGGGCAAACTCTTCGGTCACCGGCGCGCCGCCCACCATGACCTTGACCTTGTCGCGCAGCCCCGCCTCGCTCAGTGCGGTCAGATTGGTTTTGAAGAAGGGCATGGTGGTGGTCAAAAAGGCCGAGAAGCCGACCAATTGGGGCTGATGGGTCTGCACGGCCGCGATGAGGGCCTCCGGTTTGACATTGACACCCAAATCGATCACCTCAAAGCCTTCCCCTTCCAACATAATGTTGCAGAGGTTTTTGCCAATGTCATGGACATCGCCTTTGACGGTGAGCATGACGACCTTGCCCAGCGGTTTGGCGCCTTTGTCCACCATCAGCGGGCGCAGCAGGGTCATCGCGCCTTGCATGGCGCGCGCCGACACCAACATTTCCGGCACAAAGTATTCGCCGATTTCAAAGAGGCGGCCCACTTCCTGCAATGAGGGGATCAACGCGCCAAAGAGAATCTCCAACGGGTCCATGCCCAGGGCAATCCCCTCTTCGGTCAGCGCCCGCACTTCATCGATCTCGCCGTCCAGCGTACAGTCAAATAAGTCTCTTTTGATTTCTTCTTGCCGATTCATGAAAACTCCTAGGGTGATTCGTGATTCGTGCTGCGTAATTCGTGCTGCGTGATACGTGCTGCGTGATACGTGCTGCGTGTTCCGCCGCGCCAGTATCATGTTATCACGTATCACGTATCACGTTATCACGCTTTTGGGTTATCCTTGCAGGTCGCGACAATCTCTACCAGGTTGCGCACGGGCGCCTGTAACGGCACTGCGCATTCGGGGGCGATGATTTGTACGCCGGCGTCGATGGCGCGTTGCGCTTCGGCGCGCACTTCGGCCGGCCCCTTGGCAAAGAGCGTCTTGGGGTTATTGACATTGCCGGCCAGCTTCATGCGCCCGGCGGTTTTTTCCACCATGGTTTCGGCGGCATTGGCCGATTCAAAATGGTAGCCGGCAAAGCCCGCCTGACAGAAATAATCGACGCGATCCAGCGTTTTGCCACAGCAATGCAAGATGACCGGCGCCGGCACTTGCGGAATCAATTCCTGATGGAAGGGGAGGAGAAAATCGCGATAGGTGGTGTTGCGCACCAGATCACCGGTGGCATGGTCGGCCCAGACAATCATATCGGCGCCGGCTTCCAGTTGCGCTTTGGCGAAGAGGACCGGCACCGGCGCCAAGGTCTCCAACGATTTCCGCACACGATCCGGGTCCATGATCGTGTCAAAGAGAAATTCCTGGACATTGTAACAGTGATAGGACAGGGTCCAGGGTCCCATCACTTTGCCGATGATCACCACTTTGTCGCCAAAGTGTTTTTTCAGCAAGCGGATCGCCTCAATGGCGCAACTGACATACTTATCTTCCAAAAAGGAATCGGGAAAGCCATCGGGCAACTTAATCTCCACGCTGCGGTCCGCCCAGGGGGCATCGGTCGGGTTGGGCATCATGTCCTTGTCCGACCAATCGACCTGGCAGCCCAGCGCCGTGGCCTCCTGGGCGATGCTAAAGACCGGCATCACGCTGTCAAAGCCCATGATGTCATGGGCGCCGGCGGCGAGGGCGGCCATTGCTTCCGGCTCGGTGTTGGCATAGGGAAAGTGCGCACCGGTGAGATCCATCAATTCGTAGTTGATCACAGAGACAATACTGGCTGCGGGCGGGCGATCCACCGGTTCGCCCCGCATCGCGGCAAGAAAACGTGCTTTGGGTGTCATGGTTTGCATGGCTTAGGCTCCTTAGGGCGATTTTAAACCACAAAGTCGAAGGCAGATTCAAAGAAATAATGAGCCTTGCCCTACTCCACCCCAAGATGGGAGCCATTCTCTACTCCGAAACAATTGCCTCTTTGGGGAGGAGTAGGGTGGAGCGCTTCTGCTTGGCTGAATAGTGTATTGCTTGAAGATGCCTTGGTGTCTTTGTGGTGTAAGACGACTTTTTAGACAGCTTTCTAGAATCATATACCAGACACGCAGATCAGGCAACACGGTAATGCGGTTCTGCTGTTCCAGCCGGCGGCGGTGCGTTCCACATTGTCGGCGCAACATAGTTGTTTACAAGCGCACCTTTACCTTCGGCTCCAGCGTTGCCCAATCCAGGTCAACGCCTAACCCTGGCGCGGTCGGCGCGTGGATATAGCCATCGGCATCTAAGGTCAAGCCAGGGGCAATGCCAAAGTTGTTGATGGGCGTCGTCAACTCTACAAAACGACAGTTGCGGATAGCACAGGCCGCGTGAACATTCGCCACGTTGAGCAGCGCATGGATCGCCAGGTGAATTTCACAATTCAAGCCAAAGGCCTCGCACAAATGGGCCGTCTTGAGATAGCCGGTAATCCCGCCTTTCCAGGAAACATCACTGCGCACAATGTCAACGGCCCCGCGCACAATATACTCGGCCGCCAGGTGGTAACGACCGGCGGCCCACTCGACGCCGGCAATGGGAATATCCAGCGCTTGCGCCAACCGTACATAGTTGTGGATGTCATAGTCATGCAACGGCTCTTCATACCAGAGAAAATCCAATTTCTCCAATGCACGTCCCACACGCAAGGCATCTTCGTAGTTGTAGGCGCCCACAGGATCACTCATCAGCATATACGAAGGTCCCATCGCTTCCCGTACTTTGCGGCAGCATTCAATATCGAGTTCGGCGTCGCCGGGAGGGTGCAACTTGTAAGCCCGAAAGCCCTGGCTTCTGGCGCGTTTGGCTTCTTCGACATATTCTTCTGCCGTCGGATAGCGTGGCCCGGTGGCATAGGCCAGGATCTTGTCACGATAGCCGCCAATCAGCTTGTAGAGCGGCAACCCGGCTTGCTTGGCCGTAATATCCCATAGCGCGATGTCAATCGGCCCATGCGCGGTGATGGGCAAGTGACCACCCCAGCGGTCGGCCTGGTTGATCTTGTGAAAAAGATATTCGCGGTTGATCGGATCTTCGCCGATGAGTTCAGGCACAATCACGGCCGCAATCTCCTCCGCCAGACGGCGGCCCCCTTTGCTGCCCCAGGCCATGCTATGTCCCACAAGCCCGCTATCCGTCCGGATGGTGATGATCACCTCGTCATAGTCCGAACGCACTTCCACCACTGCTAATTCTACCTGTGTAATCTGCATAATCCCCCTGTAAACTTGGTTGCACTATCTTGCGTGCGTTGACAAGCACCCTATGATCGACAGCGCTGCCAGTAGTCGGTCAAGCCACGCGATAAAGTGGTGCCAGCCCGGCGGCAATGCGATCCACATTATCGGCGCAGCACTGGGCGCGTTTGCGCGAAGTGCCGTCCGTGGTGCCGGCGGTATGGGGCATGGCGATGACGTTGGGCAGACGAAAGAGGGGCGCGCTGATGTCGGGCGGCTCCTGGCTAAAGGCATCCAACCCGGCGCCACCCAGTTTACCGGCCAGCAGCGCTTGTTCCAACGCCGCCTCATCGACCAGCGCGCCCCGCGCCACATTGATCAAGAAGGCGTCGGCTTTCATCAGGGCCAGGCGACGGGCGTCGATGATGTGGTGGGTTTCCCGGTTGAGATGCAGGTGGAGGGAGAGAATATCCACCGCCGCCACCACTTTGTCCAGGTCGGCGGGCGTGCCGACAAACTCCAGGCCATACTCCTGCACTTCAGCGGCGCTGACCGCCCGAATGTCAATGGCGGAAAGGCGCAAGCCAAAGCCTTTGGCTCGTTTCGCCAGTTCGATCCCGCTGGCGCCAAAGCCGATAATGCCCAGCCGCAATCCTTCCAGTTCGCGGCCGAGCGGTTCATACAACTTCTGCTGTTGCAGGTTTGCCTGGGCCACCGGGTAGCGACGCGCCAACAGCAGGATAAACATCATGGCGCATTCGGCCAGAGCCGTGGCGCTAAATGGCCCCGGACAATTGGCGACCGGCATTCCTTTCGACCGCCAGTAGTCCAGGTCAAAATGATCCAGCCCTGTGCCTAAGACTTGCCAGAGCTTGGCCGAGCCGGCGACATCAAGCATTTCCCGCGTCCCCGCCGCGCCGCCGTGGTCGATCACCACATCGACATCGGCAAACTGGGGGGCCAGGGGTTGGCTTCTGTCCAAAATGCGCAGATTGTGCCGATTCCCGATGGCCGTCACCACATCCTCGCCCCACGGCGTAAAGAGTTCTGGGCGCACGGGGTGGGTAAGAAAGAGAACATTGAGTCGTTTGGTTGTCATAAGCCATTCCTTCAAAAGCGCGCGGAAATTTTGTCAAGGCCGGCGCGGCACAACAGCGGATTTAGGAAGCAACCGATGGTTTGCTAGCGTACTGGAAACGCATCGAATGAGGTATGCAAAGCGTTGATTCGTCATAAGCCCGCACCGCCATGAAA
>QWII01000047.1 GCA_021405325.1 Caldilinea sp. CFX5 | reverse complement strand
TGCGACGGTCGCCTGTGCGGGTGAGGCTGGCGTCTTGGATGGCGTGTTCCAGATAAAAGAGAACCCGCGGTTGATCGCTAAAATCCCGCTCATCGACCAGCACCGCGCCACGGCGCAACAGGTCGCGGTGGCGCTCCAGCGTGAGGTCGAGGGTGGCGTCGAGTAGCGGGTGGCCTGGGCAGAGAAAGGCGGCGGGCGGCGGGCCTTGGGGCGCGATGAGTGTTTTTTCAAAGGCGATGCGTTCGTAGCGGGGCAAGACTGGTTCGCCGATGCCGATCAGGCGGTCACGGTTGCGCACCGGGGCGGGGACATGGGTCACTTCGTAGCGCCGTGCTTCCCGTTGACGAATCACACCGCCCAAGCGTTGGAAGGCGGCCAGGAAGAACGATTCAATATAGTGGGGCTGCAGGCGGCGTGCTTCGGCGCGAGCCATCGTCTCGCCAATGCGATGGACACGGCTGGCGTCCATCGCATCCGGGGCTAAGGCGCGTTCATCGACCAGATCCTGTAAATGGCTGCGGTCAAAGGCGTTGACCACTTCCTGGGTGAGACGGGCGCGCACGGCGGGCTGTTCACCATAGCGGATGGCTTCGATCAGGAGGTCACGCAGGGGTTTGCCTTCAAATTGCACTTTGCCCAGCACATCAAAGACTTGACCACCTAAGGCGGCCCGTGCTTGTTCCAGTTTTTCGAGCAGGGTGCGATAGACATCGCCTTCGCGTGTTTCATCGGCCACCAGATTCCACAGATGACAAACTTCGGTCTGCCCGATGCGGTGAATGCGGCCAAAGCGCTGTTCCAGCCGGTTGGGATTCCAGGGCAGATCGTAGTTGACCATGAGGTGGGCGCGCTGAAGGTTAATGCCTTCACCGGCGGCGTCGGTGGCGATGAGGACCTGCACTTCGGGGTCATGGCGAAAGGCTTCCTGCATCTTCATGCGCTCTTCACGGCCCATGCCGCCATGAATACAAACAACCGCTCCTTTGCGCCCCAGTAGCGTGGTAATTCGCTGTTCCAGATAGTTGAGCGTGTCGCGATGCTCGGTGAAGATGACAAGTTTCTGTTGGGGCGAGGGCGTCAGCTTGGCCGGGGCGTTGGTGACATAGGGGACTTTGGCTTCGGCCAGACGATTGGCAATGGCGGCTGGGGTGAAGATTTCGCCCAATAGCTCGGCCAGTTCGCGCCATTTGCGGTCCGCCCCGCTGCGCAGGACGGCGAGTGCGAGGGTTTCCAGTCGCTTGAGGGTTTCTAGTTCTTTTTTGAGTTCGCTAATGGTGCTGGCGGCGGTGGCTTGATCGGTGATTTCATCGGTGGTGACGGTCGCTTCGTGGTCGGGCGCGTCTTCGATCTCTTCAATTTCTTCGGCGTCCAGCAGCGGGCCGGCAGGGATGCCGGCGTTCCCGGGAGCGCCGGCATCCCTGCCGGCCCGCTGTAGTAGTTCTAGTTCGCGTAGGCGGCTGGCGAGGCGTTCATGGCGGCGGTGGAGGGATTGGTAGATCGCTGCGGGGGAGGAGGCGAGACGGCGTTGGAGGATGGTGAGGGCAAAGCCGACGGTGCCGGTGCGTTTATCGTTTTGCAGCTTTTCGGCGCGGTCAAATTCATCACGCACATAGTCGGTGACGCCTTTATAGAGATCGGCTTCGGCGGCTGAGAGCTTGTAGGGGACGGTATGGGCAATGCGCTCTGGGAAGAGTGGAGTGGCGTCAAATTTGAGCAGCTTCTCCTTGACCATCCGCCGCATCAGGTCGGCGACATCAGCGGTATGGACGCCATCGCGAAAACGACCCTCAAAGCGGTCGCCGTCGAGCAGGGCCAGGAAGAGTTGAAAGTCTTCTTCCTTGCCATTATGGGGCGTGGCGGTCATTAAGAGAAAGTGACGGGTGATAGTCGAGAGCAGTTGGCCCAGTTTGTAGCGTTTGGTGTATTTGATCTCGCCGCCAAAGAAAGTGGCCGATAATTTATGCGCCTCGTCACAGATGACCAGATCCCAACGACATTCGGGCATGGCGACTTTGGCCTGCACCTCTTCATTGCGCGCTAATTTGTCGAGACGGGCAATGACCAGATTGTTTTCCAGAAACCAGTTGCCGGTACGCGCCGCTTCGAGTTTGTCATTGGTGAGGATCTCAAAGGGCAGGTGAAAGCGGCGGTAGAGTTCATCCTGCCACTGCTCTGCCAGACTGCCGGGACAGACGACGAGACAGCGCTGCAAATCACCACGGGCGATCAATTCCTTGATCAGAATCCCGGCCATGATCGTTTTGCCGGCGCCGGGGTCATCGGCCAGCAGGAAACGCAAGGGCTGGCGGGGTAGCATCGTTTCATAGACGGCGGTGATCTGATGGGGCAGCGGGTCAACAACCGAGGTGTGGACCGCCAGTAAGGGATCAAAGAGATGGGCGAGACGAATGCGATGCGCCTCCGAGACAAGGCGGAAGAGGGCGCCGTCGCCGTCAAAACTCCAGGGGCGCCCCTGTTCCACCACTTCGATGCGCGGTTCGTCGTGTCGGTAGAGCAGTTCGTTGGCGACTTTGCCGGCGGCTGTTTTGTAGGTGAGTTCCAGCGCGCTGGAACCAAACCATTGGACATTGACAACAGTGACCAGAGCGTCGGGCAGGATGCCGCGCACGGCGCTTTGGGGTTGGAGGTCTTCCAGTTTGCTCATGGGATGCTTTCTATGGTTGTACCGGTGTCAATTGGGGTGGAGATTTCCTTTGACTTTACAACATTCAGTAAGACATTGGCAAATGCTCTACTTTATTTATCGTAAGTAAAGGGTAAATCCTTCGGTTGGTGGGGAGATTGCCGGCAGGATGCCGGCGCTCCCAGTAACACTTTATGTACATGACTAATGGTCTGCTTTTGGTCATTGTGGAACAGTGTTCGTTTATGTTATACTTTTTTTATGACAACGACAGCGACCCACCCACCCACCTTTACGCGTTGGCTCAAGCGGCAGCGCGCCCAGTATGACCTGACCCAGGAGGCGTTGGCCGAGTTGGCCTTCTGTTCGGTGCAGGCGATTCGCGCCTTTGAAGCCGGCTCGCGTCGTCCTTCGGTGGCGATGGCCGAACGGCTGGCTGATGTGTTACACATTCCGGTTGCGGCGCGTGAGGAATTTGTGCGCCTGGCGCGCACCCCCCTGGCAACGGAAGCTGCCGAAAGCAAGCCGGCGCCCACCCTGCCCGTGACTCCGGCTCCGCCCGTTGCGCCCCCCGTTTCCTTGCCCACCGTTGCAACCCCTTTCATCGGGCGGGCCGCGGAGCTCCACGATCTGCGGCGTCTGGTGGGCGAGGAAGGGCAGCGCCTGGTGACGATTGTCGGTCCTGGCGGCATGGGCAAGACGCGGCTGGCGCTCGATCTCACGGCCACCCTGGCCGACCACTTTGCCGATGGCGCCGCCTTTGTCCCGCTGGCGGCGATCAACCAGCCGCAACATCTGCCCAGCGCGCTTGCCAGTACGTTGAATATCCCGTTGCAAGGGGCGACCGATCTCTGGCAACAGGTCAACACCTGGTTCGCCCCGCGCCAGCTATTGTTGACGCTTGACAATGTCGAGCAGCTTTTGGGGTATGAAGAAATGGTGACGTGGGTATCACAGTTGCTGGCAACCGCACCACGCCTTCACCTGCTCGTCACCTCGCGCGAACGGTTGCGGGTGAGCGGCGAACGCATCTTCGAGTTGACGGGACTACCGCTTCCGGCGCCCAATCAGCCGGTGGAGCAGGCCGACGCCGCCATTCTCTTTCTGGAACGGGCGCAGCAAGCCGACCATGAGTTTGTGCTTCATCCACAGAACCAAGCCGCCATCAGCCGGATCTGCCATTTGGTGGAAGGAATGCCGCTCGGCATTGAACTGGCCGCGGCTTGGGTGCGTGTGTTGACCCCAGAAGAGATCGCTGACGAAATCAGCCGCAGTGTTGACTTTCTGACGCTCTCGGCGCGCGATATGACGCCGCGCCACCGCAGTATGCGCGCCGTCTTTGATCATTCCTGGAAGTTGTTGAGCGAGGAAGAGCGGAGTGTGTTTATGAAGTTGTCGGTCTTTCGCGGCGGCTGCACGCGCGAAGCGGCGCAACAGGTGACGGGCGCCACGCTTCCTCTCCTCGCCAGCTTGATCGACAAATCGCTGCTGCGCAGAAGCCAGAGTACACCGACCCGCTATACCATGCACGAATTGGTGCGCCAATATGCGGCTGACCAGCTCCAGGCCGCGCCCAACAACGCTGCGGTCGCTGTGGCTGACGCCCATGCCGCCTACTACCACCAACTGGTGCGCGAAGCGGAGCTACAGATCTGGGGCGCCAATATTGCCGAAGTCGTGAGCCGTCTGGAGACGGAAAACGATAATGTGCGCGCCGCCCTCGAACATTACTTGACCCATCCGGCCGGCGTCGAACAGAGTATCAACCTGGCCGGTTCGCTCTGGCGCTTCTGGGAAATTCGCGGCTATATCACCGAGGGCCGCACCTGGCTGGCGCGTGCTTTGCAACGCGGGCGCGAACCGCCGGCAAGCTGGCGCTGGTTGGCGCTGCACGCCGCCGGCAACCTGGCCGGTGATCAAGGGGACTATGCCGCGGCCCGCCGGCACTACGAAGAAAGCCTGCATCTGTTACAGACCCAATTGCCGACGCTGACCGACCCGGAGGCCAGACAGACCGTACGCTATCGCATTGCCAATACCTTGACCAACTTAGGCTACAGCGCCCTCTCCCAAAACGAATTGGCGCAGGCGCTGGCCTTTAGCGAGGAGGCGCTGGCCCTGCACCGCCAACTCAACATCAAGGTCGGGTTGGGCCTTACCACGACGAATCTGGCGAAGATCAAGTTGTTGCAACAGCAGCTTGAGCAAGCCACACACTTTGGCGAGGAAAGCCTGGCGATCTACCGGGAATTAGGTGATGAGCGCGGTCTGGGGTGGAATCTCACCACCCTCGGTGCGATTGCACGCGAGCGGGGCGCTTATGGGCGCGCCGCCGAACTCTACCAAGAAGCCGGACTGCTCTTCGACAAACTGGCCGATCAGGCCGATCGCGTCGAGTTGTCTTTTGAGTGGGGTGAGCTGGCCGCCGTGCAAGGGGACGATCGGCAAGCCGCCGCCCACTACCAGGCGGGTCTGACCCTGGCCCAGGCGTTGGGCGATAAGAAGAATACGGCGCTACTGTTAGACCGGCTCAGTATGGTCGCCTGTCGAGCGGGAGACTATGCGCAAGCGACCACCTTGAGTGAGCAGAGTATTGACCTCTACCGCACCCTGGATAATCGGTTGGGGCTATCGGAAGCGCTACATCATCGTGGCGACATTGCCGCAGCCCAGACCAACACCGAGGCCGCAAAGCAGTATTATGCAGCGAGCCGGCGGCTCAAAGCCCAAACATCGCTTTATGCCTAGTACAGAACGACCTAAAAGAAACCAGGGTTTTGGGCGATTTGTCGCCTGCCTATTGGTTGATGGCGAAAACCCTGGTTTTTCAAAACTTTTTGGTCTTTACTTATAAGAGTTACGTAGTTGGGAACGCCGGCCTCCTGCCGGCCTGCCGCCAGAGATGGCGCGGGAACCCGCTGGGCGCCCAACGGCGTAACTCCTAACTTATTTGCGCCGCCGTGTACTAGTACAGAGCGGCGTAAGTAAGCCAGTAGGTCAGGAGGTCAGGAGGTCAGGAGGACAGTAAGTCAGTCACTGTCTCACTGTCTCACTGTCTCACTGGCAACTATGGGTTTATTTACGCCGTCGTGTACTAGTACATTGGTTGGCGCCCTCGCTGCTAATGGTCACATCGCTTACATACCAGCCATTGTTGCCTGCCGTACCATGCACGATAGGCGTAAGGCTATTCCAAAGAACTCCTCCACGTTTCAATACTACGACAATGTTAGATTAAACTCAGACCTCCGGGAGGTCTGGCGGCGACCAGTCCGCGAATGTAACATTGTCGAAATACTCACGACAGGGTAGCCGGCATGGTTGCCGCCTGTGCCAGCTGTCCCTAGCCCACGCCCAGCATAAGCGCCAAGCGTAGCGCCAGATGGGGCAATAGATGCCAACGACGGCGTTGTGAGAAAGGGTGAAACCATAATCACCTAGGTTATACTCTTTTTATGACAACAGCTATGACTCATCCGCCTACCTTTAGTCAATGGTTACGCCGGCTGCGCACCCAGGGGGATCGCACCCAGGAGGCGCTGGCCGAGCTGGCCTTTTGTTCGGTCCAGGCGATTCGCGCCTTTGAAACCGGCCGTCGTCGTCCCTCATTGGAGATGGCCGAGCGCTTGGCTGATGTGTTGCAGGTGCCGGACGAACAACGCCCTGCCTTCATCCGGCTGGCGCGCGCCGTGGTGTCGACGGAAGCCGACGAAAACGAAGCGGCCCCCACCCTGCCGACAGCCGCCACGGATCGCTCACCCTTGCAGCCGCATCCCTTGCCCAGTGCGATGAATCCGCTCATCGGTCGCGAAGCGGAAATCAACATCTTGCGGCAGTTATTGGTACATGAGCGGAGCCGGTTGGTAACGCTGGTGGGGGTAGGCGGCATGGGTAAAACGCGCCTGGCCGTCGAGGTGGCGGCGACCCTCGCTCCCCACTTTGCTGATGGCGTCGCCTTTGTCCCGGTTGCAGCGCTGCGCGCCGCTGCCCATCTGCCGGGCGCCATTGCGGCTGCGCTCCAGTTGCCATTGGGCAGCGGCGACCCCGGTGAACAGGTGTTGGGGACACTCGCCAATCGTCACTTACTGCTGCTGTTGGATAGCTTTGAGGAGTTGTTGCACCAGGATGAACAGCGTAGTGATCAGGACGCTGTCGCCTGGGTCAACCGGCTCTTGCAGCAAAGCCCCAGCGTGCAACTGTTGGTCACGTCACGCGAACGGCTCCGCCTGCGCAGTGAACGGCCCTTTGAACTGGGCGGCCTCGCCTTACCCACGGTGGGCGTCCCCACCGTTATGGCCGACGCCGTTATGCTCTTTCTCGAACGGGCGCAACAGAGTACGAGCGATTTTCGGCTGGATAGCAGCAACCAGGCCGCGGTGGCGCGCATCTGTCAACTGGTCGATGGCATCCCGCTCGGTATTGAATTGGCGGCGGCTTGGG
Source organism: Caldilinea sp. CFX5 (assembly GCA_021405325.1). The sequence continues at coordinate 130,635 of QWII01000047.1, read as the reverse complement.
TCAATGTCCTCGGCCCCGCCGAAATTGCCAGTGAACTAGAGAACAATATTGACCTGCTGGCGCGTGCCAATCGCGACGCCACGCCCCGCCACCGCAGTATGCGCGCCGTCTTTGACCATTCCTGGGCCTTGTTAAATGATGAAGAGCGAACGGTTTTGGGGCGCCTGGCGGTCTTTCGCGGCGGCTGTCAGCGCGAGGCGGCGCAGACTGTCGCCAAGGCGTCACTGCCGCTGCTGGCCGGGTTGATCGACAAATCGTTGGTGCGCCGCCGGCAGACCGACCGGCAGGCGCGCTATGAGTTACATGAAGTTGTGCGCCAATATGCGGCGGAAAAACGCCGGTCGGCAAGCGCTGGGCAGCAGAACGGTGAGCCACCGGCGCCGGGGCTGGCGCAGGATGAGGTCTGGCTGGCGCACTATACCTATTTTTACAAGCTGGCGGCAACCGCGCGCCCCCATCTCTATGACCGGGAACAACTGCACTGGTTGCAAATTTTGGATGAGGAACATGCCAATCTACGGGCGGCGCTCGATCGGGCGTTGCGTACACAAGACCTGACGCGCGGTCTCCAACTTGCCATCCAGTTGGAGGAATATTGGTACATTCGTGGTCATCATCGGGAAGGTCTACAGCGGTTGCTCGACTTCCTGGCCCTGGCGCCGGCCACACTAGCGGAAAGGGATGTGGCGAATGGTTATGTGGCGGCGACGATTCTCGCCATTGCCGGCGGCAACTATTGCGCCGCGCAAAACTATATCGAACGCTCGATGGCAACCATTCGACGCTTGGGTGATCAGGCCGTGCTGTCAAAAGTTTTGCGTTACTGGGGCTTGCTTGCGATCCATGAAGGCGATTATGCCGCCGCGGAAGCACACGCCAGTGAAGCATTGCAGTTGGCAATGGCGCTCAACAATCGCTCGGAGACGGCGACAACTTTGACCCATCTGGCGGAGATTGCGTTGATCCAGCAAAACTACCAGCGGGCGCAGGAACTCGGTGAGCAAGCGGTGCAGATCTTACGCCGGATTGAGGACAAAAATCAGTTGGCCGGGGCGTTGCGGCGGCTGGCGCAGGTACGGATCCAGCAAGGGCAATGGGGGGCTGCGCGCCAGGAAGCCCGTGAAAGTCTGGCGCTTAATAATGAATTGGCCGACCAGCGGGGAACCGCAGCGTCGCTTATCATGGTGGCAGCGCTACCGGCGGCGCAGGCCGCGTGGACGGCCGTGGCGCAACTGCTGGGCGCCGCCACCCATTTGCTGACCCAAGCCCAGGCATCACTCCTGCCAGCCGATCAACTGGTCTATGATGCACTACGCCAGCGGGCGACCACCCACTTGCCTACCTTTGCCGCCAGTTACGAAGCAGGTTGGGCGCTCATGGCGCAGCAAACCAGTGCGCCCTATGATTTGACCTGGATTGACCCATTGGTTTGAAACGGCAGAATACTGCTCCTACTGCCGATAGCGCTGTTGGGCTAGTTCCATCATCTGTAAGACAGCCTCGACCGAGTAGACGGTTGGCTTGGCGCCGTTGACGTGAACACCATTCGGGCTGACCTGTGGTTGCGTGTTCCGACGTTGCGCCTGTTCCATCATGTTTAAGACGGCCTGTATTGACTGTTCCGTCGCTTGGGTGGTCATGGTTACTGCTGTGTACATGTTGGTTCTCCTATTGCATAGCAGCCGTGCTGCATTTACTTTTGGCTCATCTACAGAAGGTATGCGTTGCGACAGCTAGAAACCAGGTTTTTGGCAAAACCTGGTTTCTCATCACACATCACTCACTCCGTAGATGAGCCTGCATCTTTTACTTCACCGTGAAAGGCAACACCATACCCAGCGCCTCATGGGGCTTGCCGCTGGCCGGGTCGGGGACATGGCAGATGGCGACATATTGACCGGGGGTGAGATCGAGATCCATCCAGCCCACCTTCTCTGCATCCAGGGCATTGTAGCCGCCGACATTGTGGAAGGGCGGGGCGCCTTCGGGTTGCGCCATCCAGGCCGCCACATCGTCGAGCGTCTTACCGTCGGCCAGTTTCATCAGGTTGATCTCATGCAGTTGTGACCCTTCGTTGACCACTTTCCAGATCTGCTTACCGGCTTTGATGTCGGTCGGCAGGATAAAGGAGAAATCGATCAGCTTGACGGTAGCATCGGCCACCGGCTCCACCGGCTTGGTGTTGCTTTCCACAACCGTTACCGGCGCAACCATACCCTTGGCGAGATGGGGCAACCCATCGGCCGCCGGCACAAAGCAGAGCAAGACATAGTTGCCGGGCGGCAGGTTGATCACCGCTGAGGCGCTGCTACCCGGATCAATGGGGGCGACGCCGCCGGGGAAGGTAATGAGCGGGAAGGCTTCGGCTTCGCCTTTTTGCAGCGCCGCCATGAATTGGTCCAGGGTTACGCCATCATTGAGGCGAGCAAATTGGACATGATGGGGTTCCTTGCCATGATCCATCAACTTCACGCGCACCAGGCCGGCGGGAATCTCTTTGGGGGCGTCAAAGGCGTACTCATGGGTCATAATGGTAATTTCCGGAATAGCCGCGGCTGGTTGGGGCGCCGCGACCGCGACACAAGCCGTCAGAAGCAACACCAGCGCAGCCAGGGTGATCAAGACTTTGTGCATACGGTTCATACAGTTATCTCCTCTTTTGCATCATTGACTTTTTGTATCATTGACTTGATTTGTTCGCCTTTGTGTTTCGGCGTTGCAGTCAGTAAATCACAATTCGGCGGGCGGCAACAGCAACAAGTGCTACCTGAAGGGATACAGAAAGCACTACAACAACCGTTACATGGAGCGCTACAGCCGAATGGGTTGGGAACAATCGCCCGGCGCCCCCCGTCCCTCAATCGGTGATCGATCCCGGAGAACAAACTTGTGTAAATGGCGGGGCGCCAAGCGGTTACCCGGCTTGGTTAGTAAAGTTGTCCGCTAACAAATGAAAAGAGGAAACAAGCGATGAAGAACAAACAGGTACGCCCCAACCGGTTCCTTGTTACCGGTGCGCTTTTGTGGCTCTTGCTGGCGCTGACCGGCTGTATCCGCCCGGAAGCGCCAACCACGCCGCCGGCAATGAGTACGCCTGGCGCCACGGAAGAAGCGCCGTCTACGGAAGGGAAGGCAGCCGTGTTAGAAGATAGCAAGTGGCGACTGACGCTCTTTGGCGCCCCGGATGCTGAAACCCCGGTCGTGGCTGGCAGCACAGTCACGCTGGAATTTAGCGCTGACGGCCAGGCAGGCGGCTCCGCCGGCTGCAATACCTATGGTGGTTCGTATGCGGTGCAAGGAGATCAACTGGTCTTTGGCGAAATGGTTAGCACCTTAATGGCTTGTGTTGACCAGGCGGTGACGGAGCAAGAAATGGCCTACCTGGCCGCGCTCCAATCGGCCGGCCGCTTTGCAGTCGATGGCGACATGCTCAGGATTTGGTACGATAAGGAGCAGGGCGTGTTGGTCTTTGCCGCAGAGTAAATGCTGGTGTCGCACAAAGGCATAAAAAAAACAGGCCTCAGCGCTCAACATGGGCTGATGGCCTGTTTTTAATCATCCTAGAGCCGCGTGCCGTCGGGCATCTGCCATGGCCGCACGCAGGCGACAAAGCACATTAACGAACCACCTCTACGGTTGGGTAAAGACCACCAGCCGCGCCGTCCGCATCAATGCTTCATCATGCCATGCCCCGTCGGCGAAGCAGTGGGCTACATAGACCGCATCATAGGCAACCACCGGCTCACCTGTTGTCGGCAGCGCCAGCGTCGGCGTCCAGCCCGTCCAGCCGCCGGTGTCACAGGTAGCTGGGTGCATTTGGGGCCAGGCCGCTTGTAACTGCGCCCGTCCTTCGATCAGCCCATGCTGCCACTGGACGGAACCAGACAGGCAATCGGCATTGCACCAGGAATAGCCCAGCCCGCCGGTATCGCCCAGGGCAACGGCACACTGGCGCTGCTCGTGCGCCACTGCTGGTCGGCAAAGCGCACCAACGTTTGGTGGAGCGCCACCCGGGCCGGTGTCGGGGTAACGGGCGTGGGTGTCACCGTGGGCGTGACCGGCGTGGGTGTCACCGGTGGCGGCGTCACCGGATCGGGCGGCAGCGTATAGGGCTGTGGGAAGGCGATCAGTCGGGCGGCCCGCATGATCAAATGCATCTTCGACACGGGCGGAATGTTGTCGTCCGGGTTGTCATCGTATAAGCAATGGGCATGGTAGGTGGCGTCATAGGCAATCTGCGGGTCGCCGTTAGCCGCCAGCGCCAGCGTCGGTGTCAAACCATCCCAGAGGCCGCCGTCACAATGGGGCGGGTAGGCGACGGGCCAGGCGCTGTGCAGTTTGGCGCGATCCTCGAGCAATTGGTGTGCCCATTTGGCCGCAGTCGTGTCACACTGCTCATTGCACCAGGCAAAGCCGACGCCCCCCGCGTTCCAGTCGGCATAGGCGATGCGCGGACGCCCCTGGCGGTCCAGCTCCAGATCGGGTTCCTGACCATTCAAGCTGCCCAGGCCCAGATCCACCTGTTGCCAGCCGGCGGCGGCCAGACAATTGGCGTTACACCAAAAGTAGAAGAGCCGTTTGCCCTGGTCATTGAGCAGCGCCTCCTGATAGAAGGCAATCCGCGGGCGACCGGCCGGATCCACGGCAATGTCAGCGCTCGGCTCGGCGCCGCCGCCGCGCAAGGCCAGGCTCACCTTTTGCCAGCTTGCCGTGTTGTCACAGGCGTCGTTGCATTCAAAGTAGGTTAGGGTCGGGTCGCCATCGCCGATGGGGAAGAATTGTGCGCTCACCAGGCGCGGCTTGCCGTCGGGGGTAAAAGCGAGCGCCGGGTGGTAGACCCGCTCCATGCCAAAGCGCGGCGTCCAGTTGACGGTGGTGATCAACGTCTCCTGCCACTGCGCCGCTTGCTCACAACTGCTGTCGCAGGAGAGGTAGAAGAGACCAAAGTGGTTGGGTTGCACCAGTTGGTTCTCATCGTAATAGACAAAGCGGGGTCGTCCGGCGGCGTCGAGTTCAAAGGAGCGTTGGGGCAACTCATCATTGTTTTGGAGCGCTGTACCGGGGACGCGTCCGCTGGCAATTTTGGCGAGTGACCAAGCCCCTTGTTGGGTACAATCACCATTACAGGCGGCGTAGTAGTAGTCGCTGCCGCCGGTGTAGACGGTGGAGTCCGCCACAATCAACAGGCGCGGCTTGCCGTCGGGGGTCAGTTCCAACTGCACTTCGCGCACCAGTTGGACAAAGTTTACACTCTGCCAGGCCGCAGTCTGGTCACATTGGCTGGGACAATAGGCATAGACGGCATGGGTCGGTCGTGGGTCAAAGGTCGATTCGTAGTAGTAGAAGGCGACATGTTGACCCCCATTGGCGTCCACGGCGACAGCGGCGTTGCTCGTCTTCCAACTGGGGTCTAGGAAAAGCGCCAGTTGGGCCGCAGGCGGCGGGACAATGGGCGTCGCCGTGGCCGTTGGCGCACTGCGCTGAATCAACGGCAGGTAGAATTGTGGCGCCGGTGTGGTAGCCGCATCGGCGTAAACCGCCTGGAGTTGCCCCGCGGTGACGACAAAGAAGAGACAAATCAACAAAATGGGGATCGGGAAGTATGAAGTAAAATTACGACGCAAGCGCATACTGGCTCTCCTCTTTTGATAGGGCCTCGCCGGTCTAGTCCAATCAAGATTCCGGCAGCCGCAGCAAGCACAAGAACAACTGCTGCTATTTCACCATGATTGGCGGCGCTATAACAGCAACCAGTTGCTACAAAGAGTGCCACAAAGTTTGCTACGGGGAGTGTTACAAGGGGGTCTTACACGTTTGATACTGCTGGCAAATTCAGTGGTTGATGAGAGTTACGAAAATAAATCGGTACTCGTAGGTGCGGTTTGTAACCGCACTTCTTCCCTGGGAACCGTGCGGTTACAAACCGCACCTACGAGTACCGAAACAAGTAAGTAACATTCATAATGAACCGATGGTGAGGGATTCGCCAGCGGTAGTAAGTTTGGGTGTACGATCTGGGGTTAAGGAGTGGAGAACGCAATGTGTATTGCGCACGAGTCATGCGGCAAGGGCAGGCAATGACGGCAACGTGTACGCGGCTTTCTCAAGCCAGTAGCCCTGGGTTTGTAAAATATGTAGCACTTCTTGTGGACTGTTGCTCTGCATGAGCGGGATGCGCAACTTTTTGCCGCCGTGCATCTGGCGGGCATACCAGCCCAGATGTTTGCGCATGGGCGAGAAGAAATATTTTTCGTAATGGCCGTAGGTGCGCTCGTAGAGATAGGCGTGTTCCAGCATAATCTCGGTAAAGCGGCGAATGCGGGCGGCGGCCGGCGCTTCACCTTCTGCAAGCGGCGCTTCTTCGCCAAAGAAAAAGGGGTTGCCATAGGTGGCGCGGCCAATCAAGACTCCCGTCACGCCGTAGTCGCGCACCCGTTGATGGGCCTGGGCTAAGGAGAGTACATCGCCGTTCCCTAGGATCGGAATGCCGCTGCCTTGCGCCACACCTACGGCCCTGCCGATCTCTTCCCAACTGGCTTCGCCGCTGTAGCCCTGTTCCAGCGTGCGGCCATGAATACAGACGACCACCGGTTCCACTTCCAGCAAATAGGGCAGCCAGGTGGCGATGATTGGTTTCTCATAGCCGACGCGCGTCTTTACACTGACCGGGATCGGGCGGCGCGCCTGATAAGCCGGCGGCAGTTGCGCCCGTTGAGCTAAAATCTGGGGCGCTACTCGTGCTTTGAGGTTAGCACAGTGATGGATAGTAGCGCCATTCAACCAATCTTGCACCCCCTGTTTGGTGGCGCGCACAATCGCCTGGGCCAGTTTGGGCGTCCGAATCAACCCCGCGCCCGACCCGCTGCTGGCGACATTTTTGGAGGGGCAGCCCATGTTGATGTCAATGCCATCAAAGCCCAGTTCACAGAGCAGAATCGCCGCCTGGTAGAAAAAGCTGGGCGTCTTGCCAAAGATCTGGCCGATGATCGGGCGTTGGGTCTCGTCATAGAGCAGATCGCGTAGCAATTGCCCATTGCTCAGGAAGAGGCCCTCCACATTGGTGAACTCGGTGTACATGAGCATGGGGTTGCCATACTTTTTTTGCAGATGGCGATAGGGCTGGTCGGTCACGCCATCCATGGGTGACAAGGCAATGATTGGTCGTGGGAGCGTCTCCCAAAAGGTTTGTGTTTGCATAGGGCGCTATTATACCCAGCTTTGGGGCAAGGTTCAACTTTATGGGGGAGGAAGGGTGAATATGACAGAGGCGGTTGGCAAACCTATGGGCATGGCGCTAAGGATTTCTATCGGAAAAGCGGTAAGGCTCACTTGTCATTCTGAAAGAATCTCCTGCTTTCAACGACCAGAAGATTCTTTCAGAATGACAAGTGAGCCTCTTCGATGATGGGAAACCTGTTGGCTTGATGGGTATGGGTTGTCGCTGGAGTTATGTGACGCTTGTCACCAGTACGCTGCGGGCGCCGGCGTGGTGCAAGGCTTCGGTTACCGCTTGCGCTTGGGCTGGGTCGATCAAGGCGATCATATTGCCGCCGCGACCACCGCCGCTCAACTTTGCGCCAAGCGCGTCGGCATTACGAGCGGCGGTAATCAATTGTTCCAAGTGGGGTGAGCTAACCCCCAGTTGCGCCAATACGGCCTGATTGCGATTGAAAAGCTGGCCCAACATTGTCAGGTCGCCTTGCTCAATGACTTGCCGGGCAGCTTGCACAAGGGCGCCGATTTCGTCAAACCACGCTTCGTACTGCGCCGGATCGCGTTGCCAGCCCTGCCGAACATCGCCGACGGTCTCTTTGGTGGGCGCAGCGATGCCACTGTCGGCAATGGCGAGGGTTAAGGGCTGACGCGCCTGAAAGGTGGCGGGCGGCTGGCCTTTGATAAACCAGACCGGCATCCCATAGGCGATCACGGTGTTATCAATGCCGCTGGGGGCGCCATGATAAAAGCGTTCACTCTCATAGACCAGCGCGCTGACTTGGGCCGGATCGGGGATCTGTCCGACGTGGGTATAGATAGCGCGCACCAAGGCCGTACTCAACGCCGCGCCGCTACCCAAGCCGCTGGCAATCGGCAGTTGGCTGCGCACTTCGATCTGCCAGTCGGGGTTGTCCGGTGCGCCGAGTTGGGCCAACGTCAAGCGGGTCACCACGGCCAGGGGATTGTCCCTAGCGGTGGCCAACACAATACGCCGGCGAATATCAGGGGCGACCAGAACACAACCGGCGCCAACCGGCAACGGGGTGATGGTCGCCGTCGCCACTCGTTCCCAAACCGGAACGGCAATGGCCGGGCGACCATAAACAACGGCATGTTCACCGACGAGAATAATTTTGCCTGGGGCGGTTGCGGTCGTCATGGTAAAGTTGATGTGTGGGGGATGATTAGGTGATTCGGTGAGTTCGACAAGCTCACTCACCGAATCACCTAATCACCCCAAGATTATTCCTGTGTCCAGTAGTCAAGGACAAGCACTTTGTCCAGGTGGGGACGCAAGACAGTGCCAAAGGTGCGATGGGCAGGGTGAGGGAGATAGGCATCCCGGTCCGCTTCACTTTTGAAGGTGACAAAGAAGCAATGGGTATAGCCGTCCGCCTTGCCTTCGACGCTGACATCGGTGCCCCACTCAAAGGCGTGGATGGCGTCGATCTGGCTGGGCAAGGCGCGGAAGGCGGCTGCGATTTGATGGGTCTGTTCTGGGGTAGTCTCGTCTTTGAATTTGAAAAGGACGACGTGGCGTAGGAGGCGGTTTGTGATCATAATACTTTCCTTAGGCTATTCTTCATTCTCGCGAATTTGTTGTTCAATCTCTTGCTTATGGGCGTAGTAATATGACCACGCGTTAGTCAAATCCTCAGCACGGAGGGTTGGGTATGCTTTCAACAGATCAGCTTCGCTGCTCCCCAGTTTTCTTGCTTGCACCAAGAGCCACACCGGAATGCGCGTGCGTACAACACATGGTTCGCCCCCCAAAACGGCAGGCGTACTTTCGATACCCGGATAAGTCCCGCCGATATCACGGGCAAGCCATTGAAGCGCCTGTGTCTTTTCGGTGGGCAGCATTGCCGGCAACAGTTCGCGTACGTTTTCAAGCGTTGTCATTTCAAATGCTCCAAAGACACAAGTTCTTAAGTAGAACGCTACTAAAAATTAGATCAGTTCAGGCGGGTGCTTCCTAATCAAGTAAAGGGCGTACCGGAGGTTGACTAAACCTAATCGGTTCATTTGCAGCGTAGCGATTGTGGTACGACCAATGGCTGTCAAACCGACAACCTTACAGTAGTCATCACTCCAGGTAAAATGGTCACGCCAGCGTTGGCGCCGTGGGTGAAATAATGGTGTTAATTCACCATCAACCGGATCAATCGCTTCTGTTTTGTCATGCTTGTAGTTGTTACAGCCAGAACAGGACAACGCCAAATTTTCTAAATCATCGGTGCCACCCAGGCTGATAGGAATAATTGTGTTCCACAGCAAATGTTTCGGTGGTGTAATCCGCATGACTTTGACAATATTCGCAGTAACCATCGGCACGAGCAATGACAGCACGTCGTTTACGAACGGGGAGATAGGGTCTAGGCATAATTGGGCTTGCGGATCCCTAGTTGTTCCATGAGCGAATCGACTGTTGTGTTGCGCAGTTGAGCCAACTTTATCAGGTTCATAATTCGTTCAGCGTCGGCTAGTTCAATACGATTGATAATGTCGCTTAATTCCTGATGTTCTTCGTTTGTAATTGTACCATCATGCAGTTTTTCATCAAGCAACCAGTAACGTTTACGCACTTCAGCCGGCACACCTTGATTGATCTGTTGCAAAAGCTGCGTCTCTTCCTTAGACAAACTTGGTGCGCGTCTTCTGGCTTCAACTGCCAAAACATTTCCAATAAATTTTTGCAAATCAGGTGTACTCAATTGCTCAACTGTGCTTAGTAACTCATTCAATGATACTTCAGAGACTACTTGGGCTGTTGGCATAGGCTACCTCTCAAACTTCATCACTTTATAAGACTTACGCACAAGCCCAGACCATTAGGGTCTCGCAGACCCTAATGGTCTCTGGCGGAGAACTCGTCTTGCGTAACTCCTACTTTATCAACAAATGTCTTTACCCATTATAACAGAAATTGCAAAAGGCAGCATTTTCTCTTACTGATGCCCCAACCGCAACGCACTAAACAACCGCTGGTAGAGCGCCGACGAAATCACCACCACCTCCAGCACAATCATCACCCCGGCAAAGGCAATCGCCAGCGGGAAGATTTCGTCGCGGGCGAGGATGGGCAGCAGCGGCGGCAGGGCGGTACCCAGGTCGCCAGTGATGCGGAAGAGCGGCACAAACATGGTGGCGACGGTCGAACCAGCAATGACGCCGGCAATGGCGCCATAGGCCGTCAGCACCGTATATTCCATTGCCACTTGTCCCACCACCTGCCCCCGTTTGAGACCAATCGAACGCATGACGGAGAAGAGATAGAGCCGTTCATTCATGGACGCGTAACTATAGGTCAACAAGCCCAGTGCGGCCATAAAGGTGGCGGCGATAAAGCCGACCGAGAGCGTACCAAAGACGCCGACCCGCTCCATCTTCGCCTGTTCTTCCTGAATAACCCGGACGGTGTCGTCGCGATTGATGGTGTCAATGCCCAGTGTCGGCACAGCGGCGAGAACGGCTTTACCATCGGCGCCCGGTTCCAAATCCAGCCAGATGCGATGGGGCATGACCATGCCAAAAAAAGAGAAGAGAAATTCTAAATTACCGACCACGGTCGGCTGATCCTCATAGACGGTGGGGAAATATTCATAGGCGCCGACAATTGTAAATGCGCTCTTGAGGCTGGTGCCCAAATCGGTGATAACGTGGATGTTGACCTTATCCCCGACCCGCAGTTGATGTGCGGTCAGGAACTTTTCGGAAACCAGAATGGCGTCATCGGTGGCGGCCAGCCGGTTCATCAACCCGCCCAACGGCTCACGCGCCAGGTCGCCGCGGAACCAGGCGACCCGCATAAAATCGACCCGATCAACGCCCAGAAAGCGGCCACGCACCCGCCCCGCAGCAGCGGCGCCCAGGTCAATTTCGGCGCGATAATCGCCCACCCGCGCGGCTGTAACCACGCCTGGCAGCGTCTCAAACTCATCAATCGGCGGAATCCACTCGGCGCCCGGCGACGGCGTATCGGATTGGGATTCGACTTCGGAAAAGGGGGTAAAGGCGAGATCCGTGCCAATGCGGTAATACATGCGATCCACCAACCACTTGTCGAGGCTGGCGGCCATTGATAGCGTGTAGACGCCCAACGCCAGCGACACGATCACCAACAACATGGGGTTGATGTAGTTCTGGCTGTAGCGTCCCAGTTGGCGCAAGGCCAGATGGAACGTCAACCAGGGCGTGCGGTTGGCAAGCCAGTCAAGAATCCGCATGACTAGCGGGAAGAGGCGCATCGCCAGGAAAGCCATCACCACCACAAAGAGCGCCGGCACCACAATCAGTAGCGGATCTTGATATAACTCTTCAGGGCGATTCTCCACCAGCGCGCCGAGCGAGCCGCGCTGCATCAACTGTTGATAGCCATACCAGGCCGGAATCAAGAGCAACAAATCTAGATAAGCGCGATACCAGAAGGGGCCACGGGGCGGGCGGGCATGTTCGCGCTGTTGGGTCAACACCGTTTCACGACTGGTGGCGGCGGCTGTCCACAGCTTCGCCAGCAGGAGAATCCCCATGGTCGCGCCAACGAGCGGCAAGTTCAGCCCATCCAATGAGACCGGCAAGGGCATCCGCTCCTGAAAGTTGAGAAAGCTGACGGTATAGCCCATTAAGCGCGCCAGCACCATGCCCAACCCTAACCCCAACGGCGCGCCGAGCAGAAAGAGGACAAAGCCTTCCACCAGCACATAGCTGAGCACCCCCCAACGGGTCATGCCACGACTGATCATGATCGCCGTTTCGCGCCGCTGCCAGTAGGCGATGACGGCGGAGGTCACGACCAGAAAATAGAGCAAAAAGCTCAAGGCCGGCACATTAAAGCCGAGCAAAATCGTGGTTAACACCGTCTGCCGTCCGACAAATTTCCCCAACGAGAGCGAGGGGGAGGTCAGACGGGCATCGGGCAGATATTTGCTGATGACGACGGCGGCGGTCTGAAAGCCGTCAATATAGTTGCGGCCACGGGTCGGCGTCGCTTGGGTCTCGTCGAGGATCACATGCCAGGTGACGGCGCGCACCTTGGTCGTCAGGCGCGACTCAACATGGCCGATGTAGTCACCGCGGCGGGTCAGTAGTTTCTCGGCCAGGGTTTGATCGGGGTCGCTGAACCAGAAGGGATCTTTGGCATCCGTGGCGCGCCAGAAGCCGACAATGGTTACGGGGACCGGAATGGCGTCCTGCCCGGTGCCGGCCAAATCAAATTGGTCGCCGGGCTGAATGCCCAATTTCGCCCCCAGCGCCGAGGACATCCACACCTCCAGCCGTTCGCCGGAAGCGCCATCGTTATCCAGCGCGGGGCCATCAAAGACGACATGGTTGGCAATATCCTTAAAGTAGACAACATTAACATTACCCAACGTGCGTTTGCCCTCATATCGCGTGTCGTTGGCCAGCGGTTGCAAGCTCAGCACGCCGCTATCGGCCATCATGCCGATGTAACGCACCGGCAGCCCAACTTCGGCCGAGAGGGTGGTGGAAACATTGTCGCCTAACGTTTCACTACGCTCGATCGTCAAAGGGACGACGCGCGTGGAAGGTGTATAAATGCGCGAAGAAAGGGGGGGCCGCCCGGTCACCCGGCTATATTCGGCCAACTCCTGGCGCATAATCACCGTATCGACCGCATTGGAAAAAAAGGCGGCGCTGCTGACCAGGGCAATGGCCAGGACAAAGCCCAACAAGGAGAGCAGGCTCAACCCACTATGGTAGTGCAGACGACGTGTCGAGAGATAGATCAGATCGACCAGACCACGAAAGGGGCGCAAAAAGAGCGGCGGTTTGCGCACTTGCGCCAGCCGACGCACGGCGTTGCTATGGCCATCAAGTTCGGCTGCGCCGGTGGGTTGTAGCGGCGCAGGTAGATGCGTTGTGTTCATGAATTTAGTACAGGTTTCTAGAAAATTTAGCCCGCGTCGCCGCAAACGTTGATGAGAGTTTCATTAGGAAATGGGGAAAACGCTTACGTACTGCCGGCCGTTGTACGCTCTGAATGACAGTCACTCAAGGGCAGCGACCCTTTGCCGCTTAAGTATAGCACAAAATCGCTAGATGCAATTTCGCGCTTTTGACATGGTGGCAAAACTATTCTATACTCAAGCTACCCTACCGACAATTTTCTGTCGTTGTGGCGAAACGCCGCTACATGTACCTGCGAACAGCATAGGCAGCAACCCTGTACGCTTTTTCTAAGCGTATCCTGAATTCGCCGGTATACATTACCTCTTGTCGGCATTGCGCGTGACATTATTGGGAATAAGCGTTTGCTCCTTGACAGGATGAAAACGCCGGGATGAAAAGCTGATTTTTGCGCGTTTACCTTTCACCGCGCCGGCTTGGCTGCCTGGCGTCCTCGTTCCTGTTAACTCAACAATACTTTGCTTACCCTATATAATGCTTGTTTATTTTCCAACCATCAATTCATGGAGGAAACTATGTCTGAAAAGACGCCAAAAAAGAATCTGTTTACTGTCAACCCCGATGTGAGTCGCCGCGACTTTCTGCGCCTAAGCGGTTTGGCCGCGGCCGGCGTGATGGTGGCGGCCTGTGGTACGCCCCCGGCCCCTGGTAGCGAGGTGGCGCCGGCTGATGCTGCGCCCGCCGCTGATGCTGCGCCCGCCGCTGGTGCTGCGCCGGCGGTCGATGTCGCTGAAGTTACGCGTGAAAAGACCTTAATCCTTATGTTCGGTGGCAGCCAGGGTCAGTTCACCGACGTTGGGTTGGGCAACCCCTACGCTACCGGCGCCACCCACCAGATTGGCAGCGCCGCACTCTGGGAGCCGCTCTACTATTACTCTGCCTTTGCCGACGAACACATTCCGTGGTTGGCCGAGAGCTATGAGTACAACGCCGATTTCACCGAGTTGACCATCAAGACCCGCGCCGGCGCTGAGTGGAGTGATGGCACACCCTTCGGCGCCAAGGATGTCGCTTTTACGATCAACATGCTGGTCACAATTGGCGGCAATCCCGATTCCACCAAGATTCGCAACTCCGTTGAAGTCTCCAAGTGGGTGAAGGAAGCGACGGTCGTGGATGACACGACCGCCAAGATTACCTTCAATGATCCCCGCCCGCGTTTTATGTTCAGTCATCTCTCCTCTAAGTTTGACACGGGCATCTACATCGTGCCTGAACACATCTTCAAAGATGTCGAAGATGTTCCTGCCTACCAAGGATGGGATGCGGAAGCCGGTCTGCCCGTTTGCACTGGCCCTTACAAGATCACCGCCTGGACGCCACAGCAGAAATTCATTGACCGGCGCGAGGATTGGTGGGCGGTCAAGAGCGGCTTCGTCGCCGAAATGCCGACGGTCGAGCGCATTCTGATGCTCCCCACGGCGGACGAAACCACCATGGCGCAGATGGTCATCAACAATGAACTGGATTCGTTGCTCGACCTGCGTGCGGCGACGATCAAACAGGTGGTGGAGCAGAACGAAAAGATCATCACCCATACCAACAAAGAACTGCCCTTGGGCTACACTGACTGGTGGCCGACCTCCTTCTGGTTCAACTGCGACGAAGGCCCCTTTGCCGACAAGAATGTGCGCTGGGCCGTTAGCCTCACAATTGACCGCCAGCAGATGCTCGATGTGGCGTTGGAAGGCTCCGGCGTGTTGACCACGCTCCCCTTCCCGCAGTACCCTGGCTTGGCGCCTTTCTTTGAAGCCGCGGCGCCGTTGCTGGAAAAGTACAACACCGCAGAACATAACCTGGAGAAGGCCGCCGAACGCATGGCCGCCGCCGGTTACGAAAAGGATGCTGACGGTTTCTGGGCCAAAGATGGGCAACGCATCACCGACATCATCGGTGGCTGGGGCGTCTTCGCCGACATCGGCCCGGTCCTGGCGGAACAGTTGCGCAATGGCGGCTTTGACCTCGACTTCCAAATGCCGGCGGATCATGGCACCCAGATCAGCGAAGGCAAGGAACACATCTGGTTGAATGGCCACGGCGGCAGCATCAACGATCCATTCGACACCTTGGATATGTTCACCAGCAAGTATTACCAACCGGTCGGCACACCCACCACCTATAACTCCCGCTTCCAAAACGCCGACTATGACGCCGTTTTGGAAGAGATGGCGAAGGTGCCGGCTACCGATCCGGCTTATATGGATCTCTATCTGAAGGCGTTGGAGATCTTCCTGGATGAACTGCCCGACTGCCCAGTGCAACAGTGGCTGCATCGCATTCCCTACAACCAGACCTACTGGACGAACTGGCCGACGGTTGACAACCCCTATGTCAATGGCGCCTTCTGGCACCTGACCTTCCCCTTGATTCTGCAGAACCTGAAACCGGCTGCGTAAGACGATTTTAGATTTTGGATTTTAGCGTGCTTAGCAGCCGTTGAAATCCAAAATCTAAAATTGGCAATCTAAAATCGCTTGTTTCCTTTGGAGTATCCCATGAGTCTATCCTACTTCCTCCGTCGCATTTTTCTCCTCTTGTTGACGATTTGGGCGGCGGCGACGTTAAACTTCTTCATCCCCAAACTCACACCGCGTAACCCGATTCGGGAAAAGTTGCTGGAACAAGCCTCGCGTGGCGGCTATATTCCACCGGGCTTTGAAGAAATGGTGCAGAGCTATGAAAAGAAGTTTGGGTTGGATCAGCCGGTGTGGAAGCAGTATCTTACCTATATGAGTGAGATGGCACGCTTCAACTTGGGCTATTCGATGTCCAACTTTCCGAAAACCGTGCCGGAATTGATCGGGCAAGCCGTTTGGTGGACGGTGGGTCTGCTTTCGTTAACCACGATCATTACCTTTATTCTGGGTACGCTATTGGGCGCCTTAATGGCTTGGAGTAAATCAGGCTTTTTCTTGCGGAACATTATGCCTGGCTTTCTCGTGATCGGCGCCGTACCCGCCTTTGTGATTGGGCTGCTGCTTATCTACTTTGTGGCCTTTAAGTGGCAGTTGCTCCCCTTGGGTGGCGCCTTTGACGCCACCAAATTGCCCAAATTTGATTTGAACTTTGTCCTGGAGGTCATCAAATATGGCACCTTGCCGGCCATCTCCCTGATCCTGACTACCACCGGTGGTTGGGTCATCGGTATGCGTGGCATGATGGTCACAGTACAGGGTGAGGATTATATGACCTTTGGTGAAGCGAAGGGCTTAAAGAATTGGCGTCTTTTTTATAAGTACGCGGTGCGTAATGCGCTGTTGCCCCAAATTACGGGGTTGGCGATTGCCTTTCCTTACATTGTCTCTGGGTCGGTATTGGTGGAAGTGATCTTCCGCTATCCGGGGTTGGGAACCTTGCTCAACAATTCGATCCGGCAACTCGACTATTTCTTGATCTACGGCATTGTCTTCATTTTGACAGTTGCCATTGCTATCGCCATGTTGATTGTTGATCTTGTCTACCCGCTGCTTGACCCGCGGATTGCCTATGAGGGGAAGTGATATGAGTGTTCAGAGTGCATCTGTGACGGCGCGGCCGCTGGCGAAGAAAAACCAAGGCCAAAATATCATCCTTAGTTATTTACGCCGCAACTTTCAACTCTCGATTGGGTTGGCGATTTTGCTCTTCTTTATCCTCTTTTCGCTAATCGGCGCCCAATATATCGATATTAAAGCCGCCTATCCGCTGGGGGCGCCGGCCGGAAAGCCGCCATCGCTTGAATTTCCCTTTGGCACCGATGGTCAGGGGCGTAATCTTTTTGCCGTTGCCGTCTACGGGGTTTGGGAAACCTTCCGCATTGGGATTATTGCCGGCGTCATCGGGGTAACCTTTGGCGCTTTTATGGGCTTCACTTCCGCTTTTTTTGGCGGTTGGTATGATGTGATCGTGCGTTGGGTTGTCGATGTCTTGCTGACAGTGCCGGGGTTGCTGATCCTGATTGTCATTGCATCGTCCATGGATGCCAAAAGCTTTACCTTAACCAGTATGGCCTTTATCATTGCCCTAACGGCCTGGATGGGGCCGGCGCGCACGATTCGCTCCCAAGTGTTGACCCTGCGTGAGCGCTCCTATGTGATGATGGCGCGACTCAACGGCATGAGCAACTGGGGGATTATCTTCCGCGAACTGGTGCCCAATCTGCTGCCCTATTTGGGCGCAAGTCTGGTCGGCTCGGTCACCGGCGCCATTTTCGCCTCGGTTGGTCTACCGGCGTTGGGGCTGGGACCATTGCGCGAGCCAACCATCGGCGTCACCATCTACTGGGCGCAAAACCAAAACGCCCTGCTGCGCGAGATGTGGTGGTGGCTGATGATGCCGATTGTGACGATCATTCTCATGTTCGTCATGCTCTTCATGGTCTCCGCCGGGTTGGATGAATTAGCGAACCCACGCGTTCGGCGTAGTGAGTAACATGCTATTCTAAACAAAGGCTTTCAGAACACTACAGAATGTGATATACTTAATTCTATGCGGTATGAGATCCAATTTACTGACCATGCCTTACAGGATTATGTTGGTCTTACCGCACGTTGGCGAGCAATGGTGAAACAAGCCATTGAAACCCATCTACGCCATGAGCCGCGCCGTGAGAGCAAAAGCCGTATTAAGCGGTTGAAAGGTATTGAATGGCCGGAATATCGCTTGCGTGTTGATGAATTGCGCGTGTTCTACCAGGTCGAAGGGACTGTTGTCCAGATTCTGGCTGTAGTGTTCAAAGATGAGGCAGAAGAATGGCTAACAACGTTTGGGAGACCAACGATCTGATGACTATCCCGCTGGAAGAAGCGGAGGATCGGTTGGCATTTTTTGTAAACGAAGCAACAAAACAGCAGGTTGTTATCACCGACGCCGGCAGACCCGTTGCTGTTTTGATTGGCTTTGCTGACGATGACGAGTGGTTTGAATACCGTTTGTTACAAGACCCACGTTTCAAACAGCGGATTGCCGAGGCGCGTGTGCAAGCGAAGGCTGGTCAACTTACACGGATTGAGGATTTGCCGGCTTAATCCTTCAAACCTCGTCTTTGTTTGCTCTTCTATTTAACCAATATGTTAATAACTGCTTTTACAATAAGGACGTACGATTTTCATGAGTGATTACGTCTTACGTATCAAAGACCTCGACGTCCAATATTATACGGACGCCGGCACGGTCTACGCCAATAACAAAGTTAACTTTGCTCTCAAACCCGGTGAACGCTTAGGGTTGGTTGGAGAATCAGGTTCGGGAAAATCGACGATGGCGCTGGCGCTGTTGCGCATGATCAAGGCGCCGGGGCGGATCGCCAATGGGCAGATCCTTCTGGAGAATACGGATTTGACCAAACTCTCCGAAGAAGAGATGCGCCAGGTGCGGGGCAAAGAGATTTCGATGGTGCCCCAAGGCGCGATGAACTCACTTAATCCGGTCATGCGCATCAAAGACCAGATCATCGACGGCATGATCGACCACAATCTTAATCTATCCCGCTCAATGTTGGAAGAGCGAGCGCAGGAAGCGCTGGAACTGGTGGAACTGGACCGCAAGGTTGGGCGCATGTATCCGCATGAGTTGAGCGGCGGCATGAAACAGCGCGCCTGTATCGCCATCAGCGTCGCCATGCACCCCAAAGTAATTATCGCCGACGAGCCGACCAGCGCACTCGATGTAGTGACACAACGCCAGGTGATGCAGACCATTGGTCGCTTGCAGGAGCAGTTGGGCAGCGCCGTCATTCTGATCGGCCATGACATGGGCTTGATGGCCCAATTTGCCCATCGCATGGCTGTCATGTATGCTGGCAGTTTGGTCGAACTGGGGTCGATTCGCAACATCTACACCGATGCGTTCCACCCGTACACCCAAATGTTGATCGACAGCCTGCCGACCATCGGCAAACGCGGCGTCTTCAAAGGCATTCCGGGGATTACGCCCCTGCTGCGCGACTTGCCGCCGGGTTGTGTGTTTAATACAAGGTGTCCCAAAGTGATGGACGTTTGTCGAACGAAAGAGCCGGTCTACCGGGAGTACAAACAGGGGCATTGGGCGGCTTGTCACTTAATGGAAGATGGAGTGGCCAAACAATGAGCCATTTACTTGAACTCAAAAATGCTACCAAAGTCTATAAGACCGGCACGGTGGCGCTCGATAATGTCTCCTTTTATATCGACGACGACGCCCCCAGCATTATTGCGGTGGCCGGCGAGAGCGGTAGCGGCAAGACCACCTTGGGCATGATGGCGTTGGGCTTTTTAGATCCGTCCAAGGGTGAAGTTTTGTACAAAGGTAAACGGCTTAGCGCCATGAGTGGGCAGGAACAGACCAACTTTCGCAAAGAGGTGCAGGCGGTCTTCCAAGATCCCTTTGCCGTCTACAACCCCTTCTACCGGGTCGATCACATCTTTGAAGTCGGTATCAAGAACTTCAAACTGGCAAAGTCAAACGCCGAAGCGCGCCAGAAGATCGAAGAAGCGCTGGTCAGTGTTGGTTTGCGCCCGGAAGAGACATTGGGACGTTTTCCCCATCAACTGAGCGGCGGTCAGCGCCAACGGTTGGTGGTGGCGCGGGCGTTGCTCTTCCGACCGCAATTGCTGATGGCTGACGAACCGGTTTCGATGGTAGACGCCTCCTTGCGCGCAACCATTCTGGAAAGCTTGCGTAAGATGAAAGAGGAGTATCATATTACAACCCTCTACATCACGCATGATTTGACAACGGCCTACCATGTCTGTGATCATATCATTGTGTTATATAAAGGTTCGGTCATGGAGGCGGGCGATGTGGAGTCGGTGATTGCCAACCCGCAACACCCGTACACCCAGTTGCTGATCGACTCGATTCCCTGGCCCGATCTCAACCGGCAGTGGGGCCAGCAGGAGATCGGCACGACCGATGCCGAGACAGCCAAGGTGGGCAAAGGCTGCAAATTTGCCTCCCGTTGCCCCCATGTTATGGAAAAGTGCCGGCAGACGGTGCCGCCGCTCTTCCAACTAGGTGATAAACAAGTTGCTTCCTGTTTTCTCTATGAAGATAAATCAACGCTACCGGGTGAAAACTTAGGGCAATTATTCAAATAAGGTTATGTTCACAGAAATTTTCCGGTCACAACCGCCAGAGCCAATACCGACTGACTTCCCGGCAACCCCCGCCAAAGCTGGTCGCCAGCCAAACGCACCGCAATCCACCACCGTAGACAGGCCGGCCGCCGAAAAGGCGTTGTCAACTGCCCAGGAGGAGGCGGCTTTGGTCGAGCGAGCCAAAGCCGACCCGGCGGCCTTTGGCATCTTATATGAGCGGTATATCGACCGTGTTTATGCTTACATCTACCACCGCGTGGGCAACGCGCAAGACACCGAGGATCTGACGGCGCGCACCTTCTACCGGGCGCTCGACAAGCTGCACACCTATGAGGATCGCGGCTTGCCCTTCTCGGCCTGGCTCTTTCGCATTGCCCACAATCTGGTCGCTAACTGGCATCGCGATCGCGGGCGGCGGCGCTTTTTGTCGTTGGACAAATTGTGGTCGCACAGCAAAGAAGGGGACACGCCGGAGGAGCAGATCGAGCGCGAAGAAAATCACGCCGCCCTCTGGGACGCCATTGATCGCTTGCCGGAAGAGCGGCGGAATTTGTTACTCTATAAGTTTGGCAGTCGGCTCTCCAATCTCGAAATTGGCGAACTCTTGCAAAAGAGCGAGAGCGCCATCAAATCGCTCTATTTCCGCACGCTGGCTACGCTGCGTAAGGAATTAGAGACCACCGGTTGGGGAACGCCGGAAGAAGAAGAGTCGGCTGTTAAGGAAGAGGCATAATGATTCATTTCTGGGGCTTTTTACAATGGAGTGACCAGCCCGATACACCGGTTGCACCGGTTGACTTGGGCAATGGTCGCACTGTCAAGGCCGAGGATGTGCTGGATAGCCATTTTACCAACCGGATCGATGCGCCACGGTTAACGGTGCATGTCGAAGGTGATCTCAATAAAGCCTTAACGTCCCTAGCGCCGGGCTTGGCTTCCCTGACCGAATTGGCCGAAGAAGTCGATCAAGCGGTTCCCCGCGCCCAGCCGACGCCCCAATTCCGCCAGGATCTGCAAAAAGCGCTGGAATTGACCCACAAGCAACACCACGCCCAACGGGTGCTGGGAACACGGGTCGAAACGCCGGAAGCCCAAATGCCCTGGAGTATGATCTCGCTGGTAGTGCTGTTGGTGGCCTGTACGATTAGCCTCACAGTTTACCTGATGAAACGACGTGAACTGCAAGTACAGTAGAAGAAAAAAGGTGAGCAATGGTTGCTCACCTTTTTTAATGTCACCACACCAGAACAACGGATTCAAGAAAGTAACGGATTTTACCCCTCGCTGAGACAAATCCGTTACTTTCTTGAATCCGTTGTTCTGGTTGCGACTACAACCCGCCACCATACAGCGATTTGACCGTCCCATAAACCCAACTCATCTGGCGCTTGGGGTAGTGTTGCGACAGGTAGCGCATGAGGTTGGGGAGATCATGCACATCCAGCCCCGAACTATCGACCAGTTGGCGTAGCCAGGCACGTTGCTGTTGTTCCAGGATGAATTCGGTGTAGACGCGCTGGATCAACTCGTCGGCGATTTCGATCTCGGTCGGCTCGAAATCGCTTAGTAGTTCACTCTTCAAGTCCTCGACTGAACCGGTTACGAAATCATAGCCATTTTCCAACATTTTGAAGAGTGTATGGTCAATGTTGGTGCGCCCAATGCCGGCTCCTTGCGCCCAGTGAATTTCCTCAATGGTTGGCGGTTTGCATTTGTAGTAGGTGGCGGTTTCGGCGGTCGAAAGAACCAGGATTGCGCCTTCTTCTAAAAACTTTCCTTCACCGGCGGTTTGATTGCGCGCCTCCATTTCGGCCTGCAACCGGCGATAGGCTTCGGCCAGACCGGCGGCATCGGGCTTAGCGGAGAGAACGGTGTCGATCACGGTGAAGCCATGTCGCTGGGCCAGATCACTCAGCAGGCGGAAACTCATCGGCTTTTTGTGGCGAATGGCGGTGTGTAGCGTCAAGGCCAGCGGCGTCTCGTAGGTGATCATGTGCGGGTTGCGATAGCCCCACAGTTCAAAGACCAACACCACGCGTTGGGTGCGAATTGCCAGTTCCACCTGACTACGGTCGGGTAGCGCCTCATTGAGTAACTTGTTCCAGTCGCCCCAACGGCTTTGGGCCAGGATGGGCAGTAGGCGGGTGCGCGGCAGAATTTCCAGAATTTCGCCATTGGTGTCGGTGAGCGGGTAGAAGATGATCGCCGTGCCGTCGAGCTTTTTGGTAAAGCGGGCATCGACAATGTTTTGCGGCACTGAAATCGTCACCTGCGGTCGCCCCTCGCGATCTTTGATGTAGGGGTAGTGAATCTTGGGCATGGCATAGACAAATTCCAGGCGCGGTTGACCGGCCAGTTCGGTAATCGCCAACAGGCCCAGCTTCTCACTCTCCTGGCGACAGAGATAGCCGGAAAAGGGGATGCCCCCCGGCGAGGTGACAGCGAAAGGTTGCCAGTAACGGGCCGTGGTGTCAGTAATGGCAAGAATTTGGTTTAACATGGAGGAAGCCTCCGATCACGTTTGACTACTATCAGTATACTTACGCGTGGCGTTTATGATACCAATAGACCGGATGTTCGGCAAGTAACGCAAGGAATGACTAGCTTCCCTTCACTTCTTCCCACGGAATCGGACTCACATCATCATGACGCAACGTGCGCAACCCAGTGCGGTCAATGCGCATGATCAACCGGCAGGCCGGATCAGGACAGACGGCGCGACTATCGGTCTCCATCCAGTCGGCGGGGTGATTGAGCCGTTGCTTGGCCGGCAGTAACGGAATAACTGCCTGGAGGGCATAGAGGCAAAAATCAGCGCCGGCGGGCAAGGAGAGCTTGCCGCCGCGCAAATGGAAGCTGTCGCCGACGCTCATGGTGCAGGTGCAGTGACCTTCGATAGCTTCGACGACAACGGTCAGATCATAAAGTTGAAATTGATCGGCGTTCATGGTATTGTCCATTCGTATTGCGTGCTGCGTGTTGCGTGGAGCAATGCTCGCAAATTGTATCAATGCAACCATATTATGGGCGCAGTGCGCTGATGATGCAAGTGGTCATCTGTTTGAGGAATCATCTAATTACCGAGTAAGCAAAGCCATGACTGAACTTTTCACTGTCCGCACGCCGCCGGATGCCTGGCAGCTTTTTTTACAACATTTCCAACCAACGGTGCGCACCGAACGCATCGCCACCGCCGATGCACTGGATCGGGTCTTGGCGGAAACGCTGCTTTCGCCCCAGGATCTGCCCGATTTTGCCCGTTCGACGGTGGATGGCTATGCCGTCAACGCCGCCGACACCTATGGCGCGACACCAACCTTGCCCGCCTTTCTGGCGGTTGCCGGCGAAGTGCCGATGGGGCAGGCCAGTAATTTGCAACTGGGTGTTGGCGAAGCGGCGCTCGTGCATACCGGCGGGATGATCCCGGCGGGTGCAAACGCGGTCGTCATGGTCGAGAACACTCAACGGGTCGATGCGGCGAGCATTGAAGTGATGAAACCCGTTGCCGAGGGTGAGAATGTTGTGCAGGTGGGCGAAGACATCCGGCGCGGGAACACGGTGCTCAGCGCTGGTCGTCAATTGCGGCCACAGGATATTGGCGGCCTGTTGGCGTTGGGCATTACCGAAGTCATGGTTGCATCGCCGCCCCGTGTCGCCATCCTTTCCACCGGCGACGAAGTCGTGCCGCCGACACAAACCCCAGCGCCAGGACAGATTCGTGACATTAACTCCTATTCCCTGGCGGCGTTGGTAACGCAGGCCGGGGGCCAACCGCTGCGCTCTGGTATTATCCCCGATGAACGCATTGCGCTCGAAGACGCTGCCCGCCGCGCTCATGCTGAAGCCGACATTGTCGTTCTCTCCGCCGGCAGTTCGGTCAGCTATCGCGATATGAGCGTTGAGGTGATCGATGGGCTAGGGCGCCCCGGTGTGCTGGTACATGGCGTCAGTGTGCGACCGGGCAAGCCGACCATTCTGGCGGTTTGTGACGGCAAGCCGGTCTTTGGTCTGCCGGGCAACCCGGTGTCGGCAATGGTCATCTTTGAGCTTTTTGTCACGCCGACGATTCGCGCCTTGTTGGGGGCCAACCCGCTGCCGCAGACCCAGGTACAGGCGCGTCTTGCGCGCAACATTGCCTCGACAACCGGACGGGAAGATTATATCCAAGTGCGGTTGGAACAGCGAAGCGACGGGCTATGGGCTGTGCCGGTCTTGGGTAAGTCGAACCTGATCTATACTTTGGTCAATGCGGAAGGAACTATCAAGGTGCCATTAGACAGCAATGGCCTTGCCGCTGGTGCGTGGGTGACGGTTATGCTGGAGTAGCGGCTACGCGTGTACAACCGCGATTGGTCGGTATAGACGAACGGTTTGTACAAGTCGATCCCTTGCTTGTTCCACGATCCTCTTGTTACAACTTTCACAAATTCTACCAATCAACATTGTGCATCTTGCTGAATGACAACGCCCCCCGCCACCTGCTATACTGACAACAAGCGATGTTGAGTTGGGGAGCGCAATATCGCCGACTGGTTCCTCCTTTGGTTCTTCTTGATAGACTTCTTTGTGAATAAGCTACGGTCGATGGCAAGACCGTAGCTTATTCGCGTTTGACCAAAGGTGATACCTCTTTCAAAACGGCAATATACAAGTTGCATAATAGCGTTTCTGTTCTTTTAGACACCTTTGGCATAGGCGACGGATCGGTTGTACTATACAATGAAAGGCTGAATTGCTTACCCGTTGCCAACGCATCAGTAACCTGGAAGTGTAATCGTCTATGTCGCTGCCAATCCTACGCTTGCTACATTTAGCCGATAGCGCCTTCCCCATTGGCGCAACCGCTCATTCGTTTGGCTTAGAAACGTTGACGGCGCAGGGCGTCCTAACAGCGCCAACATTGGGCGGCTTTTTGCACGATCTGTTGCAAGAGACGGGCCGGACCGAAGCGATCTTTAACCGGCTTGCCTATCGCTGTGTGGCGGCGGATGCCACTGTTGCCGTGGCGGCATGGCTGCAACTGAACGAATGTGTTGGCGCACTCAAGCCTGCGCGGGAAAGTCGGGAGGCCAGCGCCACCCTCGGGCGCCGCTTCTTGCAAACCGTTGCCCATTTGGCGGCAAGCCCTTGTCTGCAGCAGGCATTGGCGGCAGCCCACCAGTCCGCCGTTGACATTCACTACTGCACAGCTTTTGGCCTGGTGGGCGGCGCCTTACATCTGGGAGAAGATGAAACTGTACTGGCCTATTTGCAACAAAGTATGATGGGCTTAAGTTCTGCCTGCCTGCGCTTGTTGCCCATCGGCCAGAGTCGCGCCACTGAAATTCTGTGGGAATTGAAAGCGCCGATGGTTGCCGTAGCGTCCGCTAGTCTGAAGTGCGTACCAAGCAGTGTGTCCGTGGTCGAGCCAGCCGCCATGCTCGACCACCTCACCCTCTTGACGCCCATGCTCGACCTGGCCAGTATGGGTCATCCTACGCTCACAACACGCCTATTTATTAGCTAATCGTGCCAACCACTACTCACGTCGATGGACGACTCCATCTTACCTTTACACGTAGCGCCGCTACTGCCGCCCCACAGTTGCAGGTGAAGGAACAACAACCGCCTTTACGGGTGGTGCGCGCCTTTCCGTTGCCTGACCAGGCGCTCCTGACCCATCTACACAATGTTTCCGGTGGTGTCCTGGGCGGTGATCAGTTGACCGTGCGCGCCGAGATTGCCGCCGGTCTCCAAGTGCAGTTGACCACAACCGGCGCCACGCGTGTCTATCGTCATCGGCCAGGCTATCCAATGGCGACGCAACAAAACTACTTTGCCGTAGGGCCAGGAGGATTACTGGAATATCTCCCTGATCCATTGATCCCCTATGCCGGCGCACGCTACCGGCAGGTGACGCAGATCGACCTGGCGGAAGATGCCGGGTTGTTTTATTGGGAAGTTCTGGCGCCTGGCCGCGAAGCGTATGACGAACGCTTTGCCTATGATGAGCTTACTCTGCACCTGGATCTGCGCGCTGCCGGGCGATTCATCGCCATTGAGCGGCTGCGATCCCAGCCCGCCACGGCGCCGCCTGGGTCGTTAACGCGCTTTGGCCCCTATCACTATCACGCGACTTTTTACCTTTGCCGCGTGGGCGTACCAGCAACGACCTGGCTGGCGCTGGAAAAGGAATTACAGGCAATCGCCGCGACGCTGACCGCCCCTTCATCGGTCATCTGGGGAGTTAGCACCCTGGCCGCCCATGGCTTGAGCGTCCGCGCCTTGAGCATGAACAGTCGCGCCGTACTCGCCGGATTACCCCGCTTCTGGCAGGCGGCGAAATGGGCGCTCTACGGTCAAAACGCAATCTTGCCGCGCAAAGTGTCTTGAAAAGGAGAAACCATGCATCTCGCTCCACGGGAACAAGAGAAGTTGATGATCTTTCTGGCTGCCGAGTTGGCGCGTAAACGACAGGCGCGGGGGTTGAAGCTCAACTACCCGGAAGCGGTCGCCATTCTGAGCTTTGAAATGTTGGAAGCAGCCCGCGACGGCAAGAGCGTTGCCGAGATCATGAGCTACGGGACCACAATTCTAACCAAAGCCGATGTCATGGAGGGCATCGCTGAGATGATCCACGAAGTCCAGGTGGAAGCAACCTTTCCTGACGGCACCAAGCTGGTCACTGTTCACGATCCAATTCAAGGATAAGGGATGAAGGATGAGGGATGAAGGATGAAGGATACCGTTTTTCATCCTTCATCCTTCTACAAAAAGGAGGCGGTATGATTCCAGGGGAAGTGTTGGTTGATGAAGCAGCACCAGCCATTGCGGCGAATGTGGGTCGCGCTATGGTGACGCTGCTGGTGCGCCATACAGGGGACCGACCGATTCAGGTAGGCAGCCATTACCATTTTTTTGAGGTTAATCAAGGGTTGGCATTCGACCGGGCCGCAGCCTATGGGATGCGACTCAACATTGCTGCCGGAACAGCGGTGCGTTTTGAGCCGGGGGATGCCAAAGAAGTAACGTTGGTGGCGCTGGCCGGCAGTCGCATAGCCGTGGGCCATCGGGGCCTGGTGCAAGGCGCATTAGATGACGCTACAGTCAAAGCCAAAGCAGAGGAGGCAGTCGCATGACTTTGTCCATTCCACGTAAAACCTATGCCGATCTCTTCGGGCCGACGACCGGCGATCGAGTGCGGCTAGCCGACAGTGAGTTAATCATCGAAGTGGAACACGACTACACCATCTACGGTGACGAGATCACCTTTGGCGGCGGCAAGGTGATCCGCGATGGCATGGGCCAAAGCGGTCGCGCCACACGCGCAGGAAGCAACGGTGCCCTGGATCTGGTGATTACCAATGCGCTGATTATTGACCATTGGGGCATTGTCAAAGGTGACATCGGCATCAAAGATGGCCGCATTGTCAAGGTGGGCAAAGTCGGCAACCCGGATACGATGGCCGGCGTCGATCCACAACTGGTGGTCGGCGCGTCCACCGAAGTGATCGCCGGCGAAGGCAAGATTGTCACCGCCGGCGGGGTTGACGCGCATATTCATTTCATTGCCCCACAACAGATCTACGAAGCCTTGAGTAACGGCATCACCACCATGATCGGCGGCGGGACCGGGCCGGCCACCGGCACCAACGCCACCACATGCACGCCCGGCGCCTGGAACTTGGCGCGCATGTACCAGGCGGCGGAAGCATGGCCCATGAACTTTGGCTTTTTAGGGAAGGGTAACGCCGCCACTGCTGCGCCGCTGGTAGAGCAGCTTCTGGCCGGCGCCTGTGGGCTGAAATTGCATGAAGATTGGGGAACCACGCCCGCCGCCATTGATACGTGCCTGGCAGTGGCTGATACGTATGATGTGCAGGTTGCTATCCACACCGACACGCTCAACGAAGCGGGCTTTGTCGAAGCGACTATTGCCGCCATCAACGGACGCACGATCCACACCTATCACACCGAAGGCGCCGGCGGCGGTCACGCGCCCGATATTATCAAGGTGGCTTCCTTCCCCTACATTTTGCCCTCCTCCACCAACCCGACCCGCCCCTATACGGTCAACACCATTGCCGAGCATTTGGATATGCTCATGGTCTGTCATCACCTAAACCCGCTGGTGCCGGAGGATGTTGCTTTTGCTGAAAGCCGCATTCGCGCCGAGACCATTGCCGCTGAAGATCTTCTCCACGACCTGGGGGTCATCAGCATGATCGCCAGCGATTCGCAGGCGATGGGACGCATTGGCGAAGTGGTAATGCGCACCTGGCAGACCGCACACAAGATGAAAGTGCAGCGCGGCCCCTTGCCAGGTGATTCCAGCCGCAATGACAACACACGGGTCAAGCGCTATATTGCCAAGTACACCATCAACCCGGCCATCACCCACGGCGTCGCGCATGAAATCGGGTCGATTGAGCCAGGCAAATTGGCCGATCTCGTGATCTGGCAGCCGGCCTTTTTTGGCGTCAAGCCGGAGTTGATTGTCAAAGGCGGCTTGATCGCCTGGAGCGTGATGGGGGACGCCAACGCCTCGATCCCGACGCCCCAACCGGTATTCTATCGCCCCATGTTTGGCAGCTTTGGCCGCGCCATCGGGGCAACCAGTGTAGCGTTTATGTCGCAAGCGGCAGTCGAAGCCGGCATCCCCGCGCAACTGGGGCTACACAAGCGGGTGGTAGCCGTGGAAAAATGCCGTACTATCGGCAAAGCCGACATGGTGCATAACGCCGCTACTCCGACCATTGAAGTCGATCCGGAGAGCTACGAGGTGCGCGCCGACGGCGAATTGCTCACTTGTGAACCGGCGACGGTCTTGCCGATGGCGCAGCGGTATTTTTTGTTCTAGCAATAGGATGCCCGAACCAGGACAAACTAGAACCCAATTAGTAGACATGGGCGTGGTGCCCTCGATTGAAATGGTGATTTGGGTGGCAATTGGTGGTCGTGGTACACTATTTGGCGCTGTGGTCGGCGCGCTTGTTGTAAGCTATGCCCGTAGCTTTTTCAGCGAAGCCTACCCGGACATCTGGCAATATTTTCTCGGCTTGCTCTTTGTGGTCAGCGTCCTCTTCTTCAAGGCGGGGATTGTGGGAACGTTGCTCACCGGTTTCAATCGCCTACGCGTTATGCTCTCGGGAGAACCGCTCGAAATGTCGGAACATGGTCTTTCGTATTACCGCACCGCGGATCGGGAAGCGTCTACCAAGTCACCCCCCCTATCCGGTAATGATGGCTCTCGTCTGGAAAAAGCCTCATCTCCCATCGAAGGAGGCGCATGATGGTCAGCAGTACAAGCAATGGCGTGCTGACGCATAGCGCACAGCCCACTGCGATCCCCCGTAATGGCAACACGCAAGATAAGATTGTCGATGTACAGGACGTCACGGTCAGCTTTGACGGCTTCAAAGCGCTGAATAATCTCAATTTCTCCATGCAGCGGGGCGAATTGCGCTTTGTGATTGGCCCCAACGGTGCTGGTAAAACAACCCTGCTTGATGTGATGACCGGCAAGACGCGACCCCAGCAGGGCGCGGTCACCTTTAATGGCGGCGTCAATGTGCTGCGCGCCGCTGAACATGAACTGGTCCAACAGGGCATCGGACGCAAGTTTCAAACACCCACCGTCTTTGCCCCTTTAACGGTCTACGAAAATCTGGAAGCCGCCGCCGGCTTTAACAGTGGCGTCCTTCAACTCTTTTCCAAACTAGCCGATCCGCTCCACCAGAAGATCGACGAGATCCTCCAATTGATCGGCCTCTGGGAGCGGGCCTATGTACGCGCCGGCATTCTCTCGCATGGCGAGAAGCAGTGGCTGGAGATCGGCATGTTGCTCATGCAGGAACCGAAGTTGCTCCTGCTCGACGAACCGGTGGCTGGCATGACCCGTCAGGAACGCAACCGCACCGGCGAACTGCTGCGGGAGGTTGCCAAACGCTGCTCCGTCCTTGTAGTGGAACACGACATGGAGTTTGTGCGCAACTACGCCGGTAAGGTCTCGGTTCTCCACCTGGGCAGTCTCTTGACGGAGGGGCCGGTGGAGCAGGTGCAAAACGACCCACAAGTTATCGAGGTTTATATCGGTCGTAGCCGGTCTCATCGGTGACAAGGTGACAAGGTGAAGGGGTGACAAGGATGTTGGCGATTAAAGACGCGGCGGTGAATTATGGCGAGAGCCGCATTTTGCGTAGTGTGAATTTACAGGTGCCGGCGGGACAGGTGATCTGTCTCATGGGGCGCAACGGCGTGGGCAAGACGACCTTACTGAAGAGCATTATGGGCTTGCTCAAGTTACGCCGTGGCGAGATGAGCTTTGAAGGGGAGACAATCACCCACTGGGCGACCAGCAAGCGCGCCCGCGCCGGTTTTGGCTATGTGCCGCAGGGGCGAGGTATTTTTCCCTATTTGACGGTTTACGAGAATCTGTTGATGGGTTTCGAGGCGACGCCTGACAACAAGGTCGATCACGAAGCGCTGGAGGAGGTCTACACCATCTTCCCGGTGCTAAAGGAGATGCGCAAACGGGTGGCGGGGACGTTGAGCGGTGGTCAACAACAACAACTGGCCTTTGGTCGCGTCTTGGTACGCCGTCCCAAGTTGCTGCTCCTCGACGAGCCAACCGAAGGCATCCAACCTTCCATCATGCTGGAAATTGAGAATGTGATCCACACCCTGCGCGAACAAGGCAAAATGTCGATTCTGCTGGTCGAGCAGTTTTTGGACTTTGCGCTCAGTGTGGGCAGCTATTTCTACATGATGGAGACAGGCCGCATTGTGATGGAAGGCGCGTCCACCAATTTTGACCCCAAGCAGGCCAAGGAGTATTTGGCCGTATAGCATGCAAAAAATTACACAGATAGGAAGGAGCACAGAGAAGATTGTGGAGCTTGTATAAAACCCGTACCAACCTTTCCTGGGGTTGAATAACGAGCAACCGTGCTCCTTCCTATCTGTGTAATTTTTTTGAGACCCTATAGCTGAGGATTTGGATGCTATGAACTCTACAGAAACCCAACGCGCCATTCGCATTGGCGTAGCCGGGCCGGTGGGCAGCGGCAAGACAGCGCTGGTTCACTGCCTGAGCCGGGAGCTTGCCGGCAAATATAACATCGGCGTCGTCACGAATGACATCTACACCAAAGAAGACGCCGAATTTCTGGTCCGCCAGGGCGTGTTGCCGCCCAGCCGGGTGCGTGGCGTCGAGACCGGCGGCTGTCCCCACACCGCCATTCGCGATGACGCCTCCATGAATCTGGAAGCGATCCGCGATTTGGAATTGACCTTGCCCGGTCTGCAACTGGTGCTGGTCGAGAGTGGCGGCGACAACATTGCGGCCTCCTTTAGCCCGGAGTTGGTCGATGTCTGGATCTATGTCCTCGATGTCGCCGCCGGTGACAAGATGACCCGCAAAGGCGGCCCCGGCTTGACCCGCTCCGATCTGCTGCTCATCAACAAGATCGACCTGGCGCCCTATGTCGGCGCGTCACTGGAACTCATGGAACGAGACACTAACCGGGTGCGTAGCGGCAAACCCTGGCTCTTCACGAATCTGAAAGATGGTACAGGGCTACCCGCCGTCATTGAGTGGATTGAGGGGTTTGTCAATACGCCGGTGCAGGCACGCACCGTCCTTTGGGATGGGCGACTGGCCTTTGATCAGCCGGCCGAACACGCCCATCATCACCAGCACGCATAGACTGGTCAGCAATCTTCCAGGAAGAGGCGACGGTCGTCGATCTGTGTGGCCACAAGGGCTTACCCGCCGCCTCTTCCCGGAAGATTGTTCAATTGACCCTCTATTCCGTCGCGACTGTAAAGCTACCCCGTTGGGCCAACTGCCCCGCAACATACATCTCCACCGTATACTCACCGGCCAGCAATACAAAGTTATCGCTATAGTCCAGGCTCAAAGGCTTCTCATACAAACCTTCCGCACCGGCCTCCCAGGGGAAGATGACGCGCCACGAAGGATCTTCTTCGCCGTCAATGTAGACTTTGAACAACACTTCCTGTCCATCAGCCATGCCCTGATACTCAAAGAGGACGGCCACTGCTTGGGTGCCAAAAGGGACAGTGTCGATCTCGGTGTAATCGGTCACTTCGCCGGCAGCATCATAGATTGGCTCGGCAAAGACGAAAGACGAGATTTGCGCCGTTAACGGTGCGCTCGGCGGCTGACCGGTGTATTCCAGGGCGACGGCCAGGCTCTTGATTTGGGTGATGAGTTCATTGGCGGCAGCGCGAATCGCTTCGCCATTGCTGATTTTGTCAAGCGGCGGGGCGCTCTCTGCGCCAGCCAGAATGGCAACCAGATCATCAAGACCGCCGGCTGCGTCATCCAGCCCCCACCAGAGGTAGGAGGGCGGCTCGGCGTTGGCCGCTTTGGCCGCAGCGACTTGGTCGGCAGCCAGCTTCATGCCGGTGGCATATTCCGCCTTTGCGGCGTCGAGTTGACCGGCAGCTAGCAGGCTCAGGGCCAGATCATATTGAATCCAAAGTTCACCGGGACTGGCTTGGAGCGCCGTGCGATTCATGGCGATGGCTTCGTCAAAACGGCCTTGTAAGTAGTAGACCCAGGCTAGTTCACCGGCGGTGTTGCCGCTTTGGTCACCGGACGCGCGCGCTTGCTCGTAATCGGCGGCGGCTTCGGCCCAATTGCCCAGCGCGCTCTGGGCTTCCGCCCGCTGCGCCAGGGCGTTGGCATAAGCGGGTGCAGCTTGGAGGGCTGCGTCAAAGGCGGCAATGGCTTCTTCGTATTTGTTCTGGTACGCCAGCCCCATGCCCTGCGCATAGGCTTGAATCGCTTGCCCTTGATCCCGCAGATCGACCACTGGTTGGGCATAGACACTACCGGCCCAGAGCAGCGCTACCAGGGTGATTGCACTGCCCATTGTGCTAAAGATCCAACGGGTGACGCTGCCGGCTGTCACCAGCGACAGACCAAAGAGAAAGAGCGCCACCGCCAGCAAGGTCAAGTGGACAATGTAGGTGTTGGCTTTGGCATCCCACGCATCCTTGACGACGGAGGAGGCTAGGAACGCCTCTTGCAACCCCGCCACTGCCACCAGATAAGTATCGACCTCATAGCGCGCCAGATCGACCTCGCCGCTGCCGGCATCGAAATAGGGTGCATCGAGCAAGGGGCTAAATTGGCGCGCCTGGTCGCGCAATTTGGTGTAGCGCTGGGCTGCTGCTTCATCACCCCGGTTGGCAGCGGACGTCGCCAGCAGATCCAGCTCCTGCCAGCTTTGATAGGCGCTGTTATAGGCGTAATTTACCTCCGCATTGCCACGAACCTGTTGGCCAAAGGCTTCCAGGGCGTAGCGCTTGTTGTCGCGATTGGCGCGATCATCACGGGCGCCGGCATCGCTTTGCAAATAGGCAATGATGGCGGCGCACAAGGTCACAACCGCAATCAGAACGGCGATCGTTTGTTTGAAGCGCTCATCCTGTTTCTCTTTCCAGATTGCTTCTTGTTCAGACATCCTCATATCCTTCTTTTTCGTTGCGCGGGTCACGCCGCAAATTCAACCATGATCGCCATCACCGCGCCGGCCAGGGTACACAGTAGACCTGCCCCAACAAACAGATATTGCAGCCGCCTGCCCACCGCTTCGACCAACGTGTAAAAGACCAAAGCCATCGCCAAAATGGTGACGGCGACAAGCAGTTGATCCGTTCGAGCGCGTAACTTGTCGGCTTCAGCATATTGACTATCCGGTTGCAGATCCTTCTCTTTCGCGGCGTCGGCAAAGATTTCCCCCACTTCCCGCTGTAAAGCATAAGAGCCGTCACGATTGAGAAATTTGTTGGGGAAGAGTTGTTGATTCGCCAACGCCAGATCATAGGCGCTCACTCGTTCCATCTCTAGCGCCGCCGCTGCGTCATCTGCCTGTTGGTTTTGCTCTTCTGCCAACAGATTGCCCAGATCTTCATAGCGGCGATAGTTCATAAAGGCGCTGTAATTCTCATACGCTGTCACCGCCGCCAGGGCGCGTGTCTCTTCCCGGTTCACCGTAGCGCGCAGGCCAGCAAAGTCGGCATCCCCCGCGCCATCCGCTGCCACGGAAGCGCGCCAGGCCACCACCGCGCCGATGAGTGTTGCCAGCGCGATTAGGATCGCAACCACGGTTGCCAGGTGGTTTGTCGGTTCCTCTGTTCCAGTTTCCATTGTTTCCTCACAAGAGTTTTTCAATTATTATTCAAAGATAAACTGCACTCAGTGTACGGAGTAGAGGGCGCACGGTACAATCAGCAAAATAGCCTATGTTTTGCCGCTGCCATCCGTAACCGCTTTTCAGACTGGTCAGTTGACCAGTTTGGCTACCCACCACGCGACCAGCCTAATATCTCACTAGAGGACTGATGTCCTTCCGATCGCTTCCTGCTACGCTGTAGACAAATGAAATGGGATTGGGTGAACAGTGAGACAGTAAGACAGTACAACAGTGAGACAGTAAAACAGTGAGATGACACTGACCTACTGATTTACTGACCTACTGCCGCACTGGAAAAATGGGAGGAATCCTATGAACCGACGGGCATCTGAAGTACGCAAATGGATGACGGCGCCGGCCTTGACCGTGACGCCACAGACTTCCGTGTTGGAAGCCTATAACTATATGACCGAGCATGATATTCGGCGGCTGCCTGTCGTGGATCGGCGCAATGGTCTGGTGGGAATTTTGACCATGAGCGATGTGCTACGCACGGTGCCGCTCTTTTTCCAAAATGCCGACCTCGCCACCGATCTGCTGCTCAATGACCAACATGTGAGCCAGATCATGACCACTGATCCGATTACCATTGCGCCGGACGCCACCGTGCAAGATGCCGCCGAACTCATGCTCGAATATCAGGTCAGTGGTCTGCCGGTGATTGAAGATGGCTATGTGGTTGGCATTATTACCGAGTCGGATATTTTCCGGTTGGTTGTGCGCTCCTGGGGCGATCTGGTAACGTAGGAGGAAGGACACGCATGTCTGTTTATGATGTTGCCATTATCGGGGGCGGGCCGTCCGGTCTGGCGGCCGCGGCGTATACAGCAGGCTTTCAATTGCAGCCCATCCTCCTGGCGCCGATGCTGGGCGGCAAAGCCAACTATGAGTTCCGGTTGAACGGACAATATTATCCGACGCCGATTTGGGGGTTGGAAACAGTGCAACTCTTTGAGAAGCATGTCCACAACCAAAAGATTGCCCACCAGCCGGATGAGGTGAGC
Source organism: Caldilinea sp. CFX5 (assembly GCA_021405325.1). Next base: position 95,226 of record QWII01000047.1, on the reverse strand, counting down.
CACGTCATGCAGAATGGTAGAGAGGGCTTTATCGTCGAACTGGCGAACAGCGCACCCGTGCAAGCGCGCACCGTCATTGTCGCCACCGGCGCCAAACCGCAGCGGCTCTATGTCCCCGGCGAACAAGAATATTGGGGCCGTGGCGTCAGCTTCTCGGCGTTGAGCCATTCCCCACTCTTTCGCGGGCGCGACGTCGTGGTCGTCGGCAATGGCGAACGCACCCAGGTCGCCATTCTCAAACTGGCCGGTCTGGCGCACCATGTCTACTGGCTCTCGACGACCACCCACGAAGCGACCGTGGCGCGGCTGCGCCAATTTGAAAATCACCCCAAAGTGACCCCCCTCTTTGGCTGGGAGTTGCAACGCATCCTGGGCGGCGACTGTGTGACGGGGGTGGAAATTGCCACCGATTACGCCACCCGCCAGTTGACTGCCGATGGCGTCTTTGTCGAGTTGGGCTTAATTCCCAATATCGAGTTTGTCCGTGGCCTGATCGAGTTTGACCCGGAGACCGGTCATATTCCGGTCAACCAACGCTGCGAAACGACCCTACCCGGTCTCTTTGCCGCCGGCGATGTGACCGATGTCTATGCCGAACAGATCACCGTGGCGATTGGCGAAGGCGTCAAAGCGGCCATCAGCGCCTGGGAGTATTTGGTGACACGGTCGGGAAAGTGAGAGGGAATTACGAGTTACGAATTACGAAACTCGTAACTCGTAACTCGTAATTCCTCTTGGAGAATTTCATGCACGAGTATCTTATTACCGAACGGCTGCTCGCGGTGGCGCTGGAGAAAGCGGCGGTTGGCGCCGATGAGCAGATCAGCCGGTTGACGATCAATATTGACCCCAATTCTGGTTACACCCCTGACGCCGTCCGCTTCTACTTTGAAGAACTGGCGAAAAATACGCCGGCTGCCGGCGCGGAATTACGCTTTGAAGGAGCGCCGGCGTTACAACAGATTCAATTGCTGACGGTTGAGGTTAGCGGAAAGGAGAATGGCATGACGCCCATCCGTGCCAATGAGGTTGTTCGCGAAGTTGTCACCATTGACGGCAATGAGGCGGCTGCGCATGTTGCTTATAAAACCAGTGAAGTTGTCGCCATCTACCCGATCACCCCGGCCTCGCCGATGGGGGAGCTGGCCGACCTCTGGAGCGTTCACGATGATAAGAACATTTGGGGAACGACGCCCCAGGTCATCGAGATGCAATCTGAAGGGGGTGCGGCCGGCGCCGTGCATGGTTCGTTACAGACCGGCGCCCTGACCACCACCTTTACGGCCAGCCAGGGTCTGCTGCTCATGATCCCCAACATGTACAAGATTGCCGGCGAGTTGACCAGCACGGTCTTTCACATTGCCGCCCGGTCCCTGGCCGCACAAGGGCTGTCGATCTTTGGCGACCACAGCGACGTGATGGCGGCGCGCAGCACCGGCTGGGCGATGCTCTTTGCCAACTCGGTGCAAGAGGTGATGGACTTTGCCCTAATCGCCCATGCCAGTACGCTCAAAGCGCGCGTACCCTTTTTACACATTTTTGATGGTTTCCGCACTTCTCATGAAGTGAGCAAAATCGAAAAATTAACCGATGACGACATTGGCGCCCTGATCGATCCCGATCTGGTGCAGGCCCATCGTGCGCGCGCCCTCTCGCCTGACCGCCCCGTGATGCGCGGCACAGCGCAAAATCCCGATGTCTACTTCCAAGCGCGCGAAACGGTCAACCCCTACTATGCCGCCACACCGGCCATCGTCCAGGAAATGATGGATAAATTCACCCTGTTGACCGGTCGCCACTATCATCTCTACGACTATGTTGGCGCGCCCGATGCCGAGCGGGTGATTGTAATCATGGGTTCCGGGGCTGAGGCGGTGGAAGAGACAGTCAACTATCTGCGCAAGCAAGGGGAGAAGGTGGGTCTGCTCAAAGTGCGCCTCTATCGTCCCTTTGCCGGCGAACTATTTGTCGCCGCCCTGCCGACCACGGTCAAAACCATTGCCGTCCTCGACCGCACCAAAGAGCCGGGCAGTACTGGTGAGCCGCTCTATCAGGATGTGGTCACGGCCATTAGTGAAAGCTTTGCTGCCGGTATGGCGCCTTTTGCGACCATGCCGAGAATTGTCGGCGGGCGCTATGGTCTCTCCTCTAAGGAGTTTACGCCGGCGATGATCATGGGCATTTTCACTGAGTTAATCCATGCCAAACCGAAAAATCACTTTACCGTTGGCATTATCGACGACGTGAGCAACACCAGCATCGCCTATGACCCAACTTTTGACATTGAACCCACGGAAATCGTGCGCGCCATCTTCTGGGGTTTGGGCGCCGACGGCACCGTCAGCGCCAACAAGAACTCGATCAAGATCATCGGTGAAGAGACCGACAACTATGCTCAGGGTTACTTTGTCTATGACTCGAAAAAGTCCGGCGCCCGCACCGTCTCTCACCTGCGTTTTGGCTCGGCGCCGATTCGTAGCACCTATCTGATCAACCGCGCCAACCTGGTCGCTGTTCATCAATTTGGCTTCCTGCAACGCTATGATGTCCTGCGTGAGATCATGGAAGGCGGTGTCTTCCTCCTGAATGCGCCCTACAGCGCCGATGTGGTATGGGATCAACTGCCGGCAACCGTGCAACAGACGATCATTGACAAACGCTTGCGCTTCTATGTCATCGACGGCTACAGCGTGGCGCAGGAAGTGGGCATGGGCGGTCGCATCAACACGATTATGCAAACCTGTTTCTTTGGTCTGCTCAATGAACTGCTGCCCAATGCCAAGAATGGTGAGCGCTCCTCTACGCGCAGGGGTGCATCTGAAAATACCAACAGCCTGAGCAGCGAGACAGCGATTGAGAAAATCAAAGCCGCCATCCGCAAAACCTACGGCAAACGGGGTGAAGCCGTGGTGCGCAAGAATTTCGCCGCCGTCGATTCAACGTTGCTCCATCTCTACAAAGTGAAAGTGCCGAGCGCTGTCACCAGCACGATCAAGCAGGCGCCGCCCGTGCCGGCAGCGGCGCCTGCCTTTATCCAGAATGTCACTGCCCGTATGATTGCCGGCGAAGGCGACCTATTGCCCGTCAGCGCCCTGCCCGTCGATGGCACCTACCCGACCGGCACGACGCAGTGGGAAAAACGCAACATCGCCCTCGAAGTCCCCGTTTGGGACCCGGAGGTCTGTATTCAGTGCGGCAAGTGTGTGCTGGTCTGCCCTCATGCCGTCATCCGCAGCAAAGTGGTCAGCGCTGCCGACCTGACCGCAGCGCCGGAAGGGTTCCTGCACAGCGACGCCCGTTGGCGCGAACTGCCTGGCTTACAATATACCCTGCAAGTGGCAATGGAAGATTGCACCGGTTGTAGCCTTTGTGTCGAAGTCTGCCCGGCCAAGAACAAGCGCGCCGTCGGTCGCAAGGCGATCAACATGGAGCAACAAACGCCGATTCTGGAAAAAGGCCGCGAACATTGGGACTTCTTCCTGAAGCTGCCTGATCAACCGATGACACCGGCCAATGGTCACGGCCCGCAACCGATTGAGTTGCACTATAACAACGTCAAGAATGTCCAGTTGCTACAGCCGCTCTTTGAGTTCTCCGGCGCCTGTGCCGGCTGTGGCGAGACGCCCTACCTGAAGCTGATCAGCCAACTCTATGGCGACCGCGCGATTATCGCCAACGCCACCGGCTGTTCCAGCATCTATGGCGGCAACCTGCCGACGACGCCGTGGGCCAAGAATGCCGAAGGGCGTGGCCCGGCGTGGAGCAACTCGCTCTTTGAAGACAACGCCGAGTTTGGCCTGGGGATGCGTCTGGCGCTCGACAAACAACGCGCCTATGTCGGTGAACTGATCAATCGCCAACGCAGCCTGATCGGCAACGATCTGGCCGAAGCGTTGCTGGCTGCCGACCAGACAACCGTTGCCGGCATCGCCGCCCAACGCGCTCGTGTCGCTGAACTCAAGACCAAGTTGACCGGCAATTCTGCCGGCCCCGCCCGCGACCTGCTGAGTCTGGCCGACGTGCTGGTGGATCGCAGCGTCTGGATCATCGGCGGCGACGGTTGGGCCTACGACATTGGCTATGGCGGCCTCGATCATGTCCTGGCGAGTGGCCGCAATGTCAACATCTTGGTGATGGACACCGAAGTCTATTCCAACACCGGCGGTCAATCCTCCAAGGCGACGCCGCTGGCCGCGGTGGCGAAGTTTGCTGCCGGCGGCAAGCCCAGCGGCAAGAAAGACCTGGGCATGTTGGCCATGAGCTATGGCAATGTCTACGTCGCCAAGATCGCCATGGGCGCCAGCGACGCCCAAACGGTCAAAGCCATTGAAGAAGCCGAAGCCTACCCCGGCGTCTCGCTAGTCATCGCCTATAGCCACTGTATCGCCCACGGCATCAACATGACCAAGGGCATGGAACAGCAGGCGCTGGCGACCAAGTCCGGCCACTGGCCGCTCTACCGCTTTGACCCCCGGCGCAAAGCTGAAGGCAAAAACCCGTTGCAACTCGACAGCAAAGCGCCCCAGATCCCGTTGAAGGATTACATCTATAACGAGAACCGCTACACCGTGCTGACGCAAACCGACCCCGCCGCCGCCAGCACTCTGTTAGCCGAAGCACAGAAGTACGTCGAGGAACACTGGAAGAAATTAGAAGCGATGGCCGCAGAAAGTCCGTAGTCGCGTGGTCACGTAGTCGTTTGGTCGCGTGGTCGTATAGTCATGTTGTCTAGCCTGGATGAATACAGACAAAGACCATCAGACAGCGCAACCAAACGACCACGCGACTAAACGACCAAACGACCACGCGACGATATGACACAAAACAGGAGCAAACCGATGGATTTACATACAACCTACATGGGGCTGCAACTGGCGCATCCGCTTATTCCGTCGGCCTCGCCACTTTCCTATACCCTCGATGGCATTCGTCGGATGGAAGATGCGGGCGCGGCGGCGGTGGTGATGCATTCCCTCTTTGAAGAGCAGATTGAGGGAGAGAGTCACTTGCTGGATCACTACTTGAGCTATGGCTCGCATAGTTACGCTGAAGCGTTGGATTATTTCCCGGAGATGCAGCGCTATAATGTCGGGCCGCACAGCTACCTGGAGTTGATCAGCGCAGCCAAAGCGGCAACCGATATCCCGATTATCGCCAGCTTGAACGGCGCCTCAAGCGGCGGCTGGATTGAATATGCCAAGCTGATGGAAGAGGCGGGCGCCGATGCGTTGGAACTCAATATTTACTACATTCCGGTTGACCCGGCGATGGACAGTGCGACGGTGGAACATACCTACCTTGACATTGTGCGCACGGTGAGAGGCAGCATTTCGATTCCGGTGGCTGTGAAAGTTGGCCCCTATTTTAGCGCCTTTGCCAATATGGCGGCCCGTCTTTGTACCGCCGGCGCTGATGCGCTGGTTCTCTTTAACCGCTTCTATCAGCCTGATCTCGACCTGGAGACGCTGGAAGTGACCCCCAACCTGGTTCTGAGCAGTCCGCACGAGATGCGCTTGCCCCTGCGCTGGGTGGCCGTCCTCTACGGGCGGATTGCGGCGGACATGGCAATCACCAGCGGCGTTCACAGCCACATTGATGTGATCAAAGCGATCATGTCCGGCGCCACGGTCACAATGTTGGCCTCCGAGCTTTTGCGTAACGGCGTCAAACGGCTGGGCGAGATCCGCGCCGATCTCAAAAGTTGGATGGAAGATCACGAATACGAATCAGTGGCCCAAATGCGCGGCAGTATGAGTCAACTCAATGTCGCCACCCCCGATGCCTATGTCCGTGCTAACTATATCAAGATGCTCCAATCCTGGCGCCCCGACCCGGTGCGGATGTTGGTGTATTGAGAAGGTAGACAGGTAGACAGGTAGACAGGTAGACAGGTAAATAAGGGTATGGGTATACAAGGGTATAGGAATACTGCTTTTAGCTTAGTAAACTCTCCCAATAACTATGCACCTATGCACCTATGCACCTATGCACCTGTCTACCTGTCTACCTATCTACCTGTCTACCTATCTACCCATAACAATAATGGAGAAAAACTATGGCGTCATTGGCTGAACTCAAAGAGCGGGCCAAGGCACGCACGGCAGCGAATAAAGCGGCTGCCCCCAATAATACCCCCGTCGAAAAAGCGCCGCCCCCGGTGCAACCGGAAAAGGTGCGGGCGAACAGCAAAGCCGAGACGACTCGTCCTGCCCGGAAGGCCGATATTCCCCATCCCAGTGGCGACCCCCGTTTCAAATTGGTGGACCGCACCCTTCAACGCTTTCAATATCAACAGGACGCGTTGATTGAAGTGTTGCATACGGCGCAGGAAGCCTTTGGCTTTCTCGAAGATGATCTGCTGATCTATGTGGCGCGCCAGTTGCGGCTGCCCCTCAGTTGGGTCTATGGTGTGGCGACCTTTTACCATTTCTTCACGCTGAAACCACAGGGGGAACATACCTGTGTGATCTGCTTAGGCACCGCCTGCTATGTCAAACGCGCCGCCGAAATTGTGGCGGCTTTGCGCGCTGAATTTGGCATCGAACCGGGCCAGACGACGCCGGACAATAAGCTCAGTATTGCCGCCGCCCGCTGTTTGGGTAGTTGCGGTCTGGCGCCGGTCCTCGTGCTGGATGGCGAGGTGTTAGGACGTGAAGTGCCGGAGTCGGTTATCGAAAAGGTGAAAGCCCGGTTGCGCGGCAAGCTTACCGCCGCAACCAATGGTGCCGTCGCCCCAAAGATCGGCCCAGAGATCGGCCCAGAGATCGGCCCAGAGGAGGAGAGCCATGAACCAGCTTGAACTTCAGGCGATGGCCCAACGTGAAGAGGAAAAACAGGGGCAGTTCCGCTGTCGCATTTTGTGCTGCGCCAGCACCCCCTGTATTGCCTCCGGCGGCGCTGTTGTCCAACAGGCCATCGAAGGGCTGGTCAAGGAACGAGGCTTACAGAGTGACATTGCCGTCGTCCCGACCGGCTGTATGGGACCGTGCAGTCGCGGCCCGATGATGACACTTGAAATTGCCGGTGAAGAAGAACCGATTATTTATGAGCGGGTGACGGCTGATATGGCAGTCACGCTGGTCGAGCGCCACCTGCAAGAACGCGAACCGCTACCCGACCATGCCCTCTCACCGGAGATGCCCTTCTTTGCGCGCCAGACGAAAGTGGTCCTGTCCAACAGCGGTGTGATCGACCCTGAACGCCTTGAGGACGCGGTTGCCCACGGCGCCTATGCAGCCTTAGTAAAAGTGCTGCATGACATGACCCCCGACGAAGTTTGCAATGAACTGGTGCGCAGTGGCCTACGTGGCCGTGGCGGCGCCGGCTATCCGACCGGGTTGAAATGGCAACTGGTGAAAAAAGCGCCTTCTGACAAAAAGTATGTGGTGGCCAATGGTGATGAAGGCGACCCCGGCGCCTATATGGATCGCACGCTGATGGAATCCGACCCTCACCGTGTCTTGGAAGGGATGGCGATTGCCGGTTACGCCGTCGGCGCCGATCAGGGCTTTGTCTATGTGCGCGGCGAGTACCCGATTGCCGCTCGTCGCCTGGAAAAAGCGATTCGCGCCGCCGAACGGCAAGGCTTGCTGGGCAGCCGTGTGCTGGACAGCAACTTTAGCTTCCGCATTGATGTGCGCATCGGCGCCGGCGCCTTTGTCTGTGGCGAAGAGACGGCGTTGATGGCATCGATCATGGGCAAACGGGGCCAACCCGTGCCCCGTCCGCCCTATCCGGCGCAGAGCGGCCTTTGGGGCAAGCCGACGCTGATCAACAACGTCGAAACCTTTGGCAGCATTGCGCCGATTATTCAGCGCGGCGCCGACTGGTATGCGGCCATCGGCACGGAAAAGAGTAAAGGCACCAAGGTCTTTGCGTTAGCGGGCAAGGTGCGCAACACGGGCTTGATTGAAGTTCCCATCGGCATCAAGCTGCGCGACATCATTTTCGACATCGGCGGCGGCATCCCCGATGACATCCCCTTTAAGGCAGCGCAGACCGGCGGCCCCAGTGGCGGCTGTATTCCGGCGGCGCATCTGGATACCCCGGTTGATTACGAAAGCCTGAAAGCGCTCGGCTCGATCATGGGGTCCGGCGGCTTGATCATTATGGATGAACACAGTTGCATGCCCGATGTCGCCAAATATTTTATGGAATTTTGCATGGATGAAAGCTGCGGCAAATGTGTACCCTGTCGCGTCGGCACTGTACAGATGCACCGTATTCTGGAACGCATCACCAACGGCAGCGCCACCGAAGCTGATCTGGAGCGGCTGCAAGGGCTGTGTCCCTTGGTCAGCGAAACCAGCCTCTGTGGCTTAGGCCAATCCGCCCCCAACCCGGTCCTCAGCACCCTGCGCTACTTCCGTGATGAATACGAAGCGCACATCCGCGATCATCGCTGCCCGGCGGGGGTTTGTCAGATGACGCAGAAGCCGGTGTTGGAATTGGTAAACAGGTAGACAGGTAGACAGGGAAACAGGTACACAAGTACACAGGGAAATAGGACTTATCTACCTGTCTACCTGTTTCCCTGTCTACCTGTCTACCACCATATACAAGGAAAAGTCCAATGTCAGTCGTAACCCTAACCATCAATGGCGAACTGGTCAGCGCACGGGAAGGTGAGACGTTGCTGGAAGTGATGCGCGAGCAGAAGATTGCGATTCCCACGCTTTGTCACCTGGAAGGGCTGAGTGATCGGGGCGCGTGTCGGCTCTGCATGGTCGAGATCGAGGGGAGCAATAAACTCTTTGCCGCCTGTGTCACCCCGGTGCAAGAGGGCATGGTAGTCAAGACCCATACGCCCCGGCTCGTTGAATATCGCAAGATGATCCTGGAACTGCTCTTTGCCGAGCGCAATCATGTCTGCGCGGTCTGTGTCATGAATGGCAACTGTGAACTGCAATGGCAGGCGACGCAAGCCGGCATGGACCATGTGCGCTATGACTATCTCACCCCCAAGCTGGCGATGGATGCCAGCCACGAGCGCTTTGTGCTGGATCAAAATCGCTGCATCCTCTGCACGCGCTGTGTACGCGTCTGTGACGAAGTGGAAGGCGCCCATGTGTGGGACATTATGGGCCGTGGCGTCAACAGCCGCATTATCTGCGACCTCAATCAACCGTGGGGCAGCAGCGAAAGCTGCACCAGTTGCGGCAAATGTGTCCAGGTTTGCCCCACCGGCGCCCTGGTGGACAAAGGCGCCACCGTCGCCGAAATGGAAAAACAGCGCGACTTCCTGCAATGGATTGTGCGCGGTCGCGAACAGCATGAGTGGACGCGCTAAAATTACGAATTACGAGTTACGAATTACGAGCGCTCAGTCGTAATTCGTAACTCGTAACTCGAAAGGACAAAATCATGGGTGACACAAAAAAAATCCGCTTGGCAACAGCCTGGTTGGGCGGCTGTTCCGGCTGTCACATGAGTTTTTTAGATTTAGATGAAGCGCTGGTCGATCTGGCGCAACAGGTGGAATTGGTCTACAGTCCAATTGCCGATGCCAAACATTTTCCCAGCGATGTCGATGTGGCGCTGGTCGAAGGGGCGGTGGCCAATATCGACCATGTCGAGTTAGCCAAAGAGATTCGCGCTCATAGTAAGATTGTGGTCAGCTTCGGCGACTGCGCCGTCACCGGCAATGTCACCAGCTTGCGCAACATGTTGCCGCTGGATGACCTGCTGACCGCCGTCTACCACGAAGGCCCCGGCAAGGAACCACGGGGCGGCGAAGCGGATCGAGTCATGCCGGCGCTGTTGCCGCGCGTCTTGCCGCTGCACCAGTTGATCCCGGTTGATGCCTTTATCCCCGGTTGCCCGCCCGACCCGCAACGGATTTGGGCCGCCGTCAGCGCGCTGCTAAAAGGCGAGACGGTGGCGTTGCCGCCGGAGATGCGCCGGTTTGGCTAGGGAATAATGAATGGAGAATGGAAAATGCTTAATGATTAACGGGGGGCGTCGGTGCCCAAAACATTACCAATTATCCGTTCTCCATTGACAATTAGTTATTAACGAGGAATGTTATGACACGCACAATCACCATTGACCCCGTCACCCGGATCGAGGGCCATGCCAAAATAACCATTCACCTGGATGACATGGGCCGGGTAGACGATGCGCGCTTTCATGTGACTGAGTTTCGCGGTTTCGAGAAGTTTTGTGAAGGGCGCAGCTTTTGGGAGATGCCGGGCATTACGGCGCGCATCTGTGGCATCTGCCCGATCAGCCACCTAATGGCGTCGGCCAAAGCGGGCGATGCGTTGCTCTCCGTGCGCATCCCACCGACGGCGGCCAAGCTGCGCCGGTTGATGAACTGGGCGCAAATTGTGCAGAGCCACGCCCTCAGCTTCTTCCACTTGAGCGGCCCTGATCTGCTGCTGGGCATGGAGAGCGACCCGGTCAAACGCAACATCATGGGCTTAATCGACGCCTATCCCGATGTGGCGCGCACCGGCATTCGTCTGCGCAAATTTGGGCAAGATGTCATTCGCCTGTTGGGCGGCAAAAGCATTCATCCGGCGTGGACTGTCCCCGGCGGTGTGCGCGAGCCATTGTCCGACCAGACGCGCCAGGCGATCGAGGCCATGTTGCCCGGCGCTTTTGATGGTGTGGGTTTGGCCTTCCGTCTGCTCCAGGATGTGTTGCCAAGCATGAGCCAGGAAATCAACAGCTACGGCGACTTTCCCTCCTACTTTCTGGGGCTGGTCACACCCAAAGGCGGGCTGGAACACTATGACGGCGTCCTCCGTGTGATGGACAGCGAAGGGCGGATTGTCGAAGATGGCGTTGCCCCCGAAGATTACCGCACCATCATTGGTGAAGCGGTAGAACCGTGGAGTTACCTGAAGTTCCCCTATTACAAAAAAGTGATCAATGGCGCCGGCGTCGCCGCTTATCGTCAGGGCATGTATCGGGTGGGGCCGCTGGCGCGGGTGAACCTAGCTTCTTTTGCGGACACCCCGCAAGCGAACGCCGAACTGGCCGCCTTCCGCACGCTTAACCCCAATGGCAAACCGGTGACCAGCAGCTTCCACTATCACTATGCCCGTCTGATTGAGATTCTCTTTGGGCTGGAAAAGATCGCCGAACTGGTGGCCGACCCAGTGATCACCGACAGCCATGTGCGCAGCCGCGCCGAGGTCAACCAGCGGGTAGGAGTGGGGGTTAGTGAAGCGCCGCGCGGCACCCTTTTCCATGAATACCATGTCGATGACAACGGCATTTTGCAAAAGGTGAACCTGATCATCGCCACTGGTCAAAACAACCTGGCGATGAACCGCACCGTCCGCCAGATCGCCGACACGTATATCCAAAACGGTCGCCTGAGCGAAGGCATTCTCAACCGCATCGAACATGGCATTCGCGCCTTTGACCCCTGTCTCAGTTGCTCGACCCACGCCGTGGGCCAGATGCCGCTGCATGTGCAAGTACTGAGCAGTGATGGTCAGGTTCTTGATGAGGCAATCAAATGACACAAGTGCTGCGTGCTGCGTGCTGCGTGCTACGTGAACCGATCGCAGGGGAGCCTTCAGGTCACGCAGCACGCAGCACGCGGGAGCCCCTTGGGCGCGAATCACCCAATCACCAATTACTTTTTATTGCCTACGGCAACACCCTGCGGCGCGATGACGGCGCGGGGTTGGCGTTGGCGGAAAAGTTGCGTCCGCTGCTCAGCGAGCAAGGGTGGCAGGTGGAGCTGATTGCCATTCAGCAGTTGACGCCGGAGTTGGCATTGGCGATTGCTGACCCGGCGTTGCAGGCTGTCTGCTTTTTCGATACCGCGGCGGAGGCCCACTCGCTTGAAATTCAGGTGCGGCGGGTGGAGGCGCACCGGAGTGCGCCGGTCTTGGGCCATCATCTCATTCCGTCAGCGCTCTTGATCTATGCCAAACGGCTCTATGGCATCTGTCCACCGGCCTGGCTGGTTACCGTTCCCGGCTATGACTTTGAATTGGGGGAGGGCTTTAGCGCCAAGACGGCGGGCCATCTGGCGGATGTGGCGGCGGTGGCGCAACAAGTGGCGCGGGTAACTGGTCAAGTGGCCAGGATCTAGACTAGCCACCTTCCTGAACACTGCCTGGCTGTTTCCTGGTATCCTAGAGATGTACGACCGCCTACGTAAAAGGGTCGTAGCACAACCAAATAGCTGCTTGAATGCAGGGTTGCATAGCCGTGGTGAGGCCGTGAGTGCAACAGTTTCTGTCTACCTCTGCGGGTCCTTCCTTATGCTTGATGCGCTCCTCCTGTGATCCCTGCTATGCAACCAACCCTGTTTGGGGCGCTGTTCGTTTTGTGGTCAAGGCATCCTACCTAGCCTCCTTATACCATAGCCATTCGTATGGCAACAGAGACCGGTGCTTTTGTAAGCGCCGGTCTTTGTTTTTGCAATTTTCATCGGCAGCGGATGGGCTGGCGGTCATGACAGTGATCGATACGGCGTATCGGTCGGCGGCGCAGGGTGCGCAGGCGATAGGGGTATGAATACAGGCGCGGATTTCGATAGCGCGGATTGTCTTCCTGCCCTATAATGATCCGTGCTATCGAAATCCGCGCCTCTACCGGATCGTATCCAACAGGGCTAATGCTTCATCGCCCAGGTCAAAGAGGAAGACGAACAGCTCAGCATAGTGCGCAACGATGTCGTCGAAGGGGCGCTTGATCATGCCCGTTAGCAGGTCGCGTCCGGTCGGCTGCTGAAGTTGTTCCAGGAAAAAGAGATTCCACATCAACCCCGTCACGATCAGGGCATTGGTTGTACAGCCCAAGCGCGCCAGCCGTGCATCGCCACGCCAGCCGGCATCACGCAACCCGTCGAGATAGCCGGCAAAAACGGCCTGATCGAAGTTCCGCGCCTGGTCAATGGCGACATCGAGAAATTCCAGCGCGACGGCAATCGTCACCCCTACCTCTTCGCCAATACGGCCATAGCCGGTGAGCGCCCAGTCAATCGCAACCGTTTCTCGTTGGCCGTCGTGGTTCGTGCGGGGGAGCAAATTCCGGCAGAAGGCGTCATGGTGGCAGTAACAAACTGGCAGCCGTTCAAACGCATGTAACAAGCGTTCCGTCTGTGACCAGAGCTTGTGAACCCGTGCCAGCCCAACCCGCCCCAGCCAGCGGCGACCGATAGGGGTAGCCGCCCATTGTGCGCTGCGTTCGACATAGGGACGAGTAAAATCAACCCACTGGCGAGTACGGCCCCAAGTCATCCAGGGTTGAGCCGGCGGTAGGGGATGGCCGGCCAGATAAGCGCCGTTGAACTGCCCCAAATGGCGCGCCGCCAGGGCATGGTCGGCTAGCGTCCACGGTTTTGCGCTTGACTGAATTTCCTCTAACCAGAGCCAGAACGAACCATCGGCCTGCGCTTGCACGGCGTAGCAGCGGGGCGCCACAATTCCACCCGGCAACTGCGCCAGCAGACCGGATTGATAGGCAAACGCTTCCCGTTGCCAATAATTCCAGGCGCCAGGGTCATCACTGGCGAGCGCCCCGCCCCCTTGCAATGCCTTGAGAATCAGCGACCAGGGCAACATCCCTTCCGCAGTCTGCGCCACGCCGGTGACGCGCTGAATGCCCAGCCCGCCCACCATCTGCGAACCGCCGGCAGCAAGCGGTTGGGCGCGCCACTCGGTTAGGGTAATGACTGGTTTGCCCAATGCTTGCGCCACAATCGGCGCCAGGTTGGTGGGGTGCAGGGTAAGAGACATAGGTTTCCTCAATGATTTTCACCGTTTGGGGTGGATGATCGTTTTGTGGATGCTCTTTATGGTACTGAAAAATCAGGCAAAAATCAAATCATCCAAATGACAGCAGCACGCGGCATTATTTAGGTGGCTAGGGTGTATAACAGAGTTGTGGTATACTATTCATCAAGACCGACTGTATTGACCGACGCATGGAGGGCCGACCCATGAGCATCACCCGTGACTTTCCCAATGGCACGATCAGTTACAAAAGCCACGCCGAATATTATCCACCCGGCTATTTCTTGCACGGCAAACCCTATTACTATGTGACCACCGATCTCGATGGTCGCTTTCACCTCTGGCAATACCAGAAGGCGGAAGACAACTACCTGCTGCTGAAAAGCGGCGACGAGTTTGTCCCTTTGTATGAAGAGGGCCTGGCCCTGGAAGACAAGATTCGTCAACAACGTATTGCCTTGCAAGAGGCCGGCCTGAGTATCGACGAAATTCTGGAAAAAGAGACAGTCCCATGACCGGCCAACCAGCACTCAAGTTTCCTTATGGCAACAGTGATTTCTACCGCATCAGCAGCCAACGCCAGTTTTATCTGGATCGGACGGGGGCGATTCCACTGTTGGAGGAAGCCGGCGAGCAACTGCTCTTTCTCCGCCCGCGCCGCTTTGGCAAGAGTCTGCTGCTCTCTGTGTTGGAGAATTACTATGACGTCGCCAAGGCCCCCGACTTTGAGCGCCTCTTTGGGCATTTGGTGATCGGGCAAAATCCTACCGCCCTCCACAATCGCTATTTTGTTATGCGCTGGGATTTTTCCATCGTAGAAGGTCAAGGTACTTATGAGCAGATTCGCCAGACGCCCTATCCGCTCTACCTCTTGATCGACGAGTATGACAACTTTGCCAATGAAGTGTTAATGAGTAGCCGCGACGGCGGACGGCAACGCTACGATGCCCTCGTACGCGGCGAAGGCGTCTTTAAAACGCTCTTCAAGACCATCAAGTCGGCCAGCCAGGGGATGGGGTTGGAACGGCTCTTGATCACCGGCGTCTCACCGGTGGTGATGGCCGACATGTCCAGCGGTTACAATGTGGCAAAGAATATTTATCTCATGCCTCAACTCAATGCCTTGTGCAGCTTTACCCACAGCGAAGTAACGACCGCTCTCCAAGTTGCCCTTGGTTTTGAACGCCTCCTCTGGCAAGAGTTTAAGCCATCCCCCTAGCTACGCTACAGAAACGAACCAATTAATCAACCAACGAAAAGGAGATCGATCCATGCTCATAGGCTACGTCAGCGACGAACGGTATGTCGCCGTGCCGGATACGCTGCTGGAATTTGAACGAGATGGCGACTCGGTCGAAGCGCGTTCGCGCGCCACCGGCGCCGTCTATGCCGATTTGCAACCAGGGCCGTATCGCGTGACGCTCTACAAACCGGGTTATGGGCAGAAGAGCGTCGAAATGACGGTGCAGCCGGGCGTTCCCCATCACTTTCGCCTGCTGCCCGATGGCTTGTTGAGCTATATGTGGCCCAAGTGGGTACGCGCCGGCGAGCGGGCCGAATTTCGCGTTCATGCCGTGGAAGAGTACAAACTGGAACTGTGGCGCTACGGCTGGCAGAAGGAGTTTATTCGCCTGATCGGTTGGTACGACGAACATGGCCCGCGCGCCACCATGCAGATCACCCCCGACGGCGACTACACCCAAACCGGCGTCCAGTGGAACAAGTTTGGCTACACCAGCCCCCACCACCTGCAATATGTGACCGCGCCGGCCCGCTCCGGTCTCTACTATCTCCATGCCAAGACGCCGTCGGGGCGCTTTTTTGCCTGCCCGTGGATTGTGGCGCCGGCGGCGCCGACGGCCAAACTGGCAGTGCTGGCCTCCAACATGACCTGGAACGCCTACAACAGCTTTGGCGGACGCAGCAACTATATCAACCCCGACCGCCTGCCGGAGCGCCCGACGGTCAATGCCCGCATGGATCTCAAGCGCTACACCGACCCGGATAACATCAGCTACGATTCAGATACCTACGATCCCCTCTCCTTCGACCGCCCGGAGACGATTAACAACATTCCCGAAGCGACGCAGATCACCGACCCGATTGCCGGGCGGGCGCCCAATCACATTGCGCCGGCGGAATGGCGTTTCCTGGGCTGGCTGGAGCGGGAAGGCTTTGCCTATGACCTTTATGCCGAAACCCAGTTGCACTCCGGCGTTTTGAAGCTGGACGACTACAAGGTGTTGGTCATCAGCACCCACCCCGAATATTGGTCGCAACAGATGTACTTTACCTTGAAAGCGTGGGTGCAGGAACGGGGCGGCAAGTTGCTCTACCTAGGCGGCAACGGCATCAACGCTGAGGTGGAGTTTGTCGATCAATACACCGTCATCTATCAAAATGCTAACGCCCCTGTCTGGCCCAAGAATCCGACGCTGGAAAGTCGATTTCATGCCCGTGTCGGTGAATCCGAAGCCAACCTCTTGGGCATTGTCTATGATGAAAAGGGCATTATGACGGCGGCGCCTTATCGGGTGGTTGACGACAATCATTGGGTCTTTGCCGGCACACGGCTGAAAAATGGCGACATTTTTGGCGCCGCCAGTCTACACGAACGGGTGCCGGGCGGCGCTTCCGGCCATGAGACCGACAAGATTTCCCCCTCATCGCCCAAGAATGTTCATCTGTTGGCCAAAGGCATGAACCCGAACGAGGGCGGCGGTCACATGGTCTACTATGACACGGCCAGCGGCGGCGAAGTCTTTTCCGTGGGGTCGATCACCTGGGTGAGTTCGATCCTGGTCGATGAGAAGGTGGCGCAGATCACGGCGAATGTGCTGGCGCGCTTTTTGCGGTAAACGGCGAATCATCAAAGATTACGCAGATTGTGCAGATTAAAACAAAAATCTGCGCAATCTGCGTAATCTTTGAACAGTTTCAGAATGGAGAACTGCTCATGTCTACTGTTTATGAAGCGCTGGGGGTACGCCCGGTGATCAACGCCATCGGCACCTTTACGCGGCTCAGTGGCTCGCTCATGCCGCCGGAAGTGGTGCAGGCGATGGCGGCAGCATCGCAACACTTTGTCTGTATTGAAGAATTACAATACCAAGCCGGCAAGGTGATCGCCGAACTGACCGGCGCCGAGGCGGGCTATGTCACCTCCGGCGCACAGGCTGGCCTGGTGCTGTCGATTGCTGCCTGTCTCACCGGTCTCGACCCGGCCAAGATGGATCGCCTACCCCATACGGCGGGGATGCCGAATCAGGTGATCATGGCAAAGGCGCATCGCAACCACTATGACCATGCGGTGGAAGCGGCTGGTGGTCACATTGTCGAGGTAGGAAACGAAACACTCTGTCGCCCAGAGGAGATTGCGGCGGCGATCACTGACCAGACGGTCGCTATTTTACACCTGCCCTGGCCCAACGGGAAAATCACCCTGGCGGAGACGGTGGCGGTGGGGCGGCGACATGGCATTCCGGTGGTTGTCGATGGCGCCGGTAAACTGGACAACCCGGACAACTTGCGCAACTTTATTGCTCAAGGGGCCGATCTGGTGGCCTATAGCGGCGGCAAATATGTGCGTGGCCCGCAAGCATCGGGCTTTGTAGCCGGGCGACGGGACTTGATTGCCGCCATCGCCTGGCAACACCTCGACATGGATGCTGTGCAGGAGGTATGGACAGCGCCGCGGGAGTTGTTGGGTGTGGAACGGATGCCTTTTATGCCGCGCCAGGGCATTGGTCGGGGTTACAAAGCCGGCAAGGAAGAGATTGTCGGGTTGATTACCGCTCTACGCCTCTACGTCAAGCGTGATCATGCCGCCGAACGGGCGCGCTGTGCAGAGCAGGTGCAGAACATCGTCAATGGACTGGCCGGCCTTCCCCATGTGTGCACGGAAGTGCTGCCGCCTGCCGAAGGACGCATGTTGCCCCTGGCTCGCATTGCGATTGACGAAAAAGCGCTGGGCATGACCGGTTATGATTTTATTTGGGCGCTGAAAACGGGTGATCCTTCAATCCACCCGCTGGAGCGCGAATTGGCGCAAGGGGCGGTGGTGATCCATCCCTTTGGCTTACAAGCCGGGGACGACGCGCGGATCGTCAAGCGCGTTAAAGAAATTGTGGGGCAAGGGGCTTGACAACATAGGGCCACTCATTCGGCGTTATCGTGCTCAGTCAACGCTTTGCCCAACTGGATTGCCCGGTCGCCAAACCGTTTGCGTAGGGTTTCCAACGCCTGCCAGAGCCGTTCTTCCTTTTCGTTGGGCGCATCCCAGAGCGACAACTGGCGGGCGGCATTGCTCAGGCCAGTGACGCCGACGCCGATGAGCCGCACCAGTTGCCCCTGCCATTCCTGGTCAAAGAGCCGCACCGCTGCCGCCCGAATCTGCTCGCCATCATCGAGCGGCTGGGGAAAGCTGGTCTGCCGGGTGAGGGTGGTAAAGTCGCTCCAACGCAATTTGAGCTTGACCGTTGTCGCCGTAAGCCGTTTGCGTTGGAGTTCCTTGCTCACCCCGGCGGCTTGTTCCGCCAGCACGCGGCGCAACTGGTCGCCGTCACGCACATCGCGGGTAAAGGTGATCTCCTGGCTGATCGACTTGGCTTCCCGATGGGGTTCGACCAAGCGGTGGTCGAAGCCTTTGGCGTGGTGCGACAGGTCGCGGCCATTCTTGCCAAAGCGGCTCTCTAACTCCGCCGCCGGCCAACGGGCAATGTCACCAATGGTGGTCATGCCCAGTTCACGCAGGCGGGTCGCTGTTTTGGGGCCGACGCCCCATAACTCCTCACAGGGCAAAGGCGCTAAAAACTCAGCCTCTCGCCCCGGCGGCACGACAGTGATGGCGTTGGGGGGCGCCCCGCTGCGGGCCATTGCTTTGCCCACATTGTTAGCAATTTTTGCCACTAGCTTATTGGTCGCAACGCCAAGGGAACAGGGCAAATTCAACTCTTTGCGGATCGCGCCTTGCAACTGACGCGCGATCGCTTCTGCCGCTGCGCTCTGGCTGGTCACGTCGAGGAAAGCTTCGTCAATCGAAAGCTGTTCCACCAGTGGGGTCAAGGCGTGCAGCCGCTCCATCACCTGTTGCGAGACCTTGCCATAGGTGCGATGGTGCGCCGGCACAATCAACAACGCCGGGCAAAGTTTGAGCGCTTGGCTCATGGGCATGGCTGACCGCACGCCAAATTGCCGCGCCGGATAGGAGCAGGAGGCGACGACGCCTCGTTCTTCGGGCCGACCGCCGACGGCAAAAGGTTTGCCGCGCAGTTGCGGCGCGCGCTGCTCTTCCACGGCACAATAAAAGGCATCGAGATCGAGATGGATGATCTTGCGGCTGCTGTTCATAGCCCTTATTATACCGTTTTCACACTACGCATCAGAAATTCCACAATGGAACGCGGATTGAGCGGATCAGGTGGATTTGCGCGGATTACATTCAAAAAATATCCGCTATTATCCGCCTGATCCGCTCAATCGTTCGACTGAGCTCACGCCGAAGTCCGCGTTCTATGCTTTAAACTATACGCCGACAATTTGCAGAAGCTTCGGGGCGGTTGTACACTGTAGCCAATTTCAACATTCCTAGTAACCATGCCATCCGCTCCTAGCCGGTCCGTGACCGGCGCTTTGGTCGCCGGTCACGGACCGGCTAGGAGCAGCATCGTTACATTCCTATTCAATCACAGCAACTCTTGAGGAGCAGCGGGCGTGAACATTTTAGGCATTGACATCGGTGGCAGTGGCATTAAAGGAGCCATTGTCAATGTGAAAACAGGGGAGATGAGTACGGATCGCCATCGGATTGACACCCCCAATCCTTCGACCCCGGCGGCGGTGGCGGAAGTCGTGGCCGAGTTAGCGCGTCATTACGGTTATCAGGGGCCGATTGGCTGCACCTTTCCGGCGGTGGTGCAACATGGCGTGATTATGACCGCCGCCAATGTGGACAAGAGCTGGATCGGCGCCAATGGCGCGACGATCTTTCAGGAGACAACCGGCTGTCCGGTGCATGTCCTCAACGATGCCGATGCGGCTGGCGTGGCTGAGATGCGCTTTGGCGCCGGTCGCGACCGCAAAGGGGTGGTGATCATGCTCACCTTTGGCACTGGCATCGGCAGCGCCATCTTTATCAACGGCCAATTGTTACCCAACACGGAATTTGGTCACATGAAAATTCGGGGCAAGGATGCCGAACATCGCGCCGCCGCCCGCATTCGCTCCGAAAAGGATCTCAACTGGAAACAGTGGGCTAAACGGGTAGATGAGTTCTTACGCGAAATGGAATTTCTCTTTTCGCCGGACTTGTTTATCATTGGCGGCGGCGTCAGCAAGAAGTTTGACAAATTTGCCCCCTACCTGACCGTACGCGCCGAATTGCAACCGGCGCAACTGCTCAACGAAGCGGGCATTGTGGGCGCAGCGATGGCCGCCGCTGAAACCTTCCATTGGTCGATTAACACATATTTAAAAGTTTACACAGATAGGAAGAAGCACTGTTCTCCTGGTTGAAATCAGTGCTTCTTCCTATCTGTGTGACGCGCATTAGGCAATTGATTCGGTAAACGGAATCGGATCGGCACGAGGCGTGCCTGACTCCGCGTTAATGAAACAAGAAGCGAGCTTGTTACCGTCTGACCAATGGCAGATAGAGCTTGGGCAGTGGTCTGCCAAAGATGGCAAACTCGGTCAGATGACAGATGTTGACGGTAAAGTAGTTCTCCGCCAGATTGCGTGTGTAGAGTGACGGCGGTGTACAGGTGGTGGCCGCGTCGATCCAGGCGCCGGTCGCTTCGTTGTAGTAGTTGAGCAGTAAGCTACTTTCATCAACTCCGTTGATATTCGCCGCGGTATAGTCAATCCGCACCGTGACGGGCTGCTTGAAGACAAAGCCAGCCAGCACGACACCATTGGCTAATGCATCCAATGTGAAACTTTGACTGGCAAACATAAAGTGATTGGGCACCAACGGTTCGCGACCCGGTTGCAACATCAATTCGGTGGTCTCATCGACCGCGCGGCCGGGAATCATAAAGGTGAAAAGGTTCTCTTCTTGGTCGCTGTAGCTGAGATTGCCGCCTAGGATAGGATCAACCAGGGTGACAATTGGGGTAGGTGTCGGCGTTGTACTTTCCGGTGTCGCCGTCGCTGTGGCCGTGCTGGTTGCCACATCTGCGGTAGGCGTCGCTGTGGCTGTGGGGGTGGTGGTCGCACCAGCTACGGTTGGCGTACTCGTTGGGATCACTGTGTTATCGGCAGTTGGCATGGCGGTTGGCGTGCGCGTCGCCGTCGGGGTGCGCGTGGCGGTTGGCGTCGCCGTTACGCCACCCAAGACCAATTCAATCGTGTCGCTGATCGTGACCGTCGTCTGCCCGCTCCGCGCTTCCATTTCCACCAAACGCACGCCGGCTTCGTTATTCAACGTCCAGGCCACATCATTTTTGAAAGGTTGCCAGTCGCTCCACGTCCCGCCGTCATTGCGCAGCCGCATATCAGCCCAACCGCCATAGGTATAGAGTGATACCGTTGTTGTCGTGGTTTGGCGCGCCTCGCGATTGATAATCAGCAAGGAGACCCCGTTGCGGGTGGTGAAATCTTGCGTCCAATATTTGTTGTAATAACCGACGCCGATCTCGCGGTAGCTGCCCAAGATGGCGTCGCGATGACCTTGGCTCTTCATCCAGGCATCCATAATCACCTGGGGCGAGGTGGTGCCGCTGCCCACATTTTCGATCAACGTATCAAAATCCGGGTAGTATTTTCTGACCCGTTGGTTCCAGGTGCAAATCTTCACCAGCGCATCGTTGGCATCGCGATCATAGGTATAGTGATCCTGATAGCGATCCGCCGCCATATCTGCTGAATGATAGCGCGCCGCTTCCGCTAATTGATCAATGGCTTTATAGGGCGGTAGATTGACTTTGGCCCGCTCAATGTTAACCAATTCCACCACCTGCGCTTCGGCCTGGGCATTGGTGGCCGGCACATACTCGCCGCCGCAGCCGGTAAAGGTCGTGGCGGCGCGCACGGTCAGCAAAGGGAGAAGGATGGCGCCCCCGACAAGCAGAACTATGAACCAGAATTGATTACGTTGTCGCATATGCGCGCTGATCTGCCGGATAGTCCCCTGCATACCGACACCTCCAGTTTAGTGAAACTTCATGAAAATATTACGAAAAAGCAAGTCGTCTTAGCCTATCACGGGATAGGCGCGACTTCTTTAACAGCTTGCTGTCAATATTGGGCCGGCAACGAAGGGCGTGGATGGTGGAGCCATCGTCCTCTTGGCTCTACCGCTGCTGATGAGGATCTGTACCTTAGCGCTTGTCTACCTTGAAGGCATAGGTGGTCGCGCGGGCTTTGCCGTTCTGGTGGAGGATCTTTTGGGCGACCCACGCTTGGAGATCCTTGAGGGCGGTCTTTTCATTGATATGAGCGGCCTGGGCGTACTCCTGACTCTTGATCTGGTTATTGCTCAAGAGCAGGCGGATGGCAACCGCCATGCGTGGTTTATACGATTCAAGCCATAACCAGGGCGCCTGGGCAGCCAGGTCATGATAGGCCGCGAGCAACTCCTGTAAACCCATCTGCCGGGCCAAAGTGAAGCCCTGGCGAAAGTAGGTGATGGCGGCTGCCGGCTCCACCTGCATGGCATGGGCTTCCGCCAGATCGTAGCAGAGATGAACTTTAAAATCGGAATCGGTTGGGATCAGCACATAGGCTTGCTCGTAGAAGCGGATGGCTTCGGCATACTGTTGTAAGTGAAAGTAGCAACCGCCAATCGCTTTGTAACAGAGCATTTGCATCTCTGTATGGTCCATCCGCAGCGCAATGGCTAAACTTTGGTGGAGATAATGCAAGGCCACCTTTTGTTCCGCCGGGTGTTGTGTGCTAAATTCTAACCCTTGATTATGCAACATTTTGCAGAAGCGGATCTGATTCGGTTGTTCACGCAGCAGTTCGATGCCCATTGCCAGCGCTTCAACGCCCTTGGAAAATGCGCCTTTGCAGAAGCATAAGGTCCCCCACGCATTGTACCAATCGCTCCACAGGTTTAGGTCACGCATCGGTAATGTATCAAGCAATAAGCGCGCTTGTTTCAGATTCGCCTCAGCCGCCGTGAGTGCTGGTCGATGTTGGATCGAAAGCCAGGCGTACTGAATATAAACGCGTACTAAGAGGATGGTGTTGGTCGCCTCTGGGGTTAACGCTGGGATTAACTCCGGGGTTAACAGCGTGATGCACTGGCGCAGGTGCTGGTCGGCCAGGGCGCTATCGAGCGGGAGTGACAAGGTTGCCAGTTGGTAATGTACCGTAGCTTTTTCGGCCCTGTCGGTTAAAAACAACAGCGCTTCCTGATACTCGGTGATGGCGCTTTGACGCAAGGTCGCCCGCATGGTGGGGGGCATCTGTTGCGGTTGGGCCGCCTGGATCTGGGCAACACGTCCGCACAGACGTTTGAGACGACCCCACACCGGTGCTTCAAACGCTTGTGGCGACAAGTTGCGCAGTAAGTGGGCCAACGTCGCAATAGCGTCAGCTTCCAAAGGCATCTCTTCCTGGTTATTATCCAGGGTGAGCAGCACTTGCCCGCTGTGCAGCAACAGATGGGCTGCACAGCGATTCGCGCCAATCTGCAGCCAGTGGTAGGCGGCGGTGATTGGGGCTTGCGCCAGGAGTGCACAATGGGCGGCCAGGCGGTGGCCCTGTTTCACCTCTTCTGCCGTCAAACTATTGACCAATCGCGCCCGCACTGCCGGTGTAAATGCGCTAGTCGCCGTTGCTGTCATCGCGGTTGCGGCGCTCGCAGGTTGCAACCACCCCAGATTGATAAGATCGTGGATTGCTTCCTGCACCGGTAGATTGGCGAGCGCCGCGGCTGCTTCCGTCAAGAGCGCACGGATTGGATCACTTTGCTGCTCATGCGACAGCGGGGCGGCCAGATGTTGGGGTAGGTTCATTAGCCAGGCCGTCGGCCACGGTATGGTGCTGACCGCCAATAGTTGCAAAACACGCTGCACCCCTGACGGCAATTGATGAATTTGGACATAGCGCTGCCACTGCTGGCTAATCGCTGTCTCGGCTGGCGCGTCCCAGTAGTGATAGAGCAGTTCTGCCGCCGTTGCCGTGGCCTCTTTGCACCAATGGGTGCGGAAGTTGCTTTCGGTGCCGCCCAAAGAGTAATAAACATCTTTGGCTGGGCGTCCTTGCTGATAGTATGCCGATAGAATTGTAAAATCGCGCACCCGTTTGGGGTCAGCCGCCGCACCGGCAGCCGGGCGTAGCTGTTCAACCGTCCACATCAAACAGAGCTTGACCAATACCGTATCATTGGATGGCGCGGCGTTGGTCAATGGCAGAAGCTCGCTTGCACTTTGGAGTAAAGGCGCGCGTAAGAACCATTGCAAGCTGGCCGCTGCAAAGCGCCCTTTGCGCCATTGTTGGAAAAGTTGGTGGATCTGCTGCTGAAATTCTTGTAGTGACAAAGCTACACTTGACATAAGCTGCTTATTCGGAAATCGCCCCAGCCATTCAATGGGAAACAGAAATTTTTTATAGGTTTTTCAAACAGAGTCGATATATTTTGCAGGCAATTTTCTGCTATAGTTATATACATAAGAGTTACGCAGTTGCCCGGGAACGCCGGCAGCCTGCCGGCAGCCGCCAGAGATGGCGGCGCTCCCGGTGCGTAACTCCTACAACAATAGAACTTACGCAAGACGGCTTCGTTGCCAGCGAGAGCTGTCAGGTTTCGGAAATCTGACAGCTCTGGTGTTGCGTAAGCAAGTCCTACATAAAAACCCTGCTCAAGGAAGGGGAAGCGTGTCATGACAGTGCAATGGAGCTGCATACAGATGATCAGATGCGTTCATCATCGGCAGTGGCGTCTTCTGTTGTTGCCGCTTCTCATCCCACTGCTAACCGGTGCTGTCTATGCCCAGGCCAACACCAATTCCTTCCAGCCAGTAACCCATTCCTTGCTGTTTATCTATCTGTTGGCGCTCGATAATGATCTGGCGAGCCAAGAACATGCCTTACTGACGAACATCCAAGCGGGGACCGCCGGGAAGTACGATCGCATGGCATTGGTAGTGATCGATGGGCAAGGCCCGCATGACACCCGCATGCAGCTTGTTTGGAACGGCGACGCCATCGTACTCCGCGGATTGCCGGACGCGCAGGGAATGGTTCGTGACAATCTGGATGAATATGATATGGCCGACGGCGCAACCTTAGGTGGTTTGCTCCACTGGGCGCGCCGAACCTACCCGGCGACACAAACCCTGGTTACCTTTGTCGGGCATGGGTTGCCGGCGGCGCCGGTGGCCGATGTAGATCAGCTCTGGCCCCGTGAAATCAGCGCCGCCGGCAGAGGCGGCGGCAATAATAACATTCTCTTGCCGACCAAATATTGGGCCTATCCCAACTATACCGACACCCACCCCAAACGCACAATGTTAACTCCGAAACAGTTGGGCATTGCCCTGGACCGGGCCACTGCCCAGGGTGCGGATCCCATTGCAGTTCTCGATCTCATCCATTGCTTCAGCGCAACCATCGAAGAGCTGTACGAAGTGGCGCCCTATGCCTTAGCCACCATCGGTTCACCCGGCTACACCTATCTCCAACCGGCCATGCTCCAACGTAGTCAGCAAGAATTGCCCAGCAATTTGGGCGCGCTTGCCCTGGCAAAGCGGTTGGCGACCTACCATCAGATTGACGAGCCGAATCATCCGCAGATCATCACGGTGGTGGACAACCGTCGATTAGCGGCGCTCCACGGTGCCTGGAATCAGGTCGCCGGCACGTTACACCAATGGTTAGAGCAAGAACCAACCACCCGCCCCCAATTGCTGAGAGCCTGGCAACAAGCCGGCAAATATGACGCCCCCCTGTGTGATGAGGAATGGCGGATCGACGATCAGGATTACCTGGTTGATCTGGGTAGCTTTGCCCAGGCGTTAAAAGGCGCTTTCGCCAACAATACCATGGACGCCAATGTCGATCAGGTTTTAGCTGCGTTAGCTGAGGCCGTGACCGTCTGGAAGCACGCTGATCACCCGTGGATGCAGCCTGAGCAATATTGGAATTATGATCGTAGTTACGCCGGTGTCGCGCTCTATGGCAACCTGATCCCGGTAATGCAAGATAATCAAGCTTATTTGAGCTTTCAGGGCCATTTCTATACATCAGCAGGCGCAGACGCACCCTATCGCTTTCTCCAACCACGCACCGCGAATGATACCACATGGGCCGACGTTTTTACGACTTTTTGGCAGGGCCAATCGTTGCAAACGCTCGCTTGTCTGCCCTCCTTGTATGTTGACGACGATGAACACGACGGTCTCGTTCTCCAAATCAACCTGGCGCCGGCTGCTGTGGCGGCGATGGGCCAATTGACCTATACGCTGGCGGTGCAGAATGGCGGTGCGCAGCCGGTGGCTGATGTCACCTTATACCCCGTGCTACCTGCTACGGTGGAGTTACTGACCCTGGACAGTCATTGTCGAGTTGGCGAAGGGGCGATCACCTGCCCTTTGGGCGTCATTGCCCCAAACGCGGCGTTCAATATCACGCTGATTTATCGACCCACAATGGCCGGCTCATTGACGCTGTCAGCGGAGCTGACCAGTCGGGCGCCGGAAGGTCACCTCACCAA
Organism: Caldilinea sp. CFX5; assembly: GCA_021405325.1. The sequence goes on along the minus strand of QWII01000047.1, from coordinate 68,862 downwards.
TCAGCAGGTCAATGCAACGGTGATGGTGCAGCCTGCCGCCGATGGGTGTGTTCTCCAGCCCTGGCGGCGAGAGGCAACCTATGGGGAGGGGGATCAGGTCTGCCACACGGGCCATTTCTGGCAGGCCAGGTGGTGGACCTATGATGAAGAGCCAGGACAAGCGGCGGTTTGGTTTGATCTCGGCCCTTGCACCGGGCAAGCCGCCGCCGCTGGCGCCGACAATGTTTCCGCCAATGCACTTTCCTTTTCTGTCCCTCCAACCGCACAACTCTTCCTCCCCCTGGTGTTGCGGTAAACCGATAGCGTATCCATTCTTTCATCAATGGAGGTAAGGTGATGACAGAACCAATACGCGTTTGGCTGGTCAATGAAGATAGCTTCCTACGGCAGACCGTAAGTAACTTTTTGCAAAGAGAAAACATCATCGTCAGCGGCGAAGCTGACAGTGGCGGCGAGCTTTTGCGCAAGATCACAGGCGGCGCGCGACCGGATGCCGTGCTAATCGATGTCGATCTGCCCGATCTGCCCGGCATTGAAGTCAGCAAGCAACTACAAAAAGTTCATCCGGCGTTGCCGGTTATCTGTCTGTCATTTCGTGAGGAAGTGTTACGGATACAGAACACAGTAAGACTACCTACCTCGTCCCAGGCCAGGCCAAGTCACCGCCGCGCCAAGCGCGGGCCGAGCCGTGGTTTTAGACGCTCACCCGCTAGAAAGGGGTAACATGAACAAGAGATCCATTAGTAAAAGCGACCACCACAGGCGCTTTGGTCAGCAAGAGGAGGAAGCGCTGGTAGAAGCCCTATTGATCACCGCTTTCCTCACCATCGCGCTGATCAGCGCCTTTGCGATTTTGTTGCTATAGTCCATCGCGATAGCACATCATCAATCGACTCACGTTGCGCCGCCTCACAGCAACGCACCGATCTCCGCTTCGACCGCCTGCATCAGCGCCCCGCTGCGGATCAACGCACACATCCGATCCAGTTCCGGACGCAGATAGCGATCACGGTCGAGGTGTTTGATTTCGCGGCGGATGGCGGCATGAGCGCACTGCACTCCCCGACCGGCGGTCAACGGCGCATGAAAATCGAGCGCCTGCGCCGCCGAGACCAGCTCAATGGCAATGACCGTCAGCACATTTTCAAAGATGGTGCGCGCTTTGCGACAACCATAGGCGCCCATCGACACATGATCTTCCTGGTTGGCGCTGGTCGGGATCGAATCGACGGCGGCGGGGTGGGCGAGGACTTTGTTTTCGCTCACCAGCGCCGCCGCCGTGTACTGGCTGATCATCAAGCCGGAGTGTAGCCCCCCTTGTTCGGCCAGAAAGGCGGGCAGACCGGAGAGCGCCGGGTTGAGCATCTGTTCAATGCGCCGTTCACTGATGTTGGCGATTTCGGCCAGGGCAATGCCCAGATAATCCGCCGCCAGCGCCAGCGGTTGCCCGTGAAAGTTGCCCGCTGAGATCACTTTGTCCTCGTCCCAGACAATCAGCGGGTTGTCGGTCACGCTGTTAAATTCCCGCTCCACCACCGCCCGTACATGGGCCAAGGCATCGCGTGATGCGCCATGCACTTGCGGCGCCGCCCGCACACTATACGCATCCTGCACCTTGTCACAATCAATATGGGAGCGTTGAATCGCCGAATCATGGAGCAGACGCGCCATATTCTGCGCCACCAACACCGCCCCCGGATGGGGCCGCAAGCGAGTGACAGCGGGGTCAAAGGGGCGGTGGCTGCCCTTGAGCGCCTCCACACTCATCGCCGCCGCAATGTCAGCCGTTTTGAGCAGAATCTCCGCATCCCAGACCACCAGCGCCAGCAGACTTGCCATCATCTGTGTGCCGTTGATCAAGGCCAGCCCCTCTTTGGCTTCCAGTTGCAGCGGCGCCAAGCCTTGTTGCGCCAACAAATCGCCGGCGGCATAGCGCAGCCCTTGATACGCCATTTCCCCCTCGCCAATCAACGGCAAACACATGTGCGCCAACGGCGCCAGATCGCCCGACGCCCCCACCGATCCCTGGCTGGGGACAACCGGATGGATACCCTTATTCAACATCGTCAGTAAGCGCTCTATAATGAGGGGCCGCACGCCGGAGTAGCCCTGCGCCAGCGACTGGGCGCGCAACAGCATCATGCCCCGCACCACTTCCGTTGGTAATGGCTCACCCACCCCGATGGCATGGGAGAGGAGCAGGTTACGTTGTAGCTCCCGGATTTCATGCGGCGCAATGCGCACCGAAGCGAATTTGCCAAAGCCGGTCGTCACGCCATAGACCACCCGCTGTTCTGCTACCAGTTTTTCGACATAGTGACGCCCCTGCGCCACCCGCGCCAGAGCGTCAGGATGCAGGCTAACGGTTGCCTGGTTGCGTACAATGTCGATAAAGGTATCCAGACTTAATACTGTATTGAGTTGATGCATAGCGCTCCCTTGTCCTATTGCTACATGACCAATTTGATATGACCTCTTGTTGGAGTTGATTTTATCACCTGTATATACAAGTATCAAAATGACAAAGAACAAATTTGCATGTTTGTTGAAATTGAATATATAATGAATCCTGTATATACAGGTATAAAATTGTGATATAGCGCAGTAGTCAGTATGCGTAGGCTATAAGTCAAGAAGCTTTCCTTGGATCACAAGAGTTTGCCTGTCATTCTGAAAGAATCTTCTGGTTATTGTAGCCAAGAGATTCTTTCAGAATGACAGGCAAACTCTTCCCGGTTTTTTGTAGCCGCGTCAGTTTGATGCCTATGGGGTTGTGGCAACCATCAACCTACGATTCCATTGGATAACGAGCAACGCCATGAAATACCAACGCATCAAAGAACAATTGCTCTCAGAAATCATCACCGGCGCCTACCCGGAGGGGGGTGCGTTCCCCTCGGAAAACGAGGTGGCGACCCGCTTCGCCGTCAGCCGGATGACCGCGCGCCATGCTCTCTCCGAACTGGAGCGGGCCGGTTATCTCCGGCGCACGGCCGGCAAGGGCAACATCGTCCAACGGCGTACCTTTAGCCAGGGCTTTTTAACCGTCAAGCCTTTTAACACCTATGCCAAAGAAGTCGGCGCCCAGCCGACAACTCGTCTCTTATGCGCTGAAGTTGTCCCGTTGTCTGCCGAAGGTCAGCAGAAACTCGGCGTCAAAACCGCCGTCTTTGTCCACCGCCTGCGCGCGCTGGATGGCGAGGTGGTCATCGAAGAAAAGCGCTACCTGCGTCATGACCGCTGCGCTGCCATCCTGAAAGAAGATCTGGTCAATGAAAGCATCCACGACCTGTTGATTCGCAAACTCAAATTGCCTCTCACCAAAGTCTGGCAGCGCCTACAGGTGGTGACCATGACGCCGGAACAGGCGGCCCTCTTTGCCTGCCCCGCCGGGTTGCCCGCCTTTCTGCTGGAACGGGTCACCTATACCCATGAGCAGCCGGTCACCTGGGTCACCTATCTGATGCGCGGCGACAAATACAGCTTTGAGAATGTTTTCTATCCACAAGAAGCAGCCGAGATGACAAAGGAAACCAAACCATGAAGCATTTACAGCATTTACGCCAAGCGCCGCCGGCAACGCTCTTCTATCACCGCAACGATCCGAATGATCGCCGGCTGGGTGAGCTGGTCAAAACCGACCCCGCCGCCTATGCCGGCGCCGAGATTGTCCTGCTCGGCTATCCGCAAGATGAAGGGTCGCGGCGCAACCAGGCGCGTGTGGGCGCCGCTGCCGGCCCCAATGCCATTCGGGAACAATTCTACAAACTGACCATCCTCGGCTTGGAAGCATTACAACTCTTCGATCTGGGTGATACAGTCACCGACGGCACACTCGAAGAGATTCATGAGCGTCACAAAGCATTAGTGCAGCAAGTCATCAGCGATGGCAAGCGGCTCATTGTCTTGGGCGGCGCCAATGATGTCAGCTATCCCGATGTCGCCGGTCTGGCCCAGGTGATACCGGATCTGCTGGCGTTGAATATTGACGCCCATTTAGATGTGCGCGCCGACCATCCGCGTAATAACGGCACCCCCTATCGGCAACTGTTGGTCGAGGGCTATCTGGCGCCGGACCGCTTTTTTGAAGTCGGCTACCAACCCTCTGCTGCCTCCCCGGTCTATCTGGACTATTTGACCCAACTGGGGGTGCAATGCTTCAGCCGCCGCGCCGTGCAAGCGCAAGGGATCGACGCCCTGATCGGCGCTTTGTTACAAACGCCTGCCCAGGCCATTTTCTGGGGCATTGATATTGATGTAGTCACCGCCGCCGATGCACCGGGCACCAGCGCCCCCAACGTGGCCGGGTTGTCCGCCCATGAACTCATCCGTCTGGCCGAGGTAGCCGGCGCCGATCCCCGCAGTCGCCTACTGGAGATCAGCGAAGTCAGCCCAGCCTATGACATTGATGGCCGCACCAGCCGCCTGGCCGCGGTCGTCATTTGGCACTTTTTATTCTCAGCCATGACAGTAAAACAGTGAGTCAGTAAGACAGTAAGACAGTAAGACAGTGCATCAGCAGACTGACCTACTGTCTCACTGACCTACTGTCTTACTGACCTACTGTCTTACTGACTCACTGTTCAACCCAAAGGAGGCACCCACTAATGCAAGCCCCAACCATTCATGCCCCCACCGGCGCCCAGAAAACGGCCAAAGGGTGGATTCAAGAAGCGGCCAAGCGGATGCTCATGAACAATCTCGACCCGGCCAACGCCGAACGCCCGGAGGAGTTGATTGTCTATGGCGGGCGCGGCAAAGCCGCGCGCAGTTGGCCCGATTTTTATAAGATTGTCGAAGTGCTGGATCGCCTGGAAAATGATGAAACGTTGCTCGTCCAGTCGGGCAAAGCGGTGGGGGTCTTTCGCACCTTTCCTCAGTCGCCGCGGGTGATCATTGCCAACAGCAACCTGGTCGGCAACTGGGCCAACTGGGAGGAGTTCGACCGGCTCGATAAGCTCGGCTTGATGATGTACGGCCAGATGACCGCCGGCAGTTGGATCTACATCGGCACCCAGGGCATTTTGCAAGGCACTTATGAAACCTTTGCCGCCGCAGCCCGCAAGCATTTTGGCGGTACGCTGCAACATACCATTACAGTGACTGCCGGCTTAGGCGGCATGGGCGGGGCGCAGCCGCTGGCGGTCACCCTCAACGGTGGCGTGATGATCGCCATTGAAGTCGATCCGGTGCGCATTCAACGACGCATCGAAACCGCTTATCTCGACACTTGGACTGACAACCTGGATGATGCCATTCGTCAAGCGGAAGCAGCCAAAACCGCCGGTCAACCTTTGAGCATCGGCTTGTTAGGCAACGCCGCCGCCATTGTGCCGCAGATGGTGAAACAGGGCTTTATCCCCGATCTTGTCACCGACCAAACCAGCGCCCATGATCCCCGTTTTGGCTACATTCCGCTCCTGGAACGGGGCGAGGATGCGGATGTACTGCGACGCGAAGAACCGGCAAGTTATCGCGAACGGGTCTTTGTCGATATGGCGACCCATTGTGCAGCCATTGTTGAAATGCAAAAACAGGGCGCTATCGCTTTTGACTACGGCAACAACCTCCGGGCGATGGCGCGACAAGGGGGCTTTGCCGACGCCTTTGCCTACCCCGGCTTTGTCCCGGCCTTCATCCGCGACCAGTTTTGTGAAGGGCGCGGCCCTTTCCGCTGGGTCGCCTTGTCCGGCAACCCGGCGGATATTTACAAAACGGACGCCGCCTTGCGCAACCTTTTCCCCCACGATGAAGGCTTGCAACGCTGGCTGACCGAGGGCGTCAACAAGTTCAAATTCCAAGGCTTGCCGGCGCGCATCTGCTGGCTGGGCTACAAAGAGCGCGATCAGGCCGGTCTGCTCTTTAACGCGATGGTGCGTCGTGGTGAACTGGAGGCTCCCATCGTTCTGGGCCGTGACCACCTGGACAGCGGCAGTGTCGCCAGCCCCTATCGCGAGACCGAAGCCATGCTCGATAGCAGCGACGCCGTGGCCGACTGGCCGATTCTCAACTTTGCCTTAAATGCCGTCTCCGGTGCGGCGTGGGTCAGCTTTCATCATGGCGGCGGCGTGGGCATGGGCTACAGCCTGCACGCCGGTCAGGTCAGTGTCGCCGATGGCAGCCAGGAAGCGGCGGAGCGGTTGAGCCGTCTGCTGGTCAACGACCCCGGCACCGGCGTCATGCGTCACGCCGATGCCGGTTATACGAAAGCTATTGAAGTTGCCCGCGAACGGGGCTTAGATTTGCCGAGCGTGCCAGCATGATTACCCTTTTCACTGACATCACCGAACTCTATACTCCCTTTGACCGGTTGACCGACGCGGCGCTCGTTGTCGAGAATGGGCGTATCGCCTGGCTCGGGGCGCGAGCCGATCTGCCGCCGGCTTTTGCCGAGATCACGCCGACCGCGTTGGGCAACCGGGGCGTGTTGCCCGGTTTTGTCGATAGCCATACCCATCTGGTCTGGGCCGGGTCGCGGCTGGATGAATATTTGCAGCGCGCCCGTGGCGAAAGTTACGAAGCAATCCTCGAAGCGGGCGGCGGCATCTATAACACCGTGACCGCCACCCAGCGCGCCAGTGAAGAGGAGTTGTTCCAACTGGCCCAGGCGCGTGCGCTTCACTTTCAACGGGAGGGGGTCAGTACACTGGAAGTCAAATCAGGTTACGGGCTGGAACCGGAACATGAACTCAAAATGTTGCGGGTGATTCAGCGCCTCGCCGCGACCTTGCCCCAACACATCTTCCCGACGCTGCTGGCCCATGTCATTCCCAAGGACTGGACGCGCACCGCCTATGTCGATATGTTCTGTCGTGAACTGATCCCAGAGGTCAAACGGGCTGGGTTGGCAACCGCTGTCGATGTTTTTTGCGACCGGGGCGCTTTTACCCTAGTCGAAGCGGAACAGATTTTCACTGCTGCGCTGGATCACGGATTAGCCATCAAGGCGCACGCCGAACAGATCGAACGCACCGGTGTCAGTCAACTGGTTGCTAAACTACACGGCCTCTCCGCCGACCATCTTGAGCAGAGTACCGTTGAAGATTGGCAGGCGCTGGCCGCGGCGCAGACCGTCGCCACCTTCCTGCCCGGCGCCGCGGTGATTTTGCGCAAGCCCTTCCCGAATCTGCGCGCCATGCAGGCTACCGGCGTCAAACTCGCCGTTGCCACCGACCACAATCCGGGCAGCAGTCCGCTCTACAGCCTGGTGTTGGCACTGCAACTCGCCGTTGCGTTGGGCGGTCTGAGCGTGGAAGACGCTTTGATCGCCGGCACCGCACACGCTGCCGATGCGCTCGGCCAACCGACGTTGGGGCGTCTGGCCGTCGGCGCCCCCGCCGATTTTGTGGTCGTCCGGCATGAACGCGCCCTGGCGCCTTTCTACACCTGGGGTCACACCCAGCTTGCTACTCTGTATATGGCAGGGGAAAAGCAATTTTAACCTGTCCCATCCATAACTCATCAAGAAAACGCATAGACTCCGCCCATTTCGTAGGGGCGACCGCAAGGGTACGCCCCTACGCGCAATACCGAGAAACTTAGTTTACAGCGTATTGCGCGCCGTTATCCGCTACCGCTCGTGTCTGCAAACAGACACAATTCTGTCTCCGACTGATCACAATTTTGTCACAACTCCTTGCTATGCTAGAGGTGCATCGCAAGCTGTCCAGTAGCAGACTTACGGTTAAATCCCCCTTTCCCTTATGTCTGCTGCTGGTGTATGCTTAAACTGTGATGGCGCAATCGGTTTAATGTTTGTAATCCATTTTCACAACCCAGAAAAAGGAGAAAGATGATGAACACAAAGCGCGTCAAGCGGATTGGCGGCTGGCGAGCTGTGTTGGTGGCCCTCCTGGTTTCGATCAGTGGCGTCACCATCCTCCCTGTGAACGCCTTTGCCGCCCCTGCACAGGAGACTCAGCCGGCGAGCGTTAAGGTCCACATTGTGCGCCGTGGTGACACCCTGTTGACCATTGCGATTGCCTATGGCGTAAGCGTAAAGGCGCTTATGGTCTACAATGGCATTAGCAACCCGAATCAGATCTATGTCGGCCAAAAAATCTATATTCCGCCATCGCAGCAATAACCAGAGGAGCTTATGAAAACAAGAGCAATCCCCACCCTGTTGCTAACGCTGTTATTGAGTATGACGGCTTGTGCGCCCCTACAGGCCACCGTCACCCTGAACGGCAAGTCGTTATTGCCTACAGAAACAACCACTGAAACGACGACTGAAACGAACAGCGCCGCGGATGCCAACCCTGCGCCAAGCACCCCTGAAGAGAGTGCCGCGACGCAGGGTGGTGCAGAGCAGAGCGACGCAACTTCACCAGCCACGCCTGACGCCGATCTGCTGGCCGCCCTCTTATCGGCCAAGCTTGACCTGAGCGCTGCCGGCGAAGAATTTGCCGACATCCAATTAAAAGGTGGCGTCTGGCAAGGTGAACCGTATCAAGAAGGCGCCGCCAGCCGACCGATGGCGCACCTCTATAGCGACGATACGGGTCAACCCGTCACGGCGCTGGGTGATCTGGACGGCGACAACACCAATGAACTAGCCGCTGTGCTGGCGGTCGAGTTGGGTGGCTCAGGCACCTTTATGCACCTGATTGTGCTGACCGTGCAGGATGGCCCGACCTTAATCCAACTGGCCACCGCCGAATTAGGCGACCGCACGAAGATCGAGCAGATCACTCTGGGCGCTGGAAAAATTGCCGTCGAAGCGCTGGTGGTGGGCGAGAAAGATCCGCTGTGCTGCCCCCGCACAGAGAAAACCTTCCACTTTGCCTGGGCCGACGACAGCTTGCAACCCGTCGCCGATGAGAGCGGCGTAGGCCCCGGCGAAGGCGAGCAGATAAGCTATGAAGACTTAATCGCCAATGCCACTACCCAAGAAGGCATTTTTACCGTCCATCAGTTGAAGGATCAATGGTATCTGGAAATTCCCAAAGATCTGCTGGGCCGCGACTTTTACTGGTACAGCGAGTTGAGCCAGGTGTCACCCGACCTGGGCACGCTGGGGGTTGGCCTCGGCGCCATTGGTGAAAAGATGGTCACCTTTGAACAAGTCGGCCAGCGGATCGTGGTCAATGAGTTGAGTTCGGTCGTCGGCAAACGGGGCGCCCCCACCGCAGATGGTTCGTTGGATCGCGCCGTCGCTGAGTCTGCGTTGCCGACTGTGTTGCTGTTGCTGCCCATTGTCGCTGAAAGCCCGGCGGGGGCGCCGGTGGTGGACATCGGCACGCCCTTGGCAGCGGATCTCAACGAATTTAGTGTCGCCAACCTCTTCCTCTTCACCGGCCTTACGGTGATGGCTGACCCCCTGCGCAGCTACGTCGAGCGGATCGACGCCTATCCGAACAACATGGGGATCAGCACCCTGCTTACCCTTGGCGTCACCCCGGCGCCCCTGGACTTTGGGGAAGGGATGTTACTGCCCATGCCGACTACCAGTCAATCGGTCTTGGTGCGCCATAACCTGACGCTCCTGCCGGAAACGCCAATGACCTCGCGCTATGCTGACCCGCGCGTCGGCTATTTCACCATCAGTTATGAGGACTATTCGGGCGTGCGCGACCCCGACGTGGAGACGCGCGAATTGATCACTCGCTTCCGTTTGGAAAAGAAAGATCCCGAAGCCGACCTTTCGGCGCCGGTGCAGCCGATTGTCTTCTACATCAGCCGCGAAGTGCCGGAACGCTGGCGCGACTATATCAAGCAAGGGGTGGAAGATTGGCAGCCCGCCTTTGCCGCCGCCGGTTTCAAAGACGCGATCATCGCCAAAGACGCCCCTAGCCCGGCAGAAGACCCCACCTGGGATCCGAGCGACACCCGCTACTCGCTGATTCGTTGGGTGGCGCAGCCGGTCGCCAATGCGTTTGGCCCAAGCACGGTTGATCCCCGTTCCGGTGAGATTCTCTCGGCCCATATCCAAATCTTTGCCGATCTGTTGGAGATCATCGAGCAGTGGTACTTTGTCCAGGCCTCCGCTGTTGATGAGCGGGCGCGCACGCTGCCGATGGACGATGAAATTTTGGGGGAAGCGCTGCGCTATGTGGTCGCCCACGAGGTTGGTCATGCGTTGGGGCTGCGCCACAATCACAAAGCCAGCCAGGCTTACACGATCGAACAACTGCGCGACCCGGACTTTACCGACGAACATGGCGTCGGCGCCTCGATCATGTCCTATGGCCGCTTCAACTATGTAGCCCAACCGGGCGACGGCGTCACCAACCTGATTCCCGACCTGGGCGCTTATGACATCTTTGCCATTGAGTGGGGTTATACGCCCATTCCCGAAGCCCAATCGGCGGCGGATGAACGGGTCACGCTTGACAAATGGGCGGCGCGGCAGCTTGATGAACCGTGGCTGCGCTTTGGCGGCGAGGATTGGCCGTCACTCTTTGATCCGACAGTAGTGACAGAAAATATCGGCGACGACCGGATTGAAGCGACCCGCCTGGGCATCAAAAACCTGGAACGCGTCATGGGCTACCTCGCCGCCTCGTCAACCAGCCTGGGCAGCGATTTCACCCAGTTGGAAGCAAACTATTGGACGATCCTCCTCCAGCGCTTCTTCTGGCTCGACTCAGTGGTCAAGATCATTGGCGGCGTCGAAGAGACGCGCACGTTGGCCGGGCGTGGGGATGTGCAATTTCATCGCGTGCCCAAGGCTGAACAACAGGCTGCCCTCCAATTTGTCCTGGAAAATCTACAAACCCCCAGCGGCTTTCTCCCGGCCCCGATTCTTGACCAATTGACCCCAATCGGCGGCCCCAGCCTGCTGGAGATGTTCCAATATTTTCTGCTCTACGAGTTGCTGAGTCCTGATCGTCTATTGCGGCTGGTGGAAGGCGAGCAACTGGGGACAGATGCCTATCTGCTGATCGATTACCTGGCGGATGTGCAGGATGGTCTCTTTGCTGAACTGAACGCGGCAGCGCCGCAGATCGACCCCATGCGCCGCGCCCTGCAACGCAGCTATCTCGACCTTCTCGAAGAGCAGATGACCACCGGCTGGACAGGTGACGTGCGCGCCGCCGCCCGCTGGAATCTGCAAAAGTTAGCCGAAGCGATCAAAGCCGCCGAAGCCAAGAGCAGCGACACGACAACCGCCGCCCACTTGGCTGATCTACACAATCAGATCGCAACGATCCTGGACGGATCAGAGCAGTCAGGGCAGCCGGGGCTGTAGCATTTCATGAAGTAGCTTTCGACCGTCGTAAAGATTAATGCAGGTTATCCCCTCGTAGGGGCGCACCCTTGCGGTCGCCCCTACAGAGTTATCGAAATACATTCGTAACCTTCATCAGTCTTTACGACGGCAACATAGAGCCGAGGAGCGCGGAAGATGAGCCAACAGGTGCTAATTGTTGAAGACGAGGAGCGGATTGCTCATTGGGTGCAATCCTACTTTGAACGGGCCGGCTTTCGGACGTTGGTGACGGGCAACGGCGCCACCGGCCTGAAACTGGCGTTGGAGCGGCAACCTGACTTGATCATTCTTGATCTCATGTTGCCGGGGCTGGATGGCATCGACTTTTGCAAAAGCCTGCGGCGCACGGCCAACACCCCGATTATCATGCTGACGGCCAGGGGGAAAGAGCTAGATCGCATCCTGGGCTTGGAACTGGGCGCCGATGACTATGTGGTGAAGCCCTTTAGCCCCGATGAATTGGTGGCGCGCGCCCGCGCCGTTTTGCGGCGCGTCAACCCCACCGAACCAACGGCGTTGGTAGGACTGTTGCGCGCCGGCCGCATTGAACTGGACCCTGACGCCTTCCTCTGTAAAGTAGACGGCCAGGCGGTGGAGTTGAGCCGCACCCAATTCCGGCTGCTGGCAACCTTTCTGCGTAACGTCGGGCGCACCTTGACCCGGCAACAACTGCTCGACGCCGCCTTTGAGGGTGACTATGACGGTTTTGAACGCACCATCGACGCCCATATCCGCCGCCTGCGCCGCGCCCTTGAACGTGATCCGGCGAACCCGGAACATCTGTTGACTGTCTTTGGGATTGGATACAAATTTGTTGACTAAACTACGCCGGCTGTTGCCTTCCCGCCGCCGGTTTGCCTCCCTCCGTTGGCGGTTACTTATTACCTTTGGTTTGCTGATCCTGCTTCCCGTTCTGCTCACGGGTCTGCTGACCTGGTCATTGACAGCCGACCGCTTTCGTGTTTTTGTTTCGGAAGAGAACAAAGCGCAAGCGCGGCGGATCGCACCGTTGTTGGAAGCAAGTTATCTGCTCCATAACGGCTGGCAGGATGTTAAGAAGCTTTGGCGCAAGACGCCCCCCACCACAGGCCAAACCAATAACGCCCTCCCATCCGATAACCAGTGGTACAGTGATGTCGATTGGTTACAGGTTGCCGCCCAGTTCTTGGCGATGACGCCGGACTTCCTCTGGACGGAATATTACTATGCGCGCACGATGACCGCGGTGGCCGAACAATATGGCAATTCTGCTGACGCCATCAGCAAGGCTCTTTTTCAAGCAGAACAAGAAGCGGCGGCGGCGGCTGTCGCCGCCGGCAGATTAGCTCCTGCCAAACAGCAGGAGTATCTGGATTTGATGCAGGAGCAGATTCGTACTTTTCTCGACAGTCGCGCCTATAGCACCGGCGTTGATCGCAATACCATTTTGGCCCAGAAACTCGGCTTGACCAAAGATGCTTTACGCCAATCGCTGTTAGACCGGACGCTCGCTGAAGTAGCCCAAGCGCATCATGTGCAGCGGCAGCAGCTTGCCCAGGCTGTTATCGACGCCGAGCTTGCCAATCTGCAAAGTGATCGCTTTAGTGGGGACGATGCCATCTTGTTGCTTTCTGAAGTATTCGGCTGGTTGGAGCAATATTGGGGACAAGCCGCCCCAGCGGATGCCGCCAGGGCCACAACTGAACAAACGGGACTTTTATCCTATTACTTACAAGGCAATGAGCGGGTGCTGCTCTTCGCACAGGATGGCTCACTAAAGTATGATAGCGCTGGTCCCGAACAGAGAGCAGATGGGCAAGCCGGTCTCATTCAGCAAGGCGTCCAGCTTTATCGCCAACCGACAGATGAGCTGATCGGCACGCTCGTGATCACCTCCGGCACCAATGATTACAGCAACCAGCAGCAGGCATTCCTGCGTAGTGCGACCTATTTTTTGCTGATCAGCGGCATCGTGGCCGTCCTGATCGCCCTGATGACAGCTTTTCTGTTTGCCCGCCGGATCATCGCCCCGGTGACAGCCTTAACCGACGCTGTGCAACAGATTGCCGGCGGTGACACCGATGCCCGTCTCCCGGTAACGACACAAGATGAGTTGGGTCAGATGAGCGCCACCTTTAACCAGATGGCCGAAGCGCTGGCGACCCAACGCACCTTGCGCCAGCGGCTGGTGAATGATCTCTCCCACGAATTAGGCACGCCGCTGAGTGTAATCCAACTGGAGATGCAGGCGCTGCGCGATGGCCTACAGACGCCGGCCCAAGCCTTTGTGCAAGTGCAAAGTGAAATTGAATTGCTGCGCAATCTGGTGCGCGATTTGAGCAACTTGGAGACCATCGACAACAGTCACTTCCCCTTACAATGCGAACCGGTCGATCTGCTGGCGTTGACGCAACGGGCCAGCAAGCGCTGGCAAGCCAAAGCGGAGAGCAAAGGCGTTACCCTCACCCTCACCGCACCCACCGACCTCCTCCCGCTTACCGAAGCTGACCCCGCCCGCCTGACCCAGGTGCTGGGGAACTTGATCGACAATGCTTTGCGCCATACCACCGAAGGCGGCGCCATCACAGTCACTTGCCAGGTGGCGCCGCTTGCCAGCCTTGCCCTACCCCCGGCCTATCGACCGTTGCCAACGCCCCCGGCCGCAGGGTTGGTCGTGACGGTCAGTGACACCGGTTGCGGCATCCCCGCCGCTGATCTACCCCATCTCTTCGAGCGCTTCTATCGCGTGGACAGTTCGCGCAATCGGCAGAGCGGTGGCCGCGGTCTGGGGTTAGCCATTGTCCGCCAGATTATCAACGCCCACGGTGGTCACGTTTGGGCGCACAGCGTGGAAGGCCAGGGCAGCAGCTTTGGCTTCTGGTTGCCGATCACGGAGATTGAGTGAAGCTATCCTGGAGGCAGAAGTTCGGCTCTTGACAAAAGCCGAACTTCTTTTGGGCGCTACTTCTCCTTGCGATCTAACACCGCCAGCGTCATCCGCGAAACACAGACCAACCGCTCTTGATCATCAACTATTTGGGTTTGCCAGACCTGTGTCGTGCCGCCGACATGCAGCGGGCGCGCCGTGCCGATGACAGAGCCGCTGCGCGCGCTGCGCACATGGTTGGCATTGATCTCCAACCCGACACAGACCTTTTCCGCCTGGTTGACACAAAGCAACGCGGCAATGCTCCCCAATGTTTCGGCCAGCGCCACGGAGGCGCCGCCATGCAGTAATCCATAGGGCTGCACCGTGCGTTGGTCGACCGGCATCTTCGCCGTCAGAAAATCCTCGCCGATGGCGGTGATCTCAATACCCAAGTGTTCGACCATCGTGCCTTTGCTCATGGCGTTCACGCGTTCCAGGGATGGTTCGACAAACCAAATTGACATACGGTTCTTCCTATGACTGTAAAAAATTGATGACTTGGGTTTGGAAAGCCTGCGGTTGTTCCAGATGAATAGTATGGCCGGCCTCTGGGATGATCGCAACCGTGGCCTTGGGGAGGTAAGTTCTCATCTGTTCAGCGATAACTTTGAATTTCTGGTCAAGCGCCCCGGCCAGGAGAAGGGTCGGCACCGATAGCGCGGACAATTGTTCCCAAAGCGACGGTTGGGCGCCGGCGCCCATGCCGCGCAAGCTGTTGGCTAGGCCGTGAGGACGATTGCGCAGCCGTTGTTCGTGGAGCATGCTCTGGGTCGCCGTCGGGAGCGCTTGTTGGCTGGCAAAGAGGGGTAACGCTTCCCAGCGCGCGACAAAGGCGGCCATGCCCTGGGTTTCAATGTCAGTCGCCAGTTGCTCGTCGCTGCGTATGCGTTCCTGCTGGGCGGCCCCATCGGCCAAGCCCGGCGAAGCGCTTTCCAGAATCAACCGTTGCACCAGGTAGGGGTAGTGGATGGCAAAATAGAGCGCCAGCCGCCCACCCATGGAGTATCCTAAGAGATTGAGCGGGCCGGGCGCAATGGTGGTCAGCAACCCGGCCAGGTCGCTGGCACTATGGCCGATAGTGTAACGGGCCGGATCAGCGGGCGCCTCGGTCTGGCCGTGACCCAGCAGATCGACCACAACCGTGCGGTAGTAGGTGGCAAAAACAGGGCGGTGGGCGGTCCAACTTTTCGTACTTCCCATAAAACCGTGGAGCAACACCAGCGTCTCCGGCTGCTCAAAGTCCCCGTGTGGCGCTACGTCTACATCGTAATAATATTCAACAGCGTTGACAATAGTCGTCGGCATGGATCGTCCTCCTTTCGCCTGACTCAACTCCCCTGACGCCTGAACTGCGCAATGACGGTGCGACGCTCGATCTTGCCCGATGCCGTTTGAGGCAGGGCTGCTGTAAATTCGAGGAGACGGGGTTGTTTATAGCCGGCCAGCCGTTGGCGACTAAAGGCCAGCAATTCAGCCGCAGTGACTTGCCGGTGGGGATGACACTCGACCAGCGCCGCTACCACCTGCCCCCACTCAGCGTCCGGCAGGCCAACGACACAGACGGCAGCCACCGCCGGGTGCCGGCGCAAGACCGCTTCCACCTCCGCCGGGTAGATATTTTCACCGCCGCTAATAATTATATCATTGCGCCGTTGTACGAGCCAGAGATCACCCTCGTCATCGAGATAGCCGATATCGCCGGTGAAGAGGTCGCCATTGCGGATGGTTTTGGCGGTGGCGGTTGGGTTTTGATAATAGCCGCTCATCACCGTGGGGCCGCTCACGACGATTTCGCCTTTTTCACCTGAGGGTAGGGTCGCGCCGCTTTCATCGACAATGCGCACGCCGGTAAACATTAGAGGCCGCCCAACGCTGCCCGGTTTGCGCGCAACATCCGCCGGACAGAGGGTCGCCACCTGGGACGCCGCCTCGGTGAGACCATAGGTGGTGGCGACGGGGGCGCCGCTTTCAATCGCCGCCGCTAACAGTTCAGATGTCGCCGCTGCGCCGCCCAATAAGATATGGCGCAGAGAAGCGGGCCACGGCTGTCCTTTGCGCATAGCCAACAGTCGATGCAACATCGTCGGCACCAACGAAGTGAGCGTAATCTGATCCCGCTCCAGGCTGGCGTTGAAGGCATCCAGGTCAAAGCGCTCGTGCAACACTATCGCCGTCCCATACAGACAAGAGCGAAAGACCACCGCCAGCCCCCCGACATGGTAGAGCGGCAGACAACTCAGCCACCGGTCGTCCGGCGAGAGGCCCAGCCGGTAGGAAGAAGCCGTCGCGCTCCAAAAGTGGTTGGCAAAGGTCAACACCGCGCCCTTCGGTTGGCCGGTCGTGCCGGAAGTGAAGGCGATGGCTTGGGGTGCGTCAAGAAGAAACCCGGTTTTTGGCAAAAACCGGGTTTCTGGCATTGCGCGCTCACCCTGCCAGCGCAAGAGAGCAGCATCGACAACCACACAATTGTTGGCAGCAGCCAGTTGTTCGACAACTGTTGCTGTTTCTTCAGCGTATACCAACAAGTGCGAATCGCTCTGCTCAATCTGCCAACGCAGTTCGGCTACCGTCAGCCGTGTATTCAGCGGAACCAGCACCACTCCCAATCGCGCCAGCGCATGAACCAGGCAAACATAGGCCAACCCATTCGGCATCAACACAGCCACCTGTTGCCCGGCTGTCACGCCCTGCGCAATGAACCCGACGCAATAGGCGTCAACCAGTTGCCCCAATTCGCCATAATTCCATTGCTGTTCGCCAATGATCAGCGCCGTTTTCTTGGGCGTCGCCCGGACGCGGGCAGTAAGCCAATCTTGCATCGATCCTCACTCTGTCGCGAATTTGCGTAAAATAGAATCACAAGAAGTTCACACAGATAGGGAAGAACACGGATCAAGAAAAATATCTGTTTTCCTTCCTATCCGTGTAAACTATTCAATTACTCACGGACGCCACGGGTATTGGCGGAAGTCGGGTTTGCGCTTTTCGACAAAGGCGTTGCGTCCTTCCGAGCCTTCTTCGGTCATGTAGAAGAGCATGGTGGCGTCACCAGCCAGCGACTGCAAGCCCAGTTGGCCGTCGCAGTCGGCGTTGAGGCCGGCCTTGAGGAAGCGGATGGCAATCGGGCTTTTCGCCAGAATTTCCTGCGCCCACTGCACCCCTTCAGCCTCCAGTTCATCGACCGGCACCACCTTGTTGACCAGCCCCATGTCCAGCGCCTGTTGCGCATTGTACTGGCGACAGAGATACCAGATCTCGCGCGCCTTCTTCTGCCCGACAATGCGCGCCAGATAGCTCGACCCCAGCCCGCCGTCAAAGCTGCCGACAATCGGACCAGTCTGGCCGAAGACGGCATTGTGCGCAGCAATGGTCAAATCGCAGATGACGTGCAACACATGGCCGCCGCCGATAGCATAGCCGGCCACCAATGCGATTACCGGCTTGGGCATGGTGCGGATGATGCGTTGCAACTCCAAGACATTGAGCCGCGCCATCCCTTTGTCGTCGATATAGCCGGCATGGCCGCGCACCTTCTGGTCGCCGCCGGCGCAGAAGGAGTGGACGCCATCTTTGGGCGAGGGGCCGTTGCCGGTCAGGAGAATGACGCCAATATTGTCATCCATCCAGACATCGCGGAAGGCTTCGATCATCTGGTCGATGGTCTGCGGGCGGAAGGCGTTGCGCACTTCGGGCCGGTTAAAGGCAATGCGTGCCATACCGTCCGCTTTGTGATAGGTGATGTCGGAATATTCTTTGACTTGTTGCCAGGGGACGTTGGTTGTTTCGATCATGGTTTGTCCTTTTTATTAATGTAGTGACTCGTGATTACGTGATTTATCACTGACCAACGAAGCTTTGCCTCATCCTTCGGCAAGGCTCAGGAACCGATGAATTTCTTCCGTGTTCCTTCTATCCGTGTTTAGTCTTTTAAGATGGCACAAAGACTAAACACGGATAGAAGGAACACGGAATGGTTGAAAATTTGCTTTGTTTGTCACAATTTTCGGGTATTGGCTGATTCAGTTCGTGCCACGCGTTGCTTCGCGCCGTCGCTCAATCTCTTCAAAAAATTGATCCCAGCTAGGATCATCTTTGCCAATGCCAAAGAACGGCCAAGGGCCATCTTGTCGTTTTTCATCTACTGGCGCAGCGGGCATTTCGATTGGCGCGCTAGCCATTGTGCCTAAGACTTGCTGCGTAAGCGCCTGCTGCTGTTGTTGATCGATAGCGCCATCGGTTTGAACCTCAATGATCGTCGGGCGGTTGCTGTTGATGCTCTGCGCGAAGGCATGTTGGAAAGTTGCTCGATCATTCGTGCATACATGGTGAAGTCCATACAGGTGCGCGGCATGACTGAAATCTAAATTGTGCGGCGTTAGAAAGAGCGGTGTAAATTCCGGCTCAAACTTGGCGATGGGCAAGCGCCGGAAGATGCTGCCGCCATTGTTATTGAGCAGCACAATGGTCACGTTGCGCAGGTTGTGCTGCTTGATCGCCAACAGGCCATTCATGTCATGATAGAAGGCAACATCGCCAGTGATCAATACGAGTGGCGCGTCGCTGGTGGCCGCAATACCTAACGCCGTTGACGTGACGCCGTCGATGCCGCTGGCCCCGCGGTTACCATAGATGTGAATTGATCGACCCGTAGGCGCGCCGAATTGGTCAAGATGGCGGACTGGCAAACTGTTGCCGATCATCAACCGTGCGCCCGCCGGCAGTGCATCAACCACGGCTGCTACCACTGTGCCGTCGAAAAAATGTTCGGCAAAATAGCGCCGGGTTGCCTGTTGACAAAGGGCTTCGGTGGCTAAAATCTGCTTGGCCCAGGCCGATAGTGGCCGCGGCGTGAGCGCTTCGCTTACATCGGTGCAGACCATCGCCGGGTCAGCCTGTAAGAAGTAGTTGACCAAATGGCTGTCATCGGCCCAAACGCCGTTGTCGCGAATGTGGACGAAGTGCGTCGGTGCGCTGGCGGTCACATAGCTGTTGATCCATTTCCCGGTCGGCACTGCGCCAAAGCGGATCACCACATCGGGCCGTTCCCAAGCAGCTTTGCCGCCTTGTAGGTACGATTCGTAGCCGCCAAGCACCAGCCCACTCTCTGCTGCTACCCCAAAGCGCACGCCGGAAAGCGGATCGGCCATGATCGGATAGCCACTCGTTTTTGCCAATTGCGCCACTTGTTGAGGGAAAGCCCCACCTGGACAACCCGGCCCGCAAACAATCAGGCCCCATTCATGTTGGTTGATGATCGCAGCGATGTAATCGATCTGTTGTGGCGTTGGTGCAATGATACCGCGTTCGATCTGGACGGCTGGTCGCGCTTGGGCGGTCACTGGTGGCAGTGGCGGCGCTTCCGGTTCCAGCGGTTGACGGAAGGGAAAATTGAGATGCACCGGCCCTTTCACCACCCCATCGGCAATCCCATAGGCGCGGCCGGCCAGCGTCCTGAGCGACCGCAAGGTCAAGCCAGCGGCGTTGGCTTGAGGAATGGTCAAGTCAAATGACCAGAGGACATGATCGCCATACATCTTCACCTGATCAATCGTCTGGTTGGCGCCGCTGTAGCGCACATCATGGGGGCGGTCGGCAGTCAGCACCAGCAATGGAACGTGGGATTGATAGGATTCAATAATTGCACCATGAAATTCTGCTGCTGCCGTGCCGGAGGTGCAGACTAGGGCAACCGGTCGTTCTGTTGCCATTGCCAGCCCCAGGGCAAAGAAAGCTGCGCTGCGTTCATCGAGATGCAGATAAAGTTTGATCGCCGGGTAGCGCGCAAAGGCCAGCGTCAACGGCGTTGAACGCGAACCGGGGGCAATACAGACCGCTTGTAGACCACAAGCCGCCAGTTCGCCGACAAAGAGGTCGGCCCATTGAATGTTGGGGTTTGTCGAAGTAGTCATAGGTTCATACTCTTACTGTTTTCGTTATACAACACCCAACGCTTCCTGAATCGGGCGAAATTTCCAGCCGGTTTCTTCCCATTCCTTCTGCGCTTCGGACTCGGCGACAATGCCGGCGCCGGCGTAGAGCCAGGCGCGTTGGCGTTGCGCAATGGCGGAACGAATGGCGACGCCAAAGGCTCCATCCAGCTTGTGATCGATCCACCCAACGGGCGCAGCATACCAACCGCGCGTCACGGTTTCCGCCGCACTGATAAAGGCCAGGGCCAGCTCCCGTGGCGAGCCGCCGAGCGCCGGGGTGGGATGGAGCGTCTCCACCAGGGGGAGAACCCCCTGCGCTTCGCGCAACACCCCCTGAATTGGCGTGTAGAGGTGATGAATGTTGCTCAAGCGATAAACCGTCGGCACCGCAGGAATTTCTAACGTTTCGGTTAACGGTTCCAATCGCTGCTGCACTGCCGCCACCACCAACGCATGTTCATAGCGATCCTTGGCCGAGTTCAGCAGCGCATCGGCTAACCGCTCGTCTTCTTCCGGTGTGACACCTCGTTTAGCCGAGCCGGCTAACCCCATTGTCGTGAAGCGCTTGCCCTGCGTCTCAATCAATAATTCAGGCGTTGCACCAAAAAAGGCGTGATGGGGCTGTGGCTCAAAGAGGAAGGTGTAGCATTCAGCATAGCGCCGCTGTAAGTAGGTGAGCGCGCCAACCAGATCAACCAACTGGGGTAGTTGCACCTCGCAGACACGCGCCAACACAACCTTTTGCAGCGAACCGCTCTGAAATTGATCTTTGGCCCGTTCGATCATCTGCGCCCAGGTTGCGTATGGCATTGGATAGGTGACGGTGTGTTTGGACTTTACCACCATTGCCGTTGGCTCAACATGCCGGGTAAAGGCAAGTAGGGCAGTGTAGCACTGGTGTAACGCTTCCCGCAATTGCGCCTCGTTGGCTACCGGATCTTCATCGGGAGCCAACAACGTGTTGATGGTGAGCCACGTCTCCTGATCATGTTGCACCAACTGATAGTGGGGCAGGATAAAGTGGGCCGGGTTGAAGCCAAACCAGGCGTAATCGGGGACAAAATCTTCGCGAAAGGCAAAGCCGCCAAAGAGCCGGGGCGCAGCCAACGGATCATCGGTGTGAAAGGTGACGGCGTTGGTAAAGAGTTCACGCGCCTGCCGTCCAATGCCCTGGATGCGCGCCTCGCCCCAAGCCATCAAATCGGCGGCAATGCCCATGCCGGCAAAGGTGACGCCGGTGCGCCCGTCGCGCCAATAAAACCGGGGACGACCACCGGCATAGTGCAAGAAGAACAGCGGGTCGATGCCCGGCGCGATCTGGCTATAACTCACCAAGCGCCCCTGATTTTCTACGCTGTATTCAATGAGTGACCGTTGTAATAGGGTCATGCGCCACCCCCTGACTCTTTTTCTCTTGATTCTTTTTCTCTGTGCTTTCGGGTTGGTAGCCCACACTTTGTAATAACATCGGCACCAATGCTTGGACAATCCGCTCGGAGGATGGTTCGCCGGTGTAGACCCAGCGGATCACCAGACTGTAGATCGCCCCCATCCAGGCATGAGCAACCACTTCTGTGTCCAGCGGTGCAATTTCGCCCACCTCGACCGCTTCGTCCAGATAGGTGGCAATCAAGCTGGCAAAGCGATCATTGACCGCCAACCGTTTCTGTTCAAAGGTGTTGCCCAACCCCGACGCCTGTACCAATAACACCTTCGCCTGCCGCCGGTAGCGCCCAAAGGTGGCGAGACACGTTTCCAATGCCGCCTGCACCTTCGCCATGCCCCGGTCATGTTCGCTGATCGCCTCGGTGATGCGCCGTTCGAGCAGATTGGCAAATTGGTCGATCAGCGCCAGGAAAAGCTGTTCCTTGTTAGGAAAATAGAAATAGATCGACCCTTTGGATGTCTGCGACTCGGAGACAATCTCATCCATGCGCGCATCGTGATAGCCTTTGCGCGCAAAGACATTAAGAGCGGCATCCAAAATGCGCCCGATGGTACTTTCGCCTTGCGCTGTGGTCGGTTGGCTCTCTTTTATGGCTGTCATGGCGTTACTCTCGATTTATCTACAGCTATCGTTTGCTAGACCGACTGGTCAGTCGAATCTGCTTGTAAAAAAAATCACAACTCTTTTATAGTTTACCCGAAGTTGGGCCTGGGTCTGTAGTTCTATTTCCTTTGGGTATTACGAAATTGTTCACCGTCTGGATCGTTAAATTCGCTGCGGGCGATGTATTCTAATCCACCTGAAAGATCTTGACATCCTGCAAGGCGTCGCGAATGTAGCTGTACATCAGATCTTTGATGGCGCGATTGGGTATGCGCAACACTGGGTCGCCTTCTCGTTCGCCGGCAAAACTTAGTAAGCCAAAGAAATACAACAAGGAGACAAAATTGACCCGTTCCAGCAAGCGTTCCAACGGGAAACTCAAATTTACCTTGGAAATCACTTCCCCCGCACCGAGGATGGTTTGTAGCTGACTGAAATTACCATTGAGGTATTTATCGATGGTGATCAAATGGCGCAATTTCATGTAATCAATCCGCACGTTGGGATCGATCAGATACTCTGGAATTCCCTGTTCGCTGATGGCATGAAGAATGAAGTAGAGTACCATGTCGGAATTGAACATAAGGCTCTTTGCTGTTCTGGCAAAGCGGTAGTTGTTATACCATTCCTGCATCAGCGTCATTGTTTCTTCAACTGCTAACAGTAAGTCACCCGCTGCAAAATAATAGGTCAGCATCGACCGTACTTCTTCTTCCGTAAAACCGATCATCTCGTTGAAGCGTGCGTCCAAGCTAATGTTGGTGCCGATATTAAAGCCACTGCTGACATCATCCATTGTCACTGGCGAGACGCCAGTAATCAACAAGCGCGTCAGCCCGGAGATTTGGCCGCCGGTGGCACCTTTTAAGAGATTGAAAAAGTAGCGAAAGAAACCGCTACCATGCGTCAGTTGATGATAGGCGGTTTGCCCTGCGCTAGAGAGAATTGAATTGGCGAAGTTATCATATTCATCAATGAACAGGTAGGTTTTTAGCCCCTTCTTGCCGCAGAGATAAAAGACGCGTCGGAGCCGCCCCTCGGTTTGGGGGGGAGCGTAAAATCTCTTGCCGTTCTTCAGCGCTAAAATAGTCTTGGTAACGGTCCAGAAAAATGTCAATGACCAGTTGACCATTTTCTTCAAACGACTCCTGAACCGCGTTGATGTCAGGATTCACCAACGCAAAAATGAGTTACCGCTAACTTTTGTTGCAAGCAATCCTATTGTATACTACCAGGGTGACTATTTTTCGCAACTGGCAAGTCACTGTGGAGAATATTTATGAAAAAACGACCAACCAGCGCCGACATTGCCGAAGCGGCGCAGGTTTCCTTGATGACTGTTTCGCGTGTGATGAATAACAAACCCGGCGTTAGCGATGAAGTGCGCCAGCGGATTTGGGCCATTGCCGAGGCGATGGGGTACCGCCCCAACCAATTGGCGCGCGGCCTGGCGACCCGCCAAACTTCGACAATTGGGCTGGTGGTGCCTGATATTACCAACCCCTTCTTTGCACAGATTGTGCGCGGCGCTGAAGATATGGCCTTTGAACAGGGGTACAGCCTCTTTCTGGTCAACACCGCTGAAAATATCGACCGAGAAGCCGCCGCCTTTGATTCGCTCTGGCAGAAGGAGATCGATGGCGTCATCATCTGTAGCCCCCGGCTGCCGATGGATGAGTTGGAAGCGCATATTGCCCGTTTTCCGGCAGTGCTGCTCTTTAACCGCGAGGTGCATACGCCACCACCCCACGTCGCCACTTTGACGATTAACGACCGCCTGGGCGCTGAACTGGCGCTGCACCATTTTGTCACCCAGGGGCGTAAGCGCATTGCCTTTGTCGCCGGACCAACCACCTCGATCTCATCACAACATCGGTTGGATGGCTATCGGGCCGGTTTGCAAGCCGCCAATCTGCTCTTTGACCCGCTGCTGCTGGAACATTGTGCGCCGACCATGGAAGGAGGGCGCGCGGCCACCCACACCATTTTGGCCCGCCGGCCACGAGTGGAGGCGATCTTTGCCTTTAATGATCTGGTTGCGGTTGGTGTGATGCAAGCCTGTCAGGAAGCTGGGCGCAAGGTGCCGGAAGAGATTGCGGTAATTGGCGTCGATGATATTCCCCTGGCGGCGTTGGTGCGTCCCGCGTTGACTACGCTGGGTGTTGATCTGATCGCTGTCGGGCGGCTGGCGACAGAAGCGGTGCTGGCGATCATTCGCGGGGAGGAGACGGCGACGCCGCTCATGTATCAAATTGATCCGCAGTTGATTGTCCGTGAATCGGCGTAGCCACTAGCCAGCATTCCCCATCATTGTTAACACTATTTAACGCTATTCGCTGTCATTCAGGCATCTTGCTTAGAGTGACAGCGAATTTTTTCCTCTTACCGCATTCCACAACGTTAATAGTAACGTGAAATCTTCCCGATCCTCATGAGAAGCGCAAAAATTTAAGGTAAATTCGTTAAAGATCCCGCTTGACAATGGGAAAAAGTATGCTATACTTCAGTTAGCGCTAACGTTAACCCCGAAACAAGTTACCCAAAAGGAGGAATCAAATGAGTGTGATGACATCGAAAGCTGCTATGCTACCTCAGGAAGTTGCCCCAACAACGGTTACAAAAGGACGATGGGGTTCTGTTGTGGCAATGGCTTTGGCCTTTGTGAGCGATAACTTGGAAGGCGGGCTAATCAATACGCTCTTCCCCGTCATTCGTGCCGCGTTGGGACTGGATCTGGGGGCCTTGGGGTTGCTTTCCAGCATCAGCCGCTTTGCTCGCATGATCTTTGGTCCTCTGTGGGCGATTCTGGCGGATCGCTACGGTCACAAACGGGTTTTGGTGATTGTCACCGGGGTGTGGGGGCTGTGGACCGCCGCCGCTGGCTTGGCTGAAAATTTCCCGCAGTTGCTCATCCTCTACACCATCGGCGTCATCGGCACGGTGGCCGGCGAACCGATTGCCAACGGTCTCCTGGCCAATCTCTTTGAAGATGAGGAACGGGGCAAAGCCTACGGCGCCATTCGCTCGATTGGTTCGCTGGGTAGTCTGGTGTTGACCCCCTTCGTCGGTCAACTGGCCAATGTCGAGGATGGTTGGCGCTATGGCATGTATATCATGGGCGCCATGAGTGTCTTTAGCGGTCTCTTGATTCTGTTGCTGGTCAAAGAACCGCAGCGCAAGCATACCTTGGCCGCTGATCCGGACTTGGGTGGCTTTAAGTGGGCCGATGCACTCCTGCTCTTTAAGACACGCACGGTGTTGCTGCTGGCGGGCAACCTGCTCTTTATCACCAGCCTGGTGCTTTTCGCCTTCTTTGTCACCTATTTTGTCGATGTGCGCGGTTGGGCAACGGCCGATGCGGTCATGCTCTTTACCACCTTTATGGCCGGCTTTACCCTTAGCTCTTTCCTCGGCGGCATTTTAGGCGACTGGTTTGACCAGCGCTATGGCCCCAAGGGGCGCATTATCCTGATGCAGCTCTACCTAGCCGCCTTTGCCCTCTTCTCCTTTGCCGCTCTGCAAATTGATTGGGGTCATGGTCTGGTGCTGTACGTGGTTCTCTTTCTCTTTGGTCTGATCGGCTCCATCGGCTTCTCCGGTGTCGTGCTGCCGATGGTGGCCGCGGTTGTGCCGCAGGAACTTTCCGCCACCGCCTTTGCCGTCCTCTTCGCCCTGATTCAGGGGTTGATTTCCGCCCTGTTGACGCTGGCGTTGGGCTATGCGGCCAAAGCATGGGGCTTGCAAACGGTGATGTTCTGGTTGATTACCGTGCCCTATGCCGTTAACGCACTCTACTGGTTCCTCTTCTACCGGGTTTACCCGCAGGATGTCGCCGCCATGCAGGCCCGGCGGACGGCGTAACCGTAGTAAAGACTCATGAAGGTTACGGAAAATTGTAGGTGCGGTTTGTAACCGCACTTGTCCACCGGAAGCCGTGCGGTTACAAACCGCACCTACGATTAGCGAAAGAGTATTGAAAGCAGTAATTTTATGCAAACGACACGCCAACCCTGGACCCTTTCCCCTGACCGTTGTTTTAACGCCGACCCGGCGCAACGGACGGTCGCCCGTGAATTATATGCAACGGTCAAGGATCTGCCGCTGGTTTGCCCGCATGGTCATGTGCCGCCGGCGCTGTTGGCTGACCCCAAGGCAACTTTCGGGACGCCGACAGAATTATTTTTTATCCCTGACCATTACCTGTTTCGGATGCTCTATAGCCAGGGCGTGCCGTTGGCAGATCTCGGCATCCCCACCAGGGACGGCGCACCGGTCGAGACGGATCACCGACGTATCTGGCAGCGCTTTGCGGACCATTTTCATCTCTTCCGCGCCACCCCTTCCGGTCTCTGGCTGGCTGATGAATTGGTGAATTGCTTTGGCGTCGAGGAGCGGCTTACCGGCGATAGCGCCCAGGCCATTTATGATCACCTGGCCGCCCAACTGGCCCGCTCGGAATTTTCACCCCGTGCGTTGTTTGACCGCTTTCAGATCGAATTGCTCTGCACCACCGACGCAGCAACGGACGCGTTAGAGCAGCATCGGCTTTTGCACGCCGCTGGTTTCGGTCAAGTTCGCCCCACCTTCCGCCCCGACGCAGTGGTGAATCTGACCAACCCAACCTGGTCGGCGGAAATTGCCGCCCTTAGTGAAGTCTCCGGGATTGATGTCGTTGATTATCCGAGCTTTATCCGTGCGCTCGAAAAACAGCGGGCCTTTTTCAAGCAGATGGGCGCTCTGGCGACGGATCATTCAACGTTGACGCCTTACACAACCCGGTTGAGCGCCTGTGCCGCCGCCACCCTCTTTGACCTTGCCCGCAAGGGCCAGGCGACCAGCCAGGATGCGGCGCAATTTACCGGTCACATGTTGATGGAATTTGCCCGCATGAGCGTTGAAGATGGGTTGGTCATGCAGGTGCATATCGGCGTCGTGCGCAATCACAATGCCGGAATCTTTGACCGCTTTGGCGCCGACAAGGGCGCCGACATCCCGGTCGCCACCGAGTGGACGCGCAACCTCCAGCCGCTGCTCAATGCCTATGGCTCCGACCCTCGTTTCCGCCTCATTCTCTTTACCCTGGATGAGAGCAGTTACAGCCGGGAACTGGCTCCGTTGGCCGGCCACTACCCCGCGCTGCGCCTGGGACCGCCCTGGTGGTTCCATGATAGCGTTAACGGGATGCGGCGCTACTTTGATCAGGTGATCGAGACCGCCGGTTTATATAACACCGCCGGTTTTAACGACGACACCCGCGCCTTTGCCTCGATTCCCTCGCGCCACGACGTTTGGCGACGGGTCAGTTGCGACTGGCTGGCCGGCCTGGTGGTGCAAGGGCTGCTGGCCGAGGATGAGGCGGTGGAGATGGCCTATGAATGTGCGATTGGTCTGGCGAAACGCGCCTATCGCGTGCCGTGAACTGGTGATTGACCTAGCATTGACTTGACGATTGAACCCAAAGGAGTGAACCATGCTTTACCCACAACAAAACAGTGTGCGCAATAAATTAGATTTGTCCGGCATCTGGGATTTCAAGATTGATCCTGACGGCATTGGTGAGCAGGAGGGCTGGTTCAACGGCCTGACTGCGAGCCGACCAATGGCGGTGCCGGGCAGTTGGAATGAGCAGTACGAGGATCTCTTCAACTACTTGAGCCTGGCCTGGTATGTCACCCGCACCTATGTGCCGGCGGCGTGGCAGGGTGAACGCATCTTTATCCGCGTCGGCTCGGCCTGCTATTTGGGGACCGTTTATGTCAATGGCGAGAAGATTGGTGCGCATGAAGGGGGGCATCTGCCCTTTGCCTTTGACATCACCGACCAAATCCGCTGGGACGCTGAAAATGTGATTGCGATCAGCGTGGAAAACGAACTCCAGCCGACGCGCGTCCCCTCTGGCAACATCAATTCGCCGCTGGGGGGCGGGATGTTTACCAGTAATCTGCGCACCACCTTTGACTTTTTCCCCTTTGCCGGTCTCCATCGACCGGTGGTGTTGTATAGCGTGCCGCCAACCCACGTTGAAGATGTGACGGTTGTCACCGGGATTGATGGCAGCACTGGCACCGTACAAATCGAAGTGAAGTTGAATACACCGGCGACTGTGCAAGGTCGTGCGATCTTGAAAGGTGGCGACACTGCACTTGATGCCAATCTGACCTTTACTAACGGCGTGGCGCGCACAACGCTAACCGTCGCCAATGCGCGCTTTTGGTCAGACAAAGATCCCTATCTCTATGATTTAACCCTCCAAACTGATGCTGACCGCTACACCTTGCAAGTCGGCATCCGCACCATCGCCGTGCAGGGTGGACAAATCCTGCTCAACGGCCAGCCGGTGAAGCTCAATGGTTTTGGTCGCCACGAAGATTTTATTGCCAGCGGCAAGGGCCTGAATTTGCCGTTGATGGTGAAAGACTACGCCTTGATGCGCTGGACAGGCGCCAACAGTTACCGCACCTCGCACTATCCCTACAGCGAAGAGGAGATGCAACTGGCCGACCGCGAAGGCTTTTTGATCATCGACGAGATCCCGGCGGTCAGCCTGCAATTTGAGAATGACGAAAATGCCGCCGCCCGCTTGCAGGTCTGCCTGCAACAGCTTGACGAGCTGGTCAGCCGTGACAAGAACCATGCGAGTGTGGTGATGTGGTGCGTCGCCAACGAACCGTTGCCGGGCGGCTTGAATCTTTCCAACCTGGGCGCCAAAAACGAAGACCCTTCGGTGGAACGGGGGCGCGTCTTTTTGGAAACCCTCTTGCAACGAGCGCGTGAACTCGATCCCACGCGGCTGGTCACGCTGGTCGGCGTGATGGGCGGTCCCCAAGAATGGATGCACAAGTGTGATGTCATCTGTCTGAACCGCTACTGGGGTTGGTATGTCCAGGGCGGCGAACTGCCCAAAGCCTTTGCCACCCAGGAAAAGGAACTGGACGACACCTGGGCCACCTTTGGCAGACCGATCATCATGACCGAGTTTGGCGCCGACACCATGGCCGGGATGCACGGTCATCCCGCGGTGATGTGGACGGAGGAATATCAGGCCGAATACATCCGCGGTCACCTGGCCGTGGCCGAACGCAAGGCGTTTGTGGCCGGAATGCAGGTCTGGAACTTTGCCGATTTTGCGGCGGTGCAGAACATTATGCGTGTGGGTGGCCTGAATATGAAGGGCATCTTCACCCGCAGTCGCCAACCGAAGATGGCGGCCCATGTGCTGCGGGAGTTTTGGGTGAAGTAGGAAGAGTATCACCGCGAATCATTGGGATTAACGAATCATTTTCCCCTGGCGTGATTCGCTAATCCCAATGATTCGCGGTGATATTGGGGTATGTAACGCAATCATATTATACGCGAAGGAAGATGCTCATGGCAGCCGCAACCTATGTAACCGAACTCTTTAGCCTGGAAGGCCAAGTGGCGATCATCACCGGCGGCACTGGCGTGCTGGGTGGCGCACTGGCGCAAGGATTGGGGCAGGCCGGGGCCAAAGTTGGCGTACTCGGCCGCCGGCGTGCCCAAGCCGAAGCGGTGGTCAGTGTGATTGAAGCGCAAGGGGGGGAAGGCTTGGCCCTACCGGCCGATGTGCTGGAGCGCAACCAACTGGAAGAGGCGCGCGATAGCGTGTTGAACCGCTGGGGCCGCATTGATATTCTGGTCAACGCGGCGGGCGGCAATCTGCCGGCGGCAACCTTGGCACCAGGACGCTCCTTCTTTGATCTACCGGTGGAAGGGCTGGACGAGGTGATCGCCCTCAACCTGCAAGGCACCCTGCTCCCCAGCCAAATTTTTGGCGCAGCGATGGCGCAACAGGAGCGCGGCTGCATCGTCAATATCTCTTCAATGGCGGCGCAGCGGGCGATGACACGGGTGGTCGGCTATGGCATCGCCAAGGCGGCGGTGGACAATGCCACTCGTTGGCTGGCGGTGGAACTGGCCCGCTCTTGTGGTGCCGGACTACGTGTCAACGCTATCGCCCCCGGCTTCTTTGTCGGTGATCAGAACCGGGCGTTACTCCTCAACGCCGACGGTTCCCTGACCGCCCGCGGCCAGACCATTATCGACCATACGCCTGCCGGGCGCTTTGGTGAACCGGCGGAGTTGATTAGCACCCTGATCTGGCTCTGTAGCCCCGGCGCCGGCTTTGTCAACGGCGTCGTCGTGCCGGTGGATGGGGGCTTCAGCGCCTTTAGCGGCGTCTGACACCTTTCCGTTAACCAAATAAACCAGTGATGATCTCTACCCACTACAACTGGTGCTGCGCGAAATCCTGATCGCCAACCAGACCGGCGACATGACCACCGGCACCCTCGGCGGTGATGTCGAGCCGATTGGCGAGACGATCAAATATGCCACCATCGTCGTCGCCACCCTGCCGATCCTGGTGTTGTATCCCTTCTTGCAGCGCTATTTCGTCAAAGGGGTGATGATCGGCGGCGTGAAGGAATAATCGCGTATCCAGCGCTTCTTTGATCGGGTCAATGTGGCTACGGGGTTATATAATAGAGCCAGCTTCAGCGCTTATTCACGGATCAACAATGACAAAGAGAGGAAATCGCATGAGCAAAGCAGACATCGGCCTGATCGGCCTGGCTGTGATGGGTCAAAACTTGGTGTTGAACATGGCGGATCACGGCTTTACCGTCGCCGTCTACAACCGTACAGTCTCTAAGGTGGATGAATTCATCAACGGCAGCGCCAAGGGCATGAGTATCATCGGCGCCCACTCGATTGCAGAACTGGTGAGCCAACTCAAGCGGCCTCGCCGGGTGATGTTGTTGGTTAAGGCGGGCGAGGCGGTCGATCAATTTATCGACCAACTGATCCCTCACCTGGAACCGGGCGACATTATCATCGACGGCGGCAACTCCAACTACAGCGACAGCATCCGGCGCACGGCTTATGTCGAGTCGAAAGGCTTGCTCTTCATCGGCACCGGCGTCTCCGGCGGCGAAGAGGGCGCCCGCCACGGTCCTTCCATTATGCCCGGCGGTTCGCCGGCGGCCTGGCCCCATGTCAAGCCGATCTTCCAGGCGGTGGCGGCCAAAGTGGAGGATGGCGCCCCTTGTTGCGACTGGGTGGGCGAAACCGGCGCCGGCCACTTTATCAAGATGGTTCACAACGGCATTGAGTATGGCGATATGCAGTTGATCTGTGAAGTGTACCAGTTGCTGAAAGAGGTGCTGGGTCTGAGCGCCGCCGAGATGCACACCATTTTTGCCGATTGGAACCAGAGTAAACTGGACTCCTATCTGATTGAGATTACCCGCGACATTCTCGCCTTCAAGGATGAAGATGGCCAGCCGCTGGTCGAAAAGATCCTCGACGCCGCCGGGCAGAAGGGAACGGGCAAGTGGACGGTTATTTCGGCGCTCGATCTGGGTATTCCGTTGACCCTGATCAGCGAGGCGGTGATGGCACGCTCGCTTTCGGCGCTCAAGGAGGAGCGGGTGGCGGCATCACAGGTGTTGAGTGGCCCCGACGCTAATTTTGCCGGTGACAAAGCCGCCTTTATTGATGATCTGCGCGAGGCGCTCTACGCCTCGAAGATCATTTCCTACACCCAGGGCTACATGTTGATGCGCGCCGTGGCGCAGGAGTATAGCTGGCATTTGAACTATGGCGGCATTGCCCTCATGTGGCGGGGTGGCTGTATCATTCGCTCAGTCTTCCTGGGCAAGATCAAAGAAGCCTTTGACCAGAACCCGGCGTTGACCAACCTGCTGCTCGACCCCTATTTCCAGGAACAGGTGGAAGCCGCCCAAGCCTCCTGGCGCCGTGTCGTCGCCAAAGCGGTCGAGTTAGGGATTCCCGTGCCGGCCATGTCGAGTGCGCTGGCCTTCTTTGATGGCTATCGTCGCGACCGGTTGCCGGCCAATCTGTTGCAAGCCCAGCGCGACTATTTCGGCGCCCACACCTACGAACGGGTTGACCAACCGCGTGGTCGCTTCTTCCACACCAACTGGACAGGGGCGGGTGGGGCTGTGACGGCGAGTACGTACATGGCGTAACGACTTAGTTCACACAGATAGGAAGAAACAGTGATTAAATTAAGATGGCACGAACCATATAGGAGGTGCCGAAGATTCGCGTTCCCTCTGTAAACCTGGTGAACCATTTTGGACAAGGGCAAACTACTTCTTGACAAATAGATAAGCAAGGTGTATAACAAGGCTCACCTAACACCACCCACTCTGTTCTCTGCCTTTGGCAAAAGACATGGTGCGGTCTACTGCTTATCTCCTTGCCGTCGAGCGATTTCCTGCTTGCGTAGACGCATGTCGAGTTGATGCAGCCAAAGCAGAATCTTGCCGATTGCTTGTTGCTCCGTGATCTCGCCTCTTTCCCATAAATGGGGTTGTCGCACCGTTGAACGTCACTTTCACTTAAAGGGTAACAGGAAGGAGTCCGAACATCTAAACCGGACTCCTTATTTTGGAATATAGCGATCAATCCTTTACTTCCAGATCATCCCTCATTAGCCGCTCAAGCGGTATATTAAAAAGTAACGAAGCCTTCAAAACTAAATCAGCAGAAGCCTGTCGCAACCCGTTCTCAATCCGGCTAATTTGTGCATTGCTCGTTTGTAATTGCTCTGCGAGTTGCCTTGTTGTCAGACCATGTCGCTGACGAAGCAGATGCAACTTTTCTCCAAATCGTTCCATGCGTCTACTTCCTCAAATTGCTGCTTGACAATTGAGATAAACTATTGTACAATCTTGATACCAAATGGTATCAAGATTTTTTCCTTCATAGACACCCTTTGAAAGAGGTAACTACATGAGTACCTATGATCCCAAACAAGTGCTGGCTGATTACGCGAATGGCAAAATCACACCCGAAATGGCGGTCGGCCACAGTTTGCAGCACATTGTCATTTTGCATGACGCGCAGCACGCAGCCGCAGCCGGACAGCGCGCCGAGCAAACCAAACTCAATGCGCTTATCGAGCGTGTCAACATCCACCAAGCAGCCATTGACCGTCTGCTGACCTTTACGGCAAAAGTGCTGGCAAAAAGCAAACCAAAGCTGCCTGGCCAAGCCAAACCAGACCAATCTTGACTGGATAGACCAGTCAATTATCAGACTCGTGAAGGCCACTCTCCTGCACGAGTTTTTTATGATAAAGCTTGACCCGTCATTTCGGCAAGTTGGCGATAGAAGTTGCTGATTGACGAGCGGCAGAGAACGTGGTACAGTGAACGAAACGAAGGAGTAAAGTGGGATGGCGGAACGCAGCAAAACGCCACGGCAGCAGGTTGATCCGGTTTTCAAACAGGTGCTGTTGGACGAACTAACACCGTTGACGAAAGCCTTGCAAACGGAGATCGAAGTCAGTCGCCTACCACATACCATTGATGCGTTGGTTACGCTGGCAACGGCGGATGAATTACAAAGTGTGCAGACCACAACGCCTTTTTTCTATTTTGCCACTCGTAATCAAGTGGAGTTCAAAGGGCGGGAAGATCCTTTAACCGTAGCGGGCTATCATCTTATCAACGGACGAACACAACTGTACATTGGGGAACAAGATGTGACCGTACAGGCTATGACTGTGACGATCATTTGCGCCGCTAGACCGAAGACGGTGTTGGATCACGTCGCGACCTTTCAACCCTTTCGCCCGGTTGCCGACGGCTACTATAAGAACGAAGCTCACCCACCGGTTTATTTGATTATCGTCAATGAGCTACCCATTCTGCCCAAGAATTATTCGTTGCTGTTGTTTGCGGCTAGTGACCGCAAGTTTCGTCAGTTTCTGAAAAAGATTATTGCCGAGGGCAATACCAAGTATATCCGGTATGCCTATGAGGTTCGCCCACAGATGACGAGGGAGGTATTAACCATGGCTGGCATTTCGACATCGATTTCGCGTAAAGATCTGGAATTCATGGCGGAGGATATTGGACGGGAATTGATCGCCGTCATGAGTCCCGAAGAAGTTCTGGAAAGCCTGGAGCCGGAGAAGCAACGAAAACTGCTCTCTTTAGTCAGTCCCAAAGAACGGCTCGCCGGCCTTCCGCCCGAAGAATTGTTACAGGCGCTCAATCCCAAAGATCGCCGAATGCTATTCGACCTGTTATTACAGACACAAGCATCTGGCCCAGACCACACAGAACCAAGTTGAAACGGGGCATTGTGTTGCTTCCTATGTGGGAGTAGGCTGCGCTACGACTTGCCCTTCGCCTGCAAGTTGGCAAGCCATTGCATTGCTTGCTGCGCCAGACGAATCGCCTCTGCTGTGGCCACCGGTGCGTCGGTTGTAACAGGATTGCGTGCCTGGCGCTCATAATCAGCAGAGATGCGCAAATCATAGAGCGAACGCAAGATCGCACTCAATTGTGCAGCCATACGCCCGCGCCGCTCGAAGAATTTACGCAGATGATAGTGATCGACGCCAGCCCCAGTGGACTGTAACCCCAACGTCGCTGCCAGGTCAAAGGCCGCATGGAAAACCGCATAGTAGGCGCGGCTGATACTTGAACGATAGACCGCCGCCGGATAATGACTGGCCGCGGCATTAGCTTGCCATTCCACGGCCAACGACAAGAAATCGTCCCAGGCAAAAGCTGCCGCTGTTTGCCCTGTCGCCTGACTCACGGGCGGCCCCCAAGGTTGAAATTGAGTAAATCGCCAAGCGTTTCTAATCGATCAAGATACCAGGCGTCACTCAGTTCGAGCCAACGCGCAACCGCTTCCTCCGCCGATAAATCGGTCTGAATCCAAGCGATCAAATGCTCCAAACCGACTTCGGGGTCACGGCGTTGGGTCAAGAGGATCGGCGTCTCTTCGCCAAAGTAAAGCGACACTGCTTCGCGTCCTTCGGTGAGCATTGGAATAAGGTGGCTATGTTTGTATAAAAAGGCAAAAACCCGCTCTTCATCGACAATATGATACTACTGTTTTAACCCTAGCAAGGCTTGCTCGTGGAGCGAGTGTAAGCGTTTTTGTAGCCGTATGTCCCGCGCTTGGTTGTCGGCTGGGTTTGTGACAGCCGTCATCGGTCTTTCCAATACTAGGGTATCCATTGTGTACCTCCAAGACAAAAACATCGTCCATTTACAATATGAGTGTAGTATAGCATAGGTTGGGCGAATTCGATAAGTCACCTGATGATCCGCCTACCGTTGAGTAATGTCCTGTTTGCGCAGGTGGGTGTCGAGTTGGTGCAGTCAAAGCGGCAGCTTGCGGGCAATCTACGACGTGCCACACACCCGATTGTTTCCCTAAGTGCGCCCAGCCGAACCTTCTCTAGTCGCTTATACAAACTTGTGGTATGATCGAGCCACACAAGGCAGATGATGGACTGGTCATTTATGCTTTAGAACAGACGGAGATACTTCTATGCAACTGAAGATCATTGGTCGTTACATTGTAAGCGACCCAGAGATTTGTCATGGCAAACCAACCTTTCGTGGCACACGCATCTTGGTAGCTGATGTTCTCGAGCAGGTAGCAGAAGGGTTGGCCTGGGAAACGATCATTGCTGAGTGGCGTGGTAGCCTGACGCGTGATGCGATTGCCGAAGCCGTTCGCTTGTCAGGCGCCGCATTTTTGGAGAACCTGGATAAGTATACGCTAGAAGCGGTGGCTGCTTGAACATCCTTGATCAGAATGTCATTGATAGTCAGCGCAGTCAATTAATAAGGAGCTTTATGGCCCAGGAAACCATCTTCAGCAAAATCATTCGGCGAGAAATTCCGGCCAACATTGTCTATCAGGACGAACTGGTGACGGCGTTTCGCGACATCAACCCGCAAGCGCCGACCCACATTTTGATTGTCCCCAACCATCTGATTCCCACGGCTAATGATGTCACGGCGGCGGATGAAGCGGCGCTGGGGCGGCTCTTTACGGTGGCGGCCAAAATTGCCCAGCAGGAAGGGATTGCGGAGAATGGCTACCGTCTGCTTGTCAACTGCAATCGCGATGGCGGGCAGGAGGTCTATCACCTGCACATGCACTTGCTTGGTGGCCGGCGGTTGGGGCCGATGTTGGCGCGCTAATAAAAAAATCCGGTTTCTGGCAGAAACCGGATTTTTAGCAAGCTGACGATCGATAGATTAGCCGCGTTGCTTCTGTAATAGATCGCGAATATCAGTCAGCAGTTTAATATCAGCGGGGATCTCCGGTGGGGTGGCGGGCTTTTCCTCTTTCTTCTTGGTCATGCTGTTGATCGAACGCACCAACATAAACATGACAAAGGCGACAACCAGGAAATTGAGGATGGCGGCCAAAAAGACGCCATATTTAATGCCATTGATGGAGAGTTTGGCCAGTTCGTCCACCTGCATGGCTTGCATGACAGGATTTAGCAAAACAGGTGTAATAATATCACCAATCAGTGATGTGACAACAGCGCCAAAGGCTGCGCCCATGATGACGGCGACAGCCAGATCAATCACATTCCCACGTTGAATGAAGTCACGAAATTCTTTTAGCATACGGTCTCCTTGTCGTGTGTCGTGCAATGGCGCCCAGGGCGAGCGAATCGGTGATTTTGCTTCTGGGCTGTGGACATTGTAGCAACAAAGATTACAACTTGCAATTACCAGTAAATATCGCGTCAAACGTAGTTCAGTCGAATCAATAGTGTAGAAACCGTAGAAGAGGTAAACCGAATGCGAGCATTGGGCGCCAGTCTTCCGCGTGGAGACGCCACAGAGAAAGTGACCGGCAAGCTGGCCTATTCCGGCGATCTCGATCGACCGGGGCAGGCCTGGTTGAAAATTGTCTTTGCCGGCGTCCCTCATGCTCATCTGCGGGCCGTGAATGTCAGCGCCGCCTTAGCCGCCCCCGGCGTGATCGATGTACTCACCGCCAAGGACGTTCCAGTCAATGAGTATGGCCTGGTGATGTATGACCAGCCGGTACTCTGTGGCCCCGGCAGCACCAAGGCGGCGGAACGGGTGCGCTGGGAAGCCGACAAGATTGCTCTGGTCATTGCCGAGACGCCGGCCCAAGCCGAAGCCGCCGCCAAGCTGATCACACTGGATTATGAAGCGCTGCCGATTGTGACCGATCCGCTGGTCGCCATGCAGGCGGGGGCGCCGCCGATCCACCCTGATGAATTTACCGGCTACCCCTATGGGCAGCGTGATTTGCAATCGAATGTGCTTCATGCCTATCGCATTCAACAAGGCGATGTCACCGCCGCTTTTGCCCAGGCCGACGTGATCGTGGAAGCCACCTATCGCACTCATGCCCAGGAACATGCCTATCTGCAACCGGAAGCGGGGCTGGCCCAGGTGCTGCCTGATGGTCGCATTGAAGTGATCTGTGGCGGCCAATGGATGCACGAAGAACGCCAGCAGATCGCGCACGCGCTGGGGCTGCCGGAGGAACAGATCATTGTACGCTATCCGGCCATCGGCGGCGCCTTTGGCGGACGGGAAGATATTTCGATCCAGATCGCCTTGGCGTTGGCCGCCCGGACGACCGGCCGCCCCATCAAGACCATCTGGAGCCGCGAGGAGAGCATTATCGGCCACCACAAGCGCCACCCCTTTGTCATCCGGGCCAAGTGGGGCGCCACCAGCGATGGTAAAATCATCGCTGCCCAGGTGGACGCTACCAGCGATGCCGGCGCCTATGCCTACACCAGCACGAAAGTTTTGGGCAACGCCATTCTCTCCTGTCTCGGCCCGTATGAAATTCCCAATGTGCTGCTTGACGCCCGCACGGTCTACACCAACAACTGTCCCAGCGGCGCCTTCCGCGGCTTTGGCGGACCGCAAGGTCACTTTGCCGCCGAAATGCAAGTCAACAAACTCGCTGTCGCGTTGAACATGGACCCCGCCGAATTCCGCCGCCGCAACATCTGGCGCGAAGGTTCCCGCCTGGCAACCCGCTCCGTCCTCCCCCCCGGCTGCACCGCCCCCCAGGTGCTGGAAGAAGCCGCTAAACGGATGGACAGTGGCGCACAACACGCAACACGCAACACGCAACACGCAACATCGCTAACTGCCTCGCGTACGCAGGCCGCCCACGGCACCGGTCTCGCCGTCTGCTTTAAAAATGTTGGGTTTAGCCTGGGTTTTCCGGAACATTGTCATGCCTGGGTTGAATTGCAGGGGGCGACGGAAATTGAGCGCGCAGTGGTCGGCTGTGTCGGCGCCGAGGTTGGGCAAGGAACCCACCAGGCTATGCGCCAGATCGCCGCTGAGGTTCTGGGCATTGACCTGAGCCAAGTTGAATTGTACAGTGACAACACCGACGCCGCCGGTTCCAGCGGCAGTTCCTCGGCCAGTCGTATGACCTTTATGGCCGGCAATGCCATCAAGGGCGCGGCGGAACGGGCGTTGCAGGAATGGCAAAATGAGGAGCGTCCGGCGCGCGCCGAATTCCTCTACCATCCGCGCAAGACCACCGGCTATACGCCCGGCACCGGCGAAGGCGACCCCCACATCACCATTGGCTACTGCGCCCAGGTAGCCGATGTCGCAGTTGATCTGGAAACTGGTCATGTCACGGTGAAACG
Organism: Caldilinea sp. CFX5; assembly: GCA_021405325.1. Next base: position 30,279 of record QWII01000047.1, on the reverse strand, counting down.
GTTGGTCAGCGTCAATGATGTGGGCAAGGCCGTCAACCCGCAACTGATTGAAGGGCAGATCGAAGGGGCGGTCGCTCAGTCGGTTGGTTGGACGCTGCTGGAAAATTTTATCCAGAAGAACGGCAAAACGGTGACGCCCCACCTGAGCAACTATCTCATCCCCGGCGTGTTGGATGTGGTCGAAGAGATTGTGCCGGTGATTCTGGAAACTCCCGACCCACAAGGCCCGCTTGGGGTGCGCGGCATGGCGGAGATGCCCTTTATCCCCACCGCGCCCGCCATCGGCGCCGCCATTTACGCTGCCACCGGCGTTTGGCTTGACGAATTGCCTTATACACCGGAACGGGTGTGGGCAGCATTGCAAAAGCAGCGTGTGGTATAATTGGGCTATAGCGTGATGGATGGTGCATAGCGCAAAAACGAGAGGCGCAATGCAGAAAGTTGAGCATCGACCATGAGCCTGCAATCGCTTCAAGTGCGACCAACAACCAAAGAAATTTTTTACCCGGAAACGGATGGCAAACCAATGGCTGAGTCCGATCTCCATCGTGGCGTCATGTTTGCGATTATTCGCCTCTTGCAACGCTTCTTCTTAGGACGGCGCGTCTACGTTAGCGGCAATTTGCTAATCTATTACGAGCAAGGTAACCCTTCTAAATCGGTCTCCCCTGACTGTTTTATCGTCCGCGATGTCGAACCACACCTGCGGGATATTTATAAAATTTGGGAAGAAGGAAAAGGTCCAGAAGTCGTTTTCGAGGTTTCTTCTAAAACAACTCGCCATGTAGATTTGGGCAAGAAGATGCGTCTCTATGCTGAATTGGGCGTGCAGGAATATTTTATTTATGACCCCACCGCTGAGTACCTTGATCCGCCACTGTTTGCCTATGAATTAGTTGGCGGCGGTTACGTGCCGATGAAGCCGGTGAAAGAAGAAGTGGTGATTGGTGATCTGGCCTTTGGCCCTGGTCAGACGGAAGCGCCAGAATATATTAGCCGGTTGATGGGATTGCAGTTAACGTTGGATGAGCAAAATCACCTGCAATTCTATGATCTGGCAACCAACCAACGGTTGCTTGACGATGCCGAGGCGCTTGCCCTAGCTGAAACAATGGCTAAGGATGCCGAGTTGCGAGCAGAAGAAGAGAAGCAGCGGGCTGAGCAGCAAAAACAACGCGCCGAAGAAGCAGAAGCAAAAATTGCACGACTGGAAGCAGAATTAGCGCGGTCGCGGGCAGAACGGTAAGGCTACTGGGATGCCCCATGCGGAGTGGTGGTGCAAGGATTGGGGTTGATAGATTTCCCCAAGCCCGCTCTGCGCGAGTCCGTGACTCGCCCCAGCCGGTTGCGAGTCACGGACTCGCGCAGAGCGGTTGCTGTGTGCGGATGATGCCCTTTGTTACAGGCCTGCCACTGCGTTGCGAGTCACGGACTCGCCCAGAGCGGTTGCTGTCTCTTAGCCTGCCAAGACGTAGGCAAAAATCAACGGCGCCACAATTGTCGCGTCTGATTCGATCAAGAATTTCGGCGTATCAAACGACAACTTTTCCCAGGTGATCTTCTCATTCGGGATGGCGCCGGAGTAGGAGCCGTAGCTGGTGGTCGAGTCGCTAATCTGGCAGAAGTAGGCCCAAAGCGGAATGTCATCGCGCTCCATATCCTGGCGCAGCATCGGCACCACGCAGATGGGGAAGTCGCCGGCAATGCCGCCGCCGATCTGGAAGAAGCCGGTCGGCACTTGCTGCGCCGTGTACCACTCGGCCAACGCCATCATATATTCGATGCCGGAGCGCACGGTGTGAACATTCTTCACATTACCCTTGATGCAATGGGACGCGTAGATATTGCCGGTGGTCGAATCTTCCCAGCCGGGGACAAAAATTGGCAGGTTCTTCTGCGCCGCGGCCAGCAACCAACTGTCCTTGGGGTCGATTTCGTAATGCTGCTCTAAGCGCCCGCTCAACAAAATACGATACAAGAACTCGTGCGGGAAATAGCGTTCGCCCGCTTGATCAGCACGTTGCCACTCGTCGAGAATCACATGCTCAATCCGCCGGATCGCTTCTTCTTCCGGGATACAGGTATCGGTGACACGGTTCAGGTGGCGGGAGAGCAATTCATGTTCATCCTCCGGCGTCAGGTCGCGCCAGTTGGGGATGCGGACATAGTGGCTGTGCGCCACCAGATTGTAAACATCCTCTTCCAGGTTGGCGCCGGTGCAACTGATGGCATGGATCTTGTCCTGGCGAATCATCTCGGCCAGTGACAGCCCCAGTTCGGCGGTGCTCATGGCGCCGGCCATCGCCAGCAACATCTGCCCGCCATTGGTGACGAATTGATGATACCCTTCCGCCGCGTCAACCAGTGCCGCCGCATTGTAATGGCGGTAGTGATGTTTGAGGAAGGCTTTAATGCTTTTGGCTTCTTTCATTTGAATACCTTATGAGCTCATTTTTACGTAGGAGATCGCTTTATACAATAACTTTGCTACCGCAAAATTCGCCAGATGCAACCCTTCCACTGGCGCCAGTTCAACGCAATCCATGCCGATGACCGTGGCGTGTTGCGTTACCGTGCGCAAGATGGTCAGCGCTTCCGGCCAGGTCAGCCCATCGGGTTCGGGCGTACCGGTCGCCGGGACAATCGCCGGGTCGAGGCCATCGACATCAATGGTCAGGTAGACGCGACGGCCCTGGATGCGCCGAATCAACTCGTCCTGCCAACCGCCGGCGTGGACATCTTCGCTAAACCAGATGCGCACCCGGTCGGGGTTGGCGCGGGCAAAGCCGATCTCCTCCGGGCAGAGTGACCGAATGCCCAGTTGCAGCACCTGTTCAATGCCCGCTTCTTCCAAGAGACGGCGCGCGATACAGGCGTGACTATAGGGTGAATCTTCATAGCTGTCGCGCAGATCACAGTGGGCGTCGATCTGGACAATGGTGATTGGCCCGCCCAACGCTTGCAGCAGCCCGCGCCCAAAGCCGACGCTAACGGTGTGTTCACCCCCCAACCCAACCACCAACTTGCCGGAGGCCGCCGCCGCTGCGGTAGCAGCGGCAATCGCGGCGATGGCCGCTGCTGGCTCCGCTGGTAAGTCTAAGGCCGGCAGGGTGTGTACGCCGTACCGCAACGCCGGTTCGTGATCGAACTCGCGATCATAAAGTTCCACCTGTTGCGAGGCGTCAATGATCGCCGCCGGACCATCCACCGTACCATGCCCGTAGCTGACCGTCGCCTCGAAGGGCATGGGCAGCACCAGCACTTGCGCCCGCTCAAACGCAGCTATGTCTTCCGGCAGATCGAGAAAGTCATTAAATGCCATAATGTTTTGTGAAGTGTGTTGTGCGCGGTAGTAAAGACTGATGAAGATTGTTAATTTATTTCGGTAACTGTAGGTCATCGCCGCCGGCGTGACAAGTTCCAAGGATTACCGAAACCATTAGCTACCCTTCATCAGTCTTTACTACGGATTAGATCAAGATGGCAGCGGCGATGGTGGTTGTCCAGACGCCACCCGGTTCTGCCGTCACAGCGACGGTGATACTGGTGGAATCGACAATTTCGCCACCCATGCGATACTGTTCGCGGCGTTCGTTGTAATCCTGGGCGGGATTGAATGGAATGCCGAGTGTGGTAGCCAACATCGTGGCGGCCAGATCCTCGGCATAGTCGCCGGCTTCCTTTTCGGTCTGTCCAAAGGTATGATGTTCGGAGAGGTAGCCATACTTGTCCGGGTCCGAGGGGCGCGCGACGCCAATGGATGAAGCGATGCGGCGACCAGGCTCGTTGGTGGACATTTCGGCGATTACAGCAAAGACCACCTCACCCGGTTGCAGCAGTTGCAACCCTTCTTCCCGTTCGACAATTTTGCAGCGCGGCGGAAAGATCGAAGAGACACGCACCAAATTAAAGTGGGCAATGCCCGCTTCCCGCAACGCCATTTCAAAGCTGGTGAGTTTTTCCTTGTGGACGCCAACCCCACGTGTTAGAAACATTTTATGAGGAACGAGTCGCATTTTTCTTTTCCATCCTTATTTCATTAAATCAGCCTAAATTCAGAAGTCATACTTCGTGCGTATTATACAAGTGGTTTGTCGAATCCCATAGTTTTTCATCCCATATTCAGATGAATTGACCAAACGGCCAAAGAGTGTTATCGTGTAGGGACTACAGCTTCGGTGACTAGTTGGTTAGTTTGTTAGGTGGTTAGTTAGTTGTTCACGGAATAAACGCACCAATCAACAAACCAGCCGACTGACCATCTAAATTCCAAAAAGTGATCAAACCCAGAGTGAAGTAGAGAACCCCAATGGCGCAAGCAATGACTGACGCGTCCACCTATAGCCGACGTGAACAGATAAGTTGGTATTTTTATGACTGGGCCAACTCGGCCTTTTCGACAACCGTCATTACTGTCTTTCTTGGTCCCTATCTGACCACAGTTGCGCAAAACGCGGCTGATGCCAATAACTTTATCTACCCCTTGGGCATTCCGGTCCTGGCCGACGCCTTCTTTCCCTACATGGTTTCGTTATCGGTGGTGCTGCAAGTCTTTTTTCTGCCCATCCTGGGCGCCATTGCCGACTATTCGCACCTGAAAAAGCGCTTTATGGGCCTCTTTGCCTATATCGGCGCCTTTGCGACCATGGGGATGTATTTTCTGGCGGGTGATCGGTATCTGCTGGGGGGTGCGCTTTTCCTGATCGCCAATCTCAGCTTTGGCGCGTCGATTGTCTTTTACAATGCCTTTCTACCCGACATTGCGGCGGCCGATGAGCGTGATCGCGTCTCATCACAAGGCTGGGCAATGGGCTACCTAGGTGGTGGACTTCTGTTGCTGGTCAATCTACTCTTTGTCCAGATCTGGTCGGTCAGCTTAGGCATTAGCACCGGTGATGCCGTGCGGATCAGCCTGGCCTCGGCTGGCGTGTGGTGGGCGATCTTCACGCTAATCCCTTTGATGAACTTGCGGCCGCGGGCGCCGATCAAACAGTTGCCGGCCGGCACAGGCTATCTTTCGGTTGGCTTTGCGCAGTTGCGCCATACGATCAGCCAATTGCCGCGCTACCCGCAGACCATGCTCTTTTTGATCGCCTACTTGATCTACAATGACGGCATCCAAACTATCATTGCCCTTTCTTCCCAGTTTGGCAGCCAGGAATTGGGGCTGGGGACGGCTTCGCTGGTACAATTGATTTTAATGGTGCAATTTATTGCCTTTTTTGGTGCGTTGGGCTTTGGCTATCTCGCCCGATGGATCGGCAGTAAATGGGCCATCTTGTACAGCCTTGTTATCTGGCTCGGTGTGACGATTTACACCTATGGCTTCTTACAGACCGAGTTCCAGTTTTTTGTCATCGGCGGCGTCATCGCCATTGTCCTGGGCGGCAGCCAGGCGTTGAGCCGTTCGCTCTTTTCGCTGATGATCCCCCGTGGGCAGGAGTCGGAGTATTTCAGTCTTTATGAAGTGAGTGAACGGGGCACTAGTTGGTTAGGGCCGTTTGTCTTCGGGCTGGCGCTGCAACAGACCGGCAGTTACCGGATCGCCATTTTGTCGTTGGCGCTCTTTTTTGCCGTCGGGTTGCTCCTCTTGCTATGTGTCAACCCGCGCCAGGCCATCCGCGAAGCGGGCAACCCTGTGCCGGAGAAGGTATAACGTTGGTTATGGAGCAGGCGGCAACCGGCCCGGCGCCCGTTGGTGGCACAGGCGAAGCCAAGATCGATTTCTGGCGGCTGATTCAAGGGCGTCGCTCGATCCGCCGCTACCGACCGGAGCCGGTGGCGCCAGCAGTGCTAGAGCAATTGATGTTGGCCGCCACCTGGGCGCCCTCGGCCCACAATCGTCAACCGTGGCGCTTTTGTGTGGTCACACAAGCTGAAACAAAGTTAGCGCTGAGTCAACGCATGGGCGAACAGTGGCGGCGCGACCTGAGCGCCGATGGCGCCGATCCGGACTTCATTGAGCGCCGTGTTGCCATCAGTCACACCCGTATGACCAGCGCCGCCGCCTTGATCATTGCCGCCGTCAGCATGGAAGCGATGGATCGCTACCCCGATGCCCAGCGCAATGAAGCCGAATGGACCATGGCGGTGCAGAGCGTCGCCTTGGCCTGTCAGAACCTGCTGCTCGCCGCCCACTACTACGGTCTGGGCGCTTGTTGGATGTGCGCCCCGCTCTTTGCGCCTGCATTGGTGCGCGATGTGTTACAATTACCAGCAACGTGGACGCCACAAGCATTGATCACCGTTGGTTATCCGGCTGAAGAAAAACACAAAGAACGGGCGCCGGTCGCCGAACGTGTCCTCTGGCGCTAGCTATCATTTTGTCCGATTATGTAAAATTATTGTACCCGATCTACCCGTCCCAACGGCCCGCCCTGAGCTTGCCGAAGGGGACGCTTGAGTTTAGCGAGATGGAATGCTATGGTCAACCTGAATGTGGTCGCTCTGGCCGGTGGGGTCGGCGGCGCCAAACTAGCAACTGGTTTACAAGATGTGGTCAATCCCGGTGATTTGACGGTGATTGTCAACACCGGTGACGATTTTGAACATTGGGGGCTGTCGATCTGCCCGGATCTGGATACAGTGATCTACAACCTGGCCGGCATCAACAACCCGGAGCAGGGTTGGGGCCGCCTCAACGAATCCTTTGTCACCTTGCAGGCCATGGGGCAACTGGGTGGCGAGGATTGGTTTATGCTGGGCGACCGCGACCTGGCCCTCCATCTGCGCCGCACCGAATGGTTGCGGCAGGGGATTTCGTTGACCGAGGTGACCGACCGCCTGCGCCGGAGTCTGGGCATTCCCACCCGCGTCCTGCCCATGAGCGACCAGCCGGTGCGCACGCTTGTGCATACCGATGAAGGCGATCTGCCCTTTCAACATTACTTTGTGCGCCGCCGTTGTGAACCGCTGTTGATCGACCTCAGCTTTGTCGGCGCCGCCAGCGCACGAATGAATGAAGCAGTGCATCTGGCTTTGGAAACGGCCGATGTCATCGTCTTTTGCCCCAGTAATCCTTATCTGAGCATTGACCCGATTTTGAGTGTTCCTGGTCTGCGCCAGACGTTGCGCCGCATCCATGTGCCCAAAGTCGCCGTCAGTCCGATTGTCAGCGGACGGGCGATCAAAGGGCCGGCCGCGAAAATCATGCAAGAACTGGGCGTGATGATCAGTCCGCTCACCGTTGTTGATCGCTATGATGACATCCTGACCGGCTTTGTGCTCGATGAAGCCGACCGCGCGATCAGCGACGCCGTGCAGATACCGACGCTGGTGATGGACACCATCATGAGCGACCGCGCCAGCAAAGCCCGGTTAGCCGAAGCGGTGCTGACCTTTGCCTATACCTTAAGCGAACAGCCGCACCGTCAAATGCAAGGCGTGGGCAATGGGAAGTAAGAAGGATGAAGGATGATTTCGTTATTTCATCTCTCATCTCTCATCCTTCATCCTTTCATGAAATGTCTATGAAGCTATGGCTTGTGGCGCCGGTTAAACCATTTGCTGAGGGGAAGAGCAGGTTAGCTACGGTGCTGTCCTGGCAGCAGCGGCGTGGGCTGAATCATTATCTCTTTCACAATCTGCTGGCGCAAGCACAAGCGGCGCAGGTGTTTACCGGCGTGATTGTCGTCGGGCGTGATCCGCAGGTGGTGGCCGGGGTGGCATGGGAGCAAGTTGCCTTTGAACAGGAAGAGAAACAGTCGCTCAATGAGGCGCTAGAACAGGGGCGGCGGCGCGCCCTCCTGTATGGGGCGGAGGCGATTTTGATTTTGCCGGCCGATTTACCCTTGTTGACCGTCGGTGACATTATCCAATTGTATAAGCTTGGCCGGACACAACCGAGTATGGTGATCGCCCCCAGCCACGACGGCGGCACCAACGCCCTGCTGCTCCATCCCCCGCAGATGATCCCCTTTGCCTTTGGCGAACAGAGCTTTGCCCGTCATTGCATGTTGGCAGACAAGGTCAGGCTGCCCTATCGGATCTATGAATCGCCCTCGTTGTCTTTTGACCTGGACTGGCCGAAAGATCTGGCGCAGTTGGCAATGATCAACAATAATTAATGGAGAATAGAAAACGGATAATGATTAATGCGCCGCGCCGACAGCCATCATTAATCATTAATTGTTGTCCATTAATGATTGTATAAGGTTTTGGTCGCCACAGTGGTGTTGATAGCCGCACGCGCGACAACGCTGGACTTCATCGTGGCTACGGTTAACAGCAGTCGCCTGCTGATCCCGCCGAATCGCCTCGGCGACGGCGAGAACTTCCCGGCGTAGTTCGTCGGTGAAGGGGATGCGCAGGGTGGCGTCGGCATAGTGTAGCAGACCGTATGGCGGCGTCCGTTGATAGGCGGCCTCGACCAGCAGACAGTAGGCGCCTAGCTGAAGCAGGTGGCCGGTGTGGGGGACGGCTGGGCGTTTGGCGCTTTTGACCTCGACGGGAATGGTGAAGGAGCGCCCCTTTTCGGTCACTTGCACCAGATAGTCCGGTTTGCCGATCAGACCATGTTGGCGGTTGATGAGCGCTTTTTCCACCTGCTGCCACGCGCCGGTATCGCTGTAGATCACATCGCCGGTTGGCAGGCCACTGGCTTGATAGCTGCGCCGCCCCTGGCGCAAGAGCCAGAGACCCAGGATGATGAAAAGCAGTGGAAGAAGTAGCCAGGTTAACATAACGAATTTGAAAATTTGCCAACTATGCGCTTGACGCGTTGTCATTCCATTTATTACACTTGCCGTTACAGCAAAAGTGTGTTCTAATATAGGACATCGTCGCCTTGCACTCTCCCAGCTTTTACCACCAAGCCCCGTCATCAAGCCGTGTGTAAAACGTGGGCGCAGTCGCTCGGCACTATGAGTATACAGTAGATGCACCATTCGCCCAAGTGATGGTGGCATCAAACTCCTCTTTACCAGGCATAAGCAAAATTTTTCATACAGCATCAAAAGGAGAACCGCGCTATGAAGACTTTATCACGCCGTCACTTTTTGCAAATGAGCGGCGCCGTTGCCGGCATCGGCGTCCTGGCGGCCTGTGCGCCCGTGGCCCAACAACCCGCCGCCGGTGGCGAAGGGGGTGGCGCCGGCGCCGAAGCCGTGCAATTGAAGTGGGACACCTTCCGTGGCCCCGGCACCGGGTGGAATGAGGAACGCATCGATACCTTCAAGAAAGACCACCCCAACGTCGAGATCGAATTCCGCCCGCTCACCGGCGCCAGCCAGCAGGATAACTATGGCAAGATGTACTCCATGTTTGCTGCCGGCGACCTGGGTGACATCGTCGCTTTTGACCCGTCGCACTTCCACTTCTGGCGGGCGATCAACGGCAACATCATCGGCGCCATTGATGATCTGGTCGCTTCCGACAATCTGGATCTGAAGCAGTGGTATGATCAATTTATCGGCTTGCAATACTTCCAGGGCAAACTCTACGGTCTGCCGAGTTGGGGCTGGGCCGGCCAGGATACGATGGTGATCAACGCCTTGCACCTGGAAGCTGAAGGCATTGATTTGCCCGATCCGGTCGGCCACGACACGTCCATGGATACCTACGGTGAATGGGCGCGCAAACTGTACAAGGATGGCGAGCGCTTCGGCTTGAGCTTTGGCTTTGGTGAAGGGCAGTTGGTGGTCCTCTGCCGCGCCTTTGGCGGTGATCTGATCGATGCCGAAGGCACCAAATCGCTCCTGCTCGACAGCGCCGAAGCCCAGGCCGGTCTACGCTGGCTCTACACGATGGCCGTCGAAGAGAAAATCCTGCCCGCGCCCGGCGACTTCCCGGCGGCGCAACTGGAAGGCAAGATCTCGATGAACTGGGGCGGTTCGCTCAACGTGCGCAACTTCAAGCGCGACATCAAGGACGAGGCTGTTGCCAAGGCGCACCAGGGTCTCTTCCCGACCGACGCCAACGGCAAGTTCCCCTCCCAACTGCGCGGCGGCACCTGGAACATCCTCAAGGAGAGCGCCCACCCGCAGGAAGCCTTCCAATTTATCAAGCACATTACCAACACCGAAGGCTGCTTCAGCTTCAATCTGGTGGCCGGTCAGGGCGCTTTTGTCCGCCCCGATGTGGTACAGCAATTGATTGAAAAAGATCCGGTGCATGAATGGTTTATCCCCAACCTGGAAAATGGCATCCCGGCCCACGCCCCTGCCAACTCCCGCGGTCGCGAATACACCGATGCCTGCGCCCAATACCTGACCCTGCTCTTGGATCCGAACCAACCTGTTCCCTTTGAACAAGGTCTGCAAGACCTGCACGACAACATCCAGAAGGTGTTGGAGATGGAACCGGCGGCGTAGTTTGTAAAGGATGAAGGATGAAGGATGAGGGATGAAGGGTAAAACTTCATCCCTCATCCTTCATCCTTCATCCTTATTTCTTACAGGAGTCCTGCGTGGCAACGATCACAGCAACTAGTAAAGCGCCCCCGGTGGCGAAGCGGCGTTCACTTGAACGGCGGCGGCAGAATTTTTATGGCTATCTCTTTCTAACGCCGTGGCTGCTCGGCTTTTTCGGCCTTTTTATCGGGCCGGGGTTGGCGTCGCTCTACCTGAGCTTTACCAACTATAACATTATCGGCACTTCCAAATTTGTCGGCGTCGAGAATTATGTTCACATGTTCACCGCCGATGATCTCTTCTGGCCGTCGTTGGGGCGCACCTTCTATTTTGCCAGCTTGGGCGTGCCATTGGGCGTGTTGGGGTCGATGTTCCTGGCGATTTTGCTCGATAGCAAATTGCGCGGCGTGGCGGTCTATCGCACCCTCTTCTTTATGCCGTCGCTGGTGCCGCTGGTGGCCTCGATCATTCTTTGGAAGTGGCTGCTGGACACCGACTTTGGCATTGTCAACCAGACCTTGCGCAACCTGGGCGTGGCCGACCCGCCCGGCTGGTTTTCCGACCGCCAGATGGCAATCCCGTCGCTGATCATTATGCGCCTCTGGACCAGTATTGGCGGCACGCAGATGATCATCTTTCTGGCCGGGTTACAGGGCATCCCCACCGAACTTTATGACGCCTCGGCGATTGACGGCGCCAACACCTGGCAACGCATTCGCAATGTAACCATCCCGCTGCTGACGCCGACGATCTTCTTTAATACAGTGTTGGGCATCATCGGCGCGCTGCAAACCTTTGAAGCGGCCTTTTTGCTTACGCCCGAAGGCGGCGGCCCGGCCTTTGCCACCTGGTTCTATGCGCTCCATATCTGGAAAAACGCCTTTGACTACTTTGAGATCGGCTATGCGGCTGCGCTCGCCTGGTTCTTTGCGTTGATCATCATCGCTTTGACCATTTTCCAGATGCGCATATCGAAACGTTGGGTCTTCTATTACGGGGAATAGGAACAGAACCCCCTCCGCGCCCAGTGGGCACCCGTCCCCCTGGTAAGGGGAGGAACAAATCCTCCCCTTACCAGGGGGAGGGTAGGAGGGGGTGGCTTAGTAGTTACGGAACAGGATTACTCTCATGGCAAGCACGACCAAACCCGCCGCCGCCGTTATCCCGCCACGACCGGTGCGCGCCGATCGCTCGTTGCACAACACCATCCGGCGTCGCCGCTTGATCGGCAAAACGATCACCTATCTGCTCCTGACCTTGGCCGGACTGATGTTTTCTTTCCCCCTCTTCTGGACAGTCTCCAGTTCGTTGCAGACCTGGCAGGAACTACGTTCCTACACACCCCACTTTTTGCCGGAGACGCCGCAATGGGGCAATTATGCCGATGTCTTTGAAGCTGCCCCCTTTGCCCGCTGGATTGGCAACAGCTTCCTTATCGTCCTGATTACCATCCCCGGCACCATCCTCACGGCGACGCTGACGGCCTACTCCTTTGCGCGCTTTGACTTTGTCGGCAAGCAGGTCTGGTTTATTTTGATGTTGGGCACGATGATGATTCCGGCGACGGTGACGCTGATTCCCCAATACCTGCTCTGGTTCCAGTTGAAGCTGATCAACACCTATGTGCCGTTGACCATCGGCAGTTGGCTGGGGGGTGGCGCCTTTATGGTCTTTATGTTGCGTCAGTTCCTCCTGAGCATTCCACGCGATCTGGATGAAGCGGCGACCATTGACGGCGCCAACCCGTTCCAAATTCTCTGGCGGGTGCTGGTGCCGCTGATGAAACCGGCGCTCACCACGGTTGCCATCCTCACATTTCTGGGCGACTGGAACGCCTTTTTCGGCCCCTTTATCTATCTCAACCGCGAATATCTTTACACCGCCGCCGTGGGGATGCGCTATTTCCAATACTTGCCTTTGGAAACCAGCGACCCGCGCGACCATCTGCTCATGGCCGCCGCGGCCATTATGTCGATCCCGGTGTTGGCGCTCTTTGCTGTGGCCCAGCGCTACTTTATCGCCGGCGTGGTGATGAGCGGGTTAAAGTTATAGCCGTCGCGTGGTCGCGTAGTCGTTTCGTCTCGCCCTGTTCGTGACCACACGACCACACGACCACGCGACCACGCGACCACGCGACCACGCGACCACGCGACCACACGACTATGGACTGACGACAATGAAAACACCGTTTGTTCTCGCCCTGGATATTGGCACAACCTCTACACGCGCTTTATTATTTGATGCCGCCGGCCAACCGGTTCCCGATTGTATCGCACAGGTTGCCAACCACCTGGAGACAACCCAGGAAGGTGGCGCAAGCTTTCAGCCTGATCATCTCTTTGACCATGTCATTGCGGTGATCGATCAGGTGTTACAGCGCGCCGGCGACCGGGCCAAGGCCATCGGTGCGGTGGTAAGCGATACCTTTGTCGGCAATGTGATGGGAGTCAATGGGGCGGGCGAACCAGTGACGCCGCTTTTTATTTATGCCGACACGCGCAATGCGGCGGATGCTGAGCAAATCCGACACGAGTTGGGCGCGACCGGATTGCGCGCCAGTCATGATCGCACCGGCTGTTTGATCCATACCTCCTATTTGCCGGCGCGCTTTCGTTGGCTGGCGCGTACTCAACCGGAGTGGTTCAACCGCAGCGCTTACTGGCTCTCCTTTGGTGAGTATCTCTACTGGCAATTGTTAGGTCAGCGCGCCGTCAGCTACAGCGTGGCGGCGTGGACGGGAATGCTCAACCGCCGGTCGTTGACCTGGGATCAGGATTGGTTGGCGGCGTTGCCGGTGCAGCCGGCGCAGCTTTCGCCATTGGTGGATGTTAATCAACCGCTGCAAGGGCTGTTATCTCCTTGGGCAGACCGGTGGCCGGCGTTGCGCGGGATTCCCTGGTATCCCGCCATCGGTGATGGCGCGGCGGCGAACTTGGGCAGTGGTTGTGATCGCCCGACCCGGATTGCGTTAACTATCGGCACGACGGGCGCCATGCGCGTCGTCGTCGATCCGAGTCTGGCGCAGGTGCCGGACGGGCTGTGGCTCTACCGGGTTGCCGGTCACCAGGGTTTGTTGGGCGGCGCCACCACCGAAGGCGGCAACCTCTTCGCCTGGTTGCGGGAAAGTATGCAATTACCCGCAACCGATGAACTGGAAAAAGAACTGGCGGCGCGTGAACCGGCGGCGCATGGCTTGACGGTGTTACCTTTTGTTGCCGGCGAACGCGCCCCCGGTTGGCATGAACGCGCCCGCGCCAGCATCATCGGCTTTACCCTCAACACACAACCTGTTGATATTGTTCAAGCCGGTTTGGAAGCGATTGCCTACCGCTTCTCCCTCATCTACCGCCGGGTCAAACCCTACCTGGCTGCCGAGCAACACCAGATCATTGCCAGCGGCGGCGGCCTCCTCAGTTCGCCCGCCTGGCTACAGATCATGGCCGATGCGCTGGGGGAACCGATCGTCGCCCTCACCGAAAAAGAGATTACCAGCCGCGGCATTGCGCTGCTGGGCCTACAACAACTGGGCGTGATTCAACAAACCAGCGATCTCCCGCCAACTACTGGGCAAACCTACTGGCCGGAGGCGACCCGGCACGCCCGCCACCAACAAGCCATCGAACGCCAAGTCGCCCTCTATGATCTGTTGATTGCCCGCTCAGTGTAACCTACCAGCCATCAGCCATAACCGTAGGGGCGTCCCCTGGCGGGCGCCCCATCAATCATCAAGCACCCAACATCCATGCAGTGCGGAATCACCAACCCGTAGGGGACGCCCCTACGTTCTTCCAATTGATAGCTAGTTCACAGACGACTTGGCTAGAATAAATAATATTGTATGATTAACTGGATATGGTCGGCATCATTATTCAGTTTGAAGGTACGCACTTGGCAAGCAGTGCTTCGTGGTTGGGTTTCCGTGATTACACCCAACCTTGCGCTGTAAAAGTGCGACAGTCACTCAACAGGGCGGACGCTGCGCGTTAGCTGCCGTTTGTGTTGACTGAATTAGGAGTGTGAAACTATGGCGAAGGAATCACCATCGGGTTGGGGGAAGGTTTTCAGTGACAGTGAGATGGAAATTGCCTATCGGTTGGAAATTGCCAGCGTCACTGCCTCCGGCTGGGGGTTAGGTCGCACGCAGGACGAGATCGAGCGGGAAGCACGTCGCCGCCTCAAAGAAAATCGCGATATGGATTATCCTGCACCAAAGCGGAGTGGTTCGTCATAAGTGGCTAGTGGATGGCGAGTAGTCCTGGTAATAGCTGATTCGACCGCTGCCATTTGCTGTCTGACACCATCGAAGTGAAGAGCAACAAAAACAGGACTTACGCAAGACGGGAATCTGGGCGCCCAGATTCCCGTCTTGCGTAAGTCCTAAAAAAACCAAAGTGCACCGGGTGATAGATGCCTGGTGCACTTTGGTTTTTTGTTGGCGCCTAATCGATAAACCAGGTTGACTTCGCCCAAGTGAGGAGTTCGCGCGCCTTGTGCGAACTTCTCACTTGGATGACCATCTATAATCCGTGGCCTGCTGTCATTTTTGTCATGAATTGTCGTCATTTTGTCATAAAAATGCCGCTATACAATTACTTTGTTTTCTGGTATTATTTATATCGTGGACAGTCGGTAATAGCTTCATTGTTGGGGGGCTGCCTTATTGCTGGACTTTCGCCACAACGCTAAATCACTGAAATATTGAACATCTCTGTGTCGCTCCCCTACACCGTAGGGCGTTTGTCACCCGTAACGGTCTGCGTTTCATGCACAAGGAGGTTCGCTCATGGCCGATGCAAAAGGTCTGTTTGACGATGCGTATAACGAGATCGCTTTCAAACAAGAATTAGTCAGTGTCACGGCAACCTGGTGGGCAATTGGGCGCAGTCAGGAAGAACTCGAAAAAGAAGCCAGCCGGCTGCTCAAAGAAAAGTATGACATCGAGTATAAACCTGACAAAAAGAAGTAGCCTGCTTGCTACATTGACCTGGATTCATGTTGCGGTTGCTACACTGCTTCCTCATCGTCCCTCGGCGTTGGCAGCGCGCCAGGCGGCGTGAGCAGTCAGGATGACCCGCTGGGTTTCCGACCGCAACATGAATCCGGCCAACTGTTCCACCGGACTCCAACTGACCGCCATTGCGTCATCCTGGGCGACCGCTTCACCGGCCAGGTGGGTGGCCCAGTAGTCAATCAAGACATAGTGATATTCGATTTCACCGGCGGCGTCATAGATGATCGGCTCAAAGGTGGCGACAAAGCCGCCAATGGCAATGGTAATGCCGCACTCTTCCTGTACCTCGCGCCGCGCCGCGTCTTCTAGTCGTTCACCCAGATCGATCAATCCGCCGGGCAGTGACCATTCACCCGCACGAGGTGGTTTGCCCCGTTTAATGAGCAACACTTCCCCTTGGCCATTAAGCACTACTACCCCAACACCCACCAGCGGTGCAGCAGGATAACGGCGGCTGACGGTGATTGGCTTTGTCTTGCGTTCGCTCATAGCTTTCTCTTTTATCACAGCTTATGGGGTTGGTTGCGCCCACGCATGAATCAGCGCGGGCAGTTGTGTCCATTCATTAAGAACGGCATCAGGTTTTGCGGTGTTAGCCAGAGTTTCATTGTCAAATCGCACCTGGCTACTGGTTGGGAAGGCGCTCTGCACAGTTAGGGCGCCCAACTCAATGCCGCCTTGGATGTCGCGCCGCAGATCATCGCCAACGACGACAACCTCATACGGCAGCGCATCCCACCGCTCTAGCACCAGATTGAAGATTTGCGGGTCGGGCTTGCGATATTCAACGCTGGCGCTAGTTAAACAGAGATCGAGATAGGGGCGCAGCCCCAGGTAGTCGATGGTGCGTTGAAAGACCCGGTCGCAGTTGTAGTTGGCGAGGATCGCCAGTTTGTACTTTTCAGCCTGAAGCGCTTTGAGCGTGTCGAGCGCACCCGGATGCAGGCGCCAGGCGCTCATCTCCGGCGCATAAAAAATATCAACGGCTTGCCGCAGCACATCCGGGTCCATGCGACTGGCGGGGTAGCCATAGAATTGGAGCAAAAAGCTCATGGCGTCGTCGGCAATATGCTCTTCCCGTTCCTCGTCCGACTTCTCCTGGGCAAAGCGCCGCGCTTCGACAATCTGCATCCAGAAGTCCGTCGGCAGCCGATCCATGCCGGTGCTGCGCATGTAAGCTTCGGCGGCCTTGGCGCCCTCGGCCATCAATTCGTCCAGGGGGCGAGTCAGATAAGCCAGCGTGTCATCAAAATCAAAGATTACCCCTTGCACCAGCCGCATAGAGGGTAGCGTCCCTGGATTGGTTAACTCCGGGAAAAAGTTTTCGGTGAGGTGAGCCAGTTTGGCGGCATCTAAAGGGGCGGCGGCCATCTCCTCGACTTTTTCCTGGCGGGGCGCCGGTTTGGTGCTTTCCCGCGGCGGGCCAAAGAGAGCATATTGCTCCTCCGAAGTGAGCGACCGTCCCTCGGCGCGTACGCGCGCCAAGAACTTTTCTTTCTCTTCAGGCGTCAGCGGCTCCATTGCCGGTGGTGATTGATCAGCCATTAGACGAGTTGTTCCACAAAGCTAGCTGCCGTCTTCGCGCGTACTTCATTCAGCGTTGCGTCCGGCATCAGTTCGGTCAGGGTTAATTGTCCCTCCAAAAAACGGAAGACGGCCAGGTCGGTGATCACGACATCGACGGCAGCGGTAGCGGTTAAGGGCAAGGTGCAGGTCGGTACGATCTTAGCCTCGCCTTCACGCGTCGTATGCTCCATCGTCACAATCAACCGTTCAGCGCCGGAGGCCAGATCCATCGCCCCGCCAACCCCCAGCAGTGGTTTGCCGGGGACGGCCCAGTTTGCCAGATTGGCCGCCTCGTCCACTTGCAGACCGCCCATGATCGCCACGTTGACATGACCGCCGCGGATCATGGCAAAGGAAGTGGCGCTGTCAAAATAGCTGGCCCCCGGCAGCGCCGTCACCGGAATCTTGCTGGCATTGATCGGGTAGTCGAGCGCCCCGCCGGCCGGCGGTTCCGGCCCGACGCCTAACAGGCCATTTTCGGTATGCAGGATAATGCCATGCGCCGGTGTGATCAGATCGGCCACCAGCGTCGGAATGCCCACGCCTAGATTGACCACATCGCCCGGTCGTAATTCGGCCAGCGCCCGTTTGACCATATTCATGCGCACCGTATCGACCTTTTTGACACTGGCCGCCACCGACGCCGACGACCCCAACTCGGCCACCGTCACATGGGCTTGCACCAGATAATCGACAAAGCAGCCCGGCGTGTGGATCTGGTTCGGGTCTAGTTCACCCACCGGTACAATCTGCTCGACTTCGGCAATCACCAGATCGGCGGCCATGGCCATCGCCTGGTTGAAATTGTTCTCCGTCATGCGGTAGACCAGGTTGCCGGCGGTGTCGGCTTGCCAGGCGCGGATGAGCGCCACATTGCCCCGCAGTGCCGGTTGGAAAACATAGCGTTTGCCATTGATTGACCTGGTCTCTCGCCCCTCGGCCAGAACCGTACCGGCGGCGGTTGGCGTGTAAAAGCCGCCGATGCCCGCCCCGCCGGCACGAATCGCCTCGGCCAGCGAACCCTGCGGCAGCAACTCAAATTCAATCGCGCCTGATTGCGCCGCGGCCACGGCTTCGCGATTGCTGGTAAAAAAGGAGCCAATCGCCTTTTTAATCTGTCCATTGCGCAGTAAGCGCCCGCCGCCCAACCCCGCCTCGCCGACGTTGTTGGCAACATAGGTTAGCCCCCTAACATCGGTTTCCGCCAGGGCATGGAGCAAATGAGTTGGGTTGCCGGTCATGCCGAAACCGCCAACCAGAATGGTGTCGCCGGATTTTACCAGTTTGGCGGCGTCCGCTACGGTAATTTGTTGAACCGTTTTCATAAAGGCTTATCTCACAAGTTCGATGATGGTTGCTTCGCCCTGTCCAACCCCGACACAAAGAGTCGCCAGACCGTAGCGCATGGTTTCGCCAGCCGCTGCGCGTCGCTGCATTTCGTAAATCAATGTGGTCAGAATACGTGCGCCCGAACAACCCAACGGGTGACCGAGGGCAATCGCACCGCCGTTGACATTGGTGATGCTCTCGCTCAAGTCGAGTTCCCGCAGTACGGCCAGCGCTTGCACGGCAAAGGCTTCGTTGAGTTCGGCTAAATGAATGTCGGCGATGGTCAACCCGGCGCGCTGCAACGCTTTGCGGGTGGCGTTGACCGGCCCCAGCCCCATCACCCGCGGATCGACTCCCGCCGCCGCCGAACAGACCCAGCGCGCCAGCGGCTTGATCCCTAGTTCGTCCGCTTTCCGTTGCGTCATCAGCACCAGTGCGCAAGCGCCGTCGTTCAAGCCGCTGGCATTGCCGGCTGTCACCGTGCCGCCCTTGCGAAAGGCCGGGCGCAATTTACTCAACTCGTCGAGGCTGGTCGCCAGTTCATAGCCGTTGGCGCTCTTGTTGTAGCGGGGATGTTCATCGGTGTCAAACAGAAGCGGATCGCCGCGGCGTTGGGGAATGGCAACCGGCACAAGCTCATGCTTGAAATAGCCCTGGTTGAGGGCATGAACGGCGCGCTGTTGACTCTGGAGCGCAAAGCGATCTTGCTCTTCACGGGTGATTGTGCCGCCGGCGATCTGACCGGCGCAACTCATCTCATAAATATTTTCCGCCGTCTCGCCCATTGCTTCCAGGGGAAAGAGCGCCTCCATCTTCGGGTTGGGGTAGCGCCAGCCGAGCGCGGTGTCGTACATGGTCACATTGCCCGATGGGCCAAAACCCTCCGGGTTTTTGGGCAGCGAATAAGGGGCGCGCGTCATGCTCTCCACCCCGCCGGCGACGTAGACTTCCCCTTCGCCACAAGCCAGCGCCCGCGCCGCCTGGTTGACGGCGTTGAGACCGCTGGCGCAGAGCCGGTTGACCGTCACGCCGCCGACGTGCTGCGGCAAACCGGCCAGTAACAAGCCCATGCGCGCCACATTGCGGTTGTCTTCGCCGGCCTGGTTGGCGCACCCCAAGTAGACTTCTTCGATCAGCGCCGGATCGATACCGGCGCGCTCCACCGCCGCTTTGATGGCGACGGCAGCTAGATCATCCGGTCGCACTTGGGAGAGCGCCCCTCGAATCCGCCCAATCGGTGTCCGCACAGCGCTGACAATCACAACTTCGTTCATGGAAAATTCCCTTGATTGCAATGGTTCAATTTTCGCTCCACAAGTGTCGGTGTTTTTCGCGCAGCGCGTAAAAGGCGGCACGTTTAGGTGTCATTGGTAGTTCGCCGATCAATTTTTCGCGTTCTGCGGCAATGGCACGATGGTAACGCTCGTTCTCGGCCTTTTTTGCCAGCAATTCCGGTAGTTCGGCTTCGAGTTCGGCGCGATGTTCTTCAATGTATTCAAGCGCCACCTGCACCTGCAACGGCTTGAGATTGTGAATCACACAAATGGCAAAAAAGTCGTCGCCCTCCTGTTGTGAAAGCAACACATCATAGATAGACGTGCGGCTGTCGCTGATCATCGGGCCGATTTCAGTTTCAATCACTTGATAGCCGGTAAAACTCATGGGCCGCCTCCCTTTTGCGTACAAGGCTACACTTCATCTTCGTCCGCTTCATCCTCGTCAGCGTCATCTGCTGCCGTATCATCTGTGGTTGTATTATACATTAGCATCTTCATCGCGGCTAGTTCTTCCTTCTCCAGCCGCTTGCGCTCGCGTTTCCAATACTCGCGTTCGGCGACCAGGGCATCCCGTTCGGCGGGGGTGAGATGGCCCAAGATTTCGTCCCGTTCCAACTCATATTGGGCGTGGCGGTAGTAGGCGCCGGCCAGAAATTGATTCGGTTCATCGACAAAGCCAAAGCGATGATGCCAGGCGCGACTCTCTTCATTGCCCAACCAGAAACGGCTGGTGAGGGTAAGGTAGCCGGCGGCGGCCAACTGGTTTACGGCCGTGCCGACCAACGCCGTAGCGACACCCTTGCGGTGCCATTGCGGAACGACAAAGAGCAGATCCAGAAAGGGTTGCCCATCCTTCTTCTCGACAATAAAGGCGGCCCCGATAATCGTTGTCTGATCCAAGGCGACCTGGGAAGCCGGCAAAGGTTTGCCGCGCCTCCCGGCAAAGTAACCGGTCAGCGTCTCTTCGGCGGCCTTCTGGATGGCAGCCAACTGCCAGTCGCAGTAATCGATGGTATCTTCAAACGCGGCAACGTAGGCTGTGTATAACCCTGGCATATCGGCTTCAACAATCGATCGGACGGTGCAACTGGGTGTCACCGGGCGTGGCTGCACGGGCATGGCGGCTGTCACGACGCCGCTATGGCTAGGGGTAATATGTGCTTGCCCATTCCAATATTCATGTTTCCACCCCAATTTACGGGGCATGACATGAAACTCATCAATGGTCATGGGAATGTGTTGACTTTTCATAATAAGCGATACTTTCACTGAAATTGCCTGAGGGCAGCGGTGCAATTTGGGCAGTCCATTGTGATAGTGTACACTTCGACGCTGCGCACCAGGCGCCTGGGCATGATGAAGCAGTGTAATATGTTTTGGCCTTTATGCAAAGGTATTCTATCGTTTATCGACAATTTACCATAAGGAGACGGTTGAATGGATTCACGCTTTCACGATACTGATGTGGCTTTGAGTGTCGCGCTAAAGCGGACAATTGCCGAAATTCGTGGGGAGAGTGTTACGTTTCAGCAACTGTTAGGCTTGATCGGCGAACAAGGGCTGCTGGTCTTTTGTACAATCTTGACGATACCCTCTTTGCTCCCTGTCTCGATTCCGGGGGTCAGCACAGTCTTTGGGCTGGTCATTATTTTTATCGGCATTAGCGTCACCCTCAATCGGGCGCTCTGGTTGCCCGATCGCATCTTGCGCCATGAGTTGACCTGTGAACATCTGGTGCCGGTCTTGGAAAAAGGGATTCACTTCTTTGCCCGGATCGAACAATGGATGGGGGTACGTCTGCGCCAACTGACCGAAGGTGATCTGATGAATCGCATTAACGGCTTGGCGTTGACGGCTGGTGGCGTGTTGCTGCTCTTTCCGTTGAGTTTCATTCCCTTTTCTAATACCTTGCCGGCGCTGGCGGTTTTGCTGCTGGCGTTGGGGATGCTCCAGCGCGATGGCGTTTTTATTGTCGCTGGCTATGGTGCACTGGGATTAACTGTTCTCTTCTTTGCTGGTTTAGCGTTGGCGCTCCTCATTGGCGGCCAAAGTCTCCTCTCCGGTCTATAAGATCAGTACGTTACACACTCCGCAACAGGCGCTGCCGGCAATCGATGAATCACCACGTAACAGCCGGTTAGCGCCACTTTCTAAACCGACCCCTCCTCAAACATTCACAATCAGCCGTAAAAGCACAATAAAAAATAGGTAAACTTTTGGCGTAGGCGGGCATTGGTAAGTACGCAGTAGACCATTTGTGGTGGTCGCAACACCTTTACGCATCGTTGAAACCTTTTCTGTGGATCGTGGGGCTTATTTATAGGGGAGCACGCTACCAAATAGTACATGAGAGAGTATGACTGACGTAGCTTTGTTGTCATCGCTGCGGCTCCTGAAAATAGGTTTTCGCCTGTCACCCTGAAAGGGTCTTCGTATGGGGCAGATAAAAGACCCTTTCAGGGTGACAGGCGAATTGTTTGCTATGCAGTAAACGACCTGTAGCCCTTATTTACCGTTCCCCAATTGTTGCATCAGCGCTAACATCTGGTCGATCTCTTCCACATTGCCATCCAGCGCTAGACTCTCCACCACATCCACCAACTGTTGACCCACCTCTTCGGCAGCGATCAACTCAAAAAGATCAGGATCGGCATAGATGCGCCGGATCAGGTGACCGGTTACTTCAGCGGCGGGAGCATCGGCTACATCAACCTGTGATTGGCGCACCGCCTCACACAGCCGCGCCAGCCAGCGGGGCGTTGTTGCTGGCGGCATCCCCTCACCGGCGCTTTGGAAAAGCGTAAAGAGCGTGGTCGCGTCGGCGAGGTCGCCTTCCAGCGCCAGGCAGTCGGCCACGGTGTTGACCGATTGCAACGCTTCAATCTTGGTGACAAAGAGCGGGTAGTAGGTGGGCTGGCGTTCTAGCGCAGTGGTCATCTCTTCCAGAAATGGGCGAAATTCGTCAACCGGTCGTAACATGATTCGACTCCTTTCTAGACCAGGATCGGCTGTACAGACGCGCCACCATTCCTGGCTGGCCGTGAGCAACAGATCAATAAACGCGTAGAGACAATAGAGAACCAGCCCTCGCCAGCCCCGCTGTTGTAAACGGACAAGACAAGTGGTTTGAAAGACCTGACCCATTTCCAGGCCATATTCTTGCCGAAAGGTTGGGGGATAGATGCGCAAGAGGAAACGATAGGCACATAGCGCAAAGGCAAGGTGGTGCGTTTCTCCAGTCATGGTGAATTCCTGATTGAAGCGGGGATAGGTTATGCCGTGGCGTCTGGATTTTCCAACAAATGTCGTGCCCGCGCAACCTCAACCAACTGCGCCAATCGGCGCGCCTCAGCCGCCACCACGCGCCGGCCAAAATTGGTGAGTTTGTAGTAGCGCCGCCGTTGATCATCCAACGCTGGATCGGGTCGGTTTGCGGACTCGGCGATCAGACCTTCGTCGACCATGCGCTTGATCGTCGTGTAGAGCGTCCCCGGCCCCAGTTGGATGGCGCCGTCGGTCAGGCTTTCAACCTCTTGCATGATGCTATAGCCATGTTGCTCGCCACCGGCCAGGGCTAACAAGATATGAAATTCGGCGCGCTTGAGGGGAAGGCGCGCATTTGGGTCGTGTTTTGCCATGAGCTTGCTCAAATTGATTTTATCTACTATATCAAGTCAGTATATATTTATTATTGATATATCTGTTTTTGATATAATAGATCAATTTAGACAATTTGTCAATAGGCAATTTACCAACCTTTGCCGAGAAAAGTGGGTCTTATTCCTAGAGGGCCTTCTCTAGACTGGCATGTTGCGCCTGTTACCGGGAATGCCCAAGTTGCTTCTCGCTTATGGCGCTGATTGCACGGCGCGTGATAGTGAAATGAACTGGACGCCCTTGCAATGGGCTGAGGCCAACCTGGAAGATGAGACGGATCGCCGTGAGGTGATTGCATTGTTACGCGCGGGTATACCCGCGGCTTAACCCTATGGGATGGTTGCGTTGACGCCAGTCGCTATCCCAACCACCCCACAGCTAAGGCGCCTAGACGCTGCCAGAAACTTCTGCCAACGCGACTGGCCTCCCCCATTCAACCGAGCGGGCGATGGCGACCATCGCCCGCATGGCGGCAATCCCGTCATCGATGGTGGCCCCCTGTTGGGGAATACCCTGCAGAATGGTGTCAGCAAAGCCTTCGATTTGGCGTTTATAGGTGTACGCATCCTCACCCAGCACACGATGGTATTGGCGATCCGCCGTGGAAAAGCACTCGACATGGCTGGCTTTATGATACCAGGGCAAATAGGCGCGGCCTTGCACGCTGCCATGTTCGCCAAAAATCTGAAAACCTTCCTCAAAGTCGCCGCGAATCGGGATAATTAAATCGAGATGCCCGACGCTGCCATCAGCAAAATCGACGGCGATAAACCAGCAGTAGGCGTCAAAACGGTGGGCTGTGCGCGCCTGCACCTGGACAATCTCGCCGCCGAAAAAGCGAGCGGTATCGACCAGATGACTGCCATGCGTCAACATAAAGTAGCGCGGCTTGTCGGCTTTGGGGTTGCCGGCAGGCTTGCGGGCGTTGGCGCTGGTGATGGGCAAGGGTTGCAGGTTGTCGGTCATGGTGTAGCGGTAGACCGAGTCGTAATACCAGGCTTTGAGCGCCATGCGTTGGCCCATCTGCTCCTGGATAAAGGTGTGGGCAAAGGCAAAGCCGGGGTCAAAGCGCTTGTTGTTGCCGATTTGGAGGACCAGTTTTGTGGCCTGTACCGTCTGCCGCAACGCTTCACATTCCTCAATGCTCACGCCCAGCGGCTTTTCCACCAGGACATGTTTCCCGGCCAGCAACGCCCGTTGCGCCAGCGGTACATGAAATTGATCAGCCACGCCAATGATCACGGCATCGATCTTAGGGTCGGCCAACATGGCGTCAAAATCGGTGTAGACGCGTTGGGGTTGGTGAATCGCCGCCGCGCGTTGCAACAAATCTTCGGCGGCGTCACAGATGGCGACCAACTCAGCATTGCGCGCCTTCCGTGTGGCGTCGAAATGGGCGGCTTGGGAAATTGGCCCGGCGCCGAGGATGCCGATCCGCAACAGCTTTGCTTCTTTGTGGCTCATGGTTTGACAATTTCTAGGGTTGAGCCGGCGGTGGCGCCGTCGAGGCGCGTACCACCAATTCCACCGGCAAGGTAACGGTTTGTGGCGTCAGGGCATTCTTCTGGCGCACAAGCGCCAAAATTGTGCGTCCAGCCAACGCTCCCAATTCGGCTTTGGGGCTGCGCACCGTGGTGAGCGGTGGCGAGAGATACGCGGCGCTGGTGATGTCATCGTAGCCTACCACGGAAATATCACCGGGGACGGTTAATCCGGCCTGGCGAATGGCGTGAAGTGCGCCCATCGCCAACACATCGTTATGGGTAAAGACTGCTGTTGGCGGTTCAGCCAGCGTCAACAACTGTTGCATGGCCTGTACGCCGGCGTTCTGACCAGCGGCGCATTCTAAGACAAGGTGGGGATCATACGGGATGTTGGCTGTTGTTAATGCTTGTTGATAGCCCAGGAATCGTTCCCGGCTGAGCGCGCTGCTGGGCGTGCGTTTGAGTAAAGCAATCCGTCGGTGGCCCAGATCGATCAAATGTTGGGTGGCAATGCGACCGCCCTGCATCTCATCCATAACGATGCAATGGACATTGGCCAGATCATGTTCTAACACAACAACCGGGATATGGGCTTGCACCAAGGGGTGAATCAAATTGACTGGATCGGCGTGTGGGGTAATGACCACCCCGTCTACCTGTTTTGCGCGCAGGATCTGGATAAAATGCTCTTCGCGGTTATGTTCGCGGTCGCTGTTACAGAGGAGGAGTAAAAAGCCTTCTTGGCGACAAGCGCTCTCCATCTCGTGGGCAATCTCAGCAAAGACCGGGTTCATGATGTTGGGCAGAATCAACCCGATGGTCGAACTGTGTTGCAAACGCAGACTGCGGGCCAATTCGTTGGGGTAATAGCCCAGTTCGGCAATCGCTTCTTCCACCTTAAGTCGGGTTTCGGGCGCCACCGGGCGTGGGCCATTGTTGAGGACATAGGAAACAGTGGCAACGGAAACGCCGGCGCGCTCGGCCACATCTTTATGGGTAACTCGTTTAGATGTCATGACGACCAGTGACACTTCATGCTACGCAACCTGGGGGCCTGCTTTCAGAAAATCAACAACACGGTCAAGGGTGGCAGTAAAATCAGCGGATGTATCAAAATAGGGCAAGCTATAGGTTTGACATTCAGCCCGCACCCATTGACTCATCGCTTTGAGCGCGGCGACCATCGCCAGCAATTCCTCATCACTTTCATGGCTCAACCAGTCATTAGTCCCGCCGTCAAATTGGCGAATCTGCTGGGCTTTGGTCAACGGATCGCTCTCGGCATAGCCGACAAAAGCCGTGCGCACCTGGCCGGGAAATTGATGACTCAGTTCGGCGGCGACTTGGGGTTGCAACTGCACCCCTTCTAGCAGGTACGTTTCGCCATTTTCCAACATCGCGGTTGCCATTGCTTTGATGATTGGCGCCAATTTGGCGGCGGTCTGCTGATCACCCTCATTCGGATCGACCCCTAACAACGGCGCGCCGTTGCTGCAACCCATCATCAAATAATCGAGCGCAAAGAAGGGCGTTCCCGTCTGCGCCAAAAAGCGCCGTGCAATCGTCGATTTCCCCGTGCGCGCCACACCGCCAAGCAAATAAAGCATAATCCCTTATCTCGCTCCCACCGTCCAATCCAGTTCCCATCCAGAGCAGTGGGAACCAGCAATGGTTTTAGCGATTTTTCCGTTCATCGATGATGACGGCGGCGACGATGATCGAGCCTTTGACAATCGTCTGCCAATAGGCCGAGACATTCAATAAGTCCAGCCCATTGTTGAGAACGCCGATGATCAGTGCGCCGACCATCGTCCCCCAAATGGTGCCGATGCCGCCGGAGAGGCTAACGCCACCGATGACGGCGGCGGCGATGGCGTCTAATTCGTAGCCAACCCCCAACCCGGCTTGCCCGGAACCGATGCGCGAGGTTAATACCAACCCGGATAACCCGGCCAGGAGACCGGCGATGGTATAGACGCCGATTTTGATCCGCCCCACATTCAGCCCGGAGATGCGCGCCGCCTGTTCATTGCCGCCGATGGCATAGATATGGCGCCCAAAACGTGTGTTGTTGAGCATGATGTGCGCCGCAATGGCGACCGCTAATAAAATCAAAATCGGGATCGGAATGCCCATATCCGGTTGTCCCGCCACCGGCATCACCTTAAAGATTTCGCCCTGACCGATGTAATTGAAGGAATCGGTTAGGCCGCTGACGGGCCGATTGGAGTAGATCAAGGCAAAGCCGCGCGCCACCGTCATCATGCCCAGCGTGGCGATAAAGGGGGGGATGCGAAAGCCGGCAATCAAGGCGCCATTCACCCAACCACAGGCGGCGCCAACCAACAGCGCGGCCAGGATCGGGACAATCAACGGCAGTTGCAGCCCCGGAAACTTGGCGTCATGCCAGTCCGGTTGCTGGGCGAGACTGGCGACAATGACAGCAGACAAGGCCAAGACCGAGCCGGAGGAGAGATCAATCCCGGTGGTGATAATGACCATCGTCACCCCAATGGCAATCAAGCCCACCACGGAAATCTGGCGCACAATGTTGAGCAAATTGCGCGGTGACAAGAACGCATCGGTCATCAACGCCATCGCGATAAACATAGCGATAAAGATCAAAACAATCGCATACTTGCGGACAAAGCCGCTCAACCAATCACGGTTGGCCTCTTTGTTTTGAGATTTGGCAAGGGTGGAAGTCGACATGGTATTTCTCAGGATTGGGTGATTCGGTGATTGAGCTTGTCGAAATCACCGAATCACCCAATCACCACACGAATAATCGACACGATAAATCAAAAGTGCTAATTTACCCCATTTTGTCCGGTTGCGGCCCGCATAATATTTTCTTGGGTGGCTTGGGCGCGCATAAATTCGCCGCCAACTTTACCTTCGTGCATCACCAGCACACGGTCGCTCATGCCCAGGATTTCGGGTAACTCGGAAGAGATCATAATGATCGCTTTGCCTTCTTGCGCCAGCTTGCACATCAACTTGTGAATTTCCGCTTTGGCGCCTACGTCGATGCCGCGCGTCGGCTCATCCAAAATCAGCACATCCGGCGCGGTGAGCAGCCAGCGCGAGACCAGCACTTTCTGCTGATTCCCGCCTGATAATAATTTGATGACCTGATCCATGGTGGGCGTGCGGATCTCCAGCCGCCCCTTTTCCTGGCGGCAAACCTCTTCGATCATCTGCTTTTTCAGAAAGCCATTGGCTTCGTAATTGCGCAAACTGGCAATCATCATGTTGTCGCGCACCGGCAAGACGCCCATAATCCCCGTCAGCTTGCGATCTTCGGTCAGTAACGCCATGCCGTGGCGGATGGCATCCGCCGGCGATTGGATGGCGGCTTTTTTGCCATGAATGGTGATCTCGCCGCTATCAATCGGGTGGATGCCAAAAATGCCTTCGATGACCTCGGTGCGCCCGGCGCCCATCAGCCCAGCCAGCCCTAAAATTTCGCCCTTGCGCAGGTCAAAGCTGACATCTTGGACGATGCCTTTACGGGTGAGATTGCGCACCGAAAGCACCACCTCGCCAATCGGCGCTTCTTCCTTGGGGAACATGTTGGTTAACTCGCGCCCCACCATCATGGTGATCAGGTTATCGCGATTGGTTTTGGCGGCAGGAACCGTGGCAATGTGAGCGCCGTCGCGGAGAACAGTAATGTCATCGGCGATCTGGAAGACCTCGTTCATCTTGTGGGTGATGTAGATGATCGCCACCCCTTTTTCGCGCAATGACCGGATCATCTTGAAGAGATGGGCCACTTCCCGCTCGGTGATAGCCGACGTCGGCTCATCCATAATGATCAGACTGGCGTCATAGGAGATGGCTTTAGCGATCTCCACCATCTGCGTGTTGGCGACACTCAGGTCTTTCATCACAGCATTGGGATCAATGTGAATCTCCAAACGGTCGAGCAGGGCTTGGGTGTTGGCCACCAATTTGCGCCAGTCAATCATACCGAAGCGCCCCACCGGCTCGCGCCCCAGGAAAATATTCTCGGCAACCGTCATATAAGGAACGGGCGAAAGTTCCTGATGGATCATGGAAATGCCCAGTTTGAGGGCCGTTTGGGTATCGGGGATCGACACAACTTTGCCATTGAAGGTAATAGCGCCGCTGTCCGGTGTATACATCCCGTTGAGGATCTTCATCAGCGTCGATTTGCCGGCGCCATTCTCCCCCATGAGCGCATGAACCGTCCCCTTGCGCACGGTCAACTGCACATCCTGCAACGCCTTGACGCCGGGGAACGCCTTTGAAATATGCTCCATGACGAGGATGGGGTCGTGGTTCATGTGGCTCTCCTGCTGCCAATCGTGATTCGTGATTCGTGTTGCGTGAACCGATGTGATGACAACTCACGCAGCACGAATCACAAATCACTGAAGCTTACTTCATGTAATCCTTGTAGTTCTCCGGCGTCACCAATTCATAGTCAACCCAGACGAGTTGGTCAACGGTTTCGCCGCGGGCGAGGGCGATAGCGGTCTTGACGCCGCCTTCCCCTTGACCGGCGGCATTCTGGAAGACGGTGACGTTGAGCTTGCCTTCATCCATCATGGCAAGCGCATCGGGCGAGGCATCGACGCCGCCGACGAGGATTTGGCCCAGTTTGCCGGCTGCTTCAATGGCCTGCAAGGCGCCAATCGCCATTTCGTCATTGTTCGAGGCGACGCAGTCGATCTGGTCGCCGGTGGAGAGCCAGTTTTCCATCAAGGCCAAGCCTTCAGCGCGGCTCCAGTTGGCGGTGTCTTCCTTGATGATCTTGATGTCAGGATTCTTTTCAACGATCTCCTTGACGCCGGCGGTGCGCATTTGGGCCGCTTCCTGGCTCAGGTTACCGTTCATGAGGACGCAGTTGCCCTTGCCGCCCAGTTGTTCGGCCAGCCATTCCATCTGCAAGCGACCGGCAATGATGGAGTCGGAGCCGACATAGTAGACGCCTTCAGGCAGGTTGGCCGGCTTGCGGTTGACATAGACCAGCGGAATGTCGGCATCGGTCGCCAGCTTGGTGGCCGGGTCAGTGGCATCGGTGTTCGGCGGGATCAAGATGATCGCATCGACGCCCTGGGTGACAAAGTTCTCGACCTGACTCAACTGGGTGGCGACATCTTCCTTGGAATCGACCATAATCAGCTCAACGCCTTCCTGGGTGGCGGCGTACTCGGTGATGGCATCGCGCAGAATGGTGAGCCACAGATCATCGAACAACATGCTGACGCCGATCTTGATCGTCTCACCGGCAGCAGCGGCATCGGCAGCCGGGGCATCGGCTGCCGGCGCAGCCCCACCGGGGGCCGGCGCCACACAGGCGCTGAGGGCAACAGCCAACAGCATAATGACGGCGAACAGGGACACAACTTTACGGTGTCGCAACATCGTTCATTCCTCCTTGGTGCTTGATTTGGTAACAGCTTGAACGGACGCAAAATTATCGTCGCTCATGTCCAGAATGTGTGCGGTTTCGACCCGCCACGCCGGTCAGGTTTTAATGAACATTAGGTAAATAAACCGGTAATCGTAGGTGCGGTTTGTAACCGCACTTGCTCCCTGGGAACCGTGCGGTTACAAACCGCACCTACGATTAC
>QWII01000046.1 GCA_021405325.1 Caldilinea sp. CFX5 | reverse complement strand
TGAAGGTTAGCGAATGGTTTCGGTAATCCTTGGAACTTGTCACGCCGGCGGCGATGACCTACAGTTACCGCTTTATTTTCGTAACGTTCATTAGTCTTTACTACGGTGCTATCTATCATCACTTATTTTAGCGAACGCCAGGTCACAGCTATCCTTTTGTAGTAAGGTAAACTATGGACCTAACGGTTGATCGACAAACAGAAAGCTCCTTGATTGGCAGAGTTGCCGCCGGTTATGCCCGGTGGCGGCAAACGCGGGCCAGGCGCCAACAAGAACGGCTCTATTACGCATCGCAGCGGCAACTCGTCTGGCATGCCTTCAAAAAACATAAATTGGCGCTGGTAGCGCTGGTGGTACTGAGCGTCCTTTATCTGCTCACGATCTTTGCCGACTTTTTCGCTCCCTATGGCCCCCTGGAGCGCTTTAAGGATTTCAACGATGCACCGCCGACGACCATCCACCTCTTTGATCAGGAGGGCGCGCTGCGGCGCCCTTTTGTCTACGAGACGGTGCGCGCCCTGAACCGGCAGACCTTTAAGTATGAATATACCCGCGATGAGAGCAAAGTGCATGTGATTCGCTTCTTTGTACCGACTGCGCCCTACAAACTCCTGGGCTTGATCCCCATGCACGTCAAGTTCTTTGGCTTGGCCGATCGCGACGCGCCGTTTCTGATCTTTGGCGCCGACCGATTGGGCCGCGATGTCTATTCACGCATTCTCTATGCCGGGCGCATCTCGCTCTTTATCGGCTTTGGCGGCGTGATTGTCACCTTTCTCCTGGGCGCCATTCTGGGGGGCATCTCCGGCTACTATGGCGGGGTGGTGGACGAGATCATCCAGCGGATCATCGAAGTGCTGATCAGCGTACCCGACATTCCTATTTGGATCGCCTTGTCCGCCGCGTTGCCCAGAGAGTGGGGTACGATCAAGATCTATTTCGCCATCACCCTGATCCTGGCGGTGCGCGGTTGGACGGGGCTGGCGCGCGTGGTGCGCGGCAAAATTATCAGCCTCCGCGAAGAAGAGTTTGCCCTGGCCGCCAAAGCCGCCGGCGCCAGTGACCGCCGCATTATCTTTCGTCATCTATTGCCGGCCTTTATCAGCTACCTGATCGTCCACATCACCCTGGCGATTCCCGGCATGATCCTGGGCGAGACTGCCCTCAGTTTTCTGGGCCTGGGCATCAAGCCGCCGGCCGTCAGTTGGGGAACCTTGCTGCAAGACGCCCAGGACATTACCGTGCTTGGCAACTTCCCCTGGCTCTTGATCCCTGCCATCTTTGTCGTTATCGCCATTCTCATGTTCAACTTTGTCGGCGACGGCCTACGCGACGCGGCTGACCCATACGCATCAAGATAGAAGGTAGTTGGTAGTTGGGTTGGTTGGTTGAGCCTGTCGAAACCAACCAACCCAACTACCAACAAACAAAAACTATGTCAGAAGCTGTGCTGGAGATCAAAGATCTCAAAACCTATTTTGCGCTTGACACGGGGACGATCCGTGCGGTGGATGGCGTTACCTTGACGCTCAAACGTGGTCAAACGCTGGGCGTGATTGGCGAAAGCGGCTGCGGCAAGTCGGTGACGGCGCATTCGATTCTGCGCCTGGTGCCGTCACCGCCTGGTCGGATTGTGGGGGGCGAAATCCTCTTGCATCGTGACCACGAAACCATCGATCTGGCCCAACTACCGCTCAACGCCGAGACCCTGCGCAGTATTCGGGGCAACGACATCGGCATGATCTTTCAGGAGCCGATGACCTCCTTTGGGCCGCTGCATACCATCGGCAACCAGATCATGGAAACCATTCTCATCCATCGTAAAGCCATGACCGAAGCCGAAGCGCGCGAACAGGCGGTGGAACTCCTACGTCAGGTAGGCATTCCCAACCCGGAACAGCGCATTGACGCCTACCCCCACGAATTCAGCGGCGGGATGCGCCAACGCGCCATGATCGCCATGGCGCTCAGTTGTTCGCCCATGCTGCTCATTGCCGATGAACCGACGACCTCGTTGGATGTGACCATCGAAGCCCAGATTCTGGATCTGCTGGACACGATTCAAATGCAAACCGGCATGGCGATCCTGCTGATCTCCCACAATCTGGCGGTCGTCTCGGCGGTGGCCGATGAGATTGCGGTGATGTACTTGGGCAAGCGGGTCGAATTTGGCAGCAAAGAAGCCATCACCGCCAACCCGCTACACCCCTACACCCAGGGCTTGTGGCAATCGATCCCCACGGTCGATGGGCCGCTGGCCAAGCTCGAACCGATCCCCGGCGTTGTCCCCAGCCCGCGCGATCTGCCGCCGGGCTGTGTCTTTGCCTCCCGCTGCACCCATGTCATGCCGGGGGTCTGTGACGCCCCCCGTGCAGTGCCGGATCTGGAGGTGGAGCCGGGCCATTTTGTGCGCTGCTATCTCTATGCCGAAGGTCAGCGCCAGCGGGCGCCGGCCCCCATCCTTGTTGTTGCAAACCCTGCCCAAGCCACAGCGCCGGACACAGCGGGTGCGACGCAACCGTGGGTGCAATTTGCGGAAAATAGCGTCCAAACCAAGACTAAACCGCTGGTTGAGGTGCGCAATTTGCAGCAGTTCTTCCCCATCCAAACTGGTCTCCTGCGGCGGACGGTTGGTTATGTCAAGGCAGTCAATGGGGTGAGCCTGACCATTCATGAAGGAGAGACGGTGGGGCTGGTCGGCGAGAGTGGGTGCGGCAAGTCAACGTTGGGGCGTTCCATGCTGCGGCTCTATGAACCGACCGGCGGCGAGGTGATCCTGCACCATGCCGGGCGTGAACTTTCCGTCTTACAGCTTCAACACCATGAGATGCGACCAGTGCGCGCCAACATGCAGATGATCTTCCAGGATCCCTTTGCCTCGTTAAACGAACGGATGAACGTCCTGCAAAATGTGATCGAGCCGCTGGTCTGCAACGAAATCGGCACCCCCAAAACGCGTGAAGAAAAAGCGGAAAAGCTGCTGCTACAGGTGGGGCTGCGTCCTGAACATCTGCGCCGCTACCCGCACAGCTTTAGCGGCGGTCAGCGCCAGCGCATCGGGATTGCCCGCGCGCTGGCGATAGATCCCAAGTTTATTGTTGCCGACGAGCCGGTCTTTGCCCTGGACGTATCGGTACAGGCCCAAATTCTCAACTTGATGCGCGATCTACAGGCCGCGTTGGGCCTCTCCTATCTCTTTATCTCCCATGATATGGCCGTGATCCGCTACATGGCAGATCGGATTGCTGTCATGTATGTGGGTAAGCTGGTCGAATACGCCCCGCGCGATCTGTTGTTGCGCCGGCCGGCCCACCCCTACACCGAAGCCCTCCACTCTGCTGTGCCGCGCCTGACCGAATACAATCGCCGCAGCCGCATTATGTTGGAAGGCTCGCCCCCCGATCCCAGCAAGCTGCCGCCGGGCTGCGTCTTTCAGACCCGTTGCCGCTATGCCGAGGCACGCTGTCGCAAGGAAGAACCTATGTTACAAGAGATTGCCCCCGCGCATTTTGTCGCCTGTCATCGGGCGGCGGAGCTAACCTTGGCGGGGATCGGCCGGTAGCCTGCTCAACTTATGCCACCGCAAATTCTGCAGATCAGGAAACGAGAAACCCAATGACAACTGATTATACCTCACGCGTCCCTTTCTATCGCTTTCCAGAAACATTGGAAGCGCAAGAAGCCGCGCTGGCAACCAATCCCCTTATGCAGCGGTTGATCGCTTATCGTCAACGCTATGTGGATGACCCCCATCGCCCCATCTACCACTATGTGAACCCGGAAAATACGCTCAACGATCCCAACGGCCTCTGTTTCTGGCAAGGCCGCTGGCATCTCTTCTACCAGGCCTATCCGCCCGAAGATCCGCGGCAACACTGGGGCCATGCGGTCAGTGATGACCTGATCCACTGGCGCGATCTGCCTTACGCCATCTACCCCAACCCGGAAGAGTGCTGCTTCTCCGGCACAACGTTGGTGGAAGATGATCGCGTCATTGCCATCTATCACGGCACTAAAGTCGGCAACATGGTGGCCGTTGCCCATGACCCGCTGCTGCTCAACTGGGAAAAGGTGACCGGCAACGCCGTCATTCCTTTTGCCGGCCCCAACGATCCGCCGCTCCCCTACACTGTCTTTGACCCCTGTATCTGGAAAAAAGCGGGCGTCTACTATGCGCTTTCCGGCGGGACGCTGCCCCATGGCCCGGCGGGCAAACAGATCCGCGCCAACTTCCTCTTTCGCTCGGCAGACCTGGCAACCTGGGAATATCTCCACGAGTTTGTCGAAGATGACCATTATACGCTCGTCGGTGATGACGGCGCTTGCCCCTACTTCTGGCCCATCGGTCACAAACATATTCTGCTCTTTTTCAGCCACATGAGCGGCGGTCAATATCTGTTGGGCGATTATGACCAGGCGCGCGATAAATTTGTGGTGACAGACGGCGGACTTTTCAACTTTGGCCCATCAACCCCGGCTGGCGTCCACGCACCCTCGGCAGCCCCCAATGCTGACGGCAGCGTCACTGTCATCTTTAACATGAACGCCGCCAAACCAACCGCCGGCTGGAATCAGATCATGTCTTTGCCGCGCCGCTTGAGCCTGACGGAAAATGATGAGTTGCGCATGGAGCCGACCGGGGATCTTGCATCGCTGCGTTACAACCACCAGCAGATCGCGGGTATGACCTTGCCGGCCAACCAGGAAGTGGTGCTGGAGACGATCCAAGGCAATGCCATGGAAGTGGCGTTGGTGCTGGATCCGAAAAACGCGCCGATGGTGGAAGTCAATGTCTTGCGTTCACCGCAAAAAGAGGAATTCACCCGCATTGCCTTTTTCAAACAGCGCGGCTTCCGCTATCGCTTCCGTGTGCCTAATGCCACGGCGTTGAATGCCAACTCGGCTCAATTAAAGAACCGACCGATTCGCCACGAAAGTGTGATTAGCCTGGATACCGCCTACTCTTCCAGCCTGCCGGATGTGCTTTCCCGCGCCCCGGAGACGGCGCCGATCGATCTGGCAGCGGATGAGTTGCTGCATCTGCGCATCTTTATTGATCGCAGTGTCGTGGAAGTTTTCGTGAATGGCAAGCAGTGTGTGGCGGCCCGGGTCTATCCGGGACGGGCTGATAGCCTGGGCATTTCGTTGCGCGCCCAGGGGCAAGCGGCTGAACTCAAAGCGCTGGACGCCTGGCAGATGCAGGATATTTACCATGGTAGTTGATATTCCCACTGCCCAGATTGTCACCCCGGCGCTGACGACGGTGAGCCACTTTCAACGCCAACTGGGGGTGCGGGCTGCCGAATTATTGTTAGAACGGTTGGAGGGGAAGGCGCCACCCACCGGGCGCAATGTCGAAATGCCTTTCCAACTGATCATTCGTGAATCAGCCTGACGTCTGTTCGCAGACGAGCATCCATTTGTAACAATTCAGGTTCACAGCGATCACAGAGAAGACACAGAGATTCTCAGAGAAAAATCTTTATAAAGCGCTCTGTACATCTCTATGCGTCCTCCGCGATCTCTGCGAACCTGAATCCCAACTCTCAATTTTTTCAAGGAGGAACCTGATGAAACAAAGCAAGTCATGGTTGATTTTGCTGGTGCTACTGAGCCTGTTGGCGGCCAGTTGTGCGCCGGTGCAACAAGGCGCCGCCGAAGAAGGCGCGGCTGCAACGGCCGAGAAAGCAACGGTCGAGTTCTGGTTCAATCCGCCCGATGGTGGCGAGGGCGCCAACTGTATGGTCGAGACAGCCATCGACACCTTTAATGCCCAGAGCCAAACAGTCTTTGTCAACGCCGTCGCCAATCCCGATACGTGGAATGCCACGCGCACAGCGTTGGCCGGTGGCGCCGGCCCCGACATTGTCGGTACGCCTGGCCCATCCTTTGTCTACGAATTGGCCGCCGCCGGGCAATTGCTCCCGCTGGATGATTTTGTCGATTCGTTGGGCTGGGATGAAAACATTGCGCCGTGGGCCTTAAGCCTGGGCAAGGTGGATGGCAAGCTCTACAGCCTACCTGATGAGTTGGAAACGCTGGTGCTTTATTACAACAAGACGCTCTTTGAAGCCAATGGCTGGACGCCCCCCACCACCGTTGAGGAAATGACCGCCCTGGCCGAGAAGATTCAAGCCGCCGGTATCATTCCCTTTGCCCATAGCAACTCCGAATGGCGCGCCGCCAATGAGTGGTTTGTCGGTGAATTTCTCAACCATGTCGCCGGCCCGGACAAGGTCTATCAAGCGTTAAGCGGCAAGTTGCGCTGGGATGATCCAGACTTTGTGCTGGCGATGGAAGTTCTCAACGATTACCAGCAAAAGGGCTACTTTATGGGTGGCCTGGAACTCTATTACACCACCACCTTTGACGAAGCGATGACCACTTTTGGCAAAGGGGAAGCGGCGATGAACATTGAAGGCACCTGGCGCGCCCAGCAACTGATCGATGTCCATTTCGTTGCCGAGAATGGTGGTAATGAGTGGGATTGGGTGCCTATGCCCTCGACAAGTGGAGAAGCCATCTTTGATATCGGTATCGGCAACACCTGGTCGATCAACAAAAATGCCGCTAACCCAGAGGCCGCCGCTGAGTTTCTGACCTATCTCTACCAACCCCAAACCCAGGCCGCGTTGATTCAGAAGTGTGGTCGGGCACCGGCGCCAGTGAAGTTGGAAGCTAACGCACTGGACTCAATTGATCCTCGCATCGCCGCTATCTTGACAGCGCTCTCTGAAGCCAACGCCGAAGGCAATTACGGCTACACCACCTGGACCTTCTGGCCGCCCAAGAGCGACGCCTACATCTATGAAGAAGTGGAAAAAGTGTGGGCCGGAGAGATGACCGCTGCCGAATATCTGGCCGGGCTACAAACGCTCTTCGAGGAAGAGTTGGCCGAAGGCGCCATCCCGCCGTTGCCGGAACGCTAAAGCCTGGCGAAACTGTTACTGGTTTCGTATTGAAGGGGTGACAGGGTGACAGGGTGACAAGGTGAAGAATTCTTGCTATCACCCGGCCACCTTGTCACCCTGTCACCTTGTCATCTACCGGGAAGGCAAGACAAAAAGGAAGCACTATGGCTCAAGCTCAAGAGGTTACCCGGTTGCCGGGTCGCGTGGCCGCCCAGTCGCAGCCGCAAACACGCAAGGTATGGCAGAAGTATATTGCGCCCTGGCTTTTTATTGCGCCCATTCTGCTGCTCCATCTCGTCGTCGTCATTGGCCCCTCGTTGGCGGCTTTTTACTATTCGTTAACTGATTGGTCCGGCATCGGCGCGGCGGAGTTTGTGGGGCTGAAGAATTTTCAGGAACTGCTCTTTGAGGATCGCAACTACCGCGCAGCGCTCCTGAATAATGTCTCCTGGCTGCTCTTCTTTTTGACCGTCCCCTTTGGCATGGCGCTGGTGGCCGCTGCACTGCTGGCGCAGATCAAACGGGGGAGTATGCTCTTCCGGGCCATTATGTTTATGCCCTACATTCTGCCCAGTGTGATCATTGTCAGCATCTGGCGTAACCTCTTGAGTCCCCGCATGGGTGTTGGCGCCCAACTTGCTGCTTGGGGCATCCCCGGCTTTGATCGCGCCTTTTTAGGCGAGACAGAGACGGCGCTGTTGACCATTGCCTTTAT
Source organism: Caldilinea sp. CFX5 (assembly GCA_021405325.1). Next base: position 272,429 of record QWII01000046.1, on the reverse strand, counting down.
CGACAACTGGCATTTCTGGGGCTTTCTCATGGTGCTCTTTCTGGCGGCCATGCAAAATATCGGGCCGGAACTGTACGACGCCGCCAAAATTGACGGCGCCAATCGCCGCCAGGAGTTCTGGTATGTGACCATCCCCGGCATCTTGCCCACCATCGCTTTTATGCTGCTTATGGTCGGCATCTGGTCGTTTCTGGTCTTCGACTATGTCTGGCTGTTGACCCAAGGCGGCCCCGCCGGCGCTTCCGAGGTGATGGCGACCTATCTCTACAAACAGGCGTTTAACCGCTTTGAGGCGGGCTATGCGTCGGCCATCGGGCTGTCGATGAGCCTCTTTGCCGGCGTCATTATCAGCGTCTTTCTCTTCCTGCGCCGCAGGGGATGGGAGATTTAAGCCATGTTGAATCAAAAACGCGGCGCCAATTTATTGCCCAACTATCTCATCTTGATCCTCCTGGCCACCTTTGCGCTGGGGCCGTTGCTGATCTTGGGTTTTAACTCCGTTAAGGAACGGTCAGAAATCGCAGCGAACCCCTTGGGGCCGCCCAGTGAAATCCACCTGGAAAATTTTAGCGAAGCCTGGCGCGTGGGCAACTTTGCCAATACCGTGACCAATAGTGTGATCCTTGTGGTCGCTACCGTCGTGGCGGAGTTGATCTTTGCCGGCATGGCCGCCTATAGTCTGTCGCGGCTAAATCCGCCGGGGCATAATATCTTTATGTTTTACATGTTGGTCGGCTCGACCTTGCCGATCTGGCTCTTTTTGGTGCCGCTCTTTTCGCTCTGGCGCATGTTGGGGTTGATCAACAATCTGTTCGGGCTGATTCTGCTCTACACCGCCTTTAACTCCCCCTTTGCCATCTTCCTCCTGCGCTCGTTTATGGTGCAGGTGCCGCGCGATTTTGATGACGCGGCGCGGGTCGATGGCGCTAACACCTGGCAGGTTTTTACCCGCGTCCTCCTGCCGCTCACCTGGCCGGGCTTTTTGACCGTGGGGCTGATCGTAGGCTTGGGCGTCTGGAGCGAGTTTCAGATCGCGCTCATCTTTGTCAGCGACCCCGATCTCTTCCCTGTCACCACCAGCTACTATAACTTCACCTCCCGCTTCAGCCGCGATTGGTCACTGACCAGCGCCGCCGCCGTGATCATGATCGCGCCGATTCTGCTGCTCTTTTTAGGGCTACAGCGCCGCTTCATCGATGGGTTGACGCAAGGTGGGTTAAAGGCATAACTACGTGATTCGTGCTGCGTGATTCGTCGCCTTCGACAGGCTCAGGCGACGAATCACGCAGCACGAATCACGCAACAGAGTTCTTTTACTAATTTACACATGAGAGGTATCTGTGTCCACACAATTGCCATCAGATTATTTTGAGCGCGTCTATGCCGGCGTGCTGGGCAAAATTATTGGCGTCTATCTCGGTCGCCCTTTTGAGGGGTGGTGGTATGACCGCATCATGGCCGACCTGGGCGAAATCTGGTATTACCAACATGAGCGCCGCGACAAAGGGCTGCGTGACAACATCTTGATCGTCACCGATGACGACATTAGCGGCACCTTCACCTTTTTGCGCGCCCTGGAAGATTATGGCCTCTCCCGCGATCTCACCCCGGCGCAAATTGGGCAAAGCTGGCTCAACTATATTATCGAGCGGCGCACGATTCTCTGGTGGGGCGGCATGGGCAACTCGACCGAACATACGGCTTATCTGCGATTGAAGAATGGCATCGCAGCGCCAACCAGCGGGTCGATAGGGTTGAATGGGCAGGTTGTAGCCGAGCAGATCGGGTCGCAGATTTTTATTGACGGCTGGGCCTTGGTCTCGCCTGGCGACCCGGCGCAGGCGGCTGACCTTGCCAAACGGGCGGCCTCGGTCAGCCACGACGGTGAGGCGATCTATGGCGCTCAGGTGATCGCCGCGATGGAAGCCGCCGCCTTTGTTGAACAGGATTTCAACAAGCTGCTCGACATCGGCACCAGCTTTATCCCCAAGGAGAGCGTTATCTACCGGATGATCAACGACGTGCGCGAATGGCGCGAAGAGTTTGGCGACAACTGGCGCAACAGCCGCGAACAACTGGAAAAGTATTACGGCTATGACAAGTACGGCGGCAACTGCCACATGGTGCCCAACCACGGCGTCATCATCATGGCGTTGCTGCATGGCGATAATGACTTCCAGAAGTCGCTCATGATCGCCAACACCGCCGGCTGGGACACCGACTGCAATTCGGGCAATGTCGGCTGTCTACTGGGCATCAAGAATGGGCTGGCTGGCATCAACGCCGGCCCCGATTGGCGCGGCCCGGTGGCAGATCGCCTCTACTTGCCCACCGCTGAAGGCGGCCGGGCAATCAGCGACGCCGTACAAGTGGCGCAGTGGGTGACCAACCTGGGGCGGTCACTGGCCGGGGAAGCGCCCGTCGCCCCCAAACAAGGCGCGCGTTACCATTTTGACCTGCCCGGCGCGGTGCAGGGCTTTATGGCCGAGCAGGGCCATGACAGTGCGACGACGCTTGTCGAAAATGTTGCTGGTCACAGTGTGAGTGGTGACCGAAGCCTGGCGATCCGTTATCAACAACTGGCGTCCGGGCGCTATAGCCGCGTTGCCACGGCCACCTTTACGCCACCGGAAGCGGTCAACATGAAGGGCTACGAACTGCACGCCGCGCCGACGCTCTATCCGGGGCAGACCGTGCGCACCCGTCTCAGCGCCGATGCGGCCAATCAGCAACGGGTCACTGTCCAGCTTTACCTGCGCGTTTATGGGGCCAAAGATCAACTGACGCGCCTCTATGGCCCGCAAATTGTCCTGGCTGCCGGCAACGAACAGACGATTGAATGGTTGATTCCTGACACCGGCGGTCAACCGATTGCCGAAATCGGGCTGGAAACCCGCAGTGATCAACGCGCCGACGGCACGCTCTATCTCGATTACCTCACCTGGAGCGGCGAACCCCATTGCACCTTCACCGACCCCGAAAATGGCGGGCAGATGTGGCGGCGCGCCTGGGTCAACGGCATTGATCAATTCGATTTCCGCTGGGCCGAACCCTATCGCCTCTGCCAGAACAGTGGGCGTGGCCTCTTGATGACCGGCACCCGTGACTGGCACAATTACCGTGTCACCAGCACACTGACGCCCCACCTCGTCACCGCAACCGGGGTGGCCGTGCGCGTCCAAGGGTTGCGCCGTTACTATGCCCTGCTGTTGACCCGCCGCGCTGGCAAACCCGTTGCCCAACTGGTCAAGGTGCTGCACGATCAAACCATCCTGGCCGAAAGCGCTTTTGAGTGGACCTTTGGCACGGGGTATGAGTTGAGTCTAACGGTCAATGGCAATCGGCTGCAAGGAGCGATTAATGGCGCGCCGCTTTTCGATCTGACCGATGATGAACCAGGATTGCGTAGCGGTGGCATTGCCCTGCTCTGTGAGGAAGGTCGCGTCGGGACACACGCGGTGCAGGTTGCAGCAGCCTAGAGGCGCGGATTTTGATTGCGCGGATTGCCGCTTTGTCTACGGTAATCCGCGCAATCAAAATCCGCGCCTCTATTTTTTCTGCGTCGTTGCGTTCGGGGTATACCGTGCGTTGGGCGCTTCCAGAATCGCCTGCTGACGCGGCGTAAGATCAGGATAACGGCTGGCGTCATAATAGTCGCGCGCCCAGGATAACGTGCAGGGGCTATATTTGTAGAAGAGCGTGCGCCGTTCCGCGCCGCGCCAGGGCAAGGTGCCGTGCGTCAACGCCTCGGTGAAGATGATGGCCGTGCCGGCGGGGCCAGTCACTGCCTGGATAAAGGGGTGCATTGTCTCCAACTCGCGCCACTCATCGGGGAACGCAAAGTTGCTCTTGTGACTGCCGGGGACACAGCCAAAGCCGCCGTCGCCGGGGTTGACATCTTTGAGGTTATAGGCCACGACCATCAAACCGTTACGCATTTCGCCATTGTGACAATGATAATAGAAGGCTGGATGCTGAGGGACAGCGCCGCCATGCAAACGGGTGCCAATCGGCCCCTTGCCCGCCCGAATAATGTCGGCATAGTCGTGATCCATACGGAAGTTGGGGCCAAGCAGCATTTCCAAATAGGGAAAGATGCGCGGGTGATCGATCAGCTTCTGATAGGCCGCACCCCAGGCGAGTAGATCACCAAAGAAACGGTGGGTGGTGGCGGTCGGCGGCACTTCCTGCGCGATCTTCTCATCCATGATCGCATTCAGCGTGTTGACTTCCGCCTGGGTCAGGGCATTCGGCACAACCAAATACCCTTGGAGATCAAAGAGATAGCGTTCTTGCTCATTCATGAGGAAAGCCCTTTCCGATTAGTTGGATGCGTTATTTGTGCATGTTTTTTCAGCGCACTTTTCTGCACTGCTGTGTCGTTCATCTGTGGTATGATAGCACAATGAAAAGCCCAGGAAAAACAGCCTTGACGTGCCCCTTGTGGGCGAAAACCAGGTGAACAAGGATCAACAATGACAACGGAATTGACCCTCCTCCCGGCGACGTGGGAAACAGCGCGTTTAACCGTGAACGATGTCACTCTACAAGAAGTTGCCCCACTGACGGCGCTCTACAATGCCTGTAGTTATGCCGAGCCGTGGGATCCGACCTTTCATACCATCCCTGAGGCGGAGTTGGCTGAGTTGGTTAACGAGAGCCTGAGTAATGCGGCAGAGCATAGCCGCTTCAAGTTGCAGACTATCCGGCGCAAAGCTGATGGCGCGTTGGTCGGTTATTTTCATCTGCACCACGGCGTGCGTCAACGCCCGGAGCTGGCCTATATCTCCATGTTTGTGCTACACCCTGATCAGCAACAGCAGCAGTATGGCAGCGAGGTGGTGCAGGGCATCAGCGACCAATTGCGGGCGCTGGGCTATCCGGCAATCCAACTCGATGTCTACCTGAAGAACTGGCCGGCGCTACGTTTTTGGATCAAACAGGGCTTTACTAAAATCGATGACTTGCGCGGGGATCGCGTTCATAGCGCCGACGCCCATGCCCAGTTACGATTGGAGAAAACCCTTTAAAACCATAGAACGATCCAGCCCGCTTTGACCAGTCCGTGACCTGGCAAAACAGCAAGGCTTGGTCATTATCACGATAACCAAATAAAACAGGTGAAGGAATCTATGAAAAGTGTCTCGCTTCCCGCGCAGACCATTCCGGTGATCGCCGAGACCGATGTGCTGGTCGTCGGCAGTGGACCGGGTGGTCTTTCGGCGGCCATTAGTTCTGCGCGTGCCGGCGTCGAAACGATGTTGATCGAGCGGTACGGCTGTTTTGGCGGCAACTTGACCCATGTCGGCGTCGAGGGCATTGGCTGGTATCGCCGCCCCGAAACGGTTGATGTCGAGGGCATCGGCATTGAATTTGAGCAGCGTGCCAAAGCGCATCAGGCCAGTTATGACGAGCCACAATCGATCAGCCAGGGCATCCAAGCCGAACTCTTCAAAGTGCTAGCGGACAACTGGGTGCAGGAGGCGGGGGTCAAGCCGCTGCTCCACGCCACGGCGGTCGATGTACTGCGCGATGGCAACGCCGTGACCGGGCTGGTGATCCAGAGCAAGTCCGGTCGTCATGCGATTCTGGCCAAACGCATTGTGGACGCCACCGGTGACGCCGACATTGCCACGTTGGTCGGCGCGCCGGTGCGCAAGACGCCCAAAGAAGAGATGATGGCGGTGACGGTGATGTTCTCCTGCTCCGGCGTCAACAAGGCGCGCTTTCTGGACTATGTGCGGGAAAACCCCATGCGCTATATGGATTGGGGCAAGGAGTGGGCGATCCAGACCGACGGCAAGGAAGACGACCTCTTCAGCCCCTATCTCGACGAACCCTTTGAACAGGCGCGTCAAACCGGCCTCATCCCGCCCGGTCTCAAGAGCATTGGCGGCACCTGGAGCGGCATTAGCGACGCCGGTGACGCCACCTATCTCAACATGGTTCACATGGGCGGCTACGACGGCACCGATCTCTGGGATCTGACCCGTGGCGAGATCGAGGGACGGCGACAGGCCATGCTGGCGATCAGAGCGTTGCAACACTTTGCCCCCGGTTTTGAAAAGGCTGGGCTACGCAACTTTGGCATGACGCTCGGCATCCGTGACACGCGCAAGATCATCGGTCGCTATAACCTAAGCGAGCAGGATGTCCGCCACCAGGCCCGCTTTGATGACGCTATCGGCATCTTCCCAGAGTTTATTGATGGGTATGGGTTGTTGATTTTGCCCACCACCGGACGCTATTTTCACCTGCCCTATGGCGCGCTCGTGCCGCAAGGGGTTGACAATTTGTTGGTCGCCGGGCGCGCCATTGCTGGGGACAAGATTTCCCATGCCTCGGTGCGCAACATGATGTGTTGTACGGTGACAGGACAGGGGGCGGGGGTGGCGGCGGCGGTTTCCGTCAAACAAGGAGTGACGACCGCGGCGGTCAAGGTGCCGGCTGTACAGGCCGAGTTGACGCGGCAAGGGGTCAGGTTTCGGTGAGGATGAAAAGTTCGTGCTTGCACTTTGGCTCTAGTATAATAGCCGTATCGCTAAAGTTTGATCATACGGAGCAACGTCATGCAACAGGACATGAACCCACTGGAAGATGAACTCGGTGAGCTTTTTGTCGATCGCGATAAAGAGCTGAATGGCTTTTGGCAATGGGCCATGCGCGTGCCGCTATACGTCCCAAACAACAGCCATGCGCTGATTGGGCGGCGACGTACCGGTAAAACCGCGATTTTGATCAAGCTTTACAACCGGCTTTTTCATGAACAAGATCGGGTTGTGCCGATCTTTGTGTCGTTTGCCCGATATTTGAAACGGCCGGAGCCACAAATCTTTTGGGGTGAATTTGCAAACGAGTATCTCGCCGGTTACTTACGCAGCTATTTAGCGTTTCGTTATCGACAACCAGATTTTGTCAAAGATGAGCGCGGATTAGACGATCTGCGCCCCTTCATCGAACAAACACAGGATGAGCTTGCGCTTAAACTGCTTGAACGCTATGATCGTACGCTTGCTCGCCCGCAATTCTCCGTGACCGATTTAGCACAGTGGATTGTCAATGCACCACGCACTGAAGCCAGTGCGCACAATATGCCAACGGTTGTGATCATCGACGAATTTCAAATCCTGGCGACTGCACAGAATGAGGAGCGTAACCTACGCTGGAGCGTCACCTCCCTCTTTCAAAATGCCGTGGAGACCAACTGGGCGCCCATCTTGGTCTCCGGTTCGGCAGTTTCGACGCTGGTGCATCAGGCACTGGGCGGCGCACTCTCCGGGCGCTTTTCCTACCATTTTATTGAGCCGTTGCCCCATGAACATGCCTACGATCTGGTCTTTCGGTTAGGCAAACGGTATGGCGTCACCGTCAACGAAGAACTGGCCGAAGCGATCTGGCAGGTGACCGGCGGTTATCCCTACTCGATTGAAGCGTTGATGGATAGCGCCTCCCCGGCCCGTGAACGCTACCCCGACCTGGCCGCCCTGGACGAAGTGGTGGCCTTTGAAATCAGTGATGTCAATGGTAAGTTGCGCCAACACAACTACGAGGAGTTCGAGAAGTATAGCCACCTCTTGAACAGCGGGTTGCTGACCCGAAAAGTGATGTTCTGGGTCACCAAATACCCCGACCGGTTGATCGACACCGAGCAGATCGCTGCGGAACTGGGCGAAAGTCTGGAAAATGTGCAGGCATCGCTGAAAAAGCTGCATCAGATCGATGTGATTTCGCCCGTCACCTTATCGCGCTACAATGGCCCAAGTGACCCAATGTTGCGGCGCTATATCGAATATCATCATTACATTGAGATTGAAAAGCTAACCCCCGCCGAAGCGCTCAAGGATTGGCAGGCCGAGTATCGTCAACTGCAAGGGCGTCTCAACCATTTTGTCGGTGAGGTGGGCGAGGTCTACCTGCATGGCGTGATGCAACGCTTTGATGGTCGCACCGTGGAGGGCGCCACCTACTTCAACCAACCCGGCCCAATTGCCCTACCTAAATTCAGCAAATTGGAGCGCCGTGGCGGCATTGTCAAAGACGGCGCATCCGTCGAAATTGACATCCTGGGCGAAACAGCCGCCGCCAGCGATACCCCGCCTACGCTCTGGTTAGTCCAGGTGAAATATTTGAAAAGTGCCGTTGGCGAGAAAGCAGTGGCGGACTTTTTGCAACAATGCACAACGGTTTTGCAACAGCGACCCGCAACAACCGTGGTGCGCTGGTATTTTTCCAAAAGCGGTTTTACCCGCGCGGCGCGCAAGTTGCTGCAAACCGAAGGCGTTCTGTATAACGACCTGCCTACCTTCAATCACCTGGCGCGGCTCTTCCGCTTCTTTGGCTTGCCGGAAGAGTGATCGGTTGCGCACACCGCGGTGCAAGTTTATGCGCTCAGGCGCTTCTTACAAGGTCAACCGGCCTGGCCATCGTCGCACGTATTGCAGTTGTCAGCAAGGGATTCTACGATCTATCTATTAACGGAGCAATCATTATGCGCTATGACTCATCAATCATTCCCCAACGGCTCAACCCAATGCTCACACCGGCCCTGGAACAGGAAGTTGCCTTCTTTCTCAAATGGGGCTATCTGGTGATCGAAGATGCCTTGACGTCGGCACAGGTGGAAAGCTTGCGCACCGCACTGGATGAAACCTTTGCCCGCAAACAGAGCCAGTTTACCCACCAACTGCTGGAAGAGGATGACCGTTTTGCCTTTCTGCTCGACCATCCGCCGGTCTTGAGCCGCATGAAGGCTCTTCTGGGCAACTGCGTTCAATTGCACAGCGCCACCGCTCGCGTCACCACCCCCGGCGCGCCCGATCAGGATTGGCATCGCGACGGTCCCTGGCCGGTTGACCCGGACGGCACCCCCTTTGGCAGCATTCCGGGTCAGATCAACTGCGGCTACTATCTCGATGAGCTAACCATGCAAAATGGCCCCATTGCCGTTGTACCGGGTAGCCAGCGCGCCCCCTTTAAGCCGCCCAAAGGTCATCCTGAGTTTCCGGATCAGGTCTATCTGCTGGCCAAGCCTGGGCAAGCTGTGATGTTTAACGGCTGGCTCTATCACCGGGGCGTGGCCAACCATTCGACGCAGAACCGTCGCGTCTGTCTGATGTGCTATCAAAATGCCTGGATGAAGTCGCGCGAACCTTTTGATGGCCCGCGGGTGACCAAACTGCGCGAAGCAGGCAACGCCGAACGAAAAATGTTATTGGGCGGAGTACCTAACTGGTAAGAAGGGGGGTGATCTGTGCTTAACCAAGCGACCGTTGGCGGTATTCCGTTGGTCTGGCTCGAACCGGAGCAGCCTACAACGAAAAGGCTTGTGATCTGGTTGCCTGGCTTTAGCGGGACAAAAGAGGCGATGGAACCCTATCTGTCCGATTTGGCGGCGGCCGGTTTTGTCGCGCTCAGCTTTGATCCGGTGCAACATGGCGAACGGCGGATCGAGACCCAGGAGCAACTGCGCGCGCGGGTGCGAGGCAATATCCGCCGCTACTTCTGGCCGATTCTGGCCCAAACCGCTGAAGAGACACCCACGGTGATCGACTGGGCCATCGCCCATTTAGGCGTTGCGGAGACGGTCGGCATGGGTGGCATTTCGATGGGTGGTGACATCGCTGTCGCGGCCACGGCGGTTGACCCGCGCATTCGGGTGGTGGCCGCCGCCATTGCCACACCGGACTGGCTGCGACCAGGCTCTTTTGAACCGCCCGGTGAACCGGATGCCGTCGCACAGGCGTGCTATGACCGGCGCAACCCGCTCACCCACCTGGCGGACTATCGTCACTGCCCGGCGATCAGCTTTCAATGCGGCGCCGCTGATCAACAGGTGCCGCCCGATGGCGCGCAACGTTTTATTGCAGCGCTCAACCGGACCCATTACGCCGCCCGCCCCGACCGCTTGGAGGCAATCTTGCATCCGGGTGTCGCCCACGCCTTCCCGGCGCCAAGTTGGGCCAAGTGTATTCAGTGGTTTCAAAAGCACCTTGCTTGAGCAGTTTCCGTCTCGCCACTGTTACCGGAGGCTGACATATAAACAGGGCCAATTTTGGGGCAAATTTTGCTCCCTTGACAATGCCCACTGTCGCTGCTATACTGATTCTGTCCAGAAAAATGGGCAGAATCAGTTCTTCTATAAACAGGTAGCGAGGTCACGATGCCACAAACCATGAGCGTGACAGAAGCACGCGATAACTTTCCGGCCCTTGTCCGGCGGGTAGCTGAACAAGACGAACCGGTTGTCGTCACCAGCCACAACCAGCCCAAAGCCGTCTTGATGCGCTGGGAAACCTATCAAGCGCAACAACAGGCGCAAGTGGAAGGGGCGCGCTATCGTCTGGCCCATTGCGTGACGACGATGGAACAACTGGCCGGCGGTCTGCTGGAAGCTTATCGGCCCGATAGTTTTGACTTGGAGTATGGGACGCAAGACTTGCTACGGTTAGCGCGTGAAGCTTGGAGCATTACCCGGCTCTTAGATACGCCGCGCCGCGATTTAGCTTCGCTCTTAACCGATGTCTTACTCATTTTGCTGGAACACAAGGGGCAGTTGACGGAAGCGCAACTAGAGCGCATTCTTGCCGCAATCCCGTTGTTACACCAGGATGATTTAACCGACGAGGTAGTTGCTAAGGTGGATCGAACTTTACTCCAAGTCGGGTTAAGTTCGATTTTTCCAATGACCGATGCCGAGGTCGCCCAATACCTTACCCTGATCGAGGAACCGGCATGAGCAAACCACCGCTCTTTCTCGACACAACGATCCAAATCGGCCGTATTGTCGGTCCCATTGCAAGGCGAATTCAGTTACAGGAAACATTGACCAACTACCGTTTGCTGACTTCAACTTACGTGCTTGGTGAATTTTTACGAACCCTGGTCAAAGATGCTATCCAACTCTACCACTTGATTGAACAATATGCGCATTTCGATGAGGTAATCACCAATTTGGGGCAACATCCGAACAAACGCGAAGCCAGCCGCATGATGCTGCTTTTGGGCACAATTTTACGCGGGGAGCGCACAACCCTGTCCACTTCATTTGCTCCCGAAATGCGCCTCCAAGTGCGCGACCGGCTTGCCCGGTACATAAAATTTACCTTGATCGACCATTTTCTCTTTGGGATTGATGAGGTGCTTGACACGACACAATGTGGGTTAGCGCGTGAACGACCAATGATAACATCTTTAGCCGATGGCAACGCTTTGCGTTTTCGCCTACGCAGCCAATGTACGCGCTATGTACGCGAATGTGATCTGGCGGAACAGATGGGAACATGGCAACCCCAACTGGCGGCACTGGCAAACGGATTGGCGCACGAAAGCGATCCGTCTTTATTACGCATGGGACAACTGGCACGGCAGATTATCGAAAATCCTATTTTAGCCCGTGGGCGCAATTGCACCTGGCACTTGGGCGATCTGGTCATCGCGCTTGAGTTGCCGGCGGATGTGCCGCTATACACCACCAATGTACGCCACTTTGCTCCAATCCTGGCAATTTTGGGCAAAAAGTTGCACGAAGGTATGCGTTTTCCTACAGCTTAAGCAAACCAGCAGTACGAAGCATTCTTTCAGGAAGCTAACCCCATGTACAAAACCGATCACATTGTGGTTTATGACCAACAAGTCGCAGGCGGCGTGGATGGAAAATTTCCAGTAGGACACACGGACGTTCTGTGGCGACGACGCGATTCCGCTATGGCGACGAGTGTACGGTAGCGAATTACCAGGAAGTCGCTACCCTGTCGCCGAACCGGGAAGGCGCGTCCTTTGCTGATGCAATAAAATGGCACATTTGCGTTCCTTACCTTTTCAAGTTTGTATTTTGGTTATATCTACAGCTAAACTTACGAAATAGTAATTTTTTATGAGTATAGACAACCGTACAAGAAGGAGACGCAAATTATGAAAGCGAAAGGGACAAATCCCACGTTAGCCGATATCTTTGCCCAGGTACAGGCCCAGTGGGGGCCACTCATCAAAGGCTACTGGATGTATGAACTGGACCCCTGTCCCGGCTGTGGGCGCGTCGTTGATGGGATGAAACACAAGGGCCAGGATGCCATGTCGCTCAATGCCTTCATCTACCGCGAACGGGGCATTTTGATCGGCTATACGCTCTGCAGCCGTTGCGCCAAACAAGTATTACAGGCAACCAAGCAGACGCCACTGCACACGACCATTGAGGCCAACTTGATCAAAGCCTATCTCCAACATTTACACTAGCACTGGTGGTAAGATGACAGGGTGACAAGGTGACGGAGGTGACAGGGTGACAAGTGAAGTTGGGCAAAGTCTAATAACCGTAAACGCGTCAATCCTTCAGCCGATTGTACAACGCTTGTTGGCGGATGAGACAGCCACGCTCATCGACTGGTCGGGGCAAGCGTTGGATGGCGGCTTTAGCGGGTCAACGGTTCAGCGCTGGCAGGGAAAGGCGCAGACTGCATACGGTGTCCAAGCCTGGTCGCTCATTTGTAAAGTCATCAATCCCAGCACGGGCAGTGCCCAACCGACCGCTTGGGATTACTGGCAGCGGGAAGCGCTGGTCTATCAATCCGGCGTGCTGGCCGATCTGCCGGCGGATCTGGTTGCGCCCCGCTGTTTTGCCATCACAGCGCAGCCAGGGGAAGAGTTGTGGCTTTGGCTGGAAGATATGAGCGTTACCGCAGATGATGAATGGCCCCTGGAACGGTACGGCTTGGCGGCGCGCCATTTCGGGCAATTTAACGGCGCTTATTTGGTTGGCCGACCGTTGCCGCTAGGGGATTGGTGGTGTGGTGCGGACATACGCCATTGGCTATCGTTAGCCGAACCAGGCATTCACGAACTGCCGCACTTCCGTCATCATCCCCTCTTTGCCGAATTACTGGCCGGAGATCGCGTGGAGCGCATCCAGCAATTGTGGGCCGAACGGGAGCGTCTTCTTGCTGGGCTGGATCGGTTGCCGCAGACACTCTGCCACCGCGATGCCTTTCGCCGTAATTTGATGGCCCGGCAGCGCGCCGATGGACGGGAGCAAACGGTGGTGTTAGATTGGGCGACTATCGGGCTAGGGGTGTTGGGGGAGGAATTGGTACCGCTCTTTGCCGCAACCTTAAGTTTTGTCGCCGTGCCACTGATGCGCATTGCCAAACTGGATGAACTGATTTTTGCCGGGTATGTCGCCGGTCTCCGTGAGGCCGGCTGGCAAGGTGACGAACGATTAGCGCGCTTTGGTTTTACTGCCCTGGCGGCCCTCAAAGCGGGCGTCGCCGATCCGGCTACCAGAATGCCCAGTGTGGCCCGTCGCGCCGCCGCCCTCCCGCCCGATGCCGAACCGCCCCGGCTGTTGAGTCCCGGCGGTTATCCCCAAGCCGCGGCGCGGGCAACTCATCTGTTGACAATGGGTGAAGAAGCGTTACAATTGCTGGACAGCAGCAGTATCTAACGAATACATTGTTTGAACCGCAGTCCCCAATGTCAGGCTTCGACATGAGTTCAGCCGAAAGTTAACACAGATAAGGGGGAACACTGTTTACTTTCGATATCTGTGTTCTTCCCTATCTGTGTTAACTTTCTCAGTACCGAGAACAGAACAGGAATAGGATGAATCTACAACCACTTACAGGCAAAGTCGCTCTCGTCACCGGCGGTGGCGGCGGGATTGGCTCGGCCATCTGTCGTCGCTTGGCGGCAGCCGGCGCCCAGGTGATCGTCAACTATAATAACAATGCCCAGAAGGCGGAAGCTGTCACGGCTTCGTTGCCAGGGGAAAATCATCTGGCGCTGCAAGCCTCTGTGACCGACAGCGCCGCCCTACGCCAGATGGCTGCCCAGGTGCGTGAACGGTGTGGCACGCTCGACCTGCTGGTCAACAACGCCGGCATCACCCGCCCTGTCCCCCACGCTGACCTGGATGGCTTAGAGGACGAGTGGATTGACCGGATTTTGCAAACAAACTTCCGGGGCGCTTTTGCGTGTGTGCGCGCCTGCAAAGAGTTGCTCATGGCCGGCGACGGAGGAACAGTTGTCAACATTTCTTCCGTGGCGGCAGTCACCGGTATCGGCAGCAACGTGGCCTATTGCGCTTCCAAAGCGGCAATGGATTCGATGACGCGGTCGCTGGCTCGTGCGCTGGCGCCCAAGATTCGGGTGGTATCGGTCTCGCCGGGGTGGGTGTGGGGTGAATACGCCAGCCGCATGGAGCCGGCCTATATTCAGGAGCAGATCAACAAGACGCCGCTGGGTCGCATTGCGCAGCCGGAAGATGTGGCGGAAGCAGTGCTGGCGGTGGCGACTACGCTGGCCTTTTCCACCGGCTGCATCATCCCTGTCGATGGCGGACGACCGCTGCTATAGCAATTCACAGAACGATTTCAGCTAGTGGTATTTTTACACCGGCAACGTCATCAACGACATCCCCGGCTGAAAAAGTTTTAGGCGGTTGACCGGGGTGATAAACGCGCACGATTGCGGTGAGCGGCTCCACAAGCCAACAGGACTGGATGCCAAGCGCAAAATAGATTTGAAACTTTGCAACTAAAAAGACCCTTACCCAAAGAGGAGAGCAATGCGTGGGCTAGAACTGTCAGAGCGCTTTTTTCACAAAGTGATCGATCCCATTCTCCAGGCGCACTTTCAACCATTGCTGCCGTTTCTAGCGGCTGGTTTGATTGGGAGTGGTTCGGAAGTCTTGGGCTTTGATGACGCCATCTCGCAGGATCACAATTTCAGTCCGCACGTACAGCTTTTTGTCACCGAGCCGTCCATTGAACCAATGATTGACACAATGCGGCAAACCCTCCTGACAGCGTCGCCGGCCCACTATCTGGGCTTTACCCTACAACACGATCAGTGGCTTTCCTTTATCGAAGTGGCGCCACTTGATCTCTTCTTCCTCAACTACTTGACCATTGACCATTGGCCGCGCACGGCCCACGATTGGCTCAAGCTCGATGAACAGAAATTGTTAGAGTTGACCAGCGGCAGGATCTTCTTTGATCCCCAAGGACGACTCCAGCAAAGACGCGCCTTGCTGCACTTTTACCCCGATGATGTACGTTATTTTCTCCTCTACCAGGGCTTTACCCGCCTCTCTGAGGTTGGCGCCATTGAGCGCACCATTCAACGTGGCGATGCGATCGCTACGGAACTATATCGGGCATTTTTTCTCTATTTTGCGATCAAAGTCTTTCATCTCTACCAACGGCGCTACTGTCCTTACCATAAGTGGATGGGGCGCAGTCTACAAGCGTTGGGCGCTCATGGCAGGCAACTACATCAACACCTATCGTCCATGATTACAGCCGCTGATTTACCGGAGACACGCACGAGCATTATCACTATTCTGACCTTTCTGAGTGACCTGATTCTCCAAGGGTTGGGGGGCGCCGCCGTGAATGTACCGCCATCCCATGAGCGACTACATCTCATCGATTTTGACTGGGAACGCATTCTTACCGCCCTGAAAACAGCTCTGCCGGATGACCTGAAGCGTTTGTCGCCTGTAGTCACGCCGCAAAGGATGTGGGGGCTGATCTTCGATATGGATGGCTTTGGCAGTGACTACAGGGCAACCCTGCAAGCCAACCTTGACTTTCTACGCCAAGAATAATAGTATGATGGTGTACAAGTCGTAACACGAACTCCCTGCGCCGACCATCATTGCCATGCGGTCGGCCATCAACAAACAATCATTGCCAATCAGGATCGCTCATTTGGGCCTGGTGCGCATTACAGAAAAGCGCGTACCGAAGGTGTGCGCTGTCGGCTCAAGAGCAATCAACAGAAGGAGAAAGATCACATGAGTGGACAAGGTAAAGTCGCCCTCATCACCGGCGCCGGGACGGGCATCGGGAAAGCTTGTGCGTTAGCGCTGTTACGCGAAGGTTATTCCGTCGTCCTGGCCGGCCGGCGACCGGAACCATTGCAGGAAGTCATTGCCGAAGCCGGCGAAGCCGGCGCCCGCACCCTGGCCGTGCCGACTGATGTGGGCAACCCCGACCAAGTCAAAGCGCTCTTTGCCCAGACGCTGGAACGCTTTGGCCGGCTCGACCTGTTGTTCAACAACGCCGGCATGGGCGCACCCGGCATCCCGCTGGAGGATCTGAGCTTTGAACAGTGGCAGGCGGTGGTGAGCGTTAACCTGACCGGCTCGTTCCTTTGCACCCAGGAAGCGATCAAGATCATGAAAAACCAGACGCCGCAAGGAGGTCGCATTATCAACAACGGCTCAATTTCTGCCCATGCCCCGCGGCCCAACTCGGCGCCCTACACGGCCACCAAGCACGCCATCACCGGCCTCACCAAATCCACCTCGCTGGATGGGCGCAAATATAACATCGCCTGTGGCCAGATTGACATTGGCAACGCGGTCACGCCGATGACGGAACGGATGACGGCGCCCATGCCGCAAGCCAATGGCAGCACAATGGTTGAACCGCGCATGAATGTCGAACATGTCGCCCAGGCGCTAGTCTATATGGACAGCCTGCCGCTCGACGCCAACGTGCAATTTATCACAGTGATGGCAACCAAGATGCCCTTTGTCGGGCGCGGGTAAGCGAAGCTGCGCTCAAGATTAGTGATTATAGAAAGACAAACCCATGTCGTTACCAACCCGTGAAGAAGCCTATGCGCTGCTCTATGAGTGGGTGGAAGCGGAAAGCTTGCGCCGCCACATGATAGCCGTCGAAGCGGCGTTGCGCGCCTATGCCCGTCACTATGGCGAAGATGAAGAGCTATGGGGCCTTACCGGCCTCCTCCATGATCTCGACTACGAACGCTTTCCTAATATGGATGATACCGAAAACGGTCATCCGCGCACTGAATTGCGCTTGTTTCGCGAACGCGGCTATCCGGCAGAATTGATTCACGCTGTCGAGGCGCACGCCACCTTTTTGGGCGTCCCCTGTGAATCGTTGCTCGACAAAGCGCTCTTGGCCTGCGATGAGTTGACCGGCCTTCTGCTCGCCTGCGCCTATGTCCGCCCGGATCGTGACCTGCGCAATGTCGAACTCAAGTCGGTCAAGAAGAAGTGGAAGGACAAAGCCTTCACCGCCGCCATCGACCGCCAGGAAAACATGCACTTCATCGAAGCGCTCGGCATCCCCTTTGATGAACATGTCGAGCGCGTCCTCAGCGCCATGCAAACTATCGCGCCGGAGTTGGGCGTGGCCGGTCAGTAATTTTAGCTTTTGGCTTTTGGATTTTCGATTGCGCCTGCTCGCCGCACCTGCCAATCCAAAAGCCAAAAGCTAAAATCCAAAGTTTAATAGCCTACCCACCAATTCTTGCGCACCCGCGGGTCCATAAAGGAGCCGGTGTCACGGATGGCAACCTTGAGGGTGCTGCCACGGGCATTGGCAAAGCGTTCATTGTTACGCAAAGCGGGCAACTCGCGGCGACCGGCGGCGTCTTTGGCGCGATAGAGGGCAAGCAGCGCCGGATCCACCTGTATATCCTCAAGATGGACAAGATAGCCGCGTGCCGGTGTATCCTCACGCGTATAGGTTAAGGTGATGCGGGTCTCTTCGGCATAAAGCACCAATGCCTTATAGCCGCCGGTGTGAATCTGCTGTTTGCGCGTCGGCGGGAAAAGTGGTTCGCCCGGCGTCACGGCCATGGTCAGCAACGTCACTGGGGGCAAGCCAATCGGCTCGCCACGACAACCATCGGCACTACAAGCCCAGTTCCAGTCATAGACTTGATGAACCGCTGTAAATCCCGGCAAACGGGGTGGGCTAAAAAGGCCGGCCAACTGGGGTGCATCAGGGTCGGCGCTGCCATCCACATCCACTAAGGTCAGCGCGGCGGTCGTCGTTACATAAGATCGAATAGCAAGATTCAGATCGGGATGAGTCGCCGGTGGGCGGTCGATTGGCGGGCCTTGCACGGGCAGTGCCGTAAAGGTGGCGGCAGGTGTTGGTACTGGTGTGGGGCCGGCTTGGGCGACCAACGGCAAATAGAGAGATGCCGATCCGGCAATGGTGCCACCCGGCGGGATCGTGTCGCCGGAATTTTGTGAAGTTTGGGCAGAGAGATGCAATTGCGGCCAGGTCAGCCCTGCCAGCAGGAAGAAGGCGATGCTAAAGAAAAGTGTGCGTAGGCGCATAGGTCATCCTGTAAGTTAGTTGAGTGAGTTGGGCAGGTTGATAAAGATGCCTACACTTTATCAGATTTCGCGCCGATGATAGTTGACGATTTCTTATCGTTTTGTGGTTGTTAACGCTTTGCACACTGTACGAGCGCTTGCTGTGGCATAAGCAGTGGTGCGCGGTAGGGATTGCGTAGAAAAAAGACGGTCAGACAGCTTATACGCCTGACCGTCTTTGCAGTGGATTTATGATTACGTTGACAAAGCCTCTGCCCTATGTTAAGGTGTCAACCAATCGGTAACAGCCTATGTCTACCGCTAACCCAAACCAACCCAAGTGAGAAGTTGCCATCGTGCGCTCGTTTTTTCGCCGTCGTCGTTTTGTATTTTTGTTGGCCCCGACGCCCCAAAGCTATTATCCGGAAGCCTACCGCTTTAACCTGGACAACTGGTGGCTCGACGAGAACCACCCCAAGATGCTCTTTGACGAATATACCAAACTTGCCTATTACTGGCTCAAATACGGATGGTAAACCATGACAACCCAACAACGCCCGAATTTGCTCTACATTCATACCGACCAACACAACCCCTACGTCACCGGTTGCTATGGCGACCCGCTGGTGCAGACGCCCAACCTGGATCGACTGGCGGCCAATGGCGTCGTCTTTACCAACACCTATTGCAATTCACCGATTTGTGTCCCGTCGCGTATGTCGATGCTCACCGGTCGTCACCCTTATCAGAACGAAGTCTGGACCAACAGCCATATCCTCGACTCCGGCATCCCGACGTTGGCCCATGCAATGGGGGCCGCCGGTTATCATCCCGTTCTGATTGGCCGGATGCACTCGGTCGGCCCGGATCAATTGCGTGGCTATAGCGAGCGATTGGTGGGCGATCACAGCGGCAATCACATCGGCGGGCGCGGGCCGGATCGGGGGGTGCTGGATGGCACCGCCGGGCCGGAACGGGTCAGTCTGGTTAAGTCCGGCCCAGGGCAGTCAGCCTATCAGGTGCATGATGAATATGTGACGGCGGCGACGGTCGATTATCTCAATCGTCTCGGCGTCAAAAAGAAGAGCGACGGCAAGCTCGACCCCTTTAGCCTCACCGTCGGCTTTATGTTGCCCCACCCGCCCTATGTCGCCCGTGAGGAGGACTACGCTGCTTATGCCGACCAGATGACCATGCCCAAGAAACCGGCGGCCTTTGACCAAGTCAAGCACCCCTTTCTACGTGCTTGGCGGGAACACACCGGCATTGTCGAGGCGAGCGATGCCGAAATCTTGCGTTCCCGCGCCGCCTATTGGGGGCTGGTGCAGCGGGTGGACATCATGGTCGGGGAGATTTTGCAGGCGTTAGCAACGAATGGTCTGGCCGACAACACACTGATTGTCTACACCTCCGATCATGGCGATATGCAGGGAGAGCATGGTCTCTGGTGGAAACATGTTTTCTACGAAGAGTCGGTTAAAGTGCCACTGATTGTTGCCTGGCCCGGCGTCATCCCCGGCGGTCAACGCAGTGAGCGGGTCGTGAGCGCGCTGGATGTCAACGCCACCATGCTCGACGCCTTGGGTGCGCCGCCGCTGCCCAACTCGTCGGGACGCAGTTTCCTGGGGCTGATCTCGGATGTGCGCGCCACGCCTGATTGGGACGATGTCGCCTTCGCTGAGTATTGCGCCGATGAGTATGTCCCCTTCAAGATCGACACCGGCAAGACCTATCAACGCATGATCCGCCAGGGTGAGTGGAAATTGATCTACTATCATGGCTTGGAACCGCAACTCTTCAACCTGGCCGAAGACCCCAGCGAAGTGGTGGATCGGGCGCAAGATCCCGCTTGGCAACCGGTGCGTAATGAACTCCTGGCGCGCCTGCTGGCCGACTGGAACCCGGAAGTGATCGCCGCCAAGATGGCCGCCAAACGGGGCGACAATGCTGTCCTGCGCGCCTGGGCGCGCCAGACCAATCCGCCGGATCAACACCGATGGGATCTACGACCGGAAATGAATTACCTCAACAACTCTGCTTAAGGATCATGTCATGAGTGAACCTGTAATCACTGAACCTTTGCCAGTCGAAAATCCAGCACCAGAGGTAGAGGAGAAACCGGTCACGCTTCATGAGCGCATCTTCAAAGAATTTCTGGAACGGTTCCTAGCGGATTTTATGCGGATCTTCTTCCCCGCCGAGGCGGCGCGACTAGACTTTAGTGCCATCAACTTTTTGCGCCAGGAGCTAGTCATTACCTTGCCGGGGCAAGTTCTGCGCATTACCGATGTCGTTGCCGAAGTGAAAACGCTAGACGGCGAACCGGAGACGATCATTGTTCATCTGGAAGTGGAAGCCAATAAGCCCAAACCAGTACCGCAACGGATGTTTGACTACTACGCCTTGTTACGCATTCTACGTAAGACGCGCGTTCTGCCACTGGCGTTGATTCTCAAACGGGGCGTTGGTGGGCTAAAATGGCGTTTATACAAGGAAGAACTCTTTGGCCGTAAATTGATCCAGTTCCGCTATGGTCAGGTAGGGCTGCGCGATTTAGATAGCGCCGATTACTTGGCAATGGAAGATCCCGTTGCCGCCACCTTAGCTGCCCTGATGAAACCGGGCAACCAGAGCAATGCTGAGGTCAAGTTACACGCACTGCAAACCGTGGTCAAAAGCAACTTGACAGATAATGATAAACTGTTTTTAATAAACGTTGTGGAAACCTACTTGCCCAAGGTTGAAGTATCTGACGCGCGGGAGGAAGTTATGCAAGCACTACAAACAGCAGAGTTATCATGGGCTGAGAAGCTGATGAAAGAGGGGATGGATAAGGGCTTACTGGAAGGTACGCGCAAGTCACTACTTGTTCAGTTGACCTACAAATTTGGTGAGCTGCCCAGCGACTTTGTCAAACAACTCAATGCCATCAAAGATCACGAATTACTGTCAGCGATCATGATCCAAGGATTGGCCGTACAGTCGTTGAATGAGATTAAGTTACCAGCAACCTCGGCGTGATTCGTGCTGCGTGATTCGTGCTGTGCAGTGTCTACCGCTTCGCCGCGCCACTGGCACCAACCAGAAGACATGTCAAGTCACAGTTCACGCAACACGAATCACCTTCCCATGAAATACGATCTCTTCGGACCTGCCTTCAAAGCCAACCCTTATCCTACTTACGCCGCCATGCGCGCCGACTGTCCCATCTACCGCCGGGTGGCGGCGGATGGGCAGACGGCGATCTGGTTTCTCACCGGTTACGATGAGGTCGCGGCACTCTTGCGCGACCACAAGCGCTTTTGCAAAGATGTCA
Organism: Caldilinea sp. CFX5; assembly: GCA_021405325.1. The sequence continues at coordinate 251,034 of QWII01000046.1, read as the reverse complement.
ACAACGCCCTGGCACCAGAGCAGCGCGACCGACAAGCGCCCCCGCCGCCATTGCTGCGCCTCTTGAGCAACCACATGCTCAACCTCGACCCGCCGGATCATACACGGCTGCGCGCCCTAGTCAACAAGGCGTTTACCGGCCAGGTCGTCACCCAACTGGAAACGCGCATTCAGACCATTGCCGATCAACTGCTGGATCGGGTTCACGCCAAGGGGGCGATGGATCTGATTGAGGATTTTGCCTTTCCCCTGCCGATGATTGTCATTGCCGAATTGCTGGGCATCCCGCCGCGTGATCGGTTGCGCTTTCGCAACTGGTCAACCGCCTTTGTCACCCCTTCGGCCAACTTGCAACGGAGCGCCAAAAAGCTCGCCAAAGCCGGTCAGGTAATGGCCGACTTTACCCGCTACATGCGTCAGGTCTTTGCCGAACGCCGCCAGGAGCCGCGCAACGATCTCATCTCTCGTCTCTTACAGGCCGAAGAAAATGGCGACACCTTGCGCGAAGAAGAACTCTTTAGCATGATGATCCTGCTCATTGTCGCCGGCCATGAGACCACCGTCAATCTGATCGGCAACGGCATGTTGGCGCTGCTCCAACACCCTGCGCAACGGGCGCTGCTGCAAGCCCAACCGCGCTACCTCCCCGCCGCCATTGAAGAGATGATCCGCTACGATGGCCCAGTCGAGCGCGCCACCATGCGCTTTGCCACCGAAGAGGTGACGCTGGGCGACCAGACCATCCGGCGCGGCGATGCCGTCAGCCTGGTGCTGGCCGGCGCCGATCGCGACCCGGCCCACTTTCCCAACCCCGACATCTTTGACATCACCCGTGAAAACAATCGTCATCTGGGCTTTGGCTTGGGCATTCATTATTGTCTTGGCTCGGCGCTGGCGCGCAGTGAAGGGCAGATCGCCATCAACACCCTCCTCCAGCGCTATCCGACCTTGCGCCTGACTACACCGCCGGATCAACTTAAATGGCGCACCATTCCCATCCTGCGTGGCTTACACCACCTAACCGTACAGTGGAGATAATTGTTCATGGCCAACCCGTACTATCTACAAAACCAACAAGCGTGGGATCTCACGGCTCGCCACAAATATGCCGCCGATGTCGCCGAGGATGTGGCCTTCTTGCGGGCAGGGCAGACCAATTTGTTGCCTGTCGAGGTGGCGATGCTGCAACCCATTGTCCCCACCTGTCGCCGCGTCATTCATCTCCAATGTTCACATGGGCTGGATGCGCTATCACTCTGGCAGATGGGGGCGGGTGAGGTGATTGGGGTAGACATTAGCGCCGAAATGTTGGCGCTGGCGCAACAGAAAAGCGAACAACTGGCCGCGCCCGCCCGCTGGGTTCATGCCGACATCCTCGCCACGCCGCATGAGCTGGATGGCACGGCGGATCTGGTCTACACCGGCAAAGGAGCGTTGCCCTGGATGATGGATTTGGGCGCTTGGGCGCAGGTCGTGGCGCGACTGCTCAAGCCCGGCGGCTGGTTTTATGTTCTGGAAGGTCACCCGCTCAATTGGGTCTGGGAACCGGAGGCCGGCGATTTCCGCCTGCGCACCGATGGCGGCGACTATTTTGCCAATGACCCGCGGGTCAACCGCACCTTTCCCGCCGCCGTCGTCCACCGCGCCCGCCCCGGTGACACCACGACCCCCCAGCCCGTCGAACATCAATGGACATTGGCGCAAACAATCACCGCCCTCCTCGACGCCGGCTTGACCCTCCGTCGCTTTGAAGAGTACCCCACCCACTTCTGGCCTGAATTTGGTAACATCCCCGCAACTGAGCATGATCGACTGCCGCATACCTTTGCCTTGTTGATGAGCAAAGACCCCCTGTAAGCTAAGACACTACAGCGGAGGCGGTTACTTCAATACCAACGCTGTCTGTGGTGCGCCCAGGTAGATAGCGCCGCTCTCGGTCACTAGCACATCTTCTTCTAATTGCATCATGCCATACTCTTGCAAGAAGACACCCGGCTCAATGGTGTAGACCTGACCGGCTTCCAGCGGTTGATAGGGCGTTGCGCCATAGCGCTCCCAGCGTGGCCCCAGAATGCCGCCGCCATCGTGACAGGCGCGGCCCAATTGATGACCGGTGGCGTACAGAAATTCGGGGTAGCCGGCATCGGTGATGATCTTCCGCGCCACAGCGTCCACTTCATGGCCCAGCACGCCTGGTTTCATGATCGCTCTGGCGGCTTCAATGGCGGCGCGCACGGTGTCAAAGGCGCGCTGCACCGGCGCCGGCGCTTGGGTTTCACCGGGGCGCAAGAAGTAGATCAGCCGCTGTAGATCGGAACAGTACTCATCCTGGCGCACGCCAAAGTCAAAGCGCAGCAGGTGGCCCGGCTCGATCACAATCGTGCCCGGCCCGGTGTGGCCGATAACGCTATGGGGGCCGCTGTTGACTGAAGGGCAGTTGGCCCATTCCCAAGAGGTCGTCAGCCCTAATTCGTTCACACATTGGTGCATAAAGCGCCCAACGGCTTGCTCCGTCATGCCAACTTGCACAAAGTCAAAGGTGCGTGCGAAAATAGCCAGCGTTGATTGGATCGCGGCTGCAATGCGTTCCAATTCGCCCTCCGTTTTGCGTCCGCGCAAGGCGCCGATCACTCGTTCTGCCGATATAAAACGTTCGGCAAAGGGGGTTCCTTGCAAATATTCCTGCAATAAGCGGTAAAGACCGAAACTCAGCCCATCGGCATGGGCGTCATTGGTCGAGTAGTTGAGGGCAATTTGCCGGGGGTTCAGCCGTTGGAGCGTCGCCCGTAGCGGTTCGCTAAAAGCCTGGTGATAGCCAATGACTTCGCTGTAAGCGCCACTCTTGCGGGCATTTTCGGCGTCGTAATGGCCCATAATGGCAATACGCTCACCGCTCCGCGTTATGATAAAAGCGCTCTGCCAGGTGACATCATGCCCCAACACAAAGGGCAGCACAGGGTCGCCGCCGGCTGAGGTTTCACGTACTACGGTCATCCAGAGATCAACCTCTTGTTCTTGCAGAATTTGAACGGCCTGCTCAACTTTTTCGTTAATTAGTTGATAATTTACTTCGCTCATCGCTGGTGGCTTTGCCATTGGGTAAGTTCCTTTCGTAGTTTTGGTGATCACGCGTGAAAATCATTGATTATGCAAGGTTTGGTGCAGTGACTACAGGCAATTGTTATTGATTTTAAGTCTAATTCTTTGACCATCCCCTCGTTCAGTTGTAAAATAAGCCGTAACACGCACTGATAGCCCATAGGATAATCTGTCACTTATGAAACTGCAACCTCGCACCCATCGCTGCATCTTATTGTATATACTGGCGTCGGTGATCTTGCTCAATAGCTGTTCCAGTAAAGCCCAGACCATGGTTGGCGATCGCCCGGCGTCACGCCTGCCGGCGGTGGTGGAAACCTATCTGCAAAAGTATCAACCCGGCCCCCTACCCCGCCTCTTCCAGACCACCTATCTCTACGACCGCAACGGCATTCAACTGGCCGAACTTTTTGAAGAGGGGCGCCGCACCTGGGTTGGTCTGAGCCGCATCTCTCCCCATCTGATTGACGCCACCATTGCCACCGAAGATGACAGCTTTTACAGCAACTTCGGCATCGACCCGCTGCGCATGGCCGCCGCCGCCTGGCAAAATCAACAAGGGGGGCGCATTATCTCCGGCGCCAGCACCATCACTATGCAACTGGCGCGCAATCTCTTTCTAGGGCCGGAAGATCGCTATGACCCGACGATGGATCGTAAATTGTTGGAAGTGGGCCTGGCCCAGGAGTTGACCAACAGCTACACCAAGGCCGAAATTCTGGAGATGTATCTCAATCTTCTTAACTATGGCAATTTGGCCTACGGTCCGGAAGCAGCGGCGCAGACCTACTTCAACAAATCCGCTGTCGAGCTGGATCTGCCGGAAGCGACCTTGCTGGCCGGCATCCCCCAATCCCCTGGTACGCTCAATCCCTTCCGGGATTTTGCTGCTGTCAAAGCGCGGCAACGGGTCGTACTCGATTTGATGGTGCGTCATGAGAGTTTGACCGAAATGGAAGCCGATTGGGTTTACCGTCAGCCGGTCAAACTGCGCACCGACATCAGCCCGGCCAAGATGCTGGCGCCCCACTTTGTGCAATATGTGATCACTGCGCTTGATGCCCGCATGGGCGAAGGCTACACACGGCGCTCCGGTTTCAATCTCTTTACGACCCTTGATTTGCGGATGCAGGAACTGGCCGAGAAGATCATTCGCGAGCAGATCGCCAAATTGAAAGGCAAACATGATCTGGGCAATGCCGCGCTGGTCGCTTTACGCACCGGCACCAGTGAGGTGTTGGCCTTTGTCGGCAGCGCTGATTTCTACGATGAAGCGATTGACGGCCAGGTCAACATGGCAATGAGTCCCCGCCAGCCGGGCAGCACCATCAAGCCGATCCTCTTTGCCACCGCCTTCAACGATAACTTGATCAGCCCGGCCTCGCTTGTCTGGGATGTGCCGGTCACCTATGATTTGGGCGCCAACCAATATTACCGCCCGATGAACTACGACCTGCGCTTCCACGGCTTGGTGACGGCGCGCAGCGCTCTGGCCAACAGTTATAATGTACCGATGGTGCGCCTCTTGGCGGAAGTCGGCATTGACCGCATGTTAGAGAACGCCGACCAGATGGGCTTGCACAGCTTGCAACGGGGCACCTGGTATGGCTTGGGGCTGGCGCTGGGCAGCAACGAAGTCTCGCTTGTGGACATGGTCACCGGCTACCATACGCTTGCCAACGGCGGTCAGTACCTCCCCCCCGAAGTGGTCTCGACCGTGCTCGACAGCCAGAGCCAGTTGATCAAGCCCTTGCCGCCGGTCGAACCGGTGCCGGCCATCTCTCCCGCCGCCGCCTTTATGACCACGGACATTCTCAGCGACAACAAGGCGCGCACCCCCATGTTTGGCGCCAACAGTCCGCTCAAACTGAGCCGTCCCGCCGCGGCCAAAACCGGCACCACCACCGATTTCCGCGACAACTGGACGATTGGCTTTACCCGCCAACTGGTGGTTGGCGTCTGGGCCGGCAACGCTGATGGGACCATTATGCGCGATGTCACCGGCCTCACCGGCGCCGCGCCCATCTGGCATGAATTTATGGAAGCGGTCATGGCCGATCCCGTCCTCGCCCAGATCATTGAAGCGCCCAGCGCCGCCAAAGATTGGGAGTTTCAACCGTCGCCGGATGTCACCCTGCTCCCCGAATGCCCTTTACGGCTGACCTGTCGTACGGATGGCAAGGAATATTTTAGCAACGAATGGCTGAAGCTGGCCGGTGACGGCGGTCCCCTGGCGGATAGCTTTGAGCGACAACCGGTTGTTCCTGTGCAAACGAATCGCTACGGCGGTTATTGGCCGATCTTTTGCAGCAGTCCCCAGGGCGAAGTGCGCAATGCTTTGCGCCTCTCCAATCACATCGGCTTACCCGGCATCCGGCGCCCCTCGGTCGATGCGGCCAATGTCGAGACCGCCGATAGCGCCGACGGGGAAACGTTACCCTTGATCAACTCACTTTCGGCGGTACGCACGGCGGATAATCATTTCAAAGTGACCTTCTATCCGGAAAATGAACTGGAGCGGCTGCGCAAGTTGCGTTGGGGGCGCCACTATGGGCTGGCCGTCAGCGTTGGCCCCTGTGACACACTACAATTCTACGAAGTCCAGCCCGGCGACCACTGGACCCGCCTCGCCAGCCGCTATAGCCTGACCCTGGCCGAGTTGCAGGCCGCCAATCCTCACGCCATTCGTGAGGGCGGCGTCCTCCTAGTCGGCGACCGGTTGATGGTGCCGGGTGGGATTAATGTCGAGATCGGCGACCGCGGCCGTTTCTACACGGTACAAGACGGCGATTCCTGGATGAAGATCGCCACCGAATTTGAAATGCCGCTGCAACTGTTACAGATCATCAATCCTGACATTATGCGACCCGGCTTTATTTTGAAACCGGGGGATGAGTTATTCATCCCGGCAGGGTTGCCTTCGTTACGCTAACCGCGGAGGGAACCAAGTTCGAGCAAACAACGTTATGATCATACTGGTGAGGGGCGCACGCGCGTGCGCCTCTTTTTTGTTGGATCGCCGTTCCTCGCGTACTATTAGCAGATTATGAAGAAGATCAAGCTACGATACAACAACGTACTGTGCAACGTACTGTGCAACGTACTGTGCAACGTACTATGCAACGTACTGTTGCATTACCTAACAATAAATTTCTCCCCAAAGCCGTCCGGAGTCAGCCTTTTCGTAGGGGCACGCTCTATCGTGCCCCTACGAAAAAGCTGGGGTGGTCTGCTTGTCCTGATGCTCTGTCTCCTATTACTTGCCGGCGGTTGTCGCAATCGAGATGAGGAAAGCAACGCCAAGGCTGTGGCGGCGCCGGCCACCCCGGTCGAAGCGTCAGCCGTCTTACAACCCACCTTTACCCCGACTGCCGCCATCGTACCGACCGCCAGTTCGACCGCGACCGCCGCCATTGCCCCCACGCCAACGCTCTCGCCAACCCCAGCGGCCACCCTTTTGCCGACGGAGCAACTGGCGAAGGGGCGGCAACTGCACCGGGTTGGCGATTATGCGAACGCACGTACAGCCTTGCAACAACTGCTCGCCATTCCTAACCTTGACCCGACATTACAGCAGGCGGCGCGTGATGAACTAGTGCGCGTCCACATGGCCGAAGGCGCTTATAACGAAGCGTTAGCCCTGCTGCCCCCCTCGCCCGCCGTGGCTGCGGCCGGCGCCGTGGCTGCGCCCATCGACGATCTGGCCGCCAAAGCAGAATTTCTGCGTGGTGAAGCGTTATCGGCCACAGGCGCCTACACGCAAGCCATTGCCGCCTACTGGCGCTTTTTAGAAGCCGCGCCGTGGGCGACAGAGGTTGTCCAAACCCGCATTGCCAGCGCCTATCTCGCAGCCGGCGACCGGGAGGGGGCAGTCGCGGCCTATCGTCGCGCCGCGGATGCAGCCACCGATACGGTCGCGCGCGCCCGGCTGCTCGAAACGCTGGCAACGACTTATTCCGGCGCCGGGCGCTATGCCGATGCGGTCAAAGTCTATGATGAAATTCTGGCTGTAGCGAAAAATGGCGGCTATCGCGCCTCAATCCAACATGAAGCCGGCAAAGCCTTAGCCGGCGCCGGCGATACGCCTGGCGCCATCGCCCGCTGGCGTGCGGCCACCGAAGAAGCGCCCGAAAGCGGCGCCGCCTATTTGGCGCTGGTGGAGTTGGTCAATCGCAATGTCGATTTTGATCTCTACCAGCGCGGCTACATTGATCTCAAAGCCGGCGCCCTGATTCCGGCCATCAACGCCTATCAAGCCTATCTCAAAGCGGTCGGCCCCACCGATAGTCGCGTTGGGCAAGCGTGGCATGGCATTGGGCAGGCGCAATTGGCCGCTAAGGATTACAATGCGGCCATTGCCACCCTGGATCAGGTGATTGCCAACTATCGCTCCTGTTCCTGTTTTGGACAAGCGTGGCTTGATAAGGCTGCCGCCTTGCTGGGCAATGGCGACGCCATCGGCGCCCGGCGCACCTACCGCACCTTTGCCCGTGATTATCCAGCCGACCCGTTGGCGCCGGAAGCGCTCTGGTTGAGCGGTCTGCGCGCCCTGCGCGATGACAACCAGGCGGAAGCGGCCGCCGACTTTCTGGCCCTGGCTGACACCTTCCCGGACAGCCCGCGCACCCCTGTGGCGCTCTACGCCGTCAGCTTGGGCGCCATCAAGCAGGGTTCGTATGCACAGGCCATTACGTTGCTGCAACGGCTGCAAGAGAAATATCCCGACCACAACTGGCCGGCCGTTGCCTACTGGCTGGGGCGCGCCCATCAGGCGCACGGCCAGAAAAGTGAAGCGCGTGCGGCTTGGCAAGCGCTCGTAGACAAGGCGCCTGACATCTATTACGGCATTTTGGCCGCCCAGTCCTTACGGGAGCTGCCGTTGGTGGCGGGCAACTTTCTCAACGCGATGCCCACCATCGCCGGCCCCCCGACCACGCTGGCCGGCGACGACGGCAGTCAGGCCTTTGCTGAGCAATGGTTGCAAAGCTGGCTCAAAGCGCCGGTGTTGCCGCTAAGGGATTTGCCGGCAGCGCTGGCGGCGGATCAGGATTTGCGGATGGGCCGTTTTCTTCTGGCTGTCGATCAGCGCGGGGAGGGGGTTGCCGCACTGGATCGGGTCTATCAGCGCAACAAGGACAATCCGCGTGCGCTCTACGCGCTGAGCCTGACCTATGAAGAGATGGGCGCCTACAGTCTGAGTTTGCTGGCAATGGAGCGGCTGCTGCAATTTAGTCCAGCCGGGCTGGTGGAAAATGCACCGCTCTTTTTACAACAGCGCGCCTATCCCCGCCCCTTTGGCGCTCTCATTACCCAGGAAGCGTTGGCGCACGGGTTAAACCCGCTGCTCTACTTCAGCCTGATTCGCCAGGAAAGCCTCTTTGAAGAAGGCGCACGTTCCTATGCCGCCGCCCAAGGGTTGGCGCAGATCATCCCCGACACTGGTCATTGGGTAGCAGAACGGTTAGGTCATCCCGATTACACCAACGAGATGATCTACCGCCCTTACATCAATCTCAAGTTTGGCGCCTATTATCTTAATTGGACTCGCGGCTATCTTGACGACAACTTGGTTTCAGCGTTGGTGGGGTATAATGCAGGGCCAGGGAATGCCGAGTATTGGCGCAAAGTCACCGGCGCCGACGACACGCTCTTTGTCGAATTTTTGAGCATCAACGAGCCGCGCATCTATGTCCAGACGATCACCACTGGATTGTATCATTACACACGGCTCTATGGGAAGGCAACAGAGTAGTTCAGAGTCCAGAGTTCAGAGTCCAAAGTCGTATAGTCGTGTGATTATGACTCTGGGCTACAGACTTTCATCTTTTCACAGCAGGAGTAGATCAATCTTGCGTGTTTTATTGACGGGTATTGCCGGCTTTGCCGGTAGCCATTTGGCGGAATATCTGGTGCGCAATCATCAGGTTGAATTGCATGGCATTGTCCACCGCCATGAGCATCGCATTCAACATCTGCTATCACACCTGCATCTGCATCGCGGCGATCTGCGCAATGCGCTATGGGTAAGCGATACAATCCAACAGATTCAACCGGATGTGACATTACATCTAGCCGCCTGGAGCGACGTGGGCGGCAGTTGGCGGCAACCGTGGACCACTTATGAGTTGAATATTCAGTGCCAGTTGCATCTGCTGGAAGCGCTCCAACGCTGGGCGCCGACCTGCCGCACCTTGATCGTGACCTCGAATGAGGTCTATGGGCTGGTCCAGGCTGAGGATTTGCCGATTGCGGAAACGACCCCGTTCCGGCCCAACAACCCCTACGGCGTCAGCAAGATCGCACAGGATATGATGGCGCTGCAATATTGGCACAGCCACCGGCTACCCACGATTCGCGCCCGTAGTTTCAATCACATCGGCCCCAACCAGGCCGACGATTTTGTCGCCAGCGCCTTTGCCCGCCAGGTAGCCGAGATCGAAGCGGGGCTACGGGAACCGACAGTGGCGGTCGGTAATCTGGAGGCCGCACGCGACTTTACGGATGTACGCGATGTCGTGCGCGCCTACTGGCTGCTGGCCGAGCAGGGGGAAGCGGGTGGCGTCTACAATGTCGGCAGTGGACGCGGTTATCCTGTGCGTTTTCTCTTGGAGACGCTGCTCGGCCTTGCTACCACCGCCGTCACCGTTGTCATCGACCCCACGCGCCTGCGTCCCAGCGATGTGCCGACCAGTGTCTGCAATAATCAACGCCTACAAACGGCCACCGGCTGGCAACCACAGATTGACCTGCGCACGTCGCTGACTGATCTGCTCAATTATTGGCGACGGCAATTGCAGCATCGGAAATAATAGGAAGACAAGGAGACAAGGAGACGAGGGATAAGGAAACAAGAAGTTATTGAAAAGGTGAGCTACTTGTCTTTCTGTATCATTTGATAGCCGAAAAGTTACCCAAACAGAGCAAATTTCAGTGATTTCGTGTTTCTTCTAGCTGTGTATAGTCTTCGGGCAATCATCAAAGACTATACACAGCTAAAAGAAACACAGATGAGTAAGCAAAAGATTGAAATTGAAAATAAAAAAATGGAGGAAGGGAAATGCCAACCGCACTAGTTACCGGCGTTACCGGCCAAGATGGCAGTTATTTGGCCGAATTTTTGTTAGAAAAAGGCTATACCGTGATCGGTATGGTGCGCCGCACGAGTACTATCAATTTTGAACGTATTGCGCACATTCAAGACAAAGTCGAAATTGTACAAGGCGATCTGCTCGACCAGATGAGCTTAATTGAAATTTTGCATCAATACCGCCCTACCGAGATCTACAATCTGGCGGCGCAGAGCTTTGTGCCGACCAGCTTTAACCAACCGGTGTTGACGGGCGAGTTTACGGCATTGGGCGTGACACGCATGTTGGAGGCGATTCGGCTGGTTGATCCCAAGATCCGCTTCTATCAGGCCAGCAGCAGCGAGATGTTCGGCAAGGTGGTGGAGGTGCCGCAGCGGGAATCAACGCCCTTCTACCCGCGCAGCCCCTATGGCGTGGCGAAGGTTTATGGTCACTGGATCACGGTCAACTACCGCGAAAGCTATAACCTCTTTGGTTGTTCGGGAATTCTCTTTAATCATGAAAGCCCGCGCCGTGGTCTCGAATTTGTCACCCATAAGATCACCCATGCCGCTGTCCGCATCAAGTTGGGATTGGCTAATGAACTGCGCCTGGGCAACCTGGAAGCGCGCCGCGACTGGGGCTATGCCGGCGACTATGTGCGCGCCATGTGGCTCATGTTGCAACAGGACAACCCCGACGATTATGTGGTGGCCACCGGCGAGACCCACAGTGTACAAGAGTTTGTTGAAGAGGCCTTTGGCTATCTCGATCTCGACTGGCGCCAATATGTCGTGCAAGACCCCAAGTTCTACCGCCCCGCCGAGGTCGATCTGCTGGTGGGCGATCCGAGCAAGGCCGGTCGCGTCTTGAACTGGGAACCGAATGTTGATTTTCGCGGGCTGGTGCGGTTGATGGTGGATGCCGACCTGGAAGCGCTACGAGCGCAAAGCTAAATTCACAGTTGACGCTGGTCAAACAGATGTATTAGAATGGTGTGTAATTGTATTACACACCATTATGTTTTTGGGAGTAATTTATTAAAAGTTGCTGAACCATCCACCCCTGTATGGGAAAGCGCTTATGAACAACCAGTGTATCGTTGATACCAGCGCCATTTATGCGCTGGTGGATCGCACCGATCCCAACCACAGGCGTGCAGCCAGCTTTCTTAAACAATGGACAACACCAGGAACGCTTTTGTTGTCTAACCATGTTTTTGACGAGATCATGACTCTGACAAAAGCGCGGTTGGGCGCGCAGGTTGCCATTCAACTCGGCGTGCGCTTACGCAACAGCCAGGTGCTACAAGTGATGATCTTCTCTGCACCGGAAGAGATGCAGACCTGGCGCATTTTCAGTCAATATCATGATAAAGCATGGAGTTATACCGATTGTGCTTGTTTGGCGCTCGCTCAGCAACGGAATGTGCAAAAAGCTTTTTCCTTTGATCATCACTTCACCCAAATGGGCTTGCAGGTAGTACCTTAACGTCCGCGGAGAAACCAGGGTTTTGGCAAAACCCTGGTTTCTGCTATCAGCCAGATGGTTTGCGGCGGTCGGCGGGGCTGCGCGCAGCCAAACCACCCCGGTTGAGAACATGGGTATAAATTTGCGTTGTGCTGACGTCGTTATGTCCCAGAAGTTCTTGTACAGTGCGAATATCGTAACCATCCTCCAACAAATGGGTCGCAAATGAATGACGAAAGGTATGACAGGTAACATGCTTCGTAATGCCGGTCTGTAGCGTGGCTTGCTTCACTGATTTTTGTAGGCTGTTCTCGTGATAGTGGTGGCGTCGTTTGATGTCACTACGCGGATCAACGGAATATTTATCGGCTGGAAAAACATATTGCCAACCCCACTCCTTGTTGGCATTGGGATACTTGCGTTCCAATGCATCCGGCAAGTAAACCATGCCGTAGCCTTGCGACAGGTCATAGTCGTGAAGTGTTTTTGCCCAGGCCAGTTGTTTTTGCAACGGTTCGCGCGTGCTTTCCGGCAACATGGTGATCCGGTCTTTGTCACCTTTGGCATCACGAATCAGAATCAAATTCTGACCAAAATCCACATCTTTGACGCGTAGACGAATGCATTCCATCAACCGCATCCCTGTGCCGTAGAGCAGCGTTGCCATGAGATGATGAACGCCAGTGAGTTTATCAATAATCTGCCAGACTTCTTGACGTGTGAGAACGGTAGGCAAGCGCTCCGGCTTTTTCGCCCAAAGGACGTTGATCTTGGCCGGCAGTTCTTTATCCAGGACATGTTTGTAGAGAAAAAGCAAGGCGCAAAGCGCTTGGTTCTGCGTTGATGCGGCGACATTGCCTTCTACGGCCAGATGAGCCAAAAAGGCTTCAATCTCTGGTGCGCCCATTTCCAGCGGATGGCGCAACTTGTGGAAACGAATATAGCGTTCGACCCACGCCACATAAGCCTCTTCAGTGCGAATGGAATAGTTTTTCAGGCGAATGGCGATACGGACACGGTCCAATAATTTCGGTTGTTGACCGGCTGGTTGGGACGGCGGTGTGATTTTGGCCATACGATGTTCCAATCTCAATGGTTAGGTAGGAAAGGGGCATGTGAACAAGGAACAAAATTGGTGCTTGATCTTTGCTTGATTTTGGTATATACTTTGGGTAGACTTTACGGAGTCGGAAAAGTCTTCTGCCTATTCTATTCGCGCTAACCACTCGATGTAAACCGACAAAAAGCCAGTTCGCATAAACCGTTCTGCCTAGTTCAAATCATACAAGGGCGAACAAGTGTGCTACACAGAACATTCTTGCTATTTTAGTTCGCATGGAAGGCTCTATCTAGAACTGGCGTTCTAAAAAGAATAGGTAGAACTAGATAGAAGGTTCTGTCTAGTGAGATGTTCGGCGGCGCAAGGCCATCTTTTGTGGGTACGTGAAGTAAAAACATCGAGTGCTTTACCGCGCTGTGCAAATTGGTGCTTGAATTAGCGCCAAATTCCTTGTATACTGGGTTCAATCTTTGCAATTAGCATATCGGATCTAAGCTGGAAAGTGAAAGGGTGTGATCTAACTCCCGCATTGGCCTGGTTAGATCACAGGTTAGGTCTAAGTGGGAAAAGGGAACTCATGGATCTAACCAAGCTGTATGGGCGGTTAGTTAGATCAAGGGTGTGATCTACTACTATGTTCGCCGCTCGCACCGGCAACAGGCTATAATTGGTTACAATGGAAAGTACCTACGCAGAATGCGGACAGGCGACTCCGTTGGGTAGCAGGAAAGGGCCTAATATTGTGTGCAGCCAACATGGCAATACACAACAAACCAAGGAGAAATAACATGGGTTTCTTATCTAGATTATTCCGCAAAGAACCAACACGCTCAAAAGCACCAACATGCGCGCAGTGTGGTAAACAGCTCGAACTTCTCCCGAGTTTTGTCGACCATGTAAGACGCCAGGGAGGTGTGGTATTGGGCAGTACGCCCAAAGAAGAGAGCTTTCGAGGAACCGTCTGTATCAATTGTGGTACAGTGTATTGCAAGCAATGCCAAGGCACTGGGGGGCGTCCTTGCCCAAAGTGTGGTCAAATCATGAAGCAGGCAGCCGCCTACAATCTTAAAGAAGCCCGGAGATAATAAGGGCTGTTGACATTCCGGGTTGGTCCACTGTAGAGACACAAATGTCAACAGACTCTAGATAAATTGCTTAAAGGTCTTCCTATCTCGCTCGCTTGGCAAGGCTGCATATTGTATGAATGCTGACAACGCGGCTGGGTAGCAGCATGGGGTTGGCCGCGCCCCCGCCGGCTGACGCGAGCCGTTCGGCTCTTATCAACAATGCTCCCGTAGCTCGACATTCCTATCAGTTATTACTTTGGAATAAGGTCTCATGTCAAATCGTGATATTAAACAGGAGGATTAGAATGGGATTCTTTAAGAAGCTTTTTGGCATAAGGCAACATAAAATTCAATATTATCCGATAAGTAAATTTTCTGCCGAATCAGCTAGCGGAATTGATACCCATCTACTTGTAATTTACAATACACCTGGCCCACAAGACTTAGATTCGGAAACAAGGAAAATAATCAAATTCCTCAAATCTAATTCAGGTTTCGGCCCATCTTTAGAATGTAAAGTTTGTATCATCACAGAACCTATATCTGAAGCAACAAATTATCGCAAGCTGCGTGCTTTCATGCAAAGTTGGTTGGATAAAGATGGAGGGCATCAAAATTTCCGTATTATGGGTGATGAGGGTATCAATGCCCATATTCAAAAGTATGGCATTGCACAGGCTACTTGGGCTACATCTGTGGAGAGGGCTAAAGCTAGCGACAAGGCATTTGAGAAAGCTTTAGATGAAGCGATGGCGAGCGTGTTAGGAAAACCTACAAGTCAGCCAAGTACGTCATCAGTCGGTTCCTTATTCACTGAAGAAAAACTTACTTATACAACTACAAAGAATGCCACAGAAGTTGTGGATGCTCTTTTTAATAAATGTTTACCCACTATTCCTATCCTTACAGTTGATGAAGTGCGGAGTGAATATGATTTTGCGCGTTCACGATGGGGTAGTAGAACCTTGGTAGAAGGTACAGAGGAAAAAGTAAAAACTATTATTTTTAATTATCTTCAACGGCTGGGAAAGCAAAGCGATTTTAAGGAGTATGACGTGACAGCTATCAAATCGCAAAAATGCGTCCAAGCAAGTGCCACATTCAAAAAAGGATCTAGAGAGACTTTTACACCGGTTCGCGTTTGGCGTACTGACAATAGATTTTTTGCGTGTGGAGACGAAACTTTCAGTTAAAAAAGAAACAAAGATCTAGGAGCAGCGTCATGGCAAAGATCGCCGAACATTAGCTCGATGCGAAATTTCAGCACCGTATTCGGCCATTCCTAGAAGGGAGTATACTTATGTTGTTCTTCAAACCTAACGTACCTAAGCTGGTTGAGAAGAAGGATATGAAAGCCTTGCTCAAGTTAATTACCAGTAAAGACTCACAGCTAGCTGTGAGTGCCGCACTGTCACTTGGTAACCTTCTGTCGGATTTGATAGGTGTCCAAGAAAAGGAAAAGGGGCGATCCATTATTAATGACTTGTACTCATGTGGCAATCCTCATGCAATTCGTGCTCTTAGTGAGGTTATAAGAAGTGATTTTTCCATAGATAGTGATATAAAAGCTCGCGCGGCTAAGGCGTTATATCACCTCAATGCTAAGGACGAACTCCGGGCTATTATTCAGGAATTAAGGGCGAGTAATCGCAAGGGAGAAGCTTTGCATGTGGGACTTTCCCGTGACTTAATCGAGCTTTCTGTTCAAAAGAGAGACATTAATTTCTTAGAATATATCCTTATAAACGGCTGTTTTGACATGCCCTCGGAAGTGGTCTCAGCATATAAGTTATTAGAATCAGTTGGTGATGTTCAGGCAGTAAAAAGAATTGTAGAGAATCCTAGCGTATACTCACATATATCAAAGGAAAGAGCTATATATGTATACAGATTCTTAGCGAAAAGGAGCTAAAGCTAATCTAGGGATGAATAACATACATTCAATTGATGACCGTCCATAACAAAGATGTCAATCTCTTGCCAACGGCGTCCCGCCGCTTCGTCGTCTAGCCTTGCGCGTGGTCACTGCCCGCCCCAGGCACCAACGGTTGGTCTAGGCCGAACATTACATGAACGCCGACCGAACGAGATCACGGTTTTTTGGAGTTGGTTGCCCGCTTGGGTTGGTTGAGTACTAGATGTCTTTCGCCCGCTACTCGTTCGGCGCGTTATGCGAGTGTTCGGCGGGGTCATGAGTAGCAATCAGGCGTAGCTGAAGTAGCCATACAAACTAGTGGGGCCTTTGCGAACTTTTTCCATAAACTGTTATCGGTTATACTGTAATGACGCGATAAAATGCACTTGGAACTAAGTGCGCATGGGACGGGAAGCACTGGAGGTAGCCCGATGGAATTACATGAACTGGTCATCGAGATGAAGTTGCTGGAGCGGCGCTTGACGCTGTATGAAGAAAAGTATGGCATCCTCAGCCAAGACTTTTATCAGGCGTTGATGACCGGGAAACTGGAACGCTTTGATGACTATGATGAAACGCGGACAGACTTTAGCCGGTGGAAGGGCATCTACGAAACCTGGCGTCGTCGTCGCCAAGGATACGATGTACAAATTCAGCAGCAGGAAGTGGCAGATGCCTTGCGTTTCCAACCGGTGTATTAACGATGACAGATACCCCTCTGCGCTCGCTCATGGCTTATAGCCAATTCATGGCTGAACATCTGAACCGGCCAGCAGTTATGCGTTCCACCGTCACTGTTTGGTCCGTCAGTCCGTATACAGGCATTGCCGAAGGTGAAGTCTTTTTTACGCATAACTTTCGGTTACGGCTACGTGAGGAACTGGATTTTGCCACAGGTTTGATTACTTCGTATGGGTACGAGGTATACCGAGATGAGGAAAAGCTGTACTGGTATGATGATTACCCCCATCCCAACGATCCAACCTTGGCCTCCACCCATCCTCACCATAAGCGTGTGCCACCCAATATCAAACGCAATCGCATCCCTGCCCCTGGAATCAGTTTTGTACAACCCAACTTGCTGCAAATCATTCAAGAGGTAGAAGAACTAATTCAAACAAGCCAAAGCGAGGCAGGGTGAACCCCAAGGCACGGCTTTGTTTTGCGCGGTCGCTCTCTTTGCCAGCTTGTGCCGAACATCACATGGAATGGAGATGGGGAACAGTAGGACTTTCTTGTTTGTTCTGCTTGCGGCGCTAGTCTTGATTCTCCCGCCCCGCTCATGCCCGTGTTCGGCGGTACGAGTTGCGACAATTCGGCCTGATATGAGCCCAAACGGTAAAACCTGTCCATGGAGGTGCATATATGTACGTAACGACTCGATTTGTCGGTACCAAGCGTGGCACAATGAATTATCTGTTCTTTCTGTTGACCGAAGACTACCTTGAAGAAAATAATACATGCTCGCTTTTTGTCTTTTACGAATTGCTTGCCTCATGTTATAGTAATGGCAAGTCAACAGGATTTTTTTTGAGGTAAAGGCGAATTGTGCGCTTCAAAGTCATCAGTGCCATCACGAATATCCAGGTGATTGCTAAAGGTACAGGTGTTGATATTCGGCAGCACTTAAATCGCACCTATGCTGGTGGCCGTAAAGTCTACTGGCGTAAGCTGAAAGGGATTGCGACTGTGGAGTACGTCAACGGCGAACAGTGGGAGGTCGAGTTACACTGGTTTGAAGCGCATGGCATTGGCCGTTGCGATGAAAAGGATAAGCATAAACTGAGGAAATTGTCATGAGTTACGTGCGTTGTGTACAAAGTAAAGCGTATATTCAGTTTGGCGATGAGCCATTGCGCGACAAACCACTAGCGAGTCTAACCGTTGGGTACATTTACAAGGCGTTGCCGCCAACTGCCGACGAGCAAAGATTAGGCGAAGTGCGCGTCATTGACAACGAGGGCGAAGATTATCTCTATCCGGTGGACTATTTTGAGCCTGTCACCCAAAACGAGGCACAGGAGACCAGTGAGACCGCCACGGTTCATCTTGATCCTGTAACCAAGGGTATCCTGCGCGCCGAAGCCATTGCGGCGAAGAAATCTGTGAGTGCCTTGTTACGGACTTGGATTGATGAGCGCTTAGATTTACCGACTCCGTAGTAAGCCTGCTTTGACCTTAGGTAGCCGTTATAGCTGCGGTAGCGCAAGGTCTAGCCCATGAAATCGAAGCAGCGCGTGACTGTCCGTTCGTGTCGCCTAGGATATGACCGCCGAACATCGTGTGGAACCGACCAGGGGTTGATCTAGGCTTTTTCTGGTTTCTCACGCTCCCCTGGCGGCTCACACCGGCGTTCGGGCCAGCCAGTATTCAGGGAAAGGGCGACAAATACTTCCAGTGACTGCGGGATCACTCGTCCCGCGTGTCCACTGGGCGCGGAATGCTGGTTTACGCTCATTGTCCCTGCCGTCCCAAACAGCAATACACGCAAGGTAAAAATCACAATTGACTTTGCTTATACCGGATGTTACGATGGTGTGGAAGACAATTCCACACCATCGTGTTATTGGAGCAACTTATGAATCGTACTGATCGGGAAACCCGCCCATAGCCATTCTCATATCACACGTGAAGGAGCAAGTATGGCGATCCGCACCGGCTGGCAGGGCCGCTACTATGAAGATTTTACCGTCGGCGACATCTACCCCCACCGGCTGGGGCGCACGGTGACGCAGACCGATAACATCTGGTTTACCCTGCTGACCGTCAACCCCAACCCGATCCACTTTGACGCCCATTACGCCGCCAAGACCGAATTTGGCAAGCCGCTGGTCGATTCGACCTTTACCCTGGCCCTCGTCACCGGCCTCTCGGTCGCCGATATTTCGCAAAATGCGGTCAACCTGGGCTGGGATCAGATCCGCCTGCCCAATCCAGTCTACGAAGGGGATACCATCTATGCGCGCAGCGAAGTGCTGGAGATGCGTGAATCCAAGTCGCGCCCACAGCAGGGCATTGTCAAATGCAAAACCACCGGTTACAACCAGGATGGCGTCGTCGTGATCGAATTTATCCGCACCATCCTGGTCTATAAACGCGCTCACGCGCCGGAGGAAGCGGCGCCGGCGTTCTTACTCAAGTAGCTGGCTTCACCGCTATCGGGAATCCCCGACGCCTCATGGATTCGACCTTGACAAGTTGCAGTCTATAGTTATGCGCCGGGATAGAAGTCGAACTTCTATCCCGGTGTTATTCCGGAAATGGACAAGTTGCGCGGTCGTATTATTGCCGCGTTACCAATGGCAAATAGAAGAGTCGCCCCCCCGGCGCCGTCGGCTCATTAACCGGCTCCTCGCCAGTAGGCGGTTGAACCGTTGGGCTTGGGGTGACAACAACGCTGGTCGGCAAGACTTGTGGCGTTGCGGTTGGTGTAGCCGTCGGCGTCACGGTTGCGGTCGGCGTCTCCGTGGGCACTGTTGTCGGCGTTGCGGTTAGGGTTGGCGTCGGGGTGGCGCTGGGCGTTGCTGATAAGGTTGCCGTTGCTGTCGCTTCCGGTACAGGTGGGCAGAAGGTTAAGCCTTCAATATCTTTCGGGCCGGGAAAGCCTTTACCCGGGACAATAGCGCCGGTCGCCGGGTCAACGGCAATTACGCCGCGATCGTCCTTGTGCAGACCGATCCACAACAGCCCGTTCACCACATCAAGCCCTTCAATATCGCGATCAACGCCTAATTGGAAGACATAGGTGATCGCCCCGCCAGGCTGCCAGGTATAAAATTTGTCACGCGCGACCAACCATAAGGTATCGCCAAACCACTCAATTCCTTCGGCATCCATCTTGCTTGGCACAATCAAATCAGCCCTGCCGGTGGCGGGATCAATCTGCAAAATCCCCTGACGGTCGCCTTTGCCGGCAAAGCCCCAAAGGGTGCCATCGGCCTTTTCCGAAAGCGCGGCAACTTCCAGAAACGGTTCTTGGGCGGCGTTGCGGATTTCGCCAATTTCAACCAGGGTGGCAGCCTGAGTATTGACATCCACCCGCACGGTAAATAACCGGCTTGGGCGCAAGCCATCCATGGCGCTACTGGCGTAGAGGGTGTTGTTCAAACAGGCCAATCCCTCAAAATCATGTTCTTCAAAAATTTGTTCGGTGCTTTGCACCGTCGCGCCATCAAAATAACCAAATTGACTATCACGCAGACCTTTATCATAAACCCAAATGATAAACGGGTGGTCTTGGGCAACGACGGTAGCAGCGAAGGAAACCACAAGCATGAGGATAGCGACGACTAGCGTTATTTTCCCAAAAGCGTATTTTGCTTGTGCGTTCATGGGGTCATCCTTTCATTCCTTCCTTCGCCTTATGCTGGTTGATCTTGCAAAAGAAGGAAACCTACAACTCCTCTACTTATACTGACGTAATTACTACGCCTAAGATACGACAATTATACAATACATTAATGGAAATTACTACTACAACAAACACTCTAGGTCCTTTTTCTATTAGTATACAATTGATTTACAACAAAACATCTAGATAGGTGACGAGGGCTGAAGCTGGTCAACTGGTGAGTATTGTTACGGGATTTGGTAACTTTTTGTCAAAAAAACGCTCCCTTTCCTTCCTGACCTGTACTATCGTAGAGCGCAGTGATCTTCTTGCCAAGCTGCATCCACCGATGTAGCCCAGTTCTAGTCAGGAGTGGAACGACGATGAAGGTTGTCTATCGGTTCAAACGCCTCTTGGATACGCTGTTATTCCTTTTACTCTTGCTCTTGTTCCCCCGCCCGGCCTATGCCCACGGCGTCACCCCGCCGCAAGACCCGTCGCCGCTGGTGGTGCATGGCAACGACAAACGGGGCTTGCTCACCCTCACCCTCCGCGCCGACCGGGCCGTCGCCCCCGGCGAAGTGGTCACCCTGCTGTTGGAAGCAACGCCAACCCAGGACGCCGCCCCCTTGACAATCCAATGGCTCTTGCCGGATGGCGGCGAATTGTTGAGCGGCGCGGCCATTGTTACCGTACCGGCAACGGCCAAACAGACGACAACGCTTCAACAACAAATCCGTTTTCCCACCGCCGGCATCTATCAGGTGAGCGTGGCTGTCGGGTACAATGTCAATGCAGCGCTGCAGGTCAGCGCCGCCGGGGTTTTAATCTTTACCGTGCAACCCGGCGGCGCCGCCACTGTCACTCGCCACGACCCGCGGATTGACATCACCCGGCAGCGCATTGTTCCCACCACCATCACGGTTGAGGATAGTGTGCGCGCCGCCGACGCCAATGGCGACCCTTGCTTCACCATCAACGGCACAGTCACTCGGCTGGAACGGACGCCCACCCCCGGCCTGAATCCGCCCTATACCGACCGCCGGGTCGCCGTGCGCAATGCACCGGTCGATATGATGGAGGAAGATACACTCTTTGATGACTACTATGGCACCCGCCTGACCGATGCCAATGGCAATTTCAATTTCTCCTTCTGTGATGACGACGGCTGGTTTGACGACGAGCTGGAACTCTATGTCCTGCTGCGCGCCGAAATCTGGGACGGCCAAGGGCGCAAAGTGGTGGAGGTGGAGGACAGCTCGTGGATCGATGAGGTTCATGAGTTTGAATCGGGCCGCCAAGAGTCGGAAGGCGGCACGCTACGCTTCGACATGGCCTTTGACATCAATTACAATCCGGCCAACATTGCCGCCGGCGCCACCTTTGGCAGCGAGGTCTTTAACATTGCCGATGCTGTCTATAGCGCCTGGCTCTTTTGGAATGCCAATGGCGGCGCCGCGGGTGATGACGCCATCTTTGCCGACACTGCCGAAGTGCATTATGAGCCGGGTTATGATGATGAGGGTTCCTATTATCAACCCTTCTGGAATGAGATTACCGTGGCCGATGCCGCCGGCGACCCGGACGGCTGGGACGACAGCGTAATCATCCACGAGTGGACCCACTTTGCCGACGATGTTTACGGCTGCGATGACACCCCCGGCGGCGACCACTCTTTCTTCCAGAACACCGACGACACCGAACTGGCCTGGAGCGAAGGCTATTCCAACTACTACCAGAGCGTTGTGCGTAGCGCCAATGGCGATCCCAACGGCGGCCTCTACCTGGATATTAACGGGGGCGGCGGCGTCGGCAATGTCAATCTGGAAACGTGGAATACGGGCATGGCTACGCTCAACAGCGTCTTCAACGAGGGCGCCATTGCCGCCATGCTCTGGGATTTGCAGGATAGCGCCGTTGACGGCAATGATCGTGTCGGCTACGGCCATCGTGTCACCCAGGAAGTTTTCACCGACCCGGCCTTTGAGTCCAATGGCGACATCTTTGACGACACCTGCAACGCCTATGTCTACCTGCGCGCCTGGCGCCAGATGGGCAAACCGGCCACCCGTGACACTGCCGCTTCCGTTAGCCAGAATATTGGTTACACGCCCCCCGGCTTTGACGGTGTCCGCGTTGCGCAACAGGTGAATGCCGCGTCAACGCAAACGGTCAGCACCGTCGCCGTCGCGCCCAATGCGCTGGGGACCGATTACCGCTGGTGGAAACAACTCACCTGGGTGGTAGACAACAGCACCAGCATGGCCGGCCCGAAACTCGACGGCGCCAAGACGGTGATCAACGAGCAACTCAACGACCTCAACAATGAGCCTAAGGGCGTTGACTTCAATCTCTATACCTTTAACCACGAGAGCAATCTCAACCGCAAGATCTTTGAAAACGAGTTCTACGCCGACCGCATCACCCCCGCCATCAACGGCCTGACCGCCACCAGCAGCAATGACCTTGATTGTGGCAACGTTGTCTACGGCCTGCAAGCGATGAAAGGCGCCCTGGTGGGCAAACGGGCCGGCGATCTCTGGCTCTTTACCGATGGCCGCGACGCCCAGTCGCCCCGCGTCGATACAGTGGTGCAACAACTGAACCGCCAGCAGGTGAAAGGATCGATTGCGCTGCTTGGCGGCTGCGCAACCCCGCCCCCCGACCCCAACCGCCTCAATGGCACAGAAACTTATCTTGGCGCCGGGGCTGGCCCGCAGTCGAGCGGCATTGTGCCCTATCTGGTCACGGCGCTGCGCAGTGGCGGCCAATTCCTCTTTGTCAACCCCGACCAAATTGGCCTGGCGTCTGACATTCTGCGCGCGCAGTTGGCCAATAGCGCCGGCGCCGGTCGCTGGAGCGACTATGTAAGTGACTTCCCGCTCTACCGCTGGGACAAGCTCGACGCCAACGAATATCGCTGGATCGACACGTCACCCGCCGCAGGCGGCGCCTATGCTGGTCAACCTTATAACAAAGCGATCCAGGTCTTCTTCCCGCAACCTTTTACGATTTGGGGGCAGACGACCAACTTCGGTTGGGTGCAAGATGACGGCTATATCCTCATGGGCAGCGCCCTCAACGCGCCGACGTTGGACATCCTCTACGCCCCGCTTAACTGGAAAAACCGCTATTGCGGGCCGCGCCTAGTGTCGGCGGCGCCGGAGGAGGTGCCATGCTTTACCGATTATGTCGAAATCTTCACCAAACAGGATGGGCCGTGGTTTGCCGTCACCACTACCGGCATTGCCGAATCGGGGCAGAATCGCGCCTATCAAGTTCTGCTCGACAGCGCCACCGGCGAGATTCGCTATCAATACCAGGCGCTCGATATCAGCGATAGCGGCAAGGCCGAAATCGCCGTCACCGATGTGGCCAATAACCGGCGTATGCTGGTCAGCAACAAGGACACCAATGGCGCCAGGGCCGGCCAGGGCTACAAATTCTACTGGGCGCCGCCCCAACCGGCGAAAACTTTCAACGTCGCTGTTGATGAACTCATGGAAGGCGTCGGTTTTATGCTCACCGGTTACAGCGGCGATTTTGAAAAAATGATTGTGCGCACGCCCGATGGCGGGGGCGCGGTCGATTGCAACGATGCCGCCAATGTTCTCTGTCTCAATTTAGGCAAGGTGCAATATGTGCAGGTAAATGTCAATGGCCGCGCCGGGACGTGGACAGCCACGGTTGACGCGGCCCCGCCCAGCAATCAAGGCACCTTCTCCTTTATCGCCGTCGCCGCCAGCAGCGTGGGCGCCGAAATTCTGACCGACCACTCGCTCTACAGCAAAAGCGCCCACAACGTGCTGGTCAAACTCGGCCGCGCCGCCGACAACAATGTGATCACCGGCTGGTTCCAGAAGCCTAACGGCGCCCGCTGGGGCAGCCAGTTCACCCTCTACGACGATGGCGCCCACGATGATCTCTTTGCCGGCGACGGCTACTTTGGCGGCGCACCGAGCGCCCCTGGCGTTGGCGCCGGTTATCTCTGGGTGAGCGGCACGGCGGCTGGCGTAGCTTTCCAGCGCGCCGACCCGGTACTCTTCAACTTCCAACCCTTCCAGGTGGTCGCCACCCAGACGAGTTTCAGCAACGACAACGACACGCCCACCGCCGTCGTTCTGACCCTGACCAATGGCGACACCGTCTATCACTGCTTTGAACCCGATGTCACCGTGCCGGATCAGTGGGCCTCGTGGTCGTACACCTGGGATTATGACCAACTGGGGTCGCTCTGTCTACAGCCAGGCGAAACGCGACAACATACGCTCACGGTCTACCCGGCCTGGTTTGAAGCGCCCAGCGGTTCGACCGGCGAAGTAACGATCGCTTTTCGTGATGACGACAACCCGGCCATCGACGACAGCGTCACCGTCACCTTTATGCGCCAGCGCGCCGCCGTCAATGTGCAGATCGACAACGCCTTCCACTCGACCTACATCCGCCCCAATGGCACGGATACGGTGACCTTGCAGGTGGCGGTCTTTGATGAACAGGGCGTCTATGTCGCCGACGGCACGCCGGTGCAGATCCAGACGACGCTGGGAACCGTCAACCCGACGGTCGGTGCGACCCAAGGCGGCCTGGTCAAAGTCACCTTCACCGCCGGAACCCAGGAAGGCGACGCCGTCATCACCGCCAGCGTTGGATCGGCCAGCGATAAGACCACCATCCACCTGCGTAACGCCCTGCCTAACGCCATCGACCTGAAGGCGGCGCCCACCGATCTGACCAGCAGCAGCAGTTCCACCCTCGTCGCCACCGTCCGCGACCGCTGGGGCAACCCGCTTGCCAACCAGCCGGTGCGCCTGGGCATCAGCGGCGACGGCCAACAGGGTACGCTCACCGGCGCCACCGAAGTGATGACCATGACGACTGACAGCAATGGCCAGGTTACGGCGACCTTTACCAAAATTCCGACCGCCACCGGCAACGTCGATGTCCGCGCCGATCTGTTGGTGACGCAAAGTGGTCAACAACGGGCCGCCCATACAGCGCAAACCACATTGGCCCTCGGCGGCGTTGATCCAACGAGACCCAACACGCTCTACCTGCCGGTCGTCATCAATCGCGGCCAACCAGCGACCGGCGCAACCAACTTCACCATCTTTGGCGACGCCCTGGCCGCTGGGTGGGAGAATTGGTCGTGGGAGAGTGGGGTCAATCTGGCGAATGGCGCGCCGGTGCAAAATGGCAGCGCGTCGATTGCCATCACCTTTAACGCCAGTCACGCCGGCTTCTCGCTTCGCTCGCCGGTGGCGATTGACGCCAAGCAGTATAGCGCCATCCGTTTCCTGGTCTACGGCAGCGGTAATGGCAATGCCCTTCTGGTCTACACCGAAGCCGGCGACGAGGGGCCGGTTAGCGCCACCCAGCAGGCGGTTACGGCCCCTGCCGGCCAGTGGACAACCGTCACCGTGCCGCTTAGTGCGCTGGGCAACCCGGCGGTGATCAAGCGGGTGACGATTCAGGAAAATGGCGGGGCGGCGCAAGCAACTTTCTATGTGGATGAGTTACAGTTGATCCAATAATAGAATACGGATCTGGCGGATGCGGCGAATTAATCGGATTTATCCGCACAGATCCGCCTAATCCGCCTAATCCGCATTCTATCAACCAAGAAAGTCAGGTAATTCATGAGTTTGGGTGTGACACCAGACAATGTCGTCCCCGTCATTATTGCCACGCTGGCTGCGCTGCCGGTCTGCCTGCTTTTGCTGGGGGTAGGCGGGTTGTTGCGGCACCTGTTGGGGATTCAATCCACCATTCTGGGATTTTTCGTCGTTGCGCTGCCACTGGTGGGTACGCTGGTCGGCGCCTCGCTCTATCTAGATCAGGTCGGCGTCATTGCCCCGGCGCAGGTGCTCAAGAAGACGGAAACGATCCAATTGCGCAAAGAAGGCGATTGGCGTCACCACTATCAGGTGCAAGTCCAATATACCGCCCCGGATAGGACAGCGCCGGCAGCCAGCTTCAACACAACCGCCGCGGTTTTTGATGCACTCCACGAAGGCGGTAACACGGCGGTGCGCACCGTGTCGATCAACGGCTGGTTCAACCTGGTGCGCCTGGCCGGTGAATCGACTTGGACGTGGCTGCCGTGGAACTGGCTTGCCATCGGATTGGGCGTCATTCTTCTCGGCTGGCTGGGATGGCGCTATTTCCAGAATAAGACGGGGTGTGCGCTGCTGATCCTGGTGGCGCTGGCGATCTTTGTCACGCCGTTTGTCTGGAAGTTTATCGAGTGGCGAAATAGCGCAAATCTCAGCCTGATGCCTCTGCGCGCCAGCGGCGTTATCACCCAAATTGAACGGGTGACCGAAATTGATCCCTTGCCCGGCGACGGCAGCGGCGGTGACTGGGAGACCCGAATCCAAACCACCCAACCCTATGATATTGTGGTGGTGCGCTATACCCCGCGTGGCTATGAAGAGCCAATCCTCGGCGTCGATGCGATTGACGCGGGCAGTCAGGTCATTAGTCCGGAAATGTCCGTAGAAATTGCTTATGCGCCAACCGATCCACGCAGCGTGCGGCTATTGCAGGGTGAGCGTTCGCACCACTGGAAGAACCCGGTTGAGTGGTTACGGCAGCAAGCATTGGCAGCCCTTCTGGTAGTGATCTTGATGGGCGGGGTGTATGGGGTTGAGCGTTGGTGGCGGCGGCTGCTGCGAAGACGGACAGCATTGGGTACATAGGAGAAGCGGTAACACCCAAGCTGGGTTGTCCGTCCATATCACCGCGAATCATAGGATTAGCGAATCAACCCTGCGTAATTCGCTAATCCTATGATTCGCGGTGATATTGTCCAGGGCGAGCAGAGGTTGATCGCTGTCATCAGCCGGGCTACCCTACAATCTGCCGGGAAGAGGTCGGCGACTCAGCCCTACCGTTCCCACAACCCTACAACCGCCGACCTCTTCCCGGCAGATGACCGACACCCCCCGTGCGACTTCGCAGCCCAATATGCGTATCATACACGTTGCTGATTCCCACAAATGGAAAACATGAAATTTGCTGGTTGTTGGCGGCTTTGCTGGCAGCCATTTGTGGTATAATGGCAACGCGCCTTGGTACATGGACACAGGAGAGGAAGCGTGATCGCAGAAAGGGAAGCGCCTGTGGCGCAAAGTCGGACGACGGTTCAACGTTGGCAATGGGTCGGCATCGGCGCCATTATGCTGGGTTTATTGGTCTTACTTGCGCCGTTGGGGCTTCTTTTCACCAGCCGCTTGCCAATGGCGGCGCAACCGGCAACAATCGCCGAACCGTGGCCGACCGCGCCGGCCACCTTTGTTGCGCCCATGCTCAAAGCGCCGGTCGCGCCGCAACGCCAACCAGCGGCGTTGCCCGTGCCGGAGTGGCGCACACTCAACCATCTAACGACCATCGAATACACAGCTTCCAGCATCGTCATGCAGGAGCGCACGGCGGATTTTGAGGAATTCCTACGCACTGTGCCCTGGGTGGGCGACACCTTTCTGCCGACGCTGGGTAAAGATGTTGTCACCGATCGGCTGGTCTTGAAAGCCGTGGGCAAGGTGCAACTGGGGGTGGAGATGGCGCAAGTGGCTGACGTGCAGATCACCGGCGGCACGATCAGTCTCACGTTGCCCCAACCCAAAGTGATCGCCGTGGCGATCCTGCCGGAGGAATCACAAATCTTTGAGCAGCAACATTTCTGGCTGTTGTCGCAATATGCTGGTATGGAAAACGCGGCGCTGGAACAGGCGCGCAGCCAGTTACAAAGCGAAGTGGCGGCCAATCAGGAGATGTTGCGCCTGACCGCCGACATGGCCCGTATGCAATTGACCAACTTTTTACGCAAAGCCGGCTTTACGACAGTAGAAATCACTTTCCGTGGCTGACATCCTGTTGCAAACCAAGCTCTATATCCCGACGCCGACCGTCCCCCTGGTCGCGCGCCCGCGGCTCCTAGAGCGGTTGCAAGCCATGACCCGCGCCCGTCTCACCCTGGTCGCCGCCCCCGCCGGCTTTGGCAAAACCACCCTCGTCGCCACCTACATCGCCGAACCCCACCCTAACCCTCCCCAGATTGGGGAGGGAACTGTTCCTCCCCTTAGCAGGGCGAGGTTAGGAGGGGGTGACTTAGCGGTTAGCCAATACCCAAATTTCTCTTGGCTCTCCCTCGATCCCGGCGACAATGAGCCGACGCGTTTCTTTTTGTATTGGATTGCGGCGCTCCAAACGGTCGCGCCCCACTGTGGTCGTCAGACACAACTGCTCTTGCTCTCGCCCCAGCCGACACCGCTGGAGACGATGGCGACCTTGCTGCTCAATGAAATGGCGGCACTCACCGAACCGCTGGTGCTGGTGCTGGATGATTACCACCTGATCACCAACCCGGCCATCCATGAGGCGTTGACCCTGATCATCGACCGGCTGCCGGCGACGGTGCATCTCTTGATCATTAGTCGCGCCGATCCGCCGTTGCCGTTGCCGCGCTGGCGGGTGCGGGGTCAACTGGCGGAGGTCCGCGCCGCCGATCTGCGCTTTACGCCGGAAGAAGCCGCCACCTTTCTCAATCAGGTCATGGGCTTGCACTTGACACCAACGGATATTGCTACGCTGGAAGCGCGCACCGAAGGCTGGATTGCCGCGCTCCAACTGGCGGCGCTCTCCATGCAAGGCCAAGGCGATGTCCAGGGCTTTCTGCGCAGCTTTACCGGCGGGCAACGCTACGTGGTCGATTATCTGGTTGATGAGGTGTTGAGCCGCCAGCCGCCGGCCATCCAACACTTTTTATTGGCGACCGCCATCCTCGACCGCTTTTGTGCACCGCTCTGCGCCGCGGTGTTGCAGGAAGCCGCGCAAGAACACGATGAACGGGACGCGCAAGCGGTGTTGGAACAGTTGGAGCGCAGCAACCTCTTCCTGATCCCGCTCGACGACGAACGGCAGTGGTATCGCTACCACGCCCTCTTTAGCGAATTCTTGCGCCATCGGTTGGGTAGTGGGCCGGCGTTCCATGGGCGGGCAGCAGCCTGGTATGAGGCGCATGGCTTTGTCGTCGAGGCGATCCAACACTGGTTGGTCGCCGCTGATGCGAACCGGGCCGTGACGTTGATGGAAGCGCATAGTCTCGCCTTTTCCCTGAACCACCAACTGGCGACTGTCCAGGGCTGGTTGGATGCGCTGCCGGGTGAGGTGCGGCGGCAACGGCCGGGGCTGGCGCTGGCTGAGGTCTGGCTGGCGTTGGGCCGCGGCGACGTTCTCGCCATGAGCCGGAGTTTGCAAACGCTGGATGACCTCATCGCCCGGCAAGCCACCCTGTTGGACGCCACTGTTGCGGCTGAAGTGGCGGCGGCTCATGCACTGGTTGCGAGCTTTCAACAACAGCACACGGCCACCATTGCCTATGCGAAGGAAGCGTTAACCACGCTACCGGCGACGGCGCAACAGTTACGCTACGCCGTCTTGTCGGGGCTGGGGTATGGCTACTATTGCGCCGGGGATCTGGAAGCCGCCGAACAGACGTTGCGTGCGGCCCTTGCCGGTGGCGTCACGACCAGCAGAAATGACGTGACAACCATTACCCTGCTCAGCATGTTGGCGATGACTATCGAGATGCAAGGGCGACTACAAGAGGCGATTGACCGACTGCGCCAGGCATTGACGTTGGCACAAATTGACGGGCGTTATCTGCCCGCGGCAGGGGTGGAAGTGGCGCTCCATGCCTTGGGCTTGCGTCTTTACGAGTTCAATCAACTGGACGAAGCCGCAGCGTATGTCCAGATTGCGCGTGAATTGAGCATCACCACCGGCAACAGCCTGATCTACGGTCACACACAGGCGACCTTGGGGCTGATCACCCAGGCCAAAGGCGACCTGACCACCGCGCAAACGCTGATGGACGAAGCCGTGGTGACGCTCCGCCCGTTGGGGACAGCGAGCTATGACATTGTGGACGGACAACGGGTCTTTCTCTGGTGCCGGCGGGGCGACCTGGCAGCGGCCACCGCCTGGGCGGCGACAATCACCGCAACACAGCCTAGCCGCCCCCCGATCATGACTGCCTTTATCACCCCCTATTTTTCGTTGGCGCGCGTCTGGCTGCTGCAAGGGCGCTATGCCGACGCCGATAGCCTGTTAGCGGATCTCTATCAGAGCGCCAGCGCCAGTCACTATTTCTACTATGCCCTCTGGGCGCTGATTTTGCAGAGCCTCTCCTATGCCGCCCAGCACAAAGCCACTTGGCGCACTACGCTGGAACAGGCGCTCCGTCAAGCCGCGCCCATCGGCTATCTGCGCAGCTTTCTCGACGAAGGGGAACCAATGCGCGCCCTGTTGACCGAGTATCTGACGCGATACACTCCTCAAGACGCGCAGCTTGTGCAATATGGTCAACGCCTGCTCAATGCCTTTGACCCCAGCCGGCCCCTGGTTGCGCCGGCCCCGCCTATCCTGCCATCCGACCCCAACCCCGCCTTGTCCTCGGCAGCCAACGCCGCTTTGCTCGAACCCCTCAGCGAACGGGAGCTAGAAGTGCTGCGCCTGGTCGAACGCGGTCTCTCCAACCAAGCCATTGCCGATGAGTTGATTGTCGCGTTGAGTACGGTGAAGAAACATCTGATCAACATCTATGGCAAACTCGCCGTCAACAGCCGCACCCAGGCATTGACACGGGCGCGGGCGTTGGGATTATTGTAGGCGCGTCAGCCGCTGCTGCCTGAATCCGTTGTTGTGCTTTGCGCTTCACCCTGCAATTCTCCTTTGGGTGAATGACAACGCCCCAGCCAGCGAGTAAACTATTCACAAGCAAGGAAAGCAAATTGAGGACGAGAAGAGCGCTATGAGCGACGCCAAAATTTATGAAATTCGGATCCAAGGCCACCTGCACGACGACTGGGGCGATTGGTTCGGTGCGATGACGCTCTGTTGTCGCTCCGACGGCACACTGGCGCTTACCGGCCCGGTGGCTGACCAGGCGGCGCTCTTTGGCCTGCTCGCCCGCATTCGCGACCTGGGGCTAACCCTCGTCGCCGTCAACCAAGTGCCAACCCGTCAACCCAACCTGTAGGGGCGCACCCTTGCGGTCGCCCTATGGTTATCGGCAAGCCGTGGGGCGACCGCAAGGGTGCGCCCCTACGGTGATTAGGCAAGGACACAATTATGACCAACACAACTGTACAATCAACCCACCCCGCCGTCCCCCGTCCCCTGCCCCCTAGCCCGCCCAGCCATCCGCTTTTCGGGCTGATGCGGGAATTTCGTCAGGATCGGATCGGTCTCTACCGCCGCATGGCCCGCGACTATGGCGATGTCCTGCGTATGCGCTATCTCTGGGTCAACACCTATACCATCAGTCACCCGGACTATGTGCGCCAGATACTGGTGGAGAACAATCACAACTATGTGCGCAACCCCTTTGTCAACGATGTGGTCAAGCTCTTTCTGGGCGACGGCCTCTTTACAATGGATGGCGAAAGCTGGTTGAGCCGCCGGCGCTTAATGCAGCCGGCTTTTCACCGCCAACGGCTGGCCGGCCTCGGTACGTTGATGACCGCCGCTGCCGAAGCGATGCTGGCCGACTGGGCGCAGCGGGGCGACGGCCAGGAGCTATCCATCGACGAAGAGATGATGAAAGTGACCCTACGTGTGGCTGGACAGGCGCTCTTTAGCGTCGATCTGCTCGGCGCGGCCAGTGCGTTGGGCGATGCCTTTACCGGCGTGAGCGAGTTCACCAACTATCGTATGAACACTCCCTTCCCACCGCCGCTCTGGCTGCCAACGTCACGCAACCGCCAGTTCAAGGCCGCGCTGGCGACACTCGACCGCACGGTTTATGGGATTATTGAGCAACGGAAACGAACCAGTGCGCATCTCAGCGAGCAGATGCGCACCGATAAAGAAGAGAAAGGTGACTTGCTCGATATGCTCATGGCCGCCCGCGATGCCGACACCGGCGCCGGCATGACTGACGAGGAATTGCGTAATGAGGTGGCGCTGCTCATCTTTGCCGGCCACGAGACGACGGCGACGACCTTGACCTGGGCCTTTTATTTGCTCTCCCAGCACCCGGCGGCTGAAACCAAGTTACACGCCGAGCTGGCGACTGTGCTGGGTGGCCGCACGCCGACGCTGGCCGATCTGCCCAATCTGCCCTACAACCGCATGGTGATCGAGGAGACGATGCGCCTCTACCCCGCGGCCTGGGGCGTGAGTCGCAAGAGTGTGGCGGCGGCTGAGGTTGGCGGCTATCAGATTCCGGCCCAGGCCAGCATCACCTTGCCGATTGCCACCCTACACTATGACCCGCGCTGGTGGGAGCAGCCGGAGCGCTTTGACCCCGAACGCTTCACGCCGGAGCGCAGCGTCAACCGGCACAAGTTCGCCTATTTACCCTTTGGCGCCGGCCCCCGCCAGTGTATCGGCAATAACTTTGCATTGATGGAAGCGCAGTTGGTGCTGGCGACGGTGGCCCAGCGCTATCAACTGCGTCTACGTCCCGGCCATCCCGTCCAGCCCGACCCGGTCTTTGTGTTGCGGACGAGTCATGGGTTGCCGATGACGGTGACGCGACGGCGGTGAGGTCGATTGCGCGATTGCGCGATTGCGCGGCTTCGCAACCGTCTAGAAATCATTGCCGCTCATGGCGAGTCCGTGACTCGCCCTGTACCGGTGCGAGTCACGGACTCGCCATGAGCGGATCGGAAAGTTGTTTTTAGAAGCTCATTTGGCGTCGGCGGCAATCACGCAATCGCGCTATCACGCTATTGCTATGTTTTTTCTTGTTCCAACGCCATCTCCAACTGCTCAATGACCCGCACCAAATCTGTGCGGGTGATGATACCGACCACTTGCTCGCCTTCGATCACGGGCAAGCTGGTAACTGCCGGATCCATCATTTGGGCCATCACTTCTTCGATTGGTGTTGTGGGGGTGACAGTCGGCGGGTCTAAATCCATTAACTGTTCGGCGTTGACCGCCAGCACATGACGCACCTGGTCTTTATAGTGGCGGTACTCATCCAGGCTGACAGGAATCAAGCCGGAGAGGACGGCCAGGTAGCGCGGTTCACGCAGTGGGGCGTTGCGTTCGATCAGATCCAATTCGCTAATCAACCCATGCAATTTGCCGGCCTCATCCACCACCGGCAAACTGCTGATTTGCCGTTCACGCATCAAACGGGCAATTTCTGGAATTTTTGTTGCTAACCCAACGGTAAGCGCCGGGCTGCTCATAATGTCTCGGACTTGCATAAACAACTCCTTTTTGTCATAAAAGCGATTTATGGAATGCGGACTTCGGCGTGAGCGCAGTCGAACGATTGGGCGGATCAAGCTGATTGTGGCGGATCTAATCAGAAAAATCCGTTTCATCCGCCCAATCCGCGTTCGATCTCTGTCGCCAGGGCGCGCATAGTCTGCCAGGCATTGGCGACATGGCGTTCTTCGGTGTGGGTTTGGCCGATGCTCATGCGCAAGGTTAGTTTACCATGTAAACGCGTGTGTGTCAGGTAGAGTTGCCCCCTTTGGTTGAGGCGATCCAGCAATTGCTGATTGACCGCATCGCCGCCCCGGTGACGGAAGCAGACGAGATTGAGGGGAACCGGCGCCACTAACGCGAAAGCAGCATCAGCTTGCACCCAGCCGGCAAATTGCTGGGCCAACGCCAGATGACGGCGCACATGATGGCGCAACCCTTCCACCCCATAATGGCGAATGACAAACCAGAGCTTGAGCGCCCGAAAACGCCGCCCCAATGACACCTGCCAATCACGGTAGTCGATCACCGCGCCCGATTCGGTGGCCTGGTTGCGCAGGTATTCGGGTAGAATGCTCAGGGCGCCAATCAACGCCGCCCGATCCGCCACCCAGAAGCCGGTGCAATCAAAGTTGGTAAACATCCACTTGTGCGGGTTGAAACAGTAGCTATCGGCCAGTTCCAGACCATTGTGTATCCAGCGCATTTCCGGGCAAAGCGCCGCTGTTCCGGCCAGCGCGGCATCGACATGGAGCCATAACCCCTGTTCTTGGCAAATCCGCCCGATGGCCGGCAGGGGATCAATGGCGGTGGAGGAGGTCGTCCCAACGGTCGCCACCACCAGACAGGGAACCAACCCGTTTGCCCGGTCGCGCGCGATGACGGTAGAGAGATGAGCCGGCTGCATGGCAAAGGCGTCATCCACCTCAATCAGGCGCACATTGTCCCGCCCGATGCCGGCGATCATGGCGGCTTTTTCAATCGAGGAGTGGGCTTGGGTCGAGGTGTAGACCACCAGTTTGCCGTCGGCGCCCCGTTGGTTACTGGCAAAATTGGTCGCCCGTTCCCGTGCGGCCAGGAGCGCGCACAGCACAGCGCTCGACGCCGAATCCTGGATAACGCCACCGCCAGTGCTGGTGGAGAGAAACTTGCGCGGCAGATCCAACATTTCGACCAGCCAGTCAAGAACATGGGTCTCCACTTCGGTGCAAGCGGGGCTGGTGGCCCACAACATGCCCTGCACCCCCAGCCCCGCTGACAAGAGATCGCCCAGAATCGCCGGGCCGGAGGCGTTGGCCGGGAAGAAGGCAAAGAAGTTGGGCGACTGCCAGTGGGTAATGCCAGGCAGCACGACTCGTTCCATATCGGCCAGGATGGTGTCAAATGCCTCGCCCTGTTCCGGTGCAGTGGCGGGCAAAGCTGCGCGAATTTCCCCCGGCTTCACCTGTGCCAAGACCGGAAAAGACTCGACCCGTTCCATGTAGTCGGCGATCCAGTCGATGACGGCGTGGCCATGTCGGCGGAATTCATCGGGGGTCATGTGGTAGGATTGAAGTTCGGTCATGGTATCCCTACAGTCATAGTGGTTGATTTGCAGAGTCACATTAATTTGTTATGCTTCTATCAGCACTGGCGTAGGAGCCGGCCAGACCCGCGGGAAGGGGCTGAGAACAGTACTTTTGACCGGATCTCTACCGGCCCCTTCCCGCAGGTCTGGCCTATCATTAAGTTAATCGATTCGATCAGCAAGGAGACTACTATGATTCATATTCGCCCTACCTCTGATCTGCGGAATCGTCTCAACGAGATTCTTACTGTTTGTCACCAGGATAATCAGCCAGTTTTTCTTACTCGTCACGGGCGTGGCGATAGTGTGATCATGAGCTTGACTTACTATACGCAGATGAAAAACTTACTGGATCTATATCAAAGCCTTAGCGAGGCAGAAGCAATGGACCTTGCCGGGGAACAAGGGATCACTCATGTTGAGATGATGGCGCAACTAAGGCAAAGATTATAGCCGGCCAGCCTCGACAAAGTCACGCACCTTCGCCCCCCGCTCTTTTTGCGGCAGTTTGCAGAACGTCTCGCCAACCAGAATCGCATCGCAGCCCATTGCCGCCATGCGCTGGACATCTTCCTCATTGCGGATGCCGCTTTCACCCACCAAAACTTTACCGGCGGGAATCTGGGTGCGCAATCGACCGGTCGTTTCAATATCGACGGTAAAGGTGCGCAGGTCGCGATTGTTGACGCCGATGACATGGGCGTCAATTGCCAAGGCCCGTTCCAGTTCGGCTTCGTCATGCACTTCGACCAGCGCTTGCAGACCAATCTGATAGGTTAGATCATATAGTTTGCGCAATTCTGTGTCGCTAAGGACGCCGACAATGAGCAACAGGGCGTCGGCGCCGGCCATGCGCGCCTCGTAGACCTGATACTCGTGATAGATAAAATCTTTGCGCAGGACAGGGATGGGTTTACCGATTTCCCGCAAGCGTTCTTTGATGGCGGTCAAATATTCCAGCTTGCCCTGAAAAAACTTGGCATCGGTGAGACAGGAGATGGCCGCTGCGCCGCTACGAGCATAAGTTTCGCCGATCAATTCCGGGTCCCAGTCGCGGGCAATCAAGCCGCGGGAGGGGCTGGCCCGTTTCACCTCGGCGATCAGACTGGCGCCCTTCTGGGCAGTGAGCGCACCGGCAAAATCAATTGGTTTGGGCGCAAGCGTGGCAAAGGCTTTCACTTGGGCCAGCGGCGCTTCGGCCATCTGCGCCGGCACCTCCTCGCGCTTCCAGTCCATGATCTGATCCAGGACTTCCCCTTTGTGTTTGGCAATATCGAGTTGAGATGGTTTCATGCTTATTCGTACGCTTTCAAAAATTCCTCGCGCGCGATCCCTGATTGTGTTAAGATGCTACGCAAGGTCGAACTTTTAATTGTGCGATGAGTAGGAACGGTAAGTGGTGTGCGCGTGCCATCACCATTGTCACGCAACATAGCAATATGATTACCCTCGCGCAGCAGCACAAAGCCTAGAATTTCAAAGGCCCGTATGACTCGATTAATAGGTGCATCGACGGGGAACTTAGGCATTCACAGTTACCCCTGTTTCTGCGACAAATGCTTCTAAGACGGGTTCATCATTCTCTAATACTTCTGCCCCAAACGTTTCGATGTGAAAAGCAATGGCTGATTTGACATCATTCAAAGCTTCCTCGTAGGAATCGCCCTGACCAACAACCACCCCTTTAATACCGAGGGGATAGGCTACGTAACCATCTGAGTGTCTTTCAACAACAATTTTAAATTTTTTAATCATCTCTTCCTCTTTACCTTACTGCGATACAAAACCTTGTGTTTTTGCCACAAACGCGTCCAACACCCGCAGCGCCGCGCCACGGTCAATACTCTCGCGCGCCTCTTGCAGACCGGCAGCCCAGTCGCCACATTCGGTGCTGAGGGCAGCGGCGGCGTTGAGCAGGACGGCGTCCCGTTTGGGGCCATGAATCTCCCCTTGCAGGATGCCACGGGTGATGGCGGCGTTCTCGGTGGCGTCACCACCGCGCAGATCGGCCAACGTGGCGCGCTTTAAGCCTAAGTCGGTTGGGTCGAGTTCAAATGTATTGACCGTTCCATTGTGCCAATGGCTGAGGCGATTCGTGCCAGTGATGCTTAATTCGTCCAAGCGATCAGCGCCGTGGACGACAAAGGCGGCGCGGGCGCCCATCTGGCCCAAGACTTGCGCCATTGGTTCGGTCAGCGCCGGGTCATAGACGCCGATGTGCAGATTGGTGGCGTTGGCGGGGTTGGTTAACGGCCCCAAAATGTTGAAAACCGTGCGCGCCGCCAGTTCACGACGCGGGCCGATGGCAAACTTCATGGCCGGATGATAGACCGGCGCAAAGAGGAAGGTAAAGCCGATCTCCTCAATACATTCCGCCGATTGCTCGGCGCTCAGTTGGATGTTAGCGCCCAAGGCCATCAACACATCGGCTGCGCCGCTGCGGCTGCTGACCGAACGGTTGCCATGTTTGGCGACCTTGACGCCATGTCCCGCCACGACAAAGGCCGCCGTCGTGCTGATGTTAAAGGTGTGCGACATATCGCCGCCGGTGCCGACCACATCGACCAGCATGGCGTCGCCGATGTTGGGGCGCACCTGGACAGCGCTGCGTTTCATGGCGCTGGCGCAGCCGGTGATCTCTTCGACGGTTTCGCCCTTCATGCGCAAGGCGGCGAGAAAGGCGCCGATCTGGGCTTGGGTGGCTTCGCCATTCATGATCTCGGTCATGGCGGCGTCGGCCTGGTCAGTTGTCAGCGCCTGCCGGTCGAAGAGCAGATGAATGGCTTGTTGAATAGCGCTTTGGCTCATAATTCCCCCTCTGGGTGAACGAATCAAGGACAGTGCGATAGTGGGTGGGTTACACTGGTAAAAAGAGCAAGGCTCCGGTAAGTATCAGAAAACTATAAATGAGACGGTTAATCGACGCGGTCACCAGCGGCCAGAGACTCTTATACTCAACCATGCGCCAGGAACGCAGCGTAGCCACCAGCCCAATCACAACCGCGGCCAGCGTCACCAGCGGCGACGCAATGCGGATGCCCACCACCAACGTCACCAGCGGAATCGCCAGCAACGCATGACCAAAGCCGGTAAGCTGGCGGATGAGCGCCGATAAAAAGAGAATCAGCACGGTTGGCAAGATCATAGACCAGAGCGTCACATCAACCTGCTTCCGTCGTTGGTTGCGCCAACTGAACGAGCAAGGCATCGACTGGCGTGGTTACGTCGCCGACGGGACATTGCAACGCCGCCACGCACTGCTGGATGGCGGCGGCCAGGGTCGCGGCTAGAAATGCCTGGTTTTGCTGCAACAAAGCAATATCTTCCCCTGCATGTTGGCGCAGACCATCGAGCAGAAAGGTGACGGCTTGTAACGGCAGCAGGCGGCGATAGACGGCAATACGGCTGTCAAGCCCCGGTTGCGCCACCAAGGCTAGATAACTTTCTAACCAATCGGCCTGCTGCCCGCCATCCAACACTTGGTTGCTCAGGTTGAGAAAGGTCGCCACCTCATAGGAGGGATCGCCCAACCCGAACATTTCCCAGTCGAGCAAGAGCGCCGCACCAAAGGAGTTGAGACAATTTTCCAACTTTAGATCGCCATGCACTGGCGTCGCCGGGGTGTTGGCCCACAAAGGTAATGCCGCCTGCACTAGTAAATCACCAGCGGCGGCAAGCTGCGCCAGGATCGCTTGCAGTGCCGCTGCGCCTTGCGCCGCAAGCCACCGGTATAACGTCGGTAGACCCCCTTGCCACACCTTCCAGAAATAATCCAGATTTACCGGATTGGGACAAAAGCGGCGCACGTCGGTCAGTGGATAATTGTGAACTTGCGCCACGCTTTGCGCCAACGCCAGCAATTGTGTGGCATCAGCAGGGTTCAACAGATCACCCGGCGCCCAACGATAGACCAACACTTGCCGCGACAAGCCGGCCGGATAGCGGTCAAACCAGAGCGGTGGCGGCGCCAGGCCAAGCGGGCTGAAAAGCTGTTGTCCATCAAACTGCCGGCGCCCGCGCGCCTGCCCGGCGTCCAGATAGAGCTTGACCACCGCCTCCTGCCCGCCGCTATTGACCCGCCAGAGCAGGTTGTTGCTGCCCTCCCAATGTTCCAGCATCGCCACATCGCGTTGCAAGAAATTGCTGATCGGCGCGGTGGTCAGGTAGGTGTGGATTGCCGTTGTGAGTTCGTCCATATCAAATTTTCAAGAAATTCGCCAACATCTCTTTGCCATATTCGGTCAAGATACTTTCCGGGTGAAATTGCACGCCATAGATCGGCAACGTCTTGTGGCGCAAGCCCATCAACTCACCTTCAGCCGTATGGGCCGTTGCCTCCAGGACGGCGGGCAATGGTTGGTCCACAATCAAGCTGTGATAACGGGTCGCCGTGAAGGGATTGGGAATATTTTTGAAAATCCCCTGTCCATTGTGCTGCACCGGGCTGACCTTGCCGTGCATCAAGCGTGGCGCCCGAATGACCTTCCCGCCAAAAACATGCCCAATACATTGTTGGCCCAGACAGACGCCCAAGACCGGCGTCGTCTCGCCCAAAATGCGGATGACATCGTTGCTGATGCCGCTATCTTTCTCCGGCGTCCCCGGCCCTGGGCTGACAACGATATGGGTCGGCTTCAGTTCGGCCAGTTCTTCCACATCAATGGCGTCATTGCGCCAGACCCGAATATCCTGTGCGCCGATCTCGCCCAGAAACTGTACTAAATTGTAGGTGAAACTGTCGTAGTTGTCTATTACGGCGATCATAGTGTGCTCCTTGTGTAGACTTGGTCACTGGGTCGCTTAGTCGTTTAGTCGCGTAGTCTCTGTAGTAAATGAGGCGATTTCAAAAACTAAAACATCCATTGCGCAGATGACCCCCTTGGGTGCAACCGCTGGATACTTATTTTTCAAAAATGGTCGCAGAAACTAACCGACCAAACGACTACGCGACCCAGTGACTACGCGACCCAGTGACTACGCGACTGAGCGACTCTTAACATTTGATTAGCGCCACGCTGAAACTCATATGGCACAGCGTCAATCGTGACGTGATGGCCGCGGCTGGTTAGTTCGTGGCGCAGCGGCTCAATGTGGCTGGATAGGCGACATTTGAGGTCGAGCAGGGGGAAGATGCGCACTTCCCGCGCCACGCGACACATTTCCAACACGGCGGCCAGATGAAAGTCAAAGGACAACTGCTCGGAATAGAGCAGCAGAAAATGGGAACTGAGCGCCAGGTCAAAGCTGGCGTCGGCAAAGGCCAGCGTCGGCAACGATTGGGTCTGGTAGCGCCCTGCGGCTTTGCCGGCCTCATAGTCAGCCAGGAAACAGCGCATGGCCGCCAGACGATGACGGCTCAGTTCCTCCGGGTCGGCGAAGGTGGTCCAAACGTAGTCATGCAAGCTTTTTTGCACCTGGGCCACCACCGTCGCCGCCGTTGCTTGCACCCGCTGTTCAATTTCCGCAGCGCTAAAGGCGTAGATCGGGTCAACCGAAAGGACCCACCCCCCTTGCGCCGTCAACTCGGCATTAAAGCTGGCCGGCCCATCGCCACAGCCCA
This sequence comes from Caldilinea sp. CFX5, assembly GCA_021405325.1. The sequence goes on along the minus strand of QWII01000046.1, from coordinate 210,673 downwards.
GGATCTTCCCCTGCAACGCCTGTGGCGACAGGTCAAACATGTGCTGATATTCAGCCAGCGACCGGCCCCAGGGGACAACCTGGTCGAGTGTCATTGCCATCATGCACCTGCTTCATCTATCCATTACGAGTTACGAATTACGAATTACGAATTACGAGTTACGAGTTACAGGTCGTCTAGCCCTGATTCGTAACTCGTAATTTAACTACTCGCTCTTCTTCCGCCGCTTTTCCGCGGCGCGGCTAATGCGGTTCCAGACGCCGGTGAGACCCATCGCTTTTTTGGCTTCGATGATGGTGGCCTTGGCCTCTTCACGAGCGCGCAGGGTGCCTTCGTAGATCAGTTCATCGACAAAGCCGGTCTGGCTTTCGTAGTAGGCGCGGCGTTCACGCACCGGGTCGAGGAAGTTGTTGAGGGCGGTGATCAGCTTCTCTTTCACCTCCACGTCACCGACACGGCCTTCCTGATAGCGGGTCTTGAGATCCTCTACTTCAGCCTTGTTCGGGTTGAAATAGTCGTGATAAATAAAGACCGGGTTGCCCTCGACGCGCCCCGGAATGTCGGCGCGGATGCGGTTGGGGTCGGTGTACATGCCGGTCACCTGTCGGCGCACGGTGGCGGCGTCATCACTGAGCATGATCGTGTTGCCCAGACTTTTGCTCATCTTGGCCTGGCCGTCCGTGCCGACCAGCGTACCGCCGATGACATAGCTTTCGGGAATCGGGAAGACTTCGCCGTAGGCATTGTTAAAGCGGCGGGCGATCTGACGGGTGATTTCGACATGGCTCTCGTTGTCTTTGCCGACCGGCACCAGATGGGCGCGCGGCAGCAGAATATCCGCCGCTTGCAAAACCGGGTAGCCAAGCAGCGCATACGGAATCTGCTCCAACCCCGCCGAGTTCGCCATATCTTTGATCGTCGGCAACTGTTGCAAGCGCTCCACCGTGACCAGGCTGCTGATCAACAATTGCAACTCGTAGGTCTCATGAATGGCCGATTGTAAACAAAAGGTGTTTGTCTTTGGATCAATTCCGATCGCCAGATGATCCATGACAATCGCCCGCGCATTGTCCGCCGTCTTTTCAATGTCGGACTTTTCATTCTTCGTTGTCAGCATGTGCAAGTCGGCTAACAAGAAGAAACACTCATATTCGTTTTGAAAGGCCAGTCGGTGACGATGGCTGCCAACAAAATGGCCTAAATGTAACTTCCCGGTGGTTCGATCCCCGGTTAAAATCCGCTTTTTTGTGGTCATGATTGCACCTCCTTGCGTGCATTAGACAGCTACTTGATAATTCAACTGTAGTTCATCGCCCGGTTTGCCCCGAATACCCCAGTTGGCTTTGGGCGTTTCAAAGATCGTAATCTCGACACTCTGCGGCGGAATGCCGACGTCGCTTTGCAGCCGCTGAAAGAGCAAGTTGATCAGCTTCTTCTTCGCCTCCACCGACCGGCCTTCAAACATGCTGATTTCCAGAATCGTGTACTGTTCGCCGCGATCTGCCGGGTAGATGAAGCGCTCCGGCAGCAGATCGATAAAGCGATGAAACCGCTTATCTACCGGATAGTGCAGCGCCTCCACCACACAGGAATGAATCACGTCGGATAACTGCGTAGTATGCCGATCCAGATGCGTCTTTAGCCCATAAATTTTTACCTGCGCCATCATTCGCCTCCCATGTATATCACGCTAAGGGATCAGAGGGCGCACAACACTACAACGGATGAAGGCGGGAGCGGATAGCGTGGTCGCCGAACAAAAACCGCCGAATGGCAAGGACATCATGCCAAAGGCTCTCTTTTTCATTCGGAAACGTTTACGACAGTGACAGTATCCGTTCCCGCCATCATCCGCTGTAGTGTCTTGGCTTGATACACATGTCTGCGCCATCATTCGCCTCCCTACAGCCTCAATCGCTCACTCTCCCTAGCTCTACAGCAAGCCTTCCTCCGCCTGTTGCACGGCCACCGACAACGCCTTCATCTTGTTCATCGACTCATTAAATTCATAGGTCGGGTCACTATCCGCCACAATGCCGCCGCCGGCTTGCAAGTTGCAGACCTTGCCCTTCATGGTGATCGTGCGAATCGTGATGCAGGTGTCCATGTTGCCGTCATAGTCAATATAGCCGACGGCGCCGGCATACGGCCCGCGGCGCACCCCTTCTAACTCTTCAATGATTTCCATCGCCCGCACTTTGGGTGCGCCGCTGACGGTGCCGGCGGGGAAGGTGGCGCGCAACAGGCTGTAGGCGTCATGCTCCGGGTTGACCTGGCCGCGCACATCGCTGACAATGTGCATGACATGGCTGTAGCGCTCAATGGTCATCATCGTCGGCACGCGGACGGAGCCATATTCGCAGACCCGCCCCAGGTCATTGCGCCCCAGATCGACCAACATGACATGTTCGGCCCGCTCCTTGGGATCTTCCAGCAGATCCTTGGCTAATTGATCATCTTCGGCCTGGGTTTTGCCACGCCACCGGGTGCCGGCAATCGGGTGTAGGAAGGCGGTGCTATCTTCCAACCGCACGTGCATCTCCGGGCTGGAACCGATGATATGCACCGGTTCGCCCGCAATGCCGGCCACGCCCGTGAAATCCAAAAAGAACATATAGGGCGATGGGTTGAGCATCCGTAGCGCCCGGTAGATGGTAAAGGGTTCGGCGTCGGTCGGACGACTCAAGCGTTGACTCAACACCACCTGGAAAATGTCACCGGCGGCAATATATTCCTTAGCCTTGCGCACATTCTCTTCAAAGGCGGCCTGGACAAAGTTGCTGCGCCACGGTTCGCCATTGGTGCAGACTTTGGGCTGCGGCGGCACCAGCGGTTGGTTCAAGCGCGAAATGATGCTGTCAATCCGGGCAATGGCATCGGCATAACCGGCGCGTAGATTGCCTTCGCTGCGCATGTTGGCAATCACAATCAGCTTGTGGCGCACATGGTCAAAGACGACCAGGTTGTCGGTCATCAACAGCACCATGTCCGGCACATCAAGCGTGCGGGTGGCGGTGGCCGGCAGCCGTTCCATAAAGCGCACCAGGTCATAGCCAAAGTAACCGACGACGCCGCCATTAAAGCGGGGCAGCCCCGGCATCCGCACCGAGTGGCGGCCGGCCATCAACTCTTTGACAATGGTGAGCGGGTCGCCCTGCACGGTCTCCAGCACGGCGCCGCCGGCCCCGCCAATGGTCACCTGGTCGCCCAGCGCCGTCATCGTCATGGGCGAATCGACGCCGATAAAGCTGTAGCGGCCCACCTGTTCGCCCCGCTCGACCGATTCGAGCAGAAAGCTGGGTGTGGTCGCTGCTTGTTGCGTCAACTTCAAATAGACCGAAACCGGCGTCTCCAGATCCGCCGGCAACTCGCGATGCACCGCAATCATGCCGCCTTCCTTGGCCAGCGTGCGGAGATCCTCCAATGAGGGTTTGTATAGTGGTGGCATTGTTTTCTCTCTTTCACATACCTGAGTAAAGCAGTAGGACAGTGGGTCAGTAAGACAGTGAGACAGTGAGACAGTGAGCTATGCCCTACTGATTTACTGTCTTACTGACCCACTGTCCTACTGGAGCAGAAAACCGGGCAACAAAAAACCCCGTCGCCATATCGATCTTCTGCTCGCCTGTTCACTCGAACATACAGAAAATAGATATGGGGACGAGGTCTGCAAATGCAACCCCGCGGTGCCACCCCGCTTAGACTGGCGCAACACCCTTCCGGTCAACCAATCGCGCCGGAAATAAAAAAATCCCTGTATGAAACAAGGATCTCCGCCAGTCTCACTCTGCGAGAACGGGAAACAACTCTTTCCGATTCTCAGCGCCCAAATAACGGTGGCGTTTCCGGAACCAGCTACTGAATCATTAATTGTCAATGGAAAATGATTAATTGTTAATAATAAGTCTGCACGGTCATTAACAATTAAGAATTTTCAATGATCCATTAATTATTGTTCAAGGTTCAACTCCCTGGCCCATTCACAGGCTGCGCTGCTGTCTTCTTCACACCACTGTAGGTCAAGCTTTATCAGCCATTGACCCAACTTGAGAAGACTCTCTGAAGACCGCTTTGCCGGCTACTACTCCAGTTCATCGTTGTTGGCTATAAAAGTTGATGGAGAGTATAGCATAGTTTGCAGGAAATGTCAAGAGGCAAAAATTGCGGTTTTGACCAGCCGGCCAGAATTGTTTATACTGACCGCCACACGTTATTATAGATAGAAAATTATAGATAGAAAGGGCAATAGCTCCCGATGAAACCAAATGTCTTCTATGGCCTGCTGGCGGCGACGATGTTGCTCTGGCTCACCGCCTGCCAGCCGTTGATTGTTGATATACGCGCCCAAGAGAATCGCGCCCCTGCCGAAACACCGACGGCGGTGTCGCCAGCAGAAGTCGGCGCCGATGGCCTGGGTGATCCGCTCTATCCCCAATTGGGCAATGGCGGCTATGATGTCCAGCATTACACCATCGAGCTGACCGTCGATGTCGAGCGCAGCGCCCTCAGCGGCACAACCACGCTTGCCGCCCTCCCCACCGAACCCTTGACCCGCTTTAACCTTGACCTCTCTGGCCTGACCGTTGATAGCGTCACCGTGAACGGGGAAGCGGCCACCTTTACCCGCACCGACCATGAGTTGATCATTACTCCCGCCGCCGAACTGACCGCCGCGCAACCCTTTACGGTCACAGTCACCTACGGCGGCGTCCCGGAGCCGGTCTCTGATCCGGGCGTGCCCTTTGAAGCGGTCGGCTGGCTCGATTATGATGAGGATGGGATCTATGTGTTGAGTGAGCCGTCGGGAGCCATGTCCTGGTATCCGGTCAACAACCACCCGCTCGACAAGGCAACTTATACCTTCCGGATTACAGCGCCGGAGCCGTATGTGGTAGCGGCCAACGGGCTGCTGGTCGATGAAATTGACCAGGGGGACAGTCGCACCTACGTGTGGGAGGCCGGCGACCCGATGGCGAGCTATCTCGCCACCATCAACATTGCCGAATTTGCGGTGATCCGGGAAGAAGGGCCGGATGGCTTGCCGATCATCAACTTCTTCCCGCCGGCGCGCAGCCGCTGGCTCCAGCGCGACTTTGCGCCCACTGCCGAGATGATCGCCTATTTTAGTGAACTGGTCGGCCCCTTCCCCTTTGAAAGCTACGGCGCCATTGTGATGGATGTCCCCTTTGGCGGCGCGCTGGAAACGCAGACCCGCCCGGTCTTTGGCCGCACGGCGACCATGGAGATGTTTGTCGCCCACGAGTTGGCCCACCAGTGGTTTGGCAATAGCATTAGCCTGGCCCGCTGGCAGGACATCTGGCTCAATGAAGGCTTTGCCACCTATTTCCACCACCTGTGGACGGAAAAGAGCAAGGGCAAAACGCTCTTCGACGCCACCATGCGCGGCATGTACACCATGATGAAGCTGCGTCGAATGCCCCCGCCCGGCAACCCGGATCTCGCTGACCTGTTCAGTCCCAGCGTCTATGAACGGGGGGCATGGACGCTTCATGCGCTCCGTCTGAAAGTGGGCGACGACACCTTCTTCCAAATTCTCCGCACCTATTACGAGCGTTTCCAAGACAGCAACGCCACTACAGATGACTTTATTGCCGTGGCCGAGGAGGTCAGCGGCCAGGCGCTGGACGATCTCTTCCAAGCCTGGCTCTATGACGAAGCCGTGCCGGATGTACCCGGAATGGAATAGACAGGAAGACAGGAAGAGCGCCTGGTTTGTACAGCTTGTTGGGGTATAGGAGGCCGGCCAACACAACAACGGATTTAGGAAGGAACGGATTTGTTCCCTCCAGGCAAAAATCCGTTCCTTCCTAAATCCGTTGTTGTGTTCCCGCCACCCACCACACACCATATCATTCATAGGAGGAACGAATGCAAAAAGATGTTCTAGAAAAAGTCGAAGCCTTCGCCTTTGATCGCGACGCCGCCAAGAGTGAAACCGTCTTATCTGGTGGTGCACAACGCCTTTACGCCGGCCGAAGTGCAGGACGCGATGGATGGTCTCTTCGCCCTCATTGCCGGGCAGAACCCCGACTATCATGGCTTGATGTTTGAGAAGAAAGCCAAAGGCATCAATGTCAAGGCGTTACCGGCGGAGCAGCGTCAGGACTACATCCGCAAGTTCATGTGGTTTGTCGATTATGAGACGCGCCTCAAAGCTATGGCGGAACACCCCAAAATGCTCAAGTTGGTGCAACAGATGATCGGCGACACGCCTGTGTTACACCAGGATATGGCCTTGATCAAGCCGCCGCGCATTGGTCGCGAGAAGCCCTGGCACCAGGATCACGCCTATTTCGATATGCCAATCAACACCCCGATTGTCGGCGTCTGGATCGCGCTGGATGAAGCGACCACCGACAACGGCTGTATGGTCATCTACCCCGGCTCCCATCGCCAGGGGCCGGTGGTCCACTTCCAGCGCCGCGACTGGCAGATCTGCGACACCCACCAGCGCCAACAAGAAGTGCTGGCTGTCCCCCTCAAACCGGGTGGCGCCCTCTTCTTCCACAGCTTGATCCACCACGGCACGCCCGCCAACAACAGCACCCGCCGCCGCCGTGCCGTCCAATTCCACTACCGCCCCCAAAGCGCCGTCAAAAGCAGCAAAGAAGAACGGCTGGCGCTTTTCGGCGAAGAGGGGAAGGAGGTGACCTGTTAACTGGAGTCCAGAGTCCGCAGTCCAAAGTCGGACTTAGGACTGCGGACTCTGGACTACCTGCCGCAGCACCTGAGCGCGCTGTTCGACTTCGGCGGCTTTGGCGGTCAGGCGGCGGGCGAGGTCGGTTTGGGCAAGGGTGGTGAGTTGTTGGGCCATCTGCTGGAGGAGAAAGGTTTTTTCGTCCAGGGTGCGCACAGCGTTCCAGAGGCTGGTTTCAACCGCCGCATCGACTTCGGCCAGGAGCGCTTCTTGCGAATAGGCGTGGCCGGTGTGGCAGCGGTAGCGGACAATCTCCCCATCTTCGATCTGCACAAGGACGCCATGACAGTCGGGACAGGTGTAGAAGGAAGGTTTGCCCAGACGCAGGACACCGCTTTGCAACGCATTATCAGCCAGAGCAATCTTTGTTTCAATGGCGAGGGCGTCTGACATGGGGCGTTCTCCTTCCTCGGCCAGGGGTTCACGGACTAACTCATTTAACACCGCGGCCATTGTGCCCATCGGCAGCCGGTGATCGACGGCCACATAGCGCAGCGCGCTCTGAGGCATCGAAGGGTAGAGCGCGTCCTGTGGCTCCTGCACCATGGCGACACCGCCGCGATCCTTGATCGCCCACAAGCCGGCTGTGCCGTCATCCAGCAAGCCGCTGAGCACAATGCCGATCACTTGCGGGCCAAAGGCGTAGGCGGCGGAACGAAAGAGCGGATCAATGGCCGGGCGAAAGCGATTTTCTTTGGGGCCACAGGTCAAGCGCATCCACCCCGGCTCGACCAATAAATGGCGATTCGGCGCCGCCACATAGAGATGACCGCTGCGGATCGGCGCCCGGTCTTCGGCTGGAACCACGGGCAACGGGCTGATGTGATCGAGAATGTCCGGCAATAACCCCGGACTTTCGGCGGACATATGGACAACCACAAACAGGGCGGCGGACAAAGTCGGCGACAGCGCAGCGACCAGTGTCTTCAGCGCCTCAATGCTGCCGGACGAGCCGCCAATCACAATAATGTCACGTTGGTGCATGGTTAACTCCGCCCTCTACATTCCCACAGACCTGCCATCAAGCGAAATGTAACAGCCAGTCTCTACCTTGATTGCACCAAAGCCACCTTGCTTCGATACAAAAAACGGGTATATCTTAGGCACAAAAGAAGCATATCCAACGGAAACTAGGGGATTTTCTCATATTGTAAGGTTTCTCTCAAAACCAGGCTTTGGGATATAATATGCTAGAATCTCCCTTGACTAACTGAACCTATCAACCCTGATGCTGTGTGGCGTCAGTTGGTTGGTTAGTTAGTTTGTTTACACTATCTGACTAGCTAACCAACATCCAAAGAACCATATTGATCAAGATCTATGTCTATCAACGATGCAGAAGCGACCACTTCTGAACAACCAGATCAGCAGCTATCCACTGGCCCACCCCCTCTGTCAGTCATCGGCATTGGGGCATCCGCCGGTGGCTTGACCGCGCTGCGCGCCTTTTTCGCCGCCTTGCCGGAGCAAAGCGGGCTGACCTTTGTCGTGGTCGTTCACCTTTCGCCCGAACATGAGAGCATGTTGGCGGCGCTGTTACAGCCCTACACCGCCATGCCGGTGACACAGGTAATGGCGCGGGTCGCGATGCAACCAGATCAGGTCTATGTCATTCCGCCGGGCAAGCATCTGGTGGTGACCGATAGCTTTCTCGATCTCGCCGAACTCGACCTGACGCGCCAGCGCCAGATGCAGATCGACGCCTTTTTTCGCTCGCTGGCCGAAAGTCATGGCGATGGCGGCGCCGTCATTCTTTCCGGTTCCGGCAGTGATGGCGCGGTCGGCATCCAGGCGATCAAGGAGAAGGGCGGTCTCCTGCTGGTGCAGGCGCCGGAAGAGGCGGAATATGATAGTATGCCGCGCAGCGCCATTGCCACCGGGTTGGTCGATATTGTAGCGCCGGCAGCCCAACTGGCGACCCAATTGGTGGCGGCCAAACAGACGCGCGCCAGCATTCAGCTCCCCGTCGATGGTGAACAACTTTCCACAGCGGCGCAGACCACCTTGACCCAGCTTCTGGCCCAACTGCGCGTGCGCACCGGTCACGATTTTAGCGGCTACAAACCGGCCACAATCCTGCGCCGCATTACCCGGCGGATGCAGATCACCCAACTCACCACCCTGACGGCTTATTTGCAGCGGCTCCGGCAGGATACCCATGAGGCCGAAGCGCTCTTTCGCGACCTGCTGATCAATGTCACCGAATTTTTCCGTGACCCCGAAGCGTGGGCCGCGTTGGAAAGTACGATCATTCCCCAACTCTTCGCCGGCAAGGGTCGCGATGACCGCGTGCGCGTCTGGAGCGTGGGTTGCGCCACCGGCGAAGAAGCCTACTCCATCGCTATATTGCTGATCGAGTATGCCGATGCGTTGGTTGCCCCGCCCGCCATTCAGGTCTTTGCCTCGGATCTGGGCAAGGCTGCGCTGGACTTTGCGCGCGAAGGCTGTTACCCGGAAGCGATTGCCGACAGCATTCCCGCTACCCGCCTGACCCGCTTCTTTACCAAAGAGAACAGCCATTACCGGGCGCGCCCGGAGCTGCGCGAGGCCATTCTCTTCACTCAGCACAACCTACTCCAGGCTCCGCCCTTCTCGCGCCTGGATCTGATCCTCTGTCGCAATCTGCTGATCTACATCCAGCGCGATCTGCAAGAGAAGATTTTTGAAACCTTCTATTACGCCCTGCGCCCGGAAGGCTACCTCTTCCTGGGCAACGCCGAATCGGCGGAAGGCATCACTGATCTCTTTGAAACCGTGGACAAGCGGCGCCGGCTCTACCAACGACGGCCCCAGAACAAGGCCTCGCCCATTTTGCCCTCGCTGCCGCTGTTGCCTCGGCCAACGTATTTACCCACCCTGGGAGCGGAGCCAACCCGCGCCGCCCCGCCGCGGCCTAGTGAAGAACACCGTCTATTGCTAGAGACCGTCGCCCCGCCCAGCATCCTGGTGGATCGCGACTACAACGTGCTGCATCTCTCCGAGAGCGCCGGGCGTTATCTGCTCCCTCCCGGCGGGGCGCCGACTGTGGCAGTGCTGAAACTGGTGCGCCCGGAACTGCAAAGCGAGTTGCGGGCGGCGCTCTTGCGTGCCTTTGATGAGAATCACGCCGTCGCCACGCGACCGATTCCGGTGGGTTTTAATGGGGCGGCACACCCGGTCTATCTTATGGTGCGCCCCCATCCACTGGCCGATGGGCAGATGCGGGCGTTGGTGATCTTCCTGGAAGATGAGACGCCGCTGGCCGATATGCTGACCTTGGACAATTTCAGCCAGCCGGCGCGGCAACAGTTGGAAGCCGAGTTGCGCAATGCGCAAAGCCGGTTGCAAAGTATGCGCGAGGAGTATGAGACCACCGTCGAAGAGCTGCGCGCCGCCAACGAGGAGTTGCAATCGACCAATGAAGAGTACAAATCGACATTGGAAGAGTTGGAGACCAGCAAGGAAGAGCTACAGTCGGTCAATGAAGAGCTGCAAACGATCAACCAGGAGCTAAAAAACAAGATCGACGAAGTGACGCACGCCCACAACGACGTGCAAAACCTCTTTATCGCCACCGACATTGCCACGCTCTTTCTCGACCGCGAGCTACGGGTCAAGCGCTACACCCCGCGCGCCGCCGATCTCTTCAACCTTATGCCGATGGATCGGGGGCGCCCCATTGCCCATTTGCGCACCAAGCTGCTTTATGAGCAACTGGAGGCCGATGCCCAACGGGTGCTGGCGCGCCTGACCCCGGTGGAGGCGGAGGTGCAAAGCCAGGATGGCCAGTGGTTCCTCCTGCAAATGCGCCCCTACCGCACGCTGGAAGACAAGATCGATGGCGTGGTGATCACCTTTGTTGACATTACCACCAACAAAGCGAACGAAGCGGCGCTACGCAACGCCAAAGAGTATGCCGAATCGATTGTCCATACCATCCCCGACGTCCTGCTGGTGCTTGAGCCTGATCTGCGGGTGCAGATGGCGAACGATGCCTTTTATGAGATTTTCCAGGTTCAGCGCACAGCGACAGAGGGGCGCCTGATCTATGAATTGGGCAACGGCCAGTGGGATATTCCTGCGCTACGCACGCTGCTGGAAGAGATTTTGCCGGAGAACAAGGTCTTTACCGGCTACGAGGTGGAACACACCTTTGAACAGATTGGGCGGCGCACCATGTTGGTCAATGGCCGCCAACTGGACCATGCCCAACTGATGCTGCTCGCCATCACCGACATCACCGAGCGCAAACGCGCTGAAGAAGCGCTGCGCCAAAGTGAAGAAATGTTTTCCGCATTAGTCGAAAATGCGCCTTTCGGGGTTTATCTGGTTGATGCGGAATTTTGTCTGCGGACGATTAACGCCGGTTCACGCAAAGTGTTTAGCGGCATAGAGCCGCTCATCGGACGCGATTTTGCCGAAATCTTACGCATCGTCTGGCAAGAACCCTTTGCCAGCCAGGCCATTACCAGCTTCCGTCACACCTTGCAAAGCGGCGAATCCTTTATCTCGCCGCCGATTACCGAAGAACGGGCGAATATCGCCGAAACCGAGTCTTACGATTGGCAGATTCACCGTGTCCAGATGCCGGACGGCAGCTACGGCGTAGTCTGTTATTTTTACGATTTGTCCGAGCAAAAACGGCTGGAACAGGCTGTGCGCCGCGCTGCCGAACTCGATGCGTTCCGCGTCAAACTGAGCGACGCGCTGCGCCCGCTAGACGATCCCGTGGCAATCCAAGCCACTATCACCAGACTTGTGATGGATTATTTCGGCGCGGACAGATGTTACTATTGCGAAATCGAGGACAACCAGGCCATTATCCGGCGCGACGCGGCACGCGAAGATTTGCCTACGGTGGTTGGGGTCTATCCGTTCAGCAGCCTACCCCTCTTCAAAGCCGTGATTGATCGAGGTCGTCCGTTTGTGGTTCAAAGCGCGGACACCGCGGATCTACTGGATGCGGAACTAAAGCAACTCTGTCTCGGTTTGCAAATCGTTTCCTTTGTAGACGTACCCGTAATCAAGAACGCACAGCCCGTCGGGATTCTTTGTATCACGCAAAGCGCGCCGAGAGAGTGGACGGAGTTTGAAATCGGGCTGGCGGAAGAAATCGCCGAACGCACTTGGGCGGCGGTTGAACGTGCCCGCGCCGAAGAACGCTTACGGGAATCGGAAGAAAGATACCGCCTCTTTATCAGCGCCACGTCGGACGTGGTGTATAAAATGAGCGCTGATTGGCGCGAGATGCAGAGTCTCATCGGCAAGGAATTTATCGCCACGACCGCCGCGCCGCGCACAGGCTGGACCGAAGGCTACATTCCCGAAACGGACAGGCGGCTGGTCTGGACAACCATTGAACAAGCGATTCAAACCAAGAGCAATTTTGAATTGGAACACCGCGTCATTCGGCTGGATGGCGCCATCGGCTGGACCTTTTCGCGCGCCATCCCGGTTTTGGACGCGCAAGGCGAAATCGTCGAATGGATCGGCGCAGCCAGCGACATCACCGAGCGTAAACGCACCGAAGAAGCCTTACGCGAATCGGAAAGCCGCCTGCGCGTGATCATTGAAAACTTGCCGGGGAGCGCCGTCTTTATTGTGGACCGCCATCTGCGCTACCTGCTGGCTGAGGGCGAGGCGTTGCCAAGACTCGGTCGCAACGCCGGCGATTTTGTGGGTAAAACGATTTTCGATACCGTTCCACCGGCAGTGGTGACTGCGTATGAGGCCAGATTTCGCCAGGCGCTGGCGGGTGCGCCCTTTGTCGATGAACACGACGTCCAGGGTCGCACCTACATTTCACGCGGTACGCCCTTGCGCGGGGCCAATGGTGAAGTCTATGCCGTGCTGGTCGTCTCCTACGACATCACCGACCGCAAGCAGGCCGAAGCCGCGCTGCAACATCTCAATGCCACGCTGGAGCAACAGGTCGATACGCGCACGGCGCAGGTGCGCGCCTTGGCCTCCGAGCTAACGATGGCCGAGCAAGAAGAACGCCGCCGCATCTCGCAGATCCTCCATGATGATTTGCAGCAACTGCTCTATGGCATGCAGATGCGCATGATGGCAATGATCAACGACCTGCGCGAAGGCCAGACAGCCATGTTGGCGGAGTATGCCCAAGAAGTGTACAATTGGATGGGCGACGCCATTCAGACCACCCGGCGGCTCACCGTGGATATTAGCCCGCCTGTCTTGAAACATGAGGGATTGGCTGATACGCTACATTGGTTGGTGACACAGATGCAAAGCGTGAATGGGCTGCACGTCGATCTGCACGCTGCCGGCCCCATCTACGTGGCCGATGAGGATATGCGGGTTCTGCTCTTTCAGATTGTGCGCGAGCTGCTCTTCAACGTGGTTAAACATGCTGAGACCGATCACGCCACCGTTGAATTGCAAGAGACAGCCACCGGTGAAGTCATGATCACCATTCAGGATGAGGGGCGCGGCTTTGATGTTGCCGCGGCGCTGGCAAAGGAGAGCGGCAGTTTTGGCCTCTTTAGCGTCAAGGAACGGCTGAAGCTTTTTGGGGGACGGATGGATATTCAATCCAGCGCCACCCAAGGGACACGCATTACCCTCTATGTGCCGATTGCCGCCAGCAGCACCGGCGGCAACCGGTAGGCGCGGGTGGCCCTAATAGGATTGCGTGACAGATCGTCCCAATCGATCGTCCCAATCGATCGTCCCAATCGATCGTCCCAATCGATCGTCTTTGCGGGCGTAGTGTTGTCTAGTTTGTGGAGAATGTAGCGGCTATGCAAGCCAACATCTACCTGGTCGAAGATCATCCGTTGATGCTACGCATGACTGCTGAATTCATCAACCGGATGCCCGATCTCCAAGTCTGCGGTACGGCGGCCACAGCGCAAGAGGCGTTGACCGACCTGCCGACCGCAACCGTCGATCTCGTGCTGGTCGATGTCTCCCTGCCCGACATGGACGGGATTCAGCTCGTAAGCGCGTTGCGCAGCCAACAGCCGGCCTTGCGCTGCCTTATGCTCTCCGGCCACCAGGAACAGAGCTATGTGCAACGCGCCCTGGCGGTCGGCGCGCGCGGCTATATTGCCAAGGGCAATCCCCTTGAACTGATCGACGCCATTCGGCGAGTGCTGAAAGGTGATATTTATTTGAGTGCCGCGCTCCGAACGCTGGCCTATGAAGTAACGACCGGATAGAAAGTGGGAGCACTGGCAGGATGGCGGCGCTCCCACTCTGCACCAGCAGTAAAGGGGAAGCGGGCGCCTTTTCCTTCCAGCAACTTACCTCAATATTGATGGTACACATTTTAGTAAAATAATATAAAAATTGTGTACAGCCTCTAAGCTTACTGCCGCTGCCCAAAGCGTACTTGCCGCCGCTTCTCAATATCAGTAGACCGCAACACCGCTTGACCTGACTCTGGACTTTGGACTGGCAACTGCGGACGACTGAATATAGCACAGCGGAATCGCAACTTGGCCCAGGTTTGAACCAGTCACCTGGTCACAAATGGGCAACAGAGGACCGGTTCAAAAGAGCAGTTATGTCAAGCAAACTGTCCACCGAAGCTGCGTTGCGTGCAGGTAAAGATCGGCAGGCCTTTTTACTAAGACTCAACGACGCCTTACGCTCACTGGCGGACCCGGTGGCAATCCAGTATCAGGCGGCGCGTGTATTGGGTGAGTACCTAGGCGCCAATCGTGTTGGCTATGCCGAGGACCAAGGGGATAACGAGACGGTCGTCGTCACGCGCAATTACACCGATGGCGTCCCCGGCATTGAAGGGCTTTACCGCTATGTGGATTATGGCCTGGCGCTCTGGACTGCGCTGAAAGCCGGCCGCACAGTGGTGCGCAGCGATATTGCCAATGATCGAACGCTGAATGAAGCCGAGAAAGCCGCTCATGCCGCTCTGCAACTGGGCGCCAGCGTCAATGTGCCCTTGGTCAAGGCCGGCCGGCTGGCGGCGATTCTCTTTGTCCACTTCCAAGCGGCCCATGATTGGTCGACCACTGAGCTGGCGTTGATTCATGAGACAGCCGAACGCACCTGGGCGGACGTGGAGCGGGCGCGCGCCGAAGCCGCGCTCCACAAAAGCGAGGCCCTGTTTCGCCAGATCTTTGAACTGACCGGCGTCGGCATGGCCCAGGTTGACCCCTACACCCTCCGCTTTTTGCTGGTCAACCGCAAATTGAGTGAGATGACCGGCTACCCACCGCAAGAGTTGCTGGCGCTTACCACCACCGCGTTGACCCACCCGGATGACCGTGAACAGAATCAGGCGATCTGGGCGAAAACCTTTAGCGGTGAAACCGCGCAATTTGCCATCGAGAAGCGCTATGTGCGCAAAGATGGGCAGGTCATCTGGGTCAGTGTGGTTGCCACGATCCAGCGGGATGAAGCAGGCAAGCCGCTGCGCGCCATCTCCAGCATCAAAGAGATCACCGAGCGCAAAGAAGCCGAAGCGCAATTACAGCGCGCTGCCCGCTTTGACGCCTTTCGCCTGGCGCTGGCCGATGCCTTGCGCCTGCTGACCGACCCGCTGGCGATCCAGCGGGCAGCGCTGCGCGTTGTCGGTGAGCACCTCCAGGTGGATCGGGTCTTCTATGGCGAAGTGACAGCCGATGGAGCGGCAGTGGTTGTTGCCGACAATTATGTGCGGGCGGGCGTGGCCAAACTCGTCGGGCGCTTTCCGCTGCGCGACGACCGGCAGACGAGCAAACTGCGCGCCGGCCAAACACGCATTGTGGAGGATGTGAGCACAACCACTGAGTTAGCGGCTGATGAGAAAGCAGCCTATCAGGCCGTGGGGATCGTTGCCAGCGTTGGCGTTCCGCTTGTTAAACATGACCGCTGGGTTTCCAATCTTGGCGTCCATCAGCAAAGCGCACGGGTGTGGCAGCCGGATGAAATTGCTATGCTGGCGGAAACCGCCGAACGTACTTGGGACGCCGTCGAACGTGCGCGCGCCGAGACCGCCTTACACCAGGCAGAAGAGCTGCGCCGGGCGCTGACCACCAATTTGCCGGGCAGTGCAGTATTTGTCGTCAACCAGGAGCTGCGTTACTTGCTTGCCGAAGGGGAAGCGCTTGCCCAAGCCGGTCAGCAAGCCACTGATTTCACCGGCAAGACGCTCTTTGACGTACTGTCACCGGAAGTACTGGCAAAGGCCAAACCGCTCTATCTTACTGCGTTAAGCGGTACTCCTTTTACGCACGAACACGAAGCCGGCGAACAATATTATTTGTCGCGCGGCGTTCCTTTGTACATGGGCAATGGCGATATTTACGCCGCGCTGGTCGTTTCTTACAACATTACCGACCGCAAGCGGGTCGAAGCGGCGCTTCAGCACTTGAATCTAACATTGGAACAACAGGTCGAGACACGCACGACCCAGGTACGGGCGCTGGCCTCCTCGCTTACCATGGCCGAGCAAGAAGAGCGCCGTCGCATCTCGCAGATCCTCCACGATGATTTACAACAACTGCTCTATGGGATGCAAATGCGCCTGCTGACCATGATCAACGATATCAATGCCGGCAATACCACCGAGCTAGCGCACTATGCCCAGCAAGTGTATGATTGGATGGACGATGCCATTCAAACCACGCGTCGGCTTACGGTCGATCTCAGTCCGCCGGTGTTGAAACATGAAGGCTTGGCCGACATGCTACGTTGGCTGGTGAGACAGATGGCGGATATGAATGGTCTCCAGGTCGATCTACACGCAGAAGACGCCGTTCAGATGGCTGACGAAGGTATGCGTCTTCTTCTGTTCCAAATTGTGCGCGAATTGCTCTTCAACGTTGTGAAACATGGTAAGACTGATCGTGCGCGCCTTGAGCTGGTCAACAGGGGTGAAGGCGAATGTCTGATCATTGTCAGTGACGAGGGACAGGGCTTTGATGTCACGGCGGGGCAAACAGAACAGAGCGGTTTTGGTCTTTTTAGTGCGCGCGAGCGGTTGAAACTCTTCGGGGGGCGGCTGGCAATCCAATCCGCCCCTGGTCAAGGTACGCGCGTCACCATCTATGTACCGGTCAGCACTGCTTTGTCAAGTAAGTCTTGAACGGTTATTCGTAGGTCATCGCCTCCGGCGATGACCTACGAATAACCGTTCAAGACTTATTGCACAGAACAATACGACAAAAGAGACAAAGTAAAGAGAGGGCACAGTTTGAGCAGTTCACGCAATACGCACAGCGCTTTTACAACAGAGGTGTTTCTACCCCAAAGGAAAACCAGTCATGCCAGCCAATATCTATATTACAGAGGATCATCCTCTTGTCGCAGAGATGTTGAGTGAATTTATTAATGCAATGCCAGGTCTACAAGTCTGTGGTGCAGCCACGACGGCCCAAGAGGCCATTGACCAGATCCCACGGTTGACGGTCGATCTTGTGATCATTGATGTTTCGCTACCGGATATGGACGGCATTCAACTGCTCCAAGCCTTGCGCAGCCAACAGCCAACCTTGCGTTGTCTCATGTTCTCCGGTCATCAAGAACGTAGCTATGTGCAAAAGGCGTTGGCGAGTGGCGCTGGCGGCTATGTCGCCAAAGGCAAGCCGCCTGAACTCATCGACGCCATCAACCGGGTGCTCCAAGGTGAAATCTACCTAAGCCCATCGCTACGCGCCGCCCAACCAAAGCTAAACAAATAAAGAACTACCAAGCCGCCCCCGCTCGTAGCCAGTCCGTAACTGGCGGTCGGACGCCAGTCACGGACTGGCTACGAGCGGACTGAATAGGTACAGCTTTACAATGTTGACACTCACCATGCATATGCTTCCGGCGCTTCACCACCGGGACCAGGCCAGATTGTATTGAGTTGTTGCAGTAGATCGGCAGACAACGGAATCTCTACGGCACGCAAGCTCTCCTCAAACTGCTGCTGTGTGCGCGGCCCAATGATCGGTGCGGTGACAACGGGATTATGCAGCAGCCAGGCCAGGGCGACATTGGCCGGCGCTTCGCCCAGTTGCGCACACAGCGCTTCGTAGGCTTCCAGTTTGGCGCGCAGTTGTTCAATCCGTTGCTGGGTGCGTTCATTGGCGCGGCGCCCTTCACTGGCTTTTTGCAAGACGCCGCCCAACAGCCCACCGCCCAGCGGACTCCACGGAATCAACCCCAGGCCAAATTCGCGACAGGCGGGAATCACTTCCAGTTCAATCATGCGCGCATTGAGATTGTATAAACTCTGCTCCGCAACCAGACCGAGGAAGTTGCGCTTCTGCGCAGCAAACTGAGCCAGGGCAATATGCAAGCCGGCAAAGTTGCTGCTGCCGACATACAGCACCTTGCCCTCACGCACCAGTTGCTCCATCGCCTGCCAGATCTCTTCCCAGGGCGTGCGCCGCTCGACATGGTGCATCTGGTAGAGGTCGATATGATCGGTCTGCAAGCGGCGTAGACTATCTTCACACGCCTTGCGGATATGGTAGGCCGACAGCCCCCGGTCATTGACGCCATCACCCATTGGGCCGTAGACCTTCGTGGCTAACACAATCTGCTCCCGCCGGCCACCACCCTGCGCCAGCCAGCACCCGATGATCTCTTCGGTAAAGCCCAGGCTAATGTCGCGGCCATAGCGGTTGGCCGTGTCAAAAAAGTTGACGCCGGTCGCCAGGGCGCGATCCATAATGGCGTGGCTCTCCGCTTCGCTGGTCTGCGGGCCGAAGTTCATGGTGCCCAGACAAAGCCGGCTCACTTTGAGGCCGGTACGGCCAAGATTGGTATATTGCATTGTTGTTTTCTCCTAAACTCAGGTGTCCCTACAGGACGGGTGCATTCGCACGACGATTTTTTACCAAGCCGGATTGCCGACTTTTACATCCGATGTGGGCGCTTGGAGGATGCCACCCATGCTGAGGATCTTGTCTTGAATCTGCTGGACATTGACTTGACGGGGCGCTTCCCCTGTAGCCACGGCCAGCGCCGCCGCAATCCCTGCGGCCTGCCCCATCCCCATCGCCGTGGCAGTGACGCGACTGGAAGCCAACGCCTCGGAGGTGGCCGAATGGCAGCGACCGGCCACCAGCAAATTTTCCACCTTCTGTGGCAGCAGCGTGCGGTAGGGAATGTCGTAGGGCGGCGTCCAGGGAGTGTCGTGATAGCCGGGTTTGTCGGGCGGGTGGCGGTCGAGCCGCCAGGCGCCGAGGACAATCACATCCTCATGGCGGCGCCCCTGGCGGACATCTTCACCGGTCAGCACATAGTCGCCGACAATGCGGCGCGATTCGCGGGCGCCGGCCGTGGGGCCGCTGGTCATAAAGTAGGCGTCGGCAAATTCGGGTAGCTCCTTCTGCCAGAGTTCAAACATTGTCCAGGCATCGCGGCGGCCCTGGATTTCGGCGCGGCTCCAGTCGGCGGGGTTGGTGCTGTCGCCAGGGGTGCGGGTAGCGTTGAAATAGACATCGCGGCCGGAGAAGGTGGCGGGATAGGGGCCGGCGTAGAGACCCAGTTCACCCCGTTGGTGGGCCGCCATCAAGACGGCGGCACAGCGCCGGCGTAACTCAAAGGTCGGTTGCAAGTAGGCAATACGAAAGTGCAGACTCATCGGTTGGAGCGGTTCGGCCTTTTCGTAGGGCGCGCCGGCCCAGGCCGCCACATCGCCATCGCCGGTGCCGTCAATGACGATCTGCGGTTTGATGGCGACGAGACCGGCCTTGTTGCTGACAATAACCGCTTCAATGTGACCGCCGGTTGTCACCACATCGGCCACCTGCGTGTGATACAACACTTCAACCCCCGCTTCCAGCAAAATCGCATCCGCCGCGCGTTTGAAGCGTTCCGGGTCACAGCGGGGGATGACCCGTTCGGGGTGCATCTCGACAAAGGAGAGATCGCCGTTGACATTGTAGCGCAAATGCGGCCCCTCTCCTGGCCGGATGACGCCCATACGTTCCAGCATCTCAAAGACCAGGCCGCCAACCACCGGCGTGCCGGTGCGCTCGTCGACAAAGCCATCAAAAGCAGAGCCGATGATGGCGGTGAAAAAGCCGCCGGCAAAGCCATTGCGCTCAACCAATAGGGTGCGCGCGCCATGGCGCGCCGCGGCGACGGCGGCGCCAATCCCGGCCAGGCCGCCGCCACAGATCAACACATCAGGGGTCGCCGTCACCGGTAGCTGTCGTGAATAGGTGAGCATAGCCCTCCTTGGCTGCTTTCTTATAGTGTATTGGCTCATGTACAGAAAGTGTGAGGTCTCAACCAGCCACACCTGTCAGGTTTGCGAAACCTGACAGGTATTCACGCTTTCCGTACATGAGCCTAGTGTGTTAAGTACCTAAAATCAGTAGTCCGCAGTCATGCAGGCGCGTAGTCCGGAGTCGGTCTATTGCCACCTCGGCTACGGTGCGGTCTACTGCGAATTGATTACCCTCACAGTATACGAAAGGCGGGCTAAATCGGCAAACGCCGGCGAAATCATGTCCTATCGTGTCATAATCGTGTACTTGGCTGGGAAATGATGGAGAAAGGCGAAGGATTTCTTGGTTTAAAATTGATTGGCTTGATTGACAGAGAGGACTATAGTATGAAGCGGGAAAGCGGTTGATTGGTTAGTTAGGTTTCCCCCGATCAACTAACCGATCAACCAACCAGCAACCCACTCTCTTCAACCCGCTCACAACTGATAGAGCCAAGCACGCTTACAGAATTGGTGGAAACCCGTGGAAACTTGGATGACAAAAGCGCAAGCTATGAACACCTACCTGAGAGCATCAAGAAGACTGACGCCCATGCGCCTACCGGAGCAAGCACGCAGACAGCGCGCCCAGACGAATCTGCTCTTGCTAATGCCACCGCAGCCGATGACGAATTTCCTGTTGGAAAATCTACAACAGGCGGGCTATGCAGTTGGCCACACCTATACCGAAGACGAACTGCAACGCTTGCTGCAACAGGAGGAATTCGATCTAATTCTCCTCTATCTGGTGCAAGCCGACAGTGACACCTTTGACCTTTGCGTCACCGTGCGCAACCACAGCCATATTCCTTTGATTCTATTATCAGACGAGAAGAGTTTGCGCGACATGATCTACGGCTTATCCATCGGCGCCGACGCTTATATCGCTATGCCCTTCTCTTTTGCTGAACTTGATATGCGCATCCAAGCAACCTTGCGGCGGGCGGGCCAAGGCAAATACCGCTATCTACCGGGCAAATTATCGACGACGCCTTTTACCTTGAACACCGAAATGCAATCGGTGAAAGTGCGTGGGAAAGAAGTGCCTTTGACGCAGCTTGAATATCAGCTTCTGCGGTATTTGCACACCCATCCCAATGCACCGATCTCCAAACAACAACTGGCGCAGCTCATCTGGGGCTTTGCCGAGGAGGAAAATTTTAACTTTATCGAAGTTGCCATGTGGCGCTTACGCAAAAAAATTGAAGTCGATCCGACCGATCCCCAATATTTGATCACGGTGCGGGGCGTGGGTTATCAACTCAACCTGCCGGCGACCGACAGCGCAAAATTGACCGAAAAGCTGATGGAGACCCGGTTAATGGCTTAAACGATAGATCGTTGCCGGCCCTTTGCCCCCTTGGGTAAAGAGTCCTTTTTCGACCAGGTCGCGTAGATCGGTGGCCGCGGCTTTGTTAGCCACCCCCGTCAATTCACGATAGATTCGGTTGGAAATTTGCCCATGCTGCTGCACATAGGCTATAGCCTGCCTCTGGCGCGCGGACAGGGCGACAGGTGGGGCAACAGTCGCGGGCGCCGAAGTTGCGGCGGCTGGTTGGGGGGGGTGATAGCTCACCGCCGCCCCCTGACCACTTTGGGTCAGCAACTGTTGCGCGACTAACAGCTTCAACTCCGCGGCGGCTGTTTTATTTTGCACACCATTCAGCAGGCGATACTCCCGGTTGGTGATTTTGCCATGTTGCTGCACATAAGCCAGCGCCCGCTGCTGGCGTTCATTGACCGTTGTCGCATCGATCAATAACAAGGGGTATTGTTGTTTTAGTTCAGCAAAGCGTTTGACAATCAGTAAGGAATCGGCGTCGTCAGGCTGCCGGATCAACGTGGTGGCAAGCGCCACGCCTTCTTCATAGTAGCGCCGCGCTTGCGCCCTATCGTTGCCAATGGCATACGCCTCAGCCAAATTGAAGCAACTATTGGTCAAAGCAGTTTTATTTTGCACCTGAGCAAAGATCTGATAGGCGGCTTTGTAAGAACGGATCGCGGCGGCATAGTCCGCTTGATAAAAGTAACAGATCCCAATCACTTCGTCACATTGCGCGACCATAGCCAACATGCCCTTTTCCTGCGCCAGGGCAAGGCTTTGGTTAAGATAGGTGAGCGCCGCGGGAAAATTGTGCATTTCGGTATAATCGCCGCCTACGTTATACCCAATTTTGACAATGCGCTCCAGGTCGTTACTCTCTTTGGCCGCCAGCCAGGCTTGTAACCGATCTTCAATCGCATAGGCCCATTTCCCTTCACGATGAAACAATTCCCCCGATGCGTTGTACAGATCCGCATAATCTTCCCGATTCGTCGGATCGATCAATGCTTTTGCCCTTTGTAAGCTGCTTTCGGCGCGCCGGAAATCCTGGCGGTCTTGGATGAAGATCCAGGAGCGATGAATATACATCTTCACCAACAATGGATTGTCCACCCCGCTCCGTTCCAACAGCTCGATGCCCCGCGCATAGTGCGCAAGCGCCTCATCCAGATTACGATATTCTAAGATTTTTGCCAGACGATAATGCGCGTTGGCCTTGATGGCGACATCCTCGGTTTGTAGCGCCGCACTATAGGCCGCCAGCGCCGCCGCCAAGTTGGCGCGGCCTTCGGCGATTTGCCCGCTAACGAGTTTCAGGCGCACCCAGGTTGGCGCCGCCACTTCGGTTGGTTGAAAGGCGGCCAGCAGGTCATCCAGTTCATTGCCCTTCAGCCGGTTTATGATCGTTTGAACGTGTTCGAGCAAAAGCTGTGCAGCCCGTTCGCTTGCACCGGCTAACCGCCAATGATGCGCCGCTTCCCAATAATTACACTGGGTTTCATAATAGCCGGCGGCGCTCTGATGCCAGCGCAACCGTTCATCGATGGGCAGTTGCCCCAGCAGTGTGTCGCGCACCAAGGGCGGCGCATAGACCATCCCCGCCTGGGCGTCATAGGCCAACAACGACTGTTGCACGATCACGGCAAGCGCTTCTTGCACAACGGTGGTGGTGGCATCAGGCGCAATTTCGGTTAACAAACGCACAGGAATGGGCTGCTGAAAAAAAACGGCGATACGGACAATGGCCTGTTCGATTGACTGTAATGCGCCATAGCGCAGGTTGATCACTTCTTGACGACGCGCTGTCAACAACGCACTGCTGGCGAGCGCCGTTTGCAACACACCAGCCAGGGCGGCAATCGCTTTGGTGCGCAGATTCACAATGCTGGTAGGCGAAAAGTTCAACTCGGCAGCAATCCGCTCAAGGGTCCAATGATCCAGGTAGAAGTGGGCAAGAATTTTGTAGAAGCGCCAGACCGGCGGCATGGCGCCAGGATGCCCAGCCGCAGACGGCCCCGGTTCGAGGCCATGGGGCCGCAACTCTTGAATGGCCCAGGTCAACACGGCTTGGACGGCCCGCCCGCGCGCCGCTGGTGTGATGGTGTCGCCGGCAAGGAATTCGGCCTCCACTAATGCGCTATCCGCCAGCGCGGTTGTCGCCAGCGCCAGCGTATCACCGTCGCGGTAAAGCTTCAGTGCATGCGCGACCAGGCCAGGAAAATCTGCTTGCAGCATTGCTCTTCCCATCATCAAAAAAGTCAGCTCATTGGTTAAGGTGATTAGTTGATTGGTTAGTTTGTTCACAACCGATTCGCCGACCAATTCACAAACCAACCTTCACTAACCGGCACAGGCAAAATTATATATTCGACGGTAAACTTTGTAATAATTAGTACGTCTTTTGTCGTAAACAATTTTTTCAGCTTGTTTACTCTTTTCTGGTATAATGCAGAGAGCGCTGACGCTGACCCTATTCCCTTGCGCTATATGCGTATCCTGACTATTACCCTTATCCCTACGGAGGAATCATGATCCTGATTACCCACCGCCTAACTGTTCGGCGCTTTATCATTCTTCTGCTGCCTTTTCTGATCAGCGTGCTGCTCTTTGGCGTTTTTACGAAGGGCCATGCCCAGACAAGCTTTACCTGTACAACCGTGACAGAAATTTCCCAAGCGGAATGTGAGGTATTACTGGCGCTCGCGCAAAGCACCAATGGCGCCGAGTGGGCCACGCGCGCCGGTTGGTTTGTAGACAACCGCCCCTGTTCCTGGTTTGGCCTCTCCTGTTCAGGGCAACAGCTTCTCAAAATTAGCTTGAATAACCGTGGGCTGACCGGTGTACTCCCGGCCGCGATCGGCAAACTCTCCTATCTCCAAATTCTCGACCTATCGAACAATCGCTTGCAAGGCGCCATACCAGCCACGCTTGGCGCCTTACCACTGCAAGAGCTTGATCTAAGCCAAAATGCATTTACCGGCGCACTACCCGCCGAGTTAGGCAACGCGACGACGCTGCAGGGCTTGAACTTGCGCGACAATGCTCTGTTAACGGGGCCATTGCCCCAAACCTTCACCCACCTCACCCAATTGCAAACGTTGGTTTTTGATCGCACTACGCTTTGTGAACCAACAGATCAACGCTGGCAAAGCTGGCGAGCAGGTGTAAAGCAGGTGCAACCCAGTGGGCTGCGCTGCGTGGCTGAGAGCGAACAGTTGCTCACCATCCACCTGCTGGTCTTTGACAACCATGCCGCCGATATTGATATTAACCTGACGCCCTACTACCGCGCCGTTTTCACAGGGATTGTGCAAGCCACAGCCAATGCACCCCAGAAGACAGCGGCGCTGGTGGTCGATCTGGATGGCGTGGGCGACACCCATGTGGTGATCATCCGCAATGGCGCCGTTGAGCGGGTGCTGGGCAGTAGCACGCTCAATGAGCGGTTGGCGCAGACCTTCGCCGGCTGGACGCTGTCCCCTGGCCCGGAACCGTTTTTACCGGATGCAAACGGGGTGTTGGCGACACCGGCGCGCTTTGAATACAACATGACCGATGCGGCGACGCTGGGTGGTGTTTTGCGCTGGCTCTTTACCACCTATGGACAGCAGGCGCCGCGCACCTTCCTCTCTTATGTTGGTCATGGCGCATCGGTCGTCCCCGATGTTGATGTGGCGAGCGCCCTGGGGGTGGCCTATTGCGATAGCAACCCCGATGCGCCTGCCCCGCCGCCCACCACGGGCATCATTTCATTGCCCTCCAGACGTGGCGCCCATCCGGCCTTTACCGATTGTCACGGCAGCTTTGATGCCGGCGCGGGCCAATATCGCCCGGCGCTGCTGGCGCCACGGAGCCTGGCGCGCGCCTTGCAGACAGCTTTCGTCAACAGCCCCATTCAGCAGATCGATCTGCTGGATCTCTTTCACTGTTTTGCCCTGTCGCTGGAGACCCTGGCTGAATTGACGCCGAATGGCGTACCGCTGGCCGGGATGGTGATCGGCTCGCCCAATTACGCCTTCTTCGCCGCCGAAATGGCGGGGGCGGCGGTCGCCGAAGACAAGCCGACCCTCACCATCCAGGAACGCGCGCAAGCGATTCTCACCCGCTATGAAAGCGTTTTGCGCGCCGGGTTGGCGGCGCCGGAAGAATCAGCCGCTTATCCACGTCTGGTGGTGGCGGTGGAGGCAAGTAAGATTCCGCCGCTTATAGCGCAATGGAATCAGGTCGTCACGCCCCTGTTGATGGCCTGGCAAGAGCCGGCGACTCGACCGGCTGTCCAGCAAACATTGAGCGCAGCCTATCAAGCAGCCGGTAAATATGACACAACCTATTGCAATATCGACCCGGCGGCGCAGAGCTGGGAGTTAAAAACGCCCGACGCGCTTACCGATCTTGGCGATTTCGCCCGTCGCTTGGGGGAGCAAAGCAGTGACGCGGCGGTGCAGAATGCCGTCCAGGCCCTCCTCACGACGCTTCAGGACGCGATCCGTGACCGGCGCATTGGCGAGAACGGCATCCCCAAAGGTCTTCATCCAACGGCGGCGGTTGCCTGGGACTGGAACGGGTACAGCGGGATCAGTCTCTACAGCGACTTTGCCCGCATGACTTTGCCGGCCATTGGTGAAAGCCGCAGTTGGCAAGCCTACTGGTATAACAATGCGCAACAGGCTTACAACTTCACGGCGCAATCATCTTGGGATGATCTGCTGAATCTTTTCTGGCTGGCCGATGATCCCAATGGGCAGGTCTTGCAGGTCTTTTGTTTGCCCGTTCTGTTGCTTTTGCCCGAAAAAGGGGGAGCCGGGGTCGCCGCCACCGCCCTCCAACCACCGGCAGACGCGCCCTTAGCCACCGGCCGCCCGATCAGCTTTACGGCGCACATTCTGGCCGAATCGGCAACGGCGCGCTATATCGAACTGTTGTTTCAAGTCACGATGAAGAGCAAGGTCGTTTTCAGCGAAACGGTGGTCATCCCCAAGCTACTGGCCGCCGGCGATATGGTCAGTGTGGCGACAGCCAAGAGCTGGTCGCCGGCGATGATCGGCACGGCGGTGCTCACCGTCACCGTTGACCCCAACCAGCGGATCATCGAAGAGAACGAAAGCAACAATACGCTGACGCAAGCTTATTTGCTGGTGCAAACCACAACGCCCGGCGATTGTAATGGCGACGGCCGGATCACGGCGGGCGATTTGAGTGCGTTGGCCTTTGAAATTTTTGATCTCGATGGGAACTTCTGGCTGAATGCCCCCCAAGGCGCCTTTCCCGGCACGCCTTATTGCGACAGCAACAAGGACACCCGGATTGACGCCGGTGACCTTTCCTGCACGGCCCGCCGTATTTTCTACCCGGAGCGAACCTGTTATTAACCCCAGCGCCGGGTAAGGCCATTCCCCAATAGGAGTTACGCAGTTGACGGGCGCTACCAGAGACCTGTCAGGTTTGCGAAACCTGACAGGTCTTGTCCAACTGCGTAACTCCTACCCAAAATAAAATCCCCAATGCCGTAGGGGCGTCCCCTACGGCATTGGTTTTCTTGCCAGGGCCTAAAACCGCCCCGTAGGAACGATTGCGTTCCGTAGGCGCCCACGAAATGTGCGACTTTCATTTGGTTTATCTATCAATTCAGTCACCCTACGGGACGCGATTGTTTCACGGTAGCAACCGGCCGACTTTGGTCTTGCGCGCCAGGCATGATAGACTTACGGTCATGGATCAAGTACGCAATCACAACGACTGTCAGATTCGACTCTTAACACAAGCAGATATTGCGATCATTGCTGACGCCTTTAGCCGAATTGGTTGGAACAAGCCGGCCAGTCAATATCGCCAATATCTGGCGGAACAAACAGCAGGCGACCGTGTGGTGTTGGTCGCGACGGTGGCTGGTTGCTTTGCCGGTTACGTCACTATCGTCTGGGTGTCCCATTATCCGCCCTTTCGTGCAGCAGCGATTCCCGAAGTGGTTGACTTCAATGTCCTGCCCCACTATCGGCGCCGGAAGATTGGCACCCGCTTGATGGATGAAGCCGAACGGCGCATTGGTGAACGCTCGGCCATTGTCGGCATTGGCGTCGGCTTATATCCCGACTACGGCGCGGCGCAACGGATGTATGTCCTGCGCGGCTATGTGCCCGATGGTCATGGCATTTGGTATGATGTTCATCAGGTGCAGCCAGGGGAGAGCGTCTGTGTCGATGACAGTCTGGCGCTCTTTTTTACGAAACAATTGAGGTGAGCCGGCGGATGAGCGCAGAACCAACGACAATCGAAAAATTACGGGGCATTCCCTGGAGCATTGCCACCTTTGCCTCCAACACCTTTTTTGTCCAGTTCACCTTCTTTGGCTCGGTCTTTCCCCTTTTTCTCAGCGAGTTAGGGTTGAGCAAGGGGCAGATGGGCTTTCTCTTTTCGCTCATGCCCTTTCTGGGGCTGATTGCCCCCTTTATTGCGCCGTGGACGGCGCGCTTTGGCTATAAAAATACCTTTCTCACCTTCTTTGGGTTGCGCAAAATCTTTACCATCCTGCTGCTGCTGACGCCGTGGGTGCAGAGCCATTTCGGCGGCCAAGGGACGCTCATCTTTGTCTCGATCATTGTCGCCTGTTTTGCCTTCTGCCGTTCGGTGGCGGAGACAGCGCGTATTCCCTGGGCGCAGGAGTATGTCCCCAGCTCGATTCAGGGCAAATATACGGCGACCAACAACTTCTTCACCTCGCTGGCCGGCTTTGGCGCCGTTGGCGTTGCCAGTTATGTATTGGGGCGCAGCCATGAACTGAGCAGCTTTATGTTTCTGATTGCGGCGGGTGTCATCACGGGCTTTGTCTCGGTTTGGTGCAGCGCCTTTATCCCCGGCGGCGCGCCCAAGCCGCTGGTCGCCGGCGAAGCGAAACCGAAACGCGATCTGCGCGAAGCGGTACAAGATCGCAATTTTCTGCTCTACCTCATCTGTGTCGGCATCATCATTCTGGCGACGACGCCGGTCGGCTCCTTCATCCCGCTCTACATGACCGAACAGGTTGGCCTAAGCGCCGGCAATGTGGTGCTGCTCCAAATGGGTACCCTCTTTGGCACATTGGTGACAAGCTACCTCTGGGGCTGGATGGCGGATCGCTATGGCAGCAAGCCGATCATGTATATCGGTCTCTGGCTGCGGGCGTTGATTCCACTGACATTACTCCTCATCCCGCGCCATTCCGCGGTGAGTCTGTATGCGGCGATTGCCATCAGCTTATTGCAAGGTATTGCCGATATGGGCTGGGGCGTCGGCTCGACGCGCATCCTCTATGTCAGCGTGGTGCCGCCGGCGAAGAAAGCCGACTACATGGCGCTCTACTTTGCCTGGATCGGCGTGCTGGGCGGCATCAGCCAACTGGCGGGCGGCTGGGTGCTGGATTGGACAGCGGGGCTTTCGGGTCAGCTTGGTTTCCTTACGGTAGACGCCTATTCACCGCTCTTTTTCTCCGGTATTCTGTTGATCATCGTCAGTTTGCCGCTGGTGCGCCGGATGCGGGCCGATAATCGCTTTGGCATTGGGCAATTTGTCGGCATCTTTTTGCGTGGCAACCCCTTTCTGGCCATGGGGTCGCTCATTCGTTATCAATACAGCCGTGATGAACATGCGGCCGTCTTGGTGACGGAACGGCTGGGCGAAGCCAAAAGCTTGCTGACCGTCGATGAACTGCTTGACGCGCTCCATGAACCCCGTTTTCAGGTACGCTTTGAAGCGATCATCTCGATTGCCCGGATGCCGCCTGACCCCCGGCTGCGTGACGCGCTCATTGAAACGCTCAACGGCACCGAACTGGCGCTCTCGGCAATGGCGGCCTGGGCGTTGGGACGCATGGGCGATCTGGCAGCGGCGCCGGCCTTGCAAGCGGCGCTCGATTCGCCCTACCATTCGATTCAGGCGCACAGCGCACGCGCCCTTGGCTCCCTGCGGGCGCGTGAATTCGCCCCGTTGATTCGCGATCGCCTGGCCGTGGAAACCGATAAAGGCTTGCAGATGGCCTATGCCTCGGCGCTGGGCAATTTGCATGATGGCGAAGCCGCCGGCCTGATCTTGAACTTACTCGAACAGACGACCAATGATAAAGCGCGCTTAGAATTAGCGCTGGCCCTGTCACGATTGGTGGGGCATGAACATTCATTTATCCAACTGGTGCGGGGTGGACGTAAGGATTTCGGCACTACGGTCGCCCAGGAGTTGACCCAGTTCAAACGCAAGCTAGAGCGCAACGGCAAAGGCAATGGCGAAGTGGCGCAACTCACAGAGAGCATTAACTGCTTTGCGCGTCACGAACGTCGGGAAGGGATTACACACCTGGTCGAACTGTTACGCGCCTTACCAACCGATCATCTGAATCCAACCAGCCAACAAATTTTAGCGGCCTCCACCGACGCGCTGGCAAGCGCCGGCGATCAACACCTGGAGTATCTCTACCTCGCACTCCATATTCTTCACACCGATTGGTAAGCATAGAGAAGTTTGACTTTTGGTAAAAGTCAAACTTCTTTTCGGCTCCCCCGGCCATTTTTAGGCGACTTGACACAAGCAATACAGGTGTGTTATTAATTACGCCAGCAAGCCCATCTGTTTCAACAAATTGATCGTTCCCCAGACTGCCCTGTTATCTTTGGAAGCAGGGTACAAGCATAGATGTGCAAAAAAGATCAGGAGGATACCGCATATGTTGTCAAGCAAGTTGTCGCGTCGCAATTTTTTGAAGACATCCGGCCTCGTCGTCACAGGCGCCACCTTAGCGGCGTGCGCTGTGCCTGTTGCCCCAGGGGCGCCCGGCAGCGCCGCCGCCCCCGCAGCAGAAACCGTGGAAGTGATCGGGTGGAGCCTCTTTGGCATGCAACCCGATAATGAGAGCGCCAAGCCCTATCAAGATGCCGTCCTGGCCCACTTCAACGCCAAATATCCCAATGCCAAGTTCACCTTTATGGATATGGGCTGGGATGAGAAGCTGCGCCAGAATTTGGTCACCGCGCTCTTGGGCGGCACGCCACCGGACATTATCGTCGGCGAGAATTACATCCAACCCTATGCTGAACAAAACGCCTTCCTGCCGATGGATGACCTGGTGGCGGACATCAAAGAAGACCTGATTGAGGGCACCTATGCCGCTGCCGTCACCGCCGGCAAGATGTATGGCATTTCGCAGGTGACGGGCTGTTTTGCCTTTGAACGCAACCCGAATGTCATCGAAAAGGCCGGCCTTGACCCCGATAACCCGCCCAAGACCTGGAATGAATTGATTGAGCAGGCGGCGTTGATCACCAAAGCGGGCAACAGCGAATATTACGGCTATACGCTGCAAGGGCCGGTCGGCTTCCTGATTGGCGGCATCCTGCGCTTTGCCGTCTACAGCAAGACGGCCGGCGCCGATTTAGCCAAGGAAGATGTCAGCCCCTGGTTTGATAACCCGGCCAGCGAGAAAGTGTTGACCTTCCTGCGCGAACTGCACAAATCGACACCCCCCGGTCTGAGCTTCAACCCGGACGAAGGCCAGGTCTATACGCAATTGTTCAAGGGGGTCTCCGCTATGCAAATCTGCGGCTCCTGGCATGTGAAATGGGCGCAGGATTCGGGGCTGGACAACGCCAAATATTCGGCCATTCCGATTCCCGACCAGGAAGGCATCCCGGCGACCGGCGTGGTGGGGAATGTGATTCAATCAGTCATGTCCAAAACTGAACACCCGGAAGAAGCGCTCTACTTCTGCCGCTGTTTCCTGGAAGATGATGTGCAAGATCTGGTGGCGCCGACCTTTGGCTGGAAGCCCTCCAAACGCAGCGCACTGGAACGGTTGCAGAAGAGCGCCGGCGAAGCCGATCAAATCTTTATCGACCTCCTGCTCAATGCCGACCTGGGCGTGCTACCCCAATGGCGCAAAGATCCGCAGAAGATCTGGGCGGTCTACAACGAGTTGATCACCCAACTGCTCACCACCGAACGCCCTGTGTTGGATCTCATGGGCGAAGCGCAAAGCAAGGCCGACGCCGCCATGCAGGCGTAAGCTATTGAACCGGCGGGCACGAGGTGCGGCAAAGGCAATTCTCACAGCGAAGAGGGTTGGTTCTGCCGCACCTCATGCCCCTACGAAATGCCCCTATGAAGGATGTAGGTCATGAGTACATCGCTTAGACAACCCATGCCCGCGACGGCGCCGATGTCATGGGGAGAACGATGGCTGCGTTGGCGTCATCGCAATCGTCAATCACTGGAAGGGTGGCTGATTCTCACGCCGATTTTGTTGTACTATTCGTTCTTCTTTCTCTTTCCAGTCATTGCCAATCTCTATGTCAGCTTTACCAGTTGGAGCGGCGTCTATGATAGCCCGCGCTGGGTTGGCTTGAGCAATTACCGCGTCTACTTGAACCACCCCTACCCCTTGATTCTCTTTAATACAACGCTCTTTGCCGTGGTGATTCTGGTGGTGCAGACGACGCTGGCTTTTTTTATCGCCCTGCTGCTCAATGAGAAGGTCTTTGGCCGGGGCGTCTACCGGGCGCTCTTTTATATTCCCACCTTAACCTCGGCGGCGATTACGGCGCAGGTTTTCTTTGCCTTTATCTCCCCCTTTGACGGCATCTTCAACGCCATCTTAAAATCGTTGGGCCAGCCGATTGTGGTCTGGACCGTCAGCACCTTCTGGATGCGCTTTTTTATTATCATCTACTCGATCTGGCGCGGTGTGGGGGGGCCGGTGGTACTCTTTTTGGCGGCGCTCCAGGGCATTCACCGGGAAATTTACGAAGCAGCGATGGTCGATGGCGCGACCCAGGGCAATATGCTGCGCTATATCACCCTGCCGCTCTTGCGTCCCATGATCATCTTTGTTATGGTGACGGGGATGATCGGCAGCTTCCAGATCTTTGAATCGGTGTTGCTCATTTCTGCCGGCGGGCCATCGGACACCACCAATGTGATGTTGCTCCAGATTTACAACGACGCCTTTGTCAATACGCGCTTAGGGTTGGCTGCCGCCGGTTCGATGATTACGGGCATTGTTCTCCTCGGCTTTAGCATTACGAACATGCGCTTGATGAGCCGTGGTCAGGTCGAAGAAGGATAAGGAAATCGCTATGCGCAAGCGACTGACGCTGGGACGTGTTTTCATCTACATCGTGTTGATTGTCGGCAGCTTGATCATGGCCTTCCCCATGATCTATGCTTTTGTCGGCTCGTTGAGCGACATGGAAGATTTTTACGCCAATCCCTGGTTCCCCTTTCCGCGCAAACTCTATCTGGACAACTATGCGGTGATGTTCAGCACCACCTTTTCAGCGCGCATTCAACTTTGGCGCTGGATCTTTAATACGCTAGTGCGCTGCGCCTGGTATATTGTAATCCCTGGCGCGATTGCCGTGTTGGCCGGCTATGCCTTTACCCGGCTCAGGTTCCGTGGGCGCGATGCGGCTTTTACCTATCTGCTCAGTTCGCTCATGGTGCCGGGGATTGTCTTCTGGATTCCCACCTATGTGATGATGGCGCGCTTTCCCGGCGCCGGCGGCAATGATTGGTTGGGCCAAGGGGGCATCGGCTTTGTCAACACCTGGCCGGCGTTGCTGATTCCGGGGCTGGTCAATGTCTTTTATATCTTTATGCTCCGGCAGACGTTCTATACCATTCCCATTGACTTTGAAGAAGCGGCCCGTGTCGATGGCGCCAACACCCTACAAGTCCTCTGGAATGTTTACCTGCCTATGCTCAAGCCGGTGCTGACCGTGCTGGTGATCTTTCAATTTGTCGCCATCTGGAATGATTACCAGTGGCCGCTGATTGTCAGCTCCGGCAACCCGGAAATCTGGACCTTGTCACTTGGTGTGCAACGCATGGCCTTTATGGCCGCCCAGGTCAAGGGGTATGCCCAGAGCATTGCGCTCCAGGATTACCCCTTCTCTTTTGCCCTGGCAACGATTGCCACTGTGCCGCTGATCATTCTCTTCCTACGCTTGCAACGGTACTTTGTTGAAGGCGTGCAGGGCTTTGCCTTAAAAGGGTGAGCAAGCAGACCGGGCTGTAGGGAGAGACCCACTTACGCCCATTGCTGATTGACCATTCCAGCCGATCCTGTGATAGACTTCAAAGCAATGCGCTTTAGCCGGCACAAATTAACGAACGATGGCTGTCTGCTGTAAGCACGCTCACGCGCACTTTTGCCCCAAGCTCATACAATCCTCTGGAACAGTGTTGCTTGGATGTCAGCACGTCTCTGTCATCACCTATTTTTCCATCACCATTTGGTTGCTGTGGCAGCCATCAGCAAGCGAGGGTTATCTATGCGAAAACAACACTGCAGTCGTCAGCTTATTGTGGTCTTTTTCTCCACTTGTCTCTTTTTAATGAGTTGTGTTGCGCCGCAAGCGGCGCAACCGGCAGGGTCGCAAACCACCCCGGAGACAGCCGCGGCAGAGACAAGCAATACGCCGGCGGAAGTCCCGACCTATACCACCTGGGATGAAGTGGAGGCGGCGGTCAGCGGCACCACCGTCAACTGGTTCATGTGGGGTGGCGCCGACACCATCAACACCCATGTCGATGAGCAGATCGGTGGGCCGCTGCTGGAACAGTACAACCTGACCCTCAATCGGGTGCCGCTGGAAAATACTGCCGATGCGGTCAACAAGGTCTTGAATGAGAAGGCGGCGGGCAAGGACACTGGCGGCAGCATCGACCTGATCTGGATCAACGGCGAAAATTTCCGCACCTTGAAAGACGCCGGTCTGCTCTATGGCCCCTTTACGGAGTTGTTGCCCAATTCGGCGCTAGTCAACTGGGAAGACCCGGCCATTGCCTATGACTTTGGGACGGCGGTAGATGGCTATGAGTCACCGTGGGCCAGTTTCCAATGGGTGATGGAGTATAACAGTGCTAATGTCGAGAATCCGCCCAAAACCTTTGAAGATCTGCGCGCCTGGATCGAAGCCAATCCTGGCCGCTTCACCTACCCGGCGCCACCCAACCATGTGGGCAGCGCCTTTATCCGCACCCTTTTCTACTGGGCGGCGGGCAGTTCCGAGCCATTCCTGCAAGAATTTGACCGGGCGGTCTATGATCAATATGCGCCCCAGGTGTGGGAATACCTCAACGCCATTGAACCGAACCTCTGGCGCAACGGCGAGACCTACCCGGAATTGAGCGCCATGCCTGATCTGCTGGCCAATGGCGAAATTGACTTTGCTATGGAATATGACGCCAGCCGCGCTTCCAACTTTATCCAACAAGGACGTTACCCCGACACCATCCGCACCTTTGTCTTTGACACTGGCACGATGGCGAATGTCAGCTATGTCGCCATTCCCTACAATGCCAACAACCCCGCCGGGGCAATGGTCTTGGCGAATTACCTGCTCTCGCCCGAATATCAGATTCTCCTGACCGATCCGGCGCAATTGGGCTGGTTGGTGGCGATTGACCCGACCCGTCTCAGCGACGCCGAACGGGAACAGTTGGCCGCCATTGAACGGGGTGTCGCCACCCTGCCGCCGGCCGAGTTGAACAGCCACGCCCTACCCGAAGCGCGCGCCAGTTGGGTCACGCCGATTGAACAGGGCTGGGAAGAGAATGTGTTGAAGAAGTAGTGTTCTGTCAAAGAAGTAATGCTCGGTAGTAAAGACTTTAGTCTTTCCCCGGCTAGGACAAAGACTAAAGTCTTTACTACGGTTTATCGAGCAGAGCTTGTGTAACGAGCTAGAGGCAGGGATGCAGCGCTCTGAGACGCTACGAATCTGGATAATGCTGGCGCCGGCGCTAGCCGTGATTTTGTTGCTCTTTGTCGGCGGCGTCTTTGTCGGTTTTGGGCAGAGTTTGGATTATATGCCCATCATCGGCTTAGAAACGCCGACGCTGCGCCATTATCTCAACATTTTGACCGATCCCGACTTTTATACGTCGCTCTTGCTCACCCTCTACATCACCGTTGTGAGTACGGTGTTGGCTGGTGGGTTGGCAGTGGCGGCGGCGCTGTTGTTGCGTCATCGCTTTGCCGGCAGCCGGGTTGTCACCTTTCTCTTCCAACTGCCGCTGCCGGTGCCCCATCTGGTGGCAGCGACGGGGATGGTGTTGCTCTTTACCCAAAGTGGTCTCTTTGCCCGGCTCGCCTACAGCGCCGGGTTGCTGGAACGGCCAAATGAGTTTCCGGTGATGGTCTTTGATCGTTGGCAGATCGCCACCATTCTGGTCTATCTCTGGAAGGAGATCCCCTTTATCGGGTTGGTCATTCTGGCGGTTTTGCAGGGTGTGGGGCAAGAGTATGAAGAGATTGCGCAAACGTTGGGCGCCAACCGCTGGCAACGCTTTCGCTATGTGCTGCTGCCGCTCATCATGCCCGGCCTCATCACGACGGGCGTGATTGTCTTCGCCTATGTCTTTGGCAGCTTTGAGATCCCCTTGTTGCTTGGACAGCGCTATCCCAACGTGCTACCGGTAACAGCCTACCGCGCCTATGTCGATCCCGATCTCAACCAGCGCCCGGAAGCGATGGCGATGGGGATAGTGATCACGGTGATTGTGATTTTGCTCCTCAACCTGGCCCTGCGCCTTAGCCGCCGCATTCGGGAACAAGCATGAAGTATCATTTTTTGCGTCCGGCAGCCATTGTGTTGCTGATCGTCGGGGTTCTCCTGCCGTTGATCCCGCCACTGATCTGGTCGTTTGCCGCCAACTGGTTTTTCCCCAATCTGCTGCCGCAACAATGGGGGCTGAAGGCGTGGCGTTATCTACTCTCTCCGGCCTCCCAAGTGGGCGAAGCCTTGTTGAACAGCAGCCTGTTGGCGCTGACCGTTGTCGTGCTGGCCGTTATCATCGGCTTGCCGGCGGCCAGGGTGCTGGGGTTGCACCAATTTCGCGGCAAACAACTGGTCAACTGGCTGATCACGGCGCCGCTCTTTGTGCCGACGCTGGTGGTGATCATGGGCATTCATATTCTCTTTATCCGCTATAATCTGGCCGATAGCTTTCTGGGGGTGGTCTTGGTGCATCTGATTCCGGCGCTACCCTACTTTATTCTGGTCATGGCGAGCGTCTTTGCCAATTATGCCACCGAATTTGAGGATACAGCGCGCACTCTGGGCGCCGGCCCCTGGCGCACCTTCTGGCATATCACCCTGCCCACCATTTTTCCGGGGCTGGCCGTTGCTATGCTCTTTACCTTTCTGGTCTCCTGGAGTCAGTACATCACCACGGTCCTCATTGGCGGGGGGCGGGTGGTGACGTTGCCGATGGTCCTCTTTCCCTTTATCAGCGCGGCCAACCATGCCAACGCCGCGGCGGTGAGTCTGGTCTTTATCTTACCGGCGATTCTGGTCTTGATCTTGACCTCGCGCACGCTGAGTGCTGGTTCAAATGCAGTTGGAGGGCTGGGCCGGTTATGAGTACGGTGCAACTGAAAGCCTTAACCAAACAGTACCAGGAAGTCACAGCAGTTAAACAGCTTGACCTGACCGTTCACTCCGGGGAACTGGTGGCATTGCTGGGACCATCCGGCTGCGGCAAGACGACCACCATGCGTATGATCGCCGGTCTACTGGCGCCCACCAGCGGTGACATTCTTTTTGATGGGCGTTCGGTGTTGGCAATCCCAGCGGAGCGGCGCGGGGCGGTGATGGTTTTCCAGAAACATCTGCTCTTCCCCCATATGAATGTGGCCGAGAATGTGGGCTTTGGCTTGAAGATGCGGGGCGTCGCCAAGGGGGAGATCGAACGGCGGGTCAGCGCCATGCTCGATCTGGTGCAGTTGACCGGCTATGAGAAACGGCGCGCCCATGCCCTTTCCGGCGGACAACAACAGCGGGTCGCGCTGGCGCGTGCATTGGTGATCGAGCCGCAAGTGTTGTTACTCGATGAACCGTTAGCCAATCTGGACGCCAATTTACGCCTGGAGATGCGCCGCCTGATTCGCAATTTACAGAAGACGTTGGGCATCACCATGATCTTTGTCACCCATGACCAGGAAGAGGCAGTGATGTTGGCCGACCGAGTAGCGCTCCTGATGAATGGGGTTCTGCAACAATATGATGAGCCGCGCGCTTTTTATGAGCGACCACAGAGTGCCGCGGTTGCCCGTTTCTTTCGCAATGAAAACATCCTGACTGGAATCAAAAAGGGCAAGCAGGTGCAGACAACGATTGGTTTAGTAGAGGTGCAGCGATGTGATCACATTGCCGACGGCCCGGTCCTGCTGACCGTGCGGCCGGAACAGGTGCAGATTGAGGCGACAACCATGACCAATGTTTTTCTCGTAACCGTTGACGCCGTTACGTACATGGGCGGTCATCAGCAACTACAATTGAAAATTGGGGAACAGGTGTGGTTGATTCATACATCACCCAATACTGCGGTCGCCCCCGGTCATCCGATCAGGCTGCATCTGCCGTCGGACCAGATCTGGTTGATGCCGGTTGGGTAGCTGGTTTCGACAAGCTCAACCAACTACCCAACTAATCTCAATTCGCCGGCACAGGTTCAAGGTGCAGTTGAGACTGGATCACATGCACCAGTTGTTTCATGCTGACGGGCTTGCTCAGATATTCGTTGGCGCCGGCTTGGATACAGCGCTCGCGATCCCCCGGCATCGCCAGGGCGGTTAGGGCGATAATCGGGATATGGGTGAACTCATCCTGTGCGCGAATGCGGCTGGTCGCCTCCAAGCCATCCATATCGGGCATTTGGATATCCATGAGAATCAGATCAGGATGGCACTGATTGGTTTGGGTAATGGCTTCCTCCCCATTACGCGCGATAATGACGCGGTAATCGTGCGCCATTAAGTAATCCTGCATGGCTTCAATGCCAATTTCGTTGTCCTCTACCAGCAGAATTAATGGCGCTTGTTTGTCACCTTCTGTTGGCGGACATAGCTGTACCGATCTGGCCGTGCGCTCTTTCTGGATTGCCTTAAGGCTTTCATGGCCATTTGCACTGTGAGCAGTGACGCCGTTGCCGTTGGTTTCGTGCATCTTCGCACTGGCCGGCGTTTTGCCGGCAAACAAGGGCAACCGGTGAAAGAGCAGATCGATCTCATCTTGCGCTTTCCAGGGAATGGAAACCGTAAAACGGCTACCTTTCCCTACTTCACTTTCAAGGAGCACCCGACCACCGTGCATCTTGGTCAACCGATCAACCAACGCCAGGCCAAGGCCGGTGCCTTCATATTGGCGTGAGAGCTTACTGTCCAGTTGCACAAAGGGTTGGAAGAGACGCGCCATATCGTCTTTGGCGATCCCAATCCCCGTATCCCAGACCGTGATATGGACCAGTTCGGCTTTGGCGTCCCCGACAACGTCAAGACCTACCGTTCCCCCATCGGGCGTAAATTTCACGGCGTTGCTCAACAGATTGACCAGAATTTGCAATAGTCTTCGTTCGTCACCATTGACCATATCGACATTCTGATCAATGGTTTGTTTGAGTTCGATCTGTTTGGTGCGGGCGGCTTCCGCAACGAATTGTAACCCATTGCGACAGATGATGGGCAAGGAAACCGGCCCCGTATCCAACTCAAACATGCCCGACTCTATCTTGGACATATCGAGAATGTCATTAATGAGGGATAACAAGTGACGTGCGCTCTGCTTAACTGTTCCCAGCACATCAGAATGGCGCGCTTCAAGCGTACCATAGACGCCATTTTGCATCGACTCGGTCAACAGGAGAATGGCATTGAGCGGGGTGCGTAGTTCGTGGCTGACGGTGGCCAGGAACTCATCTTTGGTGCGCAGGGCAGCGGTCAGTTTGGCATTGGCGGCGGTCAATTCAAAAGTGCGCTCTTCGACTCGTTGGGCCAACAATTCGCGCTCTTCTTGTAATTCTTTCTCGGCGCGCAACCGTTCAACGAGTTCCGCTTGGAGATTCACCTGTGATTGATGTAGCGCAGCCTGGGCGCGTTGGCGTTCTTCAATTTCCTGTTGCGCCTGGGTGTAGAGGCGAGCGTTTTGAATGGCAAGCGCGGCATGGGCGGCAAAGGCAACAGCCACCTGTAGATGGTGATCGGTATAGGAGCCAGGAATGCTGTTACTCAGGTTCAGCAACCCAATCACCCGATCTTGCACCACCAATGGGACGCCCAACCAACAACGAATATTCTCACTGCCTTGACGGCGCATCCAACGCGGATCCTGGTATGTATCGGTGATAACCACCGCGCGTTGATTGTCAATCACTTCGCTTACATGGGCTAGTTTTCCGATGCGCACTGAAAGAAACTGACTTTCGGGGACATGAATCGAGCGGCGGGCCACCGCATTCAACGTCTCCCCTTCCAGCAGCATGATGGACGCGTTGTCATACTGAACAACATGGGCTAATTGCTCTAGAATCAGCGCCAACACCCGATCCTGTTCCAAGGTGGTATTAATGGTGCTGGCTACATGTAAGAGCGTCTCAGCCAAATCCTTGCCTTCTTGGGCGCTTAACTCCATCCGCCGATGGGCAGCAAATGCTCTATGTAAAGCCATATTCATATTGTCCAACTCTGAAGGAACCGTTGAAAATAGATTGACTAATAGTTTATTATCAAGCGGGGCTTTGTCGCCAATTCCGTAAACCATTGAAGAAGCTAAAGTCGTTCCACTTTCGATTACTTTAATTATATTACTTGCCGAATTAACAATCAAACTTTCACCCTGTGCTTTGATCACCCGGGTGAAGGCATCGACCAAGACAGGGTCAAACTGGGTGCCGGAATGTTTTTGCAACTCTTCCAAAATTGCCTTTGGCGTCAAGGCTTTACGGTACGGTCGATCAGACGCCATTGCTTCCACTGCATCAGCCACGCTGAGAATACGCGCCTCTAACGGAATCGCTTCACCAGCCAACCCAGCGGGGTAGCCACGACCGTTGTAATGTTCATGGTGATGGCGAATAAAGGGAGCCAACGGTTGTAACGATTCAATTTCACTCACCAGCGCTGCCCCTAATGCCGCATGTTGCTTCATTAACTCATACTCTTCTTTCGTCAACTTCGCCGGTTTGAAGAGAATGGTTTCGGGAATGCCAATCTTGCCGATGTCATGGAGTAAGCCGGCGTGCCGAATGGTCTGCACCTGTTCGGCCGGCAAGCCTAACTCTTCGGCCATCAAGACAGCATAGCGCACCACATGCAACGCATGACCATGAACAAACGGATCGCGTAGATCACTGGCATGGGAGAGAGCCAGAATCAATCCCTCGTTGCTGGCCGAAATTTCGTTGCTGCGTTCAATCAACTCGGCATTGGCTGTGCGCAATTGCACAACCATCGATTCCGTGCGCTTAATATATTCCGTCTGGCTGACGCGTAACATTAACAACGGAATGAGAAAAACCAAAACACCGGTAATCCCGCTGCTGAGATACCCCAAAGCCAACGTATAGGCCACCAGCCCAAGGATCACGTAGTACGGCCACAACCAATAAAAGCGCTCAAACCAAACGTTGCGCGCCGATTGCTCACTACTGAGACGGATGACGCCGGCAATCAAGACCGAAGTTGTCAAATAATTCAAGAGCGTGGCCGTAAGGACAACCAAAATGGGCGCCAACGCTAAATGATCGGTAATGACAATCCCTGTCAGTTGTAGAAAGTTAACACAGATCAAGGCGCCAAGCAGATGGTTGCTTGTGTTGAAGATCAAACGATTAATCGGGCTGCGATGTTTTATCAACGAAGCCAGCGCAATCACCAAAGTCAGGATCAACACACCAGGGGCGCCAAAGAGACAGGCGCCCGCAACCATGGGAGCGACCGAAGTTGAAACAGTGGTGTTACGGGCATAAATATCAATTGCCAACCACTCGGTCAGAAAGGTTAAAATCACAAAAATGAGGATGCCTTGCCAATCGGGTGTCGCTTGGAGATCCACCGACCAGAGAAAGGCAGCCACTGCCAAACCGGTTAAAGTCATCAAATAAAGCGACAGTAAGCGGGCAGAAGGAGCCTTGACCAGCAACTTATCATAATGATCGACGGCGCTTGGGGTAAGCGTTGCCTCTTTGGGCGTAAACTCTAATTTGCGGCGTTTTGGTTTTGGTCTTTCGGTTTTTTCCTTGGCGAGTGTGGCAATCGGCGGCGCGCCTTCCGGCGGTGGCGTTACATTGGCGCGTTCGAGCGGTGAAACACCCCAACTAAAATCTTTAATCTCATTCGCGCTAAAATAACAGACGCGATTGCGGGTTGTGGCCTTGGATTGGTAGACAGCCAGGTCGGCATTGTGAATGATCTCCTCGGCGTCCTGGCCAAAGTGTTCACGTTCCGCTACGCCAAAGCTCATCGTTGCGGAAAGGGGTGTGACGTTGGTGGAGACCGCAAAACGCGCGCTATCAATCGCTGCCCGAATCCGTTCGATCAACGGGAGCGCTTCCTGCAAGGAGGTTTCCGGCAGGAGAATCGCATATTCTTCACCGCCGAAACGGGCGACCACATCGTAGTCGCGCACCGATTGCCGCAAGATGTTGGCAATCCCAATCAAGACCGTATCGCCGGCCAGGTGACCATAGGTATTGTTGATATTTCGCAGCAGATCGACATCCGCCATGACGATGGTCAGCGGGCGATCAAAGCGATCAGCGCGTTCCAATTCGGTTTCTAACGCCTCGGCAAAGTATTTGGCGTTATAAAGCCCGGTTTTGGGTTCGATACGCGTCTGTTGTTGCAAGGAGGGTACTTGCAAGGTGGTATAGATCAGGTAAAGCGGCGAGAGAATAAAGACAACTGCATAGGGATTGACAAGCCAAACGAGACCGGAGGCAATCCCCATGCCGAAGCTGACAAAATCGATCATCAAAGTCAACAAATGAAAAACGCCGGAGCGCATTAAGTTTTCGCCACGCGCCATCCAGATCACCAGGCCCACCAGCAGATGGTTAATGGCGGTAAAGGTGGCCGCCGTGGCTAAAAAGCCAAAGGCGCTAATCGGTGCAAACGGGGTGCTGCCATAGCTAATCGTCTCCCAAACCAGAATGGAGACGCTGGCAACGATGCCAAAGGCATTGACATTAAATAAGGAAATATACCATTCCGGCTTGTGCCAAAGCCACTCGGCGATATGGGCCACAAGCAGCACCAGCAATGCTTCACCGGGCCGGAGGAGGACAAACGACGCGCCATAGGCAATCCAACTAATCTGGTAACTAGAACGGGCGGTGGCACCTTCGACCTTGAGCGTATGGGTAACGGCGGCAAAGATACTCAAAATGACCAGCAAAACCGGATGCTCGATTTGTAGATGCCACAAATGCCATGCGTAGAGCACGGCGCCGATCAAAATCGTACACCAAATATATAATTTTGCTTGCCAGCGTAATTTCTGCATAGGATTACTTCTATTTCAGGCTACTGTCGAGCGTATTATTCATGATGTGTGCGCTTTCGGCGCCTGCCATTGATGGCTATCCAGGCAACGAATTTGTCGCCCAGCGTCCGTAGAAAACAAGATTTTACACCAAATCACAAGCGCGAGAATGCTCAACAGTCTACCTTAAACCGATTTCGTATACCGTTACAGTTTGCTGTCAGTGGTCAGTGGCACTTAATGTATGCAATATCTGTAAACAGATGGGTTTACTCATATAAGTATCGGCGCCGGCGGCAAGACAAGCTTCACGCTCACCCGGCAAAGTCAAGGCAGTCAAAGCGATAATTGGGCGTTGTCCCATGGCCGGCAGTTGGCGCAGTTGACGCACGGTTGCCAGCACATCCATTTGTGCCACTTGTGTATCGATCAGCACTAGATTCGGCAACAGTTCTTCTGCTTGCCGCAAGGCATCATGGCTATTAGCGACAAGCACGACACGGTAATTGTTCTGTTCCAAATAGGCTTTAACCATACCGGCATCCGGCTCATTGTCGTCAACCAACAAGAGGGTGGCGCGTGTTGATGAAATTGCACTTACCGGAAGCACACGCGCAGCCTGCCCCAAATCAGCAGGGGACAGGCCAGCGTTGTTTTCACCATTGCGCCGCTGATGGGGCAATGTAATCACAAAGCGGCTGCCACCATTCGGCGTGCTGTGTACGGTCACACTACCGCCATGCAGCCTGGTCAGGCGGTAGACCAGCGCCAACCCCAAACCGGCCCCTTGATAGAGACGGGATAATTTGCTGTCCAACTGCACAAAAGGTCGGAAAAGCTTGGGGAGATCTTCGCCGGCAATCCCAATGCCGGTGTCCCATACGGTAAACGAAATGCGTTCGTGCGCCACATCTTCCAGGACTTCCAAGCCGATTTGGCCTTTGTCCGGCGTGAATTTTACGGCGTTGTTGAGCAAATTCAACAAGATCTGCATGAGGCGACGACCATCGGCGTAGATGAGGTCATGGGTGAGTTGAATGGTTTTGACAAATTGAATCTGTTTCGACACCGCCGTCGCCTGCACCATCTGTAAAGAGTCTTCACACAGGGTCGTTGCGGAAACCGGGCCAATTTCCAGCGCCAATTTACCTGATTCAATCTTAGAGACATCGATGATATCGTTGATCAATTCCAAAAGGTGGCGCCCACTCTTGACAATGCGTTCCAGCGCTTTCCGTTGAGTCAAGGCCGTTTCGCCATAGATTTCGTCTTGCAACGCTTCGGCTAAGGTCAAAATCACGCTCAACGGCGTCCGCAACTCATGGCTGATGGTTGCTAAAAATTCATCTTTCAACCGTGCGCTACGCTGCAATTCGGCATTAGCAATGCTCAGTTCTTTGGTGCGTTCTTCCACACGTTGCGCCAACTGCGCCCGTTCGGCGTGGAGCGCGGCTTCGGCTTGTTTACG
Organism: Caldilinea sp. CFX5; assembly: GCA_021405325.1. The sequence goes on along the minus strand of QWII01000046.1, from coordinate 166,729 downwards.
CTTGGAAATGTCACGCGCAATGCTTTGGATATAGAGAATATCGCCGGCTGGATTGCGCACCAAACTGCTATCCACCTCAATCGGCACTTGTGAACCATCCCTGTGGAGCAGTGTATGTTCATGCAGCGGGACGCTCTCACCGGCTAACAGCGTAGTCAGATGAAGCGTAAAGCGGCTATGCTCCCCTGGGGCAAGATAGGTAAGCAGCGGCGTATTGACAAGTTGTTCTACGCTATTCCCTAACATACGGGCCGCTTGACGATTCACATTGAGCAGCAAACCGTCGGCATTGATAATAAAAACGCCAATATTCTCATTTTCAAAGAGCGCCTGATAGCGGAGATGATGTTCGCGCAACGCTTCTTCCGTGCGTTTCCGTTCCATTGCATAGCGCATGGCGCGCATTAACAAGGCCGCATTGCTCTCCCCTTTGACCAAATAATCTTGCGCCCCGGCGCGCACGGCGCGCAACGCTAACTCCTGGTCGTCGGAACCGGTCAATAGAATGATTGGCGTCTGGGGGACCTGCTGTCGCATTCGTTCAAAGGTAGCATACCCATGACTATCAGGCAGGGAAAGATCCAACAAAACAATATCAAAGGTCTGTTGGCGACAGAGGGCCAATGCGCTCTGCAGACGTTCCGTGCAAGTGAGCATGGCTTGCCAAAAGGGCGTATCCGTCAACATGTGCTGCAACAAGCGCGTATCACCCGGATTATCTTCAACCAACAAGGCTTGAATTGAATTCTCGTTCATCGCTTTTTTCCTTACATCCGTTGGCCTTGCGTGGCGGGAAGAACAACGCTACGTGCGCCGGTTATCTGATTTGTCTCAGGGATCGTAAAATGAAAGGTGGAGCCTTGACCGACCACCGACTCGACCCAAAGGCGCCCGCCATGCCGGTCCACGATCTTTTTGCAAATAGCGAGGCCGATCCCCGTGCCGGAGTATTCGCGGCGCGTGTGGAGACGCTGAAAGATCAAGAAAATGCGATCAAAAGCTTCCGCATCAATGCCGATACCATTGTCGGCAACGGCAAAATGCCACTCATGGCGTTGCCGATCGTGGCGACTGCTGATATGGATGACCGGCGGCTGGGTACGCCGGAATTTAATGGCATTGGTCAGTAAGTTCTGGAGTAGCTGCCCCATCTGGGTTGGATCGACAGTCAGGGTAGGTAAGGGATCAGCCGTAATCACCGCGCCGCTTTCCTGGATCGCCATCTGTAAATTGTCAAGAACCTGGGCCAAGATCCGTTGCAGCGCCACGGGGCGACGCACGTCCTGACGTGTGCCCAGGCGCGAGTACGTCAGCAAATCGCGGATCAACTGCTGCATACGGGTCGCACCATCGACCGCCACAGCAATAAACTCCCGCGCTTCTTGGTCTAACGCTTTGTCGTAATGCCGCTCCAACAGTTCCAGGTAGTTTGTCACCATCCGCAGCGGCTCTTGTAGATCGTGGGAGGCAACATAGGCAAATTGGGCGAGTTCGGCATTGGAGCGCGCCAGTTCAGCCGCCTGTTCTTCAAGCTGCGTAGTGCGTTCCATAATTTTCTGCTCCAAATCATCATACAACGTCGCTAATTCGGCGGCCATCTGATTAAAGGCGACGGCGACCTGCCCAATCTCATCTTGGCGAACAAACTCAATGCGGTGTGTCAAGTCGCCTTGACCAATGCGGATTGCGCCATCACGTAAGCGTTCTACAGGTAATAAAATCAGCCCTTCCAACCACTCAGCGCCGGCCCACAGCATGAGGATCATAAAGGCGATCATCGTGCCGCCGAGAATCAGAGCGGCGCGCCGACTATTGGCATACGCTTCCGCCGTGGTAAGCTCGGTGACAACCAGCCAGTCGATCCCAGGGACAAGGACAACGGCGCCGAGAACCGACCGCTGCTCAGCACCGACATAGGCGCCATACCAAATCTCGCGTGGATTAAGCAATGAGAACCAAGGAGGGCGTGTAGGCCAGGTCATGGATGCCGAAGCAAGATACCGATTCGGGTGGGCAATCAATTTGCCTTGTCGATCAACGATGTAGGTAAGGCCGCTTTCACCAAAGCGTAGCTCATCCATTAAATCCCAGAGTGTAGCCAAATTCACACGGGCAGCAACAACGCTGGCATTGGGGGCAGGCGCGGCGGCGATCAAATAAGGCTCATCGTCCTCAGCACGGAGCAATCCGCTATAGTAGCGCCGCCCCGCTTGCGCCGCAACGAACCAGGAGGTCTGCCGTATATCGGCATCGCGCTGCGTCAGCAAGGTAGCATCGCTGGTGGCGGCAATCGTTTCACCCTGCCCATTAAGATAGACGATTTCCTCGAGAATCGGATACTGCCGGAGAAAACGGTCAAGGAAACGGCGATCGGCGGTAATATCAGCAAGGCCAACCAGACTGATAAAGTTCAGAGAATTTCGTGTGTTTTCCACCAAGTTTGCCACCATACGCACCGTACTGCGCGTCGCGTCACTTTGCCGGCCGCGCCAGGCGGCGACTTCGGTCTGTTGGACAAAGATCACAACGCCAAAGCCCGTCACCAGCAGTGTACATAAAAGAATAACGGCGAATAATAAGGTGAGACGCCATCGTAAATTTGCAAACCGTTCCATACCGTATTGTCACCAATCCGCCGCACCCTTGTTATGCTACTTGCCCCCGACGCGTTCCTTCTACGGAGGAGAGCGGGGTACACGGCGCCCATCACATTCATTGTTCACTGCAAGCAGAGCTGGTGCAACGCTGGATTGATTATAAATGCGATTCCATGATCCGTTGAATTAGGGTAAACCTTCAGTACACTGTAATTTGAACGAGCGCAGTAGCTATTACCTAACCAGCCACGAATCAGTGAGGAGTGGTATAGCTACCAGGCAGGTACGCAGAACAAAGCAGGCAAAGCGATGCTTTATTCTATCAGAAGTCCAAGTAGTTTGTAATGGGTAGAAAGTACTAGTTCAATAGGTGCTATGCAGCACTTCCGCCAGGAAAAATGGATCCACTAAGCTTTGTTTACCGCCATTGTAATGGGAGCAGCACATATTGTAAATCTGATACAAATTACTTGTAAACACAGTTTTTATGTTATAATCGGCGTGGACCAACGATGTTGTTAGAAACCTATACAATTTCTTTGACTGATATTGATCAGAAGGGGTGCGGCCACTTATTCTTAATAAGATTTTTGTTTGTTAAAAAATATTCTCTTTTTCTTTAATAAGCCTAGCACAAAGTTATTCGTACCTTGCGCACATAATCAAAACCCTACCCTATTTTGGTGATTTCTTAAAAGGTTGCAACACAATCTTAAAGAAATTTCTGCTACAATGTTAGCTGGATTTTCATGAAATTGGGCAAACCACAGCGTAACGTTAGTTTCGAGCAGGCAGCTTTATACGCTGCCCAATCTGTTCTATACCTTTTTTTTGACTTTACTGATACTGCGCTTCGCTGCTTCCATCAATCCAACCCTTGCAGTAACTAGTTAAGGATAGAAGAATATGTACCTAAACACCGTCAGTTCACGCCGCATAGCAAAAATCGTATGCAGTTTGTTGCTCATAAGTCTGTTCATGAACAATGCGCCACCGCTTCTGGTGCAAGCACAAGAGCGGACCTACCTTTCTGCCGAGCTTTCAAGCGCTGCTGTAAGTAACGCTGATACCATGAACACACTCATTGTTACCGGAGAAAACGGCGCAGTGGCCCGCCGGGCCGTGGAAGCGGTGGGGGGAGAGATCGTGAGTGATCTCTGGTTAATCAATGCGGTTGGTGCGCGGGTTACCAACCATCGTCTTGCTGAACTAGCAGCCCAGGCCGGCGTTCAATCCATTGTTAAAGATCAAGCAGTAAAAGTGGCAGCCCATATTTGGCGGACGCCAAACAAGATGGTATGGGATGTGCTTAGCCCGGTCTCGCTCGCCGTTGGCGCGACTGAGTTACACGGGATTACACGAAAAACAACCGAAAACTTCAATGGAGCGGGGGTCACTGTCGCCGTCATCGATACTGGTGTGGCTTTCAATGCAGAGGTGGTCGATGCCCTGGGGGCTGACATTAGCAACCAATTTTTGGGGCAAGCCGATTTCACCGGGAATGGTCAGTGTAAACGCAGCTCGGCTGATCAGGTGCAGCGTACAGACTATTGCTGGACGCCGAAAATGGATAGCAGGGATGAGTATGGCCACGGCACCCATATTGCCGGCATTATCTGGAACAAGTTTATTGTTGCCGGTGTGGATTATGATATGGGCATTGCGCCCGGCGCCAACCTTTTGAGCATACGTGTGTTGGGTGATGATGGTTCAGGCTCCTACATTGATGTCATTGAAGGCATCCAGTATGCTGTCACGGCGAAAGAACAATTTGACATTCGTGTGATCAATTTAAGTTTGGCGGCGCCGGCAACGACCCCCTATTTTATTGATCCGGTCAGCCGCGCGGCCGCCGCCGCCTGGCAACAAGGTCTGGTTGTTGTCACGGCCGCCGGCAACCTTGGCCCTGCCGCCCAGAGCATCACTGTGCCCGGCAATAATCCCTATGTGATCACGGTCGGCGCTTATGATACGAATGGCACGCGGGAGACAGATGGTGATGATTTTGTGGCGCCCTGGTCGAGCACAGGCCCAACGTTAGATGGGTTTATCAAACCGGATATCATTGCCCCCGGCGCAAATGTGCCTTCTTATATGTACACCAATCCGACTACGCCGGCCAACAGCGCATTACTGGCCAAAAATCACCCTGAATTCGACGCCAACATGAGCATGTACTGGCTCAATGGCACCAGCATGGCTACGGCTGTGACCAGCGGCGTTGTCGCGCTGATGCTGCAAAAGAACCGGAACTTGACGCCGGATCAGGTCAAGTTCCGCTTGATGAACACAGCACGCTCGGCGGTCACAGAGAGTGGCGACTTAGCCTACAATGTCTTTCAACAGGGGAGCGGGCGCATCTGGGCGCCCGACGCCGTCCTTAGTGAAGCCACCCCCGATGAAAACGCCAACAGCGCCCTTGACCTGACCGCCGACCTCAATGATGTTTGGCAGCTACCACAACAGGAGACGATTGCCAATCCCACCGATAGCGATGGGGATGGCATTCCCAATGAATCGCCCAGTTGTTTGAACAAGACCATTCTCTTTATCGGCAGTACACGCCCGCTCCCACGCCGTGATCATTTTCTGGCCAGACGTTTACGGGAGTTGGGCTTCAAAGTCCTTGTCCGTAATCAAATCGAAGCCAAGGCAGCCGATGCCCAGGGGGTTTCATTGGTGATGATCTCTGATTCAACCTGGTCGCGCTTTATTGACCCGCAGTTTCGTAATGTGGCGGTCCCTGTTCTCACCTGGGAGGCCGGCTTATATGACGATTTTAATATGACCGGGATCACGCCAACTGATTATGGCGTTGCCGTCAACCAGACCCAACTCACCATTACTGCACCGGGGCATCCGATTGCGGCCGGCTTGAACGGATTGATTACCACCAATAACCGTAGTACGGCTTTTTTCTGGGGCATTCCCAGCGCTAATGCGACAGTCATTGCCACGGCGACCCGCAACAATCGCCCAGTGGTCTTTGCGTATGATACGGGCGCAACCATGATAGGCTTGAAGGCGCCGGCCCGCCGTATCGGTTTTTCCAACGGGATTGGGGATCGCTTTACGCAAGAAGGCTGGCAACTTTTCCTGGCGGCCGTCGGCTGGGGCGCGGGCTGTACGCCAACTTCCGGTGGACAAGTTGTCGATATTGATTCTGACAATGACGGTATTCCTGACGCCATCGAAGAGGCAATGGCCATTAATGGGGATACGGACAATGATGGGACGCCCGATAAACTGGATCTGGACAGTGACAATGACGGGCTGTGGGATCTCGAAGAAAGCGGCATTGCCATCGCCAGCGCGACGGCGCTAGATGAAGATGGCGATGGCCGGATTGACGCCAGACGTGCCGTTGGCGCCAATGGTCTTGCCGATGCCCTGGAAACAGCGCCGGATTCAGGCCAGATCAACTATACCATTGCCAATGCCGAGAATGACCCTGTCCCCGACTTTCAAGCCTACAACGCTCATTATGCCGGTACCGTACAGATGATTACCAGTGACACGATTGAGGGCGCCAACACGCCCAGGGTTAATCTCTACTATGCCCAACAACCCGATGGTGCGCAAATGATCTTCTTAGGGGCAGCGTTGGCAGAACGGCGCGAGGCTCAACCACCGCTAACCTGGCTAACGCTCGACGAAGTACGGTCGCTGAACTTGACCTTTGACAGTGGGCAGGTCAAGGTTGACAGTGGGCAGTATTGGTTTCGTCCGCTTCTGGTCAGGCGTCCGCTTCTGGTCAGGCGTCCGCTTCTGGTCAGGCGTCCGCTTCTGGTCAGGCGTCCGCTTCTGGTCAGGCGTCCGCTTCTGGTCGGGCAATATGAACTGGGTCTCCGGCCTGGATCCTACGATTGCCGGCGCTTCCGCCATTGTCATGCCGTTGATTGAGGATGAAACCGACGAGAACAGCATTTTGCAAAGCAGCGCCATTCGCAACTTGCCATTGGATATTTACCCGCTGAACATGGTGCCGCTGATCAGAACCGCCGACGACAGTCGGGTGGTCGATGATCAATTCAAGGGGGTCTTCCTACCGCTCGTCCGCCGACGGTAACGATTCTGCCAACGTAACTGCTAAGGCTCTGCCCGCTCGCAGCCGGTCCGTGACCGGCTGCGAGCAGGCTTAGAGTGACCGGCAAACGAAGTATGGTCTTTAACGAGGTAGTTGATAACGTTGCAGCAGTTGATAAACAGCCGCACAACCGAAGTCGATGGCATCCACCGGCACCCGCTCGTTGGCGGCGTGGATAGTCGGGCCGGCGTTAAAACCTTTCGGCAGTTTGAGCGGGAGAAAGCCATAATTCTGCATCCCCAAACGGGCAAACATCCGCCCGTCGGTAAAACCGCCCACCATCGCCGGCAAGGGTACAGCCGCCGGGTCAAGTTCCTTCAGGATGTCGGCCAACAAGGGAAAGAGCGTCATATCGACATTGGTCAACCCCGGATCGTGACGAATCAGTTCAATGGCTAAGGGTTCGCCCAGCAATTGCGCCAATTCCGCCTGAATATCGGCGGGGGTATAGCCAGGCAATAAACGACCATCTAACTCCAGCGTGATTTCACTGGGAATCACATTGGTTTTAAAGCCGCCATGTACCACCGTTGCGTTGACGGTGTTGTGCAACAGGGCATCCAGCGGCCGCGCCAGGATAACGCCTTGGGCCAACAAATCGTCAAGCGTTGCATCCGTTTGCGCCGGGTCAAGCAAGCGGGCCACCATTTCATCCAGCGGCGCCGGCGCTGTTTCGGCCAGCGTCGCAATCATACGTTCCATAACGGGCGTGATATGCACCGGCAAGCGCTGCTGATCCAGCGTACTCAGCACATGGCCCAACTTTGCCATGGCGCCGCCCCGCATAGGGGAAGAGCCATGGCCGCCCGGCCCGCGCAAGGTCGCTCGCATCCAGCAAACCTGTTTTTCCGCTACCATCACCGAGTAATAGCGCTGATCGCCAACGTAGGTGGAGGAGCCGCCCCCTTCACCGATGGCATATTTGGCGCCGGCGAATTGCTCTGGATGTTGCTCCACCAGAAAACGCGCGCCGTAATCGCTGGCGGCCTCTTCATCGCTCATGATAGTCAAGATCATATCACCGGCTGGCATAAAGCCCTCAGCCTTGGCGCGCAACAGGGCGCAGAGCATCATGACGACGCCCCCCTTCATGTCGAGCGCGCCGCGTCCCCAGAGGTAATTATCGACAATGTTGGCAGCAAAAGGCGGTTGCGTCCACTCCTGGTTGGCCGTTGTCACCACATCGACATGGCCCTGCAAGACCAGGGGCGGCGCTTCCCCACGTCCCGCCAGCCGTGTGATCAAATTGGTACGGTTGGGATCTTTAGCAAGAATCGTCGTTGTAAAGCCGGCTTCTTGGAGCAAGCGGTCAATGTAGGCGATACACGCTGCTTCATTACCAGGCGGGTTGGTCGTATCAAATTGGATCAGTTTTTGGAGGATTTCAATGGGTCGTTCATAGATAGCGGTCATGATTGGATAGTCCCTGTTTGTCGTCACCATTGATAAGCATTGCGCGCATCCGCTTGTGCGGTTAGCGGTGGATCAACTTCGGCTGGAATCTGCACAACATGACCGGCGGCGATCAACAACTGACGTAAGCGATGAGAAAAGGCGCAATCATCAAGATAGATTCTGAGGCTCAAGCGAAACTCCCGCGGCTTGGAGGCGTTGCTTTTCCTCGGCGGCTTCTTGTTCGATTAGATCGCGACTGGTCTCGTAATAGACCTGCGCCTCGCGGATCTGCGCCACCGGCAAATTCAGGTCGGCGGCGGCTTCTTCCGGGCCAAGATCATTCGCACGCATTTTGTACATCAACTGCCCAACCCGCATATTGCGCCCTTTCAGGTAAAGCTGCTTATAACCAGTCTCCGGGCGCGCGACTAGATGATCATAGTGATTAAACAAGAGTGGCTCAACGGCAGGGACGCTTAATTCCTTGCACTTGTCAATTGTCCGTAATGTTTCCGGTGTAACACTGACCACACGCCGCCCAGCCAACAGCTCATTGATAACCCAAAGGAAGACGCCATAGGCTTGTTGCAACAGATCAGCGCGTGAACGAACCGACAACCGTTCGGCTAAATGGTGCAACATGGTTGCTTCCGACTCAGACAGATCAACTTGAACGCGCACTTTTTTGTTTGGCGCTGTATAGGTATAGGCACTCATTTGCTCTCCAAGTTTGTTGAAATGTAACGCCTCCGCCCGCTCGTAGCCGCGCCTAAAAGGCAACCGGTGACCGGTGTTGGGGACGCCGGTCCGTGACCGGCTATGAGCCGAGTAGTTACACTAATAGTCAAGCTTACTCCAATTTTACTTTGACAATGTCACGCTTCAGCCAGACCTCCGGGAAGTGGTCAAAGACAGCTCGGTAGTAGCAAGCTTTCCTGACCACTTCCCGGAGGTCTGGCGGTGACTCAGCCGCGAATGTGACATTGTCAAGTTACTCATTTTTGGAGTTTCGTCAAGAGGCAAAATGATGACATTTTCGTTACAGCAATCCTTCTTTTGTCTCGGCAATCAAATGGTCAACCACCGCCTTCAGGTCGCCGGTGTTGGCAAAGACGCGTAACTGACGGTCGGCGCTGGTGCCATTTTGTAACATGCGTTCGATCGGTTCAATGTAGGCGCGGGTTCCCAATTCGTCGACCTCTTCGCTGATCAGTTCAAGCAATTCGCGAATCAAGGCGCGGGTAGGCGCTTCGACCGACTTGCCGAAGTCGATCATCTTGCCGTCCAGGCCATAGCGGGAAGCGCGCCAGCGATTTTCTTCAATCAGATCACGGCGGTAGACGCGGAAGGTCAGATTTTTGCGGCGCAGTTTCCAAAGCCAGAGCACAATAGCCTGAAAGACAGCCGCAATGGCAATCGCTTCATCAACACGCGTACAGATGTCACAGATGCGAAATTCCAGGGTTGGGTATTTGTGGTGCGGGCGCACATCCCACCAGATCTTGCTGGCATCGGGGATGACGCCCACATTGGCCAGCGAACGCACTAGGTTGTCATAATCCGCCACTGTGCGACAAATATCAGGAATGCCGGAGCGGGGGAAATCTTCAAAGACAACCGAGCGATAGCTTTTCAGGCCGGTCTTGCGCCCCAACCAGAAGGGGCTACTGGTGCTGAGAGCGAGGATATGGGGCAACATGTAGCGCACCACATTCATGGCATCAATAGCAAAGGCGCGATCTTCAATGCCCACATGGACATGCATCCCAAAGATCAGTAGGCGTTGGGCCAACAATTGCATCTCCTCCAACACGCCCTGATACCGAGGCAACGGCGTCACCGGTTGATCGAGCCAACTGCTAAAGGGGTGGGTGGCGGCGGCGACCACGGCTAACTCTTTTTGCGCGGCCAGCCCCACAATAAAGCTACGCTGCTTGATCAACTCTTCCTTTAATTGCTCAATGGTGGGGCAAGCAGGCGTCCCCAATTCGACCATCGACTGGTGCAATTCCGGTTTTAATTCGCGTTCCACCATGATCACCCGATCATTATCGATAAACTGCGTAATAAAGGAGCGCATCCCGCGTGTTTCCGGGTCAATAATTTGATATTCTTCTTCAATTCCCAAGGAAAGAGAAGGGCGGGCAATCATAGGAGTTTCTCCGTCTCGGTCACAATAAAATCAACCACCGCTTTGGGGTCGTGATTGGCGTTCTTCCAGACCTGCAACTGCTGTTCGGCATTGGCGCCCCGTTGCAGAATGGTCTCGATATGGGCCAACTCATCTTCGCTGTTGAGCCGTTGGGCAAAGGGGGTGACAAAGGCCAGCAGTTCGCGAATAAGATCAGGCGCCGGCGCCATCTGCTCCAACCCCCAGTCGATCAGTTTTCCTTCCAGGCCATAGCGAACGGCGCGCCATTTGTTTTCGGCAATCAACAAGCGCTCGTAGGTGCGAAAGGACATGTTGCGCTGCCGCAGATCGACCATCCAGGCCACCGTCGCCTGGATCAACGCCGTGATCGCCAGCGTATCATGATAGTTGGGGAGCATATCACAGATGCGAATCGCCAGCGTCGGGAAGCGATGATGGGGCAGAATGTCATAGCGCACGCGGCTGGCGTCGGGAATGCTGTTGGTGCGCACCAGCGTGTCGATATAGCCGCGATACTCTTGATAGCTGGCAAACGATCCCGGAATCCCGGTGCGTGGCAAGGCGTCCATCAACACGGAACGATAACTTTTCAAACCAGTGTTGCGCCCATTCCAGAAGGGGCTGCTGGTGGCCAGGCAGAGAATATGAGGCAGCGTATAGCGCATGGTGTTCATGACATCCACCGCCAGTTCGCGATCCTCGACGCCAATCTGTATACGCAAGCCAAAGGCCAGAATCCGCCGGGCAATCATCTGCGCGTCTTCGAGAATGGCGCGATAGCCGGGCATCACTTCATTACGCCCTTCCCAGTGGCTGAAGGGGTGCGTACCGGAAGCGGCCAGCTTACAGCCATTGCTGTGCGCAAATTCGAGCATCTGGGTGCGCATCCGCAACAACTGAAGGCGCGCCTCTTTGATGTCGGCACAGACCGGCGTTCCTACTTCAAGCACCGCGCTGCCGATCTGTTGGGCAAAATCGGTGGCGGTGGTGCGCTCATTCACCACCATCAAATCGCGTGACATCGACTGGCGCACATAGCCCAGCAATTCGCGACTGATCGGGTCGATGAGTTGATACTCTTCTTCAATGCCGATGTTATAGGATGGATGATACATGGTTTGCGCTGACCTGCTTACTCAATCGGGGACGAAAGGGTTGGAGGTAAGTCCAGAGTCCGCAGTCCAGGGTCCACAGTTCTTACTCTTCATTCAGGACTCTGGACTCTGGACTCTGGACTGCTTTTCAATAATGCACGTACACTTCGGTGCCCACATCCGCCCAGTTGTACAGATAAGCCGCTTCCCCCGGTGTCAGATGAACACAGCCATGACTCATGGGCGTGCCGAAGTTGCTGTGCCAATAGGCGCCGTGAAAGGCATACCCCTGCCAAAAGTACATAACCGAGGGGACATCGGGAATATCATAGTCGGGGCCAACCATACGCTGTGACGGATATTTGTTACCAATCCGAAAATAACCGGTGACTGTGGGTGTATAATCGGTGCCGGAGCTGATCAGGGTATTCAGCACCACCGTGTTGCCCTGCCAGGCCGTTAAGGTTTGGGTCGAGAGGTTCACCGTAATTCGTTTGGAACCGGCGGCCGGCGCATAACTTGTATTGATGCTGCCGGCACTGCCGCCCAGGACGTAGAGCCGCTGGCCCACATAGACATGGTTGGGGTTGCTCAAGTTGTTCATGGCCAGCAGTTGTTGAATGGACAATCCATAGCGGCGCGCCACATGCGACAAGGTTTCGCCCCGTTGCACAATATGAATCGACCCATCACTGGCAACGGTGTCATCAGTGGACGCGGCGGCAGCGCTGCCGCCCCCGCGCACCAGTAAGCGCTGTCCAATCCAGACATGATTCGGATTGCTGAGACCGTTGAGTTGCATCAGGTCATTGACCGTCATGCCGTTAAGTGACGCAATGAGCGAGAGCGAATCGCCACGGCCCACCGTCACATAGCTGCCGCCGCTGCCACTGTAGCTATTGCTGTAGCCGCCGCTGCCATCAGGAATTACCAACTGTTGTCCGGTATAGATGTAATCGCTGTTACCGATGCCATTTTCTGCAATCAAGGCGCTCATGGTAACGCCGTAGGCGACGGCAATTTCCGACAGGCTTTCGCCTGGTTGAACCGTATGGACGGGCGAACTGGCCTGCACTGGGGTCGTCAATAGGGTGGCAAGCAGGGTTGCTAAGAGAGCCACGAAACGCAAAATGGTGGACTTAAGATGCCAACAAGCAATCGTCATGGTCTGACTCCTTCTGCAAGGTAAGTTAAATCAACAAGTGCTGCTTTAGTTTACTACAAATCTTAACAAATTATCAAGCGCTGAGTCTGTTCGCAAGATTTTTTGCTCAAAGAGGCGAAGGCAGCGGAGTCTATCCGTTTTATCTATTAGTTCTCTAATTGCGGGTAAACCCTACATCAAATTCTAAGCATAAAGACGTAGATAAAATCCACAAGTCGCTAGTTTACTGAATGATACAAGAAGCGCATAATAGCGCCATCCACCCATGATTATAACAGCGTTGACCAGTGCCTTTCTTAATTTCTTTTAATAAACAATACATTTTGATAACTTTCTGACAGGAAACGGCTTATTTAGTAATGTTATAGTAGAAATGTTGCGACGCGCCAATGCAAAGCAAGCTAGGTGGCTAGAGAACCAGAGCAGGTGGCGCTGCGCTTCCCGGCGTTAGGGTGCAAATTAAATCCATCATACCGAATCAGTAAGAGGTCAACGATGAAGCGATCAACGCCTTTCCAGTTCACAGTCCGCTGGGGCATTCTCTCGCTCCTTGTCATTATCAGTGCCGGCCTGCCGCAAACAGCCAGCTTGCCACCAATCACTGCCATTCTTCAACCTGAGCTACGTCAGCTTATCAGTAGCGCGCCTGAAACAATCGTTACCGTGATTATTCAGAAAAAAGCGCCCGGCAGTTCGCTGGAACAACGGCTTGCCCAGCTTGACGGTAAAGTAACCAAAGATCTGCCCATCATCAATGCTGTGGTCGCAAAACTACCGGCGCGCCATGTGATCCAATTAGCCCAAGATGTCGGCGTGCGCTGGGTTTCGCTAGATGGCCCGGTCGTAAAAACAACTTGTGAAAGCTGTAGTTCAACCGATAATCTCCTCAACACCTACAACCAGGCTGTTCGCGCCAACGAGGTGTGGCATGAAGCGCCCTATCGCCAGGGTCAAGCGGTAACAGTCGCGGTGGTCGATAGCGGCATTCATAAATGGCATGGTGACTTTGGCAATCGCGTCAAACAGAGTGTAAACATTGCCTATCCGGATCTGATCTTCGACGGCTATGGGCATGGCACCTATGTGGCCGGAATTATTGCCGGTGATGGGGCGCGTTCACAGGGTTCCTATGTTGGCGTGGCGCCCAAGGCCAACCTGATTGATGTACGCGTCACTTCCTTTGCCGGCGCGGCAACAGAATCAGATGTTGTGGCGGGTCTCCAGTGGATTTATGACAATCGGGCGGCACATAACATTCGTGTGGTCAATCTCTCGTTTAATGCGGCCACCCCGCAATCATACCATACTAGCCCCCTCAATGCCGCCAGTGAAGTGCTTTGGTTTGATGGCATTGTGGTTGTGGCCGCCGCCGGCAATCATGGATCGGGCGCCTTATATCCACCGGCCAATGATCCCTTTATTATCACCGTCGGCGCGACCGATGATCAGGGGACAACTGCCATTGCCGATGATCTAGTCGCTTCGTTCTCTGCCTATGGCGTCACCACCGATGGCGTTGTCAAACCTGATCTGGTGGCGCCGGGCCGTAACCTGGTTGGCCCCCTCAACAGTAAATTTGGCATGTTAAGCCTGTTACGCCCACGTAATGTTTTGAATGACACCCCCTATTTTCGCATGTCCGGCACCTCCGCTGCTGCCCCGGTTGTTACCGGCGCTGTCGCCCTGCTGTTGCAAGCTGAACCCCATTTGACGCCGGATCAGGTTAAATACCGGTTAATGGCAACCGCAAACAAAGGTTGGAGCGGTTATGATCGGGCCAAAGCCGGCGCCGGTTACGTAGACATTTATGCAGCCCTGAAAACCAAAACGATTGCCAGTGCGAATACGGGCGTACCACTGAGTAAACTCCTGCTCGCCAATCCAACCACCGGTTCCCCTGCCAAAATGATGTGGGATAGCGTAAGTTGGAGCAGCGTGAGTTGGAGCAGTGTCAGTTGGAGCAGCGTGAGTTGGAGTTCAGTCTCCTGGAGCAGTGACTATTGGGAACTGGATGGTGGTTCAACGCGCGCCAATGCGCCGACGTTGACGGCAGCAGAATTGGATCTGCTCATCAAAGAGAATAGCCCAAAAACGATGATCTTTCTACCCGTTATTGTAACAGAAGCAGAATAATTATTCAGCCGTCCACTCCTGACCACAATAGAGGATTGCCGGCGATTGGTCAGGGGCGGCTGGAATAGTTATCCAGTGGACTCATCAACCAGAAATTAGAAACCGATGCGAACCACAGCTTGGCTTTATATCTCAAGTGTCATGCTCATTGCCGGCGGCATTGCGCTGGCGGCGTCGATCATGTCAATCGTCGCCGATCTACCAATTAGCCTCTTCTGGAGCCTGGTGATCGTCACGACCGTACTCCGACTCTTCCGTGTACTGGATCCCAGTCATCAAGCGTATGAAGGGTCAGCGATCGGCTTTTTTGCCGGTATTTTGGTGTTGCCGCTCTGGCTTTTTGTCTGGTTGGTGATCATTCCGCATCTCATCGAGTGGCTCCATGCCCGTCTGCGTAACCCCGGCAATCATTTGCGCGCCTGGTATATTCAACCCTTTAATATCGCCAAGAGTATCATTAGCGGCAGCCTGGCTTACCTTTTTCTAAAGCTGACGCCGTTGCCCATGACAGGCGTCTTCTCCCCCACTGATTTGCTCACCGTGCTCGCTGCTGTTGCCATTTACGTCTTCGCCAACCAGGTGCTGCTGGGTATTGCCCTCTATTTGGCGCGCAATATCTCCTTCTGGCAGGCTGGCCTCCTGCGGACTTCACTCTTGATTGAAATCCCCCTAGCCTTTATTGGGTTTATCGCTGTTGAGTTATTAGATCGCGGCCCATTGACTGCGCTCCTTGTCTTTGCGCCGATTGTCCTGATCTATCAAGCCTTTATGCTGCCCAAGTTACAACAGGAAGCGCTTCAAACCTTGGAAAGTTTCAACCGCGAGCTGACGGCAGCCAACCAGGCGATTCAGCAGGTCAATGATGAACTTTTCTACACCCTGGCCAAGGTCTTTGATGCGCGTGATCCCTTTGTCGGCGGTCATGCCGCTCAGGTCGCCACCTATGCCGTCGCCATTGGTCAGGAATTGGGCCTGCCGACGGCGCGCATCGAAATGCTACGCCAGAGCGCCTTGCTCCATGACATCGGCAAGATTGCCATTCCGGAAGCCATTCTCCACAAACCGGGCAAACTCACCGCCGCCGAATATGAGTTTCTCAAGAAACACACCGATATCGGCGCCGATTTTATTGAAACCAGCCACGGTCTGCGTCATCTTGCCCCCTTCATTCGCCACCACCATGAGCGATGGGACGGGCGCGGCTACCCGGCAGAGTTGGCCGGAGAGGCGATCCCCCTGGAGGCGCGTATTCTCAATGTTTGTGACTCGGTCGAAGCTATGGCCTCCGACCGCCCCTATAGCCGCGCCAAGTCGGTGGATGAGATCATCAAAGAAGTCATCAACTGTGCCGGTCTGCAATTTGACCCCGTTGTTGCGAAAGCCTTTGTTCGTATTGCCGAACGCGAAGGCG
Organism: Caldilinea sp. CFX5; assembly: GCA_021405325.1. The sequence continues at coordinate 150,695 of QWII01000046.1, read as the reverse complement.
CCCAATTGATCATCAACTCCGCCCGCGCGGTTGCCGCCCAATATAACGAGCATGAGTGGGATTTGAAAGGGGCGAATGTAGAAAAGTTCGCCAAAATTTACGGTCTTGTCGCCGCGTAAAGCAATCGCCGCATCGATACTTTTTACGTAGAGAGTTGTTTCTCTGCTGCTGTTGGTCCGTATGACAATAAGCCAACCGGCACACTTAGTGCGGTCGTTACCGCTGCCATCAGGGCGTTACTGTCAGGCAGTGTAAGCAGGTGGGGTCGGCAATGTTTCAAATGCTGGGTAAGTCGCTCCTGATAGAGCAGATCATGACAACGCGGCGACGGCGTGATCGCAGCTAAGCAGCCGGCATCCTCCTGATAATGGGTACAAAGTTTCACTTCGGCAAGCGCCGCCAGCCGATCCAGACAAGTCACGGCCAGGTAGTCGAGCGGACCGGCCACAGCCAGCGCATAACGTAACATGACCAGATCCAGCCAGCCAACGCGGAAGCCTTGCTGCCAGGCGCCGGTGCTATTGCACGCATCCGGCAAGGCGGCGGTTAGGGCGGCGTCTTCGGTAACAAAAGGGCCGGCCCCATGTCGGGTGGCGTAGGCGCGCGTGATGCCGACACGCGTCACCTGACCGGTATAGTCGGCTTCGGTCAATAGTTGATCCGCATTCGCCAATGTCGTTGTACTCCAGGTGGTATGGGGATGAAAACCAACCCACTCATCAAGCAACACGCCCTGCGCCCCTTCAAAGACAACTGTCCCTGGTTGAGCCAGCACAGTTGACAGATAGGCGCCGGACACCAGTTGCACCTGCCTGGCAAATTCATCATACACATCGAGTAACCATTCATCCCAGGCCGAATCAAGCAACCAGGCCATCTCCGGCGCGGCTTGCTCACAGGCTGCGATTTGGTCGCGCAACGGCTCTACTTTGGCCAGGTTGACAGTGCGCAAGAAAGCCAATTTGGTGTACAAACGATCCCGATCCACCAGATCCCCCGCCAACAGAACGCGATCACCGTAAGCCAACCGATCAGCCGCTGTCTCGCCGATGCCCATACCACAACTGCCATGCCGGCCGGCGCCCCGCAACGCCTCACGCACCCGATTGACCGCCCGCTGAAAAGGGGTAATGACCACGGCTTCCCGATCAATGGTTGTGCGTTGAAACGCGTCGCTAATCCCCAGCGTGCGCAAATGCACCTCTTCCGCCAACATCGCCAACGGGTCGAGCAGCATAAAGCGCGAAAGATGGGTGGCAGCGCCGGCCAATGTCCCGGCGCCAAACTGGGCAAAAACATGCGCTTGCCGAGTCACACCATCACCGGCAGTTGCCACCACGCGATGACCGGCCTGTGCGCCGCCGTTGTAGCGAATCACCGTATGCGCCTCGTAAGTGCGGGTCAAAAAATCGACAATCGACCCCTTCCCCGCATCACCAAAACCCAGATCGACCGTCAGAAAGGCTTGTCGCTTCATGGCAAACTCCTCGAAGGCAGATTCACTTTGTCACCTTGTCACCCTGCCATAATGATGGGGTGACAAGGTGACAAAGTGAAAGATTAGAGCCGACCGTCAGCAACGGTGGCATAGGCGGCAACGGGCAAAAGACCAGCCGCAACCGGGACAACCGGGCCGTGAGCAGCAGCAAAACGGGTGAGCGCCGTAGCAGCGGTGACAGCAGCGTCAGCGTCATAACCGGCGCTGACCAGATCATCGGCGCCCTGGTTGGGGTCAAAGAGCGTGCCTTCGCAGAGGCCAATCGCCAGGGCGATGGTTTCGCAGACAGCCGCTTCGTCGTCGAGCAGCAAGACTCGTTCGCCCAACAGGGCGCGCCAGCGCTCCTGCACTTCTACGCTCTGACCGTGCGCCGTGTGGGTGGGGATGATGTGGAAGTGCTCGTAGCGCTGTTGCACTTCTTCTACCATGCGTTCGATGCTGATGTCGCGCGACAAACGGTCGCCGATCTGGTTGCTCACCTGTTGGCGGAAGACAGCCGGGTAGGGTTTCTCGTCGCCGATGGTGAAGAGATAGCCTTTCTTACCCCGCTTGTCATAACAGTCGATGGCGGTATGGCGCGCCATAAAGTAGAGCGCCAGTTCATAGCTCTCATGCACCTGACCGCCGCCGCCCCCTTCCAGGAAGATTTTGCCCAGATCATCGTCCATCTCTAACCCCGATTCAAATTGACCGATCTGCAAGGGAACCGCATCACAGTGCGCATCGCCAACAGCGCCAAAGAGGACCTGGGGATGTTCGACATAGCCCTTCTGCACCAGAACACGCATCAACTTGCCCAATTTGGTTTGCAAGACGCGCGGCACTTCGCCCATTGACCCCGTCACATCAAAGATGACGGCAATCGCCACCGAGGTCGGGTGGGCGTCACTGTCCCGGCTCTCGCGTGTGACCCGATAAGGGTTCATCTGATCATGCACCTGCTTGACGCCACTCGCGCGCACCTGTTGATCATAGGTGAACGCGCTCTGGTTGGTCTGCTGACGATATTGCTGACGCGCTTGATAGGCGGCGTCGCTCCAGTTAGAATGGCCCATAGAGTACCTCCATTAAAAGACAAGATGTAACTACTCAGCCCGCTCTTAGCCAGTCCGTGACTGGCGGCCCATCGCCAGTCACGGACTGGCTAAGAGCTGAGTAGTTACGACAAGATGACAAGAAGACAAGGTGACCGGGTGGCAGGGTGCGATGATGGGGTCACGTTGTCGGGTTACGCCGGCATGACAAAGGGGCGGAAACGGGGTGGCCCGTAGAATTGCCCCAAGATAGTTTGAAATTCGTCAAAGAGTTCCCAGGCGTCGTTGGCGCGACGGTGGGGGGAAGGCAGCAGGCAACTGTACAGGTACAATTGGATTGGCTTTGGCACATGCGCCGGCAAGTCGCCTGTGGTCGGATCACCGCCCAAAAGTCTCAATAGGCAGCGGGCCGCCATGTAAAGATCGGTGGCAGCGGTGGCCGGTTGCCGTGCATGCACTTCCGGCGGGTAGTCGGCGGTATAGGCCAGGTTGACGGCTTTGATCGTTTCGCCAATTGGCACGCTGTAGCACCAGTCAAGCAGCAGGCCATTGTGATCGTGCAGCCGGATCAGACAGTGATCCAGGGTGACGGCGCCATGAACCAGCCCCAAGCCATGAACCACCCCCAGTGCGGCCAACAGGCGGTTAAACATCCAGGCGGCATCGGCGGCGGCAATCCCGGTCGGATAGGCGCGTAGCACCGCCGCCAGGGAAACATAGTCGCTTTCATAAGCCAAAATATTGACATGGCGCTGGACGCCGGCTACATCACGCAGTTGCACGGCTTCGATCAAGGTCGGAAAATGAGCGCGCACGGCTTGCCCTTGTAGCGTGCGCGCCAGCCGCTGTAGCACCTGCGCTTCGGTTTGCAGCAAATCGTTGTTGCGTGGCGAGCGCACAACTTTGAGCAACACGGCTTGTTGATCGGCGCCGGCGGGATAGAGATCGCACAAGTCGCCGGCAATGGGTGCGTCGTTGCTCACATACCGGTGCTGACGTGTGATGATTTCAATGGGATGAGCAGCACCATTGGTACGCATCCCGACTTGCTGCTGGGCGATCTTATACCACTGCTGCAAGCGGGCAAAGGCTTCGGTTGCTTGCGCCGGATAGTCCCGGTTATGATCTGGGTGGACGGCGGCGGCCAACAGGTGGTATTGCTGTTTCAACAGCGCCGGCGAGAGCGTTGCCAGGTTGGGAAAAATGGCTTCAACGGTCGTTGCCTGCTGTAACTGTTGCCACCGTGCAATGAAGGTTGAATTCATGACGGGCGCCTCCTTTCTGTGAAAATCTGTGACTACCAACCCTCTTCGCTCGTAGCCAGTCCGTGACTGGCGACCCAATCGCCAGTCACGGACTGGCTACGAGCGGGGTTGATGGTTACGAGAAACTTTATCCAACGAATTTAGTGTACAAATCACACTAACCAATATAGTGTAAAAACGACACAAAGTCAAGGGGCCAATGTTGGCAATTTGCTGACAAAGCTGTAACTACTCCGCTCGTAGCCAGTCACGGACTGGCGGGTTGATGCCAGTCACGGACTGGCTACGAGCGGGCTGAGTAGGTATACAAAGCTTTCAATTTTGCCTGTTACCAATCACGACCAAAGTCCGACTATACTGATAGCAAGCCCCAAAGCCGCGGGACGGGCAAACAACGATAAAGGCAGGTAGCACAGGGCAGTGTTACAAGTGAGCAACCATAGTGCGGAGTACCAGCAAGCAAGCAATGAAGCATTGGCGCAACGGGCCGCCACCGGTGATCACGCGGCCTTTACCCACCTTTACCAGCGCACAGTGAAACGGCTCTATGCGTACTGCTACAGCCAGGTCCATAACGTGCAGGAAGCGGAGGATCTGACCACCCAAACCTTTATTGCTGCGCTGGAACAGATTGGTCGCTATCGGGGGGAAGGCACGGCGGCAGCCTGGTTGTTAGGCATTGCCTACCACAAGGTGATCGACTGGCGACGCAAGCGCAGGTTGACGGCGCCCCTTACGCTGGCAGAAAGTAGCGTTGATCCCACACCTTTGCCCGATGAAGCGCTCTTTCAACAGTGGCAACGGGCCGCGTTGGAGCAGGCGCTCCACACCTTGACGCCAGAGCGTGCTGAAGCAATTGCATTACGTTTTTTCGGTGAATTGAGCAATGCGGAAGTCGCTACGGTGATGGGGAAACAGGAGGCAGCGGTCAAAATGTTGGTGCATCGCGGCTTGCAAGAGCTACGGCTGCGGTTAGCGGCCAGCAAGGAGAAGGTACTGTGACAACCAACCCACTTTCACCCGATACCATGCCCCCTGATGAGCAAACGCAAGCCGATCAAACGGATCGCTTGATCACCCAACTTCAACAAGGGTCAGCACTGATCGATCTGCCGGATGCGACGCCGCAACCGGCGCTGCTGGTTGACGCATTGGTGCAGATGGCCGCCGATACGACGCCAACACCTGCGTTTGTCACCGCCCTGGAAGCGCGTTTACAAAAGCTCTCCACAGGCACACAAGCGGAACAGCCACGCCGCCGGCGCTACTTCTTCCCGTTCCGACGCTTGGCCGTCGCCGCCGCCCTTGTCCTAGCGGTCAGCAGCGCTTTGTTCTTGACGCCAGCCGCCCGCGCCACGCTTTGGGATTGGCTCTATGGCTTTGGCTTGCTCGACGAAGCGCAGGTGACAGAACAGGCGATCCCGTTGGTGACGCCGGTGGCGCCAGCGCCCACACCGCTTCCTTTGTCCGCCCTTCAAGAACAGGCGCCCTTCGCCTTCCGCCCGCCGACCTGGCTACCACTCGGCTTACGCTATACCGGCGGTTTTGTCATGCCGGGGGCTGACGGCGTCGTTGTCACCCTGGCCTATCACCTGACCGATCCACCGGTCGGCGGCTATGCGCTGGATGCGCCCTTGCTTTTTGTCGCGATTAGCGATGGCCCCATTCCTAATCGCCCGCTGGTCGCTGCGGGCTATCAACAGATTGTACGTATTGGCAACCATACCGGCGTCTACACCCACGGCAATTGGCGCGAAATGGTGGCGACAACCGACGAAACAACGGGGACGGCGTCACCAACAACCACCCTGGTTTGGGACAGCGCACTCGATGCCACTTGGCTGACCTGGCAAGCCGACGGGCTGAATTATCTGCTCTATGCCCAAGGGTTACAGACTGACGCTGAGGATTTGACCGTGGTGGCGGCTTCGATGCAGTGAAACAAAATTGTTGAAAGGAGTCAGACAATGATTAGCAATACCTTGACTAATCAAGGGACAATCAGCGGTAAAAAAGAGCAGTTGGTTCAGCCCATAAACCGCCGCGAATTTTTACTCTATACCTGGGGCGCAGCCTTGACCCTGTTGAGTCTGGAAGGGTTGGGGGTCTCCTATCTGTTTCTGGCGCCCCGCTTTCGCGCTGGCGAATTCGGCGGCAAATTCCCCATCGGCGAAGCGCCGACACTACCAGCTACCACCGACGCGCCGCAGGCCAACAGCGCGGGCAAGTTCTGGTTGATCAACACCCCTGATGGCCCCAAAGCGCTCTACATGGTCTGCACCCATCTAGGGTGTCTCTACAAGTGGGAGGCGCAAGCCAATTATTTCCGTTGCCCCTGTCATGGCTCCACCTTTAGCCGGGAAGGCGACTACATCTGTGGCCCGGCGCCCCGTTCGCTCGACCAATTTGTGATTGAAATCGTGCAGAATGAGCAAATCATCGCCAACACCACGACAACCGCAAACGAGAGCATCCAGCCGCCCACCACCATCCCCACCGGCGCTCAACTTATCGTCAACACCGGCAAGCGGTTACGCGGTCAGGCCAGTGTGCAGTCACCCGTGCGTGCGCAGGGTGTTTGTGAAACAAGGTAGCGAGACAGGAGACACGAGACATAATCGTCGATTTCTCTTGGCGCCTTTCGAAAGGTTGCAGGCGAAATTATTTTTCATCCTTGTCTCTTGTCTCCTTGTCTCGTGTCTCGTGTCTCCTGTCTCCCTGTCTGTTTTACTGCACTGTCCACCCGCCATCAATCGTAATGCCGGCGCCGGTGATGAAACTGCTGGCATCGCCGGCGAGGAAGACGATCAGGCCGCCGATCTCGTCCATGTTGCCCCAACGGCCCAGGGGAACGCGGGCGATGAACGATTTGTAGGCTTCGGGATCGTTAATCAACGGCAGATTCATTTCCGTGGCAAAGGGGCCAGGCATGACGCAGTTGACGGTGACGCCGTAGGGCGCCCACTCTAGCGCCAGCGTGCGGGTCATCTGCAAGACGGCGCCTTTGCTGGTGGCATAAGGGGTGCGGTTGGGCATGGTGACAATCGAGAGCGTCGAGCCAATATTGATGACGCGACCGGATTTGCGCGTCTTGAAGTGGGTCGCCAGCGCGCGACAGAGCAGCCACGGGCCGGTGACGTTGGTCTCCTGCACTTCGCGGAACTCTTCCAGCGAAAGCTCTTCAATGGGGCCGCGAATGTTGATGCCGGCGTTGTTGACCAGGATGTCTACCTGCCCAAAGTCGGCCAGCACCTGGTTGGCGGTCGCGCTGACTTGCTCAGGATTCGTCATATTACAGCTATAGCCGCGGCAGGTGCGCCCGGTAGCGGCCTGTAGCTCGGCAGCGACGGCTTGCGCCTCTTCAGCCTTGCGGCTGATAATTGCCACCTGGGCGCCGGCCTCTGCCAGCGAACGAGACATCTCCTTGCCCAACCCGCGGTTGCCGCCAGTCACAATGGCGACGCGGTTGTCCAGTCGAAAACGATCAAGTATGCTCATTGCCTGTCCTTATGTTTATTCGTTTTGATTGAGTAGTTGTTCTGGATCAATACCAAGGGCGCGTAATTGAGCCGCATACCGGTCGGCACGCGCTTGTGCTTGTTCCGCGCGTTGTTGTTCTTGTTCCGCCCGCTGGCGTTCTTGCTCGGCCCGTTGTTGTTCTTGTTCCGCCCGCTGGCGTTCTTGCTCGGCCCGTTGTTGTTCTTGTTCCGCCCGCTGGCGTTCTTGCTCGGCCAATTCAGCACTCGTATGGAGCAGATTTCCTTCTGCATCGCACCAACGAAGCCAGCGATCGAATTTATCTTCAAAGACGCCAGCCCAGATCGTTAGACCTAAATTGATCCGTGGCAGGCGGCAATCAGGACGCGGCATGTACTGGCCCACATGTAGTTCATAGACCACCAATTCCTCTTCCTGAATTAGCAACTGCGGATCATAGATTACATAATAAGGCACGCCCCATTGGGCGTAGCGCAGCAACTTGCGCCCAGCCTCTTCACCTTCTGTGTTGGAGACAATTTCAATGACCACATCAGGGACTTTGCCGAATTCCCAGATGAAATAAGAGCGGTTTTCCCGGGCCCACCAATCATCAGCAACGGTGACACCCAGGCTCAACATGACATCTGGCACAAGGGGTTGCTGATAAATTGCGCCAAAGAGACCAACATTCGCAGCGGCAAATAACGGACGGGGGAGATTGGATGTATAGGCAACCTGCACTAACAACCGTTGATTCTTTTCAGAGGGAATGTTATCCACAGGTTCGTCATCCTCGGTGATGATATGGCTGATGTCTGGTCGAATGTAGGCTAGATCCATTTTGCCGTTTGCCATCGCTTTGGGTGTGGCTTCGGTGGATCGTTCTACAGTCATCACGGCTTCGGTCATGGCGTCTTGCTCCTTCTCCGCAGTCAAACGGCAAGCCCATCTCGTTCAACATGTACACTCATTATGCCTCACCCCGGCAACTTTAACAAGTCATCGACATTGACGGGTTGCCCCGTCGCCATTGAGGTATTGGCGGCAATCCCCAGTAGGATCGACGCCGCGCCATCCAGGTGACTGGCCGCCCGGTTGAAGGGATCGGCCGGCGGGGTGGGGGAGAAGATCTGCTCCAGCATGACGGCGTCGCCCCCCCCGTGACCGCCGACGGCTTCAGGGATTTCCACCGTGTAGGGGCGCCCGAACATGGGGTAGACGCGCAGTTCCTTGCCGCCGAATTTTGCCACATCTTCATGCTCCACCTTGACGGTCTGCTCTTCGCCGGCCACAAATTGTTTGCCCACCGACTCGATCAGGTCGAGTTCCAGCCGCCCCTTGTCGCCGGTGATGGCAACCTTGTAACCCTCCCATGGACTATACGCAATCAGCGAGTAAGTGAGGATGACATCGTTGCGATAGCGGGCAGTGACGCTCATGGTGTCTTCGACGGTGATGTTGTCACCAAAGACATTGCGATCGCGCAGGTAGCCGCTCTCTTTTTCGGCTTCCAGGTAGAGACCGCGCAGCGCCGGATGCTGATCTAGCGTTAGGGCAAAGGGGTCGTTGGCCGCGGCCGCTTCGCCGGTATAGCGGTTGTAGCTATAGCTTTCGCCCCGTTTGGCGGCATTCTCGCGACCGTAGAAGAGCAGATCGCCAAAGGCAAAGACCTGTTTCGGGTAGGAAGCCAGCCACCAATTGATGATATCAAAATGATGGGTCGCCTTATGCACCATCAAACCGCCTGATTTGTCCTTCTCCCGGTGCCAGCGCCGGAAGTAGTCGGCGCCGTGGAAAGTATCCAGCACCCACTGAAAGTTGACATGCAAAGGCCGCCCGACAACGCCCTGCATGAGCAATTCGCGCACTTTGGTCGAGACCGGCGCATAGCGATAGTTAAAGGTGACGCGCAACGAGCGGCCCGTCCGTTCAATGGTCTCAAAGATGGAGCGCGCTTTGGCGGCATCAATGGTCATCGGCTTTTCGGAAATGGCGTCACACCCAAGCTCCATTGCCCGGTTGATATAAAGATGGTGCGTGGAATCCATGCTGGTGACAATGATGGTGTCCGGTTTGGTTTCGGCCACCATACGGTCGAAGTTATCGGCGGTGTAAGTGGCAATGGGGGCGGCGTCGAACTCTTCAGCGATTTGCTGATTGTGCCAGTCCATGCGCGTCTGGCTGAGATCACAGAGACCCACCATGACAGAGTTGTTTTGATAAGCGCTGACAATGGCGTCGATAAACATCTTGGCGCGGCCCCCCGTGCCGACCAAGGCGTATCGTTTACGTGTATCACTCATGGCAATCCTTTGACTCCTTCGTTAGGTTTTCACAAAGATCGAACTTAGGCAAAATGGGGCTGAGCAGCGCAGAAGTCCGCCTTTTGGCCAAAGGCGGACTTCTGCGCACTGCGTAATTCCTCCAAGGTAATGGTCTTCTACCAGCATAGTGTAGCGCAAATCCTGGACAAAGACCAATAGCCAATCTCCTTTGCTGAAGCCGGCAAAACCGAAAAGTTGGTTGCCCCCATGAATGGATTGACCCACCCTCTCCTGATCCAGTATAATTCCCGCACTACCATAACATTACACCAACAGGGGGGACAGCCAACATTGGTAGACATCCGATGAGCCGCGCTATCGATGAAACGTTCCATGCTATGCGCTCCTCACCTTGTCACCTTGACTTCGACGAACTCAGTCGAGTCGTCACCCTGTCATGACCCAAGGAGTCAACCATGCCCTATCATGTTTTGATCGACACCCTGCTCAACGAGGAAATGATGGCGATGATCGGCGACGATTGCGTCCTCCACCTCTGGCAAGGCGAGGCCACCGCCCCGGCGATTCTCCAGCAGGTCGAAGCCTATTTCACCTACGGCCATCCCAAAGTTGATGGCGCACTAATGGACAGGATGCCCAAGTTGCGCGTCATCAGCAACTTTGGCGTCGGCGTCGATCATATCAATTTGGCTGACGCCAAGGCGCGCGGTATTCCCGTCGGCAATACGCCCAACCTGGTCGATGGCGCCACCGCCGACATGGCCTTTGCCCTGCTCATGGCCGCCGCCCGTAACCTGATCATCGGCGATCATTACGCGCGCAGTCCCGAATTCACCCACTATGACCCCAGTATTTTGCATGGCTACGAGGTTCACGGCGCGACGTTGGGCATCATCGGCATGGGCAATATCGGCACGCAACTGGCCCGGCGTGCGCAGGGTTTTGACATGAAGGTGCTCTATCACAACCGCAACCGCCGTCCACAAACCGAGGCGGCGTTGGGTGCTATCTATGCCACCAAAGAGGACTTGCTACGCGAAGCAGATTATATCGCGATCACGGTGCCGATGACGCCGGAGACACGCCATATCGTCGGGCGTAACGAACTGCGGCTGATGAAGCCGACCGCCGTGCTGATCAACGTCGCCCGCGGCGGCGTTCTCGACCACGATGCGCTACTGGAAGCGTTGCAAAACAAGTGGATCTACGCTGCCGCCGTCGATGTCACCGAGCCGGAGCCGCTGCCGCGTGACCATCCGCTGCTGCAACAGCAAAATCTTGTCATTGCACCCCACCTGGGCAGCGCTACTCGCCAAACGCGTCGTGCGATGGCGCAACGGTCGGTTGATAACTTAAAGCTGGGGCTGCGTGGGGAGCCGTTGATCAACCGGGTTGTGTAACTCCCGGTTTAGGGGCGCGGAGCGCCCAGTCTGCATTCCGCCGGTGACCGGCGGAACAAGCAAGTCCGGCGGAACGAGCAAGTCCGGCGGAACGAGCAGATGCTGGTTCCCACGCTCGGCGTGGGAATCCAGGCTGGACGCTCCGCGTCCCTCCGGCTGGCGCCGCCAAAGTTGTGCTTGCACGTTACGGCGAATCGAGCTATGCTATTGGCAACCAGCCAACCGATCAACCAATCCGGGAAAGCGAGAAACCCAATGAAAATCACCGATGTCACCCTCTTGCGCGTGGACGGCCATTACCACGGCCCCACCTTTCCGCCAGGGATGCGCCAGGCGCGCCAGATCGATCTCTACCCCGAATTCAACACCGGCAGCGTCAACACCCCGGTTGCCGGCGCTGCGCTCCATGCCCTCTATGTCGAGATCCAGACGGACGAAGGGGTCGCCGGCTTCTTCGGCCCGATTGAAGAGTGGCAAGCCTTTCACATCCAGCATACGCTGCGCCCCTATCTCAGCGGGCGCGACCCGCTAGCCACCGAATTGCTCTACGACCAGATGATCCGTCTCGACCGGCATGGCCGCTCCGGCTTATTTATGACCGCGGTCAGTGTGGTCGATTGTGCGCTCTGGGATCTCAAGGGCAAAGCGTGGAACCAGCCGGTCTACCGCCTGCTGGGCGGCCCGACCCGTCCCGCAGTTCCCGCCTATGCCAGCATGTTGGGCTTCTCCACCATACCGGCGGACGCCGCTGCGCTGGCCCAAGAGTACAAAGCCTTGGGCTACACCGCCCAGAAGTGGTTCTTCCGCTACGGCCCTGGCGACGGTGCCGAAGGCATGGACAAAAATCTGGCCATGGCCCAAGCCGTGCGCGACGCCGTCGGCCCGCACTACCAGATCATGTTTGACGCCTTTATGGGCTGGGATCTCACCTATGCCAGCCAGATGGTGCGCGCATTGGAGCCGCTGCGTCCCTTCTGGGTCGAAGAGCCGATTCCGCCGGAGCGGGTCAGCGAGTTTCGCAAGCTCAAGGGGGTCGCCTCGGTGCCGATTGCCACCGGTGAACATGTCTACACTCGCTGGCAGACCAAAGAACTGCTGGTCAACCAGGCGGTGGACATCCTACAAAATGACCCCGACTGGACCGGCGGCATCACTGAACAGATGAAGCTCTGTGCGCTGGCCTCGTCGTTTGAGGTGCCATTGATTGCCCACGGCCATTCGTTGCTACCCGCACTTCATGTGGCCGGCGCTCAGTCACCGGCCGCGGTGCCGCGGGTTGAGTATCTGGTGCGCTATCAAGAGGTCAAGCAATATTTCCATAGCCCCATCTACCGCCCAGAAAATGGCGCTATCAATCTTCCCCCCTTGCCGGGCTTGGGGATGGTGTTGGATGATACTAAAATTGAGAAGAGAACAGTGGTTATTTAGATCAACATCGATAAGCCGCGGCTGATCTATGAACTGATCCGCAACCCGAAGGGGATCTACTTTTTGGCACGCCCGCGTCGCTTTGGTAAGAGTATATTGGTTTCTACCCTGTTGGAAATTTTTACAGGAAACCGCGAGTTCTTTCGTGAGCTATGGCTGTATGATAGCCCGTACACCTGGGAAAAGCATCCGGTCATTCATCTAGATTTTAAACTAAACCGGCTACCTGACCATCAAGAATTACAACAAGCAGAAACGACTCTTTGAACTCTATTACCCCAACCGGAAGGTGGAAGATGCCTTTCTTGCCTATTTGCGCGAATTTCAGCACCCGCAAATGCGGCATCAGTGAATGGAAGAGCGAATCAGCCTAACCACTTTGGAGTTGTACCATGACAAACGTACCCGCGCAACCAGCCAATAGCGACAATCATCGGTCGATGGACGCTGCCGACATCGCCTCGACCCAACGCGTGTTAGCGTTACACCGCCAATATCCAAATAAGACAGCCGATGAATTGGTCGAGCTGGTCATTCGGAACAGTTGTATGCAAGTGGCGAGCCAGAGCGCAGCCAACGCCGGTCTGGCCGTTCTACCGGCGCTCAGTATCATCGGCGCGCTGGCGGTTGGCGCGCTGGCGAATCAGATCAACACGACCCACCAACGACAGGCCGAACTTGTCCTCGACATTGCCACGATCTACCGCTACCCCTTCCGTCCCAATGAAAAGCCCTTTTATCTGGCCGTTGCCCTCGGTCTGCCCCTGGGCAACCAGCCGACGCAACGACCAAGCGGCAACCAGAATGCCGCCGAGGATCTGATCGCCAAAGGGGGCCAACAATTGGCGCAGCACGCAACGCAACGGCTGGCCCGCAGCACCGTTGGTCGGGCGCTACCAGTGGTAAACGTGGCAAAAGCCGCCGGGTCGAATGTCCTCATGACTTACACCGTGGGGCAACGGGCCAAAACCTACATCAAAACCGGCCCAGCCAGTGTCGGCCCGCTGGAACAGAGCCTCGGTGCGACGATGACGTTGGACGGGCTGAAACTGAGCGAGTGGACCCAGGAATCGCTGGCGGCTACCATGGCCAATCTTTCCGATACGCTGATGGAAGGGTTCGATCAGGGGGCGCAACAGGTGGGACGGGCCGCCGGTCGCGCCACCCGCAAATTTCTCGATTTCTGGCGCAATGCCACAACGCCAAAGATGTAATCCCCTACCCGTCTTGTTGATTATACCAGCCAATTTGAATTATTTCTGTTCCAGCAAGTATGCTATAATCAGTTTGGGACATTTGGTTGTCTTATTGATTTCCTGGAGGTGTTTATGGCGACAGCAGTAGCCATCCCCACAACCCAACCAACCACCAAAGAAAAGGCGCGACCGCGCCGCGGTTCCTGGCGCAGTAGTGATTTGGAGCTGTTGCCAGAAAACGGGACGCGCTACGAGATCATCAACGGAGATCTTTTTATGTCAAAGTCGCCCCATTGGCATCACCAAACAACTTGTGGCAATGTCTACCTGGAGTTAAAACTTTGGTGTCGCGAGCATGGGCAAGGCAGCGTTGCTGTTACGCCCGGTGTGATCTTTAGCGACGCCAATGATGTAATTCCCGACGTTGCCTGGGTGAGTCAAGACCGGCTTGCCGACTTAATGGACGACGCCGGTCATCTAACCGGCGCACCCGATTTGGCGGTGGAGGTACTCTCTTTTGGCCTGCGCAACGAAGAGCACGATCGGACAGCGAAACGCAGACTCTACGAAATGCAGGGTGTGCGTGAATATTGGATTTTGGATTGGCGCTTACAGCAGGTTGAACTCTATCGCCGGGAAGAGGGCGAACTCCAGTTGGTAGCCACGCTGCTGTCAGAAGAAACGCTAACGTCACCGCTGTTGCCAGGCTTTCGCTGTGTAGTCGCCAGTTTATTCGATTGACAACAATGTGATTCCGTTTCAAAGTCGCGGCCAAGCAAAATGGGGCAAGGAATCGCTTGCGACACTGGAACAGGCATCATAATCACCGTTCATGGTGACTATGATGCCTGTTCCAGTGACAATCAATATCCGCTGACTGAGCGTCAAATCACCTATCTTTTCACCGTTGTCGCAACCTGCACTTAGGCTATTGCGGCATAGGAACCACGCCAAGCTGCATCATTAAGGTGAGCAGATCCAGCACATTCCAGTGGCCGGTCATTTGACCATCGGCAAAGGAAAAGATGTGCATCCCGTTGTACTGCACCCGCCGCCCCGTCGCCGGAATGCCCAGAAACTCGCCATGATGCGTGCCTGTCAGCGTAAAAAAATCAACCACCCGATCTCCTTCCGCAATCCGGTCGTGGACGGTGCAGGTAAGATCAGGAAAAGCTTGCGCCCAATAGGCAAAGAAGGCTTTGACCCCTTCCCGGTTTGAGGGAAACCCAGGAATTTCGCTGTGGTTGACAAAATCTTCACTTAACAGATCATCAATGGCGGCGAGATTGTGTTTGTTTTTTACTTCCTCATTAAATTGCGCCGCCAGGGCTTTATTTCGTTCAAGTTCGCTTGTGATATTTACCGTTGACATAATCACTCCTAGTTCACTAACGACTTTTTTTCACCAACTACTTTGTCACAGAAATCTTACGGGGTCATCTGTCCCGTCGGGAGGCTTGAGTTTAGAGACAGCAATCAAGATACCATCATTTTCTCGCCCTAAACTCAGTCGTCCCTCTGGGACGGGTTTGCCGAGAAAGACTTACGGCACGGAACACGCCTGGCGTTACACCGCCACCCCTTCGACAATCGATAACATCGACGGCGTGGGAATCACCCGCGTTACCTGTAGGGCGGCCTGGCGATACAATGCGCAAAATTCCTCTTCCGAGCGTTCCTGCCCTTCCAACAAGGCCATCATCAACATATCCATAATCTTGCCGGGGTGGAAGGTATTGCCGGGGGGCAGCACCACATCGACGACGAGCAGGCGGGCCTCCTTGTGCATGGCGGCCCGACAATTGCGTAGAATCTGCACCGAATGTTCGTCATTCCAATCGTGTAGAATTCGCTTGAGCAGGTAAACATCGCCGCTACTGGGGACCGACTGGAAGAAATCAATCCCCACAAGGTCGCAGCGGTTCAAAAGACCGTCTTGGGTGAGATAGGCCGGTTCGGCCAGCACCTGGGGCTGATCACAAAGGACGCCCTGCACCTGGGGGAAGGCTTTGAGGATTTCGGCCAGAAAGCCCCCTTGGCCGCCACCAATGTCGATCACCCGGCGCGCCCCGCTAAAATCATACGCCTGGGCAATGGCGGCATTTTCGACAATCGTAAAGTTCGCCAGCCCCCGGTCAAACCACGCCCCCGCTTTGGGATTTAGCGCCAGGTAGTCGAAGAAAGGTGCATCGACCACATAATCCCAGCCCGGTTGACCGGTCATGACGCTGTGGCGCAGATGACCGACGGCGCTCCACCAGGGGCCGTCGCCGGTCATATCGCCGATCATGCGCACGGCGTCATAGACCGAACCGGGGATGCCCCTTTGCAGCACCGCCGCTGCCAGGGTCAAGCCGAAATGGCCGGGCGTGGTTTCGGCAAAGATACCCTGCCCGGCTAGGGTGCGCAACAACCGGTAGAGTGACGGGGCGTGAGCGCCGGTTGCGCTGGCCAGGTCGTCAATGCCGCGTGGACCATCTTTCAAATGATCAGCAATGCCCAGATCCGCCGCCACATGGAGCGCACGGGCGGAAAGATAACTCAACGCCGTGCTGAGAACGATCTCGTGCGGCGAGGGTTGATGCGTAGTAACGGTTGCAGTTGTTTGTGTAGACATAATTTCCTCTCTTGTCGGTTTAGTGATTCGGATGTTGTGAGCTTTTGGCTCGCTTGTTGATCACTTTAGTACAAGACAAGGAAAGTTTCTATGCTGGAAAGCCATGATTTTGCCGATGGGTGATCCATGATATGACAGCCGACCAGGTGAGGGAAAGCCATGATATGAGTCATGATAGACGGGAAATCGGTATCAGGCCAGACCCTGTCGCAACGCATAAGCCGTCGCTTCGGCCCGACTATTGACACCCAGCTTTTCGTAGATATGGGTAATATGGCGTTCCACGGTCGGCACACTGACGACCAGCGTGGCAGCCATCGCTTTGGTCGGGTGACCGGCGGCGATCAGGCGCAGCACCTCGATCTCACGCGGGGTTAGCCCTGACAGGGTCAGCCCTGGTAGGGTTGGGGCGGTGGCAGTCGCCAACAAGGGGGTGATTTCGGCGCGCAGTGCAGTCAGATCCAATGCTTCCGCCGTTGCTTGGGCTTGTTGCAACAGCGCATGGGCTTGGGCCCGATCACTGGCGTTCCCTTGTGGCAAGAGGAACGCGGCATAACGGACCTGGGTGCGCGCCAGAAAGGGGTGAATCGCCAGTTGTTGATTGAGCGCCAGCCCCCTGGTAAAATGGTCAATGGCCGCTTCCCGTCGGCCCAGGAGGGCGGCCAGGCTCCCCAGATAGGCGGCAACGGCGCCCAGGCAGTTGGGGACGCCCACCATGACATTGCGCTCGGCATAGGGCAATAATAACTCATACAACAGGGCTGCATGGTTGCGATCACTCAGCAAAAGCGTGAGCTCAGCCAGGGTCGTTACACCGCCCAGCCAGAGTTGATCCCAGGAGAGGGCAGCCGCTTGGTTCGCACATAACTGGGTCAATTCTGTCTGCGCCGCGGCCTGGTTCCCTGCGTGCCATTGGGCCAAGGCGCGAAAGCAGCGCAACACCGGCATGGCTGGAAAGCGCGCCACCAAATCGGTAAAAACCGCCGCCATTTCCGCCAGTCGCCCCTGCTCCCAGTGTATCATGAATTGTTGCGCCGCCCGGTAAACCGCCGCCCCGCCTGGCTGCACCCGTTCGCCAATTGCATAAGCGCTCTCCGCCAGCCGTTCAGCAGCCACCCAATCGCCTTGTAGCAACGCTTGCAGGGCGCAAAAGACCTGGGCATACCAGCGGTAAAGCGGCTGCCGCATTTCAGCAGCCAACGCATTTGCCTGCGCCATTGCCTCATCAGCGGCCTGGCGATTACCCACGGTTAGCAGATCCGCCACGCGCCACGGTAGGCTTTGGAACAGCAATTCCCGGTCGCCACGCGCCACCGCTAGCGCCGCCAATTCCAGCGAGATTGCCATCCGTTCTTCCAGCGTGTCGGGGGCCAGGATGGCAAAGTGGCGGGCATTGAGGGCGTAGACCAGCGCGGCACGCCCTTCGTTCTCCTGTACTGTCGCAGCCCCGAGCTGGCGCGCCCGGCCCAGCGCCAGGCGGCTCAATGCATCGCCCCGCGCCCGCCAGGCCGAGTAGCGATACTCCATTGCCAGACGCGCTAGTAAGCGCACTTGCAAGGCTGGCTCACTTTCGCCTTCACCAAGCAAGGTCAGCGCTTCCTCCAAACGGGCGATCACCGCTTCATCCGTCACACCAGGGCGCACCACATCGCCGGCAAAGCCCAACGCCGCCTGCGCCAATGGCCTGGTCGCGCCAGTTTGACGCGCCAAAGCGGCCGTGCGATCAAAGGTTTGACGGGCTTGCGCACTTTCCCCGCTTCGCGTTTGTACATGGCCCAGCGCCAGTAGCACCTCGGTGTGCTGGGCCGGGTCAACGGTCTCTTGCATGGTCAGCAGGGTTAACGCCTGTTCGTAGGTGCGGGCGGCTTCCTCATAGGCCAAGGCGTGCAAGCTGCGTTCGGCGGCGCGCACAGTATAGGTTAGGGCCTTGTCTACCACGCCCAACGGAGCCGCCTGCCAAAAGTGATAGGCCAACTCGGCCAGGTGCGCATCGGGGTCGGCGACATGTAACTGCTCCAATAGGGCGCCCACTTGTTGATGCAGGCGCAGGCGTTCAGCGGTGGGCAATTCGGTGTAGATGGTTTCACGTACCAAGTCATGAATAAAACGATAGCGCCCGGTCGTCGCGCCGCTGGCGGCAAAGGGTTGGATCAACTGTGCTTGTATGGCTTCGTCTAACGCGGTGAGCAACCGATCCTGCGCCAGGCTTGCCCCAAGCGGGGCGAATGGTTCGTTGAGGCGCGCCAGCCGTGTCAGCGTAAATTCGCGCCCAATCACCGCCGCCAGCGTCAGTAGCCGGTTGCAGGTAGGAGAAAGCTGGTTCAGGCGCTGGCGGATCGCACCGCGCACGGTGGGTGGCAGCTTCGTGTGGCGCTCCGGCACGCCTATTCCATCCTGTTGCTCCTCTTGCTGGCGGAGCTGATAGGCCACTTCGGCCAGGAAAAAAGGATTGCCCCCCGTTTCGTTGAGGATCGTCGCCACCAGCGCTGTGTTTGGTGGTTGGCCCAACGTTGATTGCAGAAATGTGGCGACTGCGGTTGTTGTCAACCCATACAGCGTGATCACACGCACGTCACGCACACGGCTCATCGCATCCAAACTCTTTGTCAGCGGATGGTCGCGCCCAACCTCACCCGCGCGATACGCCCCCACGACGAACAAGGGTGCGGGGCGGACTTCGTTCGCCAGAAATTGAAGCAATACGAGGGAAGGGGCATCGGCCCACTGGAGATCATCGAGAATCAGCAACAGGGGCTGGGCTTGAGCCGCGCGCAGCAGGAGGGTTGTCACGCTATGAAAAAGGTAAAAACGCGCCTGTTCCTCATCGGTCGGCAATGGCGCGATCGCCGGCGCCCGTGCGCCCAGCTCAGGCAGCAGGCGCGCCAGGTTGGTAGCGTGGCCAGGGCTGTCGGCCAGTAGCGCCGACAGATCATGGGTGCGCAGATAAGCGCGCAGGATCTGCACCCAGGGCCAGAAGGCCGGTGCGCTGCCGCCTTCGTAGCAACGCCCCCACAAGACTAACATTCCCTGTTGCACAGCTTGCGCGGCCAGTTCCTCGGCCATACGCGTTTTGCCGATCCCTGGCTCGCCCGTCAACAGCACAACGCCGCCTTGACCGGCGCAGGTGCGCTCAAACGCGGCCACCAGTTGCTGCATTTCCGTGGTGCGACCCACGAAAGGTGTGTGTACATCAAGCATAAGGGCTTTCTTTCATCCGAGCCATTAAACCTGATCGTTAGGCAATCGCCCTATCATCCACCGCATCTTCGCCGTCACCAATGCCGGTTGCGCCCCATGCATGGGATGGCCGATCATGATTCGTTTCTCGGTGAAAATGGTGCGGTCATTACACGTTGCTCTTGCCACAGCGTGAGGGCCAGCCACAGCGACCAACCAATCGTGGCAAGTGGCGCAATCAACGCCAACTCATTGCTCAAAAAGCGCGCCAGGATAAACAAGAGGCCGATCCCGCTGCCCACCCAGGAAAGCAGACGCGGCGCCACCCCATACCCTACCCCACCAATGGCAAACAACAGCAGATACCAGCCCACGGCAAAGCCGGCAGCGTCAAAGAGCGCCAAGGTCACGGTGCGGAGCAGGATCGTGGCGATCGCTTCGGCGGGATTGGTGGCAAAGGTCGCCTCGGCGGTGGCGAGAATGCGCAGCCCGATATGACCGCTGGCGAGAAAGAGGATCAGCGCGCTCGCGCCCGCCAGTAAACCAAGTTGCGCCAAGGCTGGCGCGGCGCGTTGTAAGCGCGGCTGGACGCTGGTCGTCAACAAGGCGATACTGAGGGCATAGCCAAATTTAAGCCAGTGACCGACACGCAGCGTATCGGCGCCCGCCACAATCACGGCAAAATCCGTGGTCGGAAAGCCAGCATTTGGATAGAGGATCAGTTCATAGATCGCATAACCGATGAGGCAAAGCGCTAACAGGAGAGCGCCGTAGATGCCGAGTTGATTTGATTGTTGCATACGTGCCTCCCTCCTTGCGCCCGCGATTGGTTCACCCTAGCAGGTGTAATGACTACGGAAATAAGGCCGCTGAAACCCCAGAGCGGCAAAATTGTGATAGGCCGGTGTGTCCATTTGGGGCGTTGGCGCTTCGATGTCGCCGACGAAGTAACGTGCACCCAATGCGATCCCCTCCAGCACAATCGCCCGGCATAGTTGTAGATCTAACTCATAGGATGGAGCCATCAGACCAGGGACAGGGGCATCAATACCCAGCCAGGCCATGCCGTCAGTGTGAAGATACATGGTGCGCACCGCCACAATTTCCGCGCCTTTGCGCAACAGGTAATGATGCCAGCCGGGTCGCCCCACCAGCGCCAGCAACCAGGGCGTGGTGGGCAAGCCATAAATGGTGTCGATATAGCCGGCCCATTCCGCGCCGGTGGCCTTTGTCACCTTTTCCACGACGAAATCTTCGTTTGGCTGAACACGCGCTTGATCCAAGTCAACGTTGTTGCGATAAATGCGATCCCACCCCCCTTGCGCATGAAAGCCGCGCTCCTCGAACCACTCACGCAAGGCCGGCGGCTGACAATGGGGAATGTGATAGAAGGTGAAGCTCTGCACATCCGCTGCGCGATAGATGGCAATCAATTCATCGACCAATGCCTCATTAGCCGGCGTGTTCATGCCTAAATTTTTGACGCAGTTGAAGTGGACAAAGGGAATTTGTCGGCAGCGGGTCAGCGTAACCTGCTGCACTTGTCTAATTTCCAGCCCGAACTGATGCGCAAAGTCAGCGGGCATGGCGGCGTACATGTCGCGCCACGCATTCACTTCACAAAGCTCAAGTTGGGCGGCAAACGCTGGTGATACAGCTTCAGTAAGCATATTTTCTCCTTGCAAGCGAAAAAAGCCTATGAAAACCAACCGGATATGATGACAAAGATTGATCATGAGTTTACCATTGACCAGCGCCAGCAAACCAGTTCAAAAGCTGCTCATCTTTTGCTCAATTTCCCAAAGATGACGTTCCGCTAACCGCTATCAGGTCGGCGGCAAAGCGATCTATGCAACCGAGTTGTGGTACAATGGCAGGAGACGGTTCGATAGTAACGCGATGATCGGTGATAAGGAAAAAGGGAGCAACGCCATGCAATATCCACTACCCGAAAAGATCGGCGTGCCGGAACTGCTGGTGGGGCGCGAGCAGGAGTTTGTCAACTTTAATCAATGGGTAAAGGGCATTCCGCGCCGCATCTCCAAATCGCGGGTGATCCTGGCGCGGCACAAGAGCAGCAAGACAGCTTTTGTCCAACGCCTGTTTAACCAAAGCAGATCAACTATTAATGGTTGGTCGAACCGTGATCGTGCGAACTTTCAGGTTCGCACGATGGCGCTGCCAAGAGTGCCGACGGTGACGATAACGCGTTGCTTACGCGGTGCTAAACTCCGGGTAGAATTTCTTTAGACCGGCCAGGCGCGCCAGCCCACCGACAACCACCCCCATCAGCTTTTGAATAAAGAGCGGGGGTCCGGCCACGTAGAGTTCATACTCGTTGACCATCGCCATCAATTGCAAAAAGTGCGGGGTGCCATCGGCGCTGGTTTTGCCACTGTTACAGAGACCAAAGAATTGCTCTAAAAAGGTTTCGGTGTTGAGCGCCGGGGTAAAGGTTACGGTTAGCTTGGCTTCTTCTGCGCCCACATTCCACCACTGATGGGGCGCGCCACGCGGAATGGTAAGACTTTCCCCAGAGCGCAAGTGGTGCGTCTGTCCATTCACTTCCACCTTTAAGCTGCCCGCTTTCATGGCAAAGGTCTCCTCCTGGCGAGGGTGCAGGTGACGCACCGGTAAGGCGCCTTGGGCGCGCACAGCAAAGTCAAAGCGCAGGATCTTGCCCTGGCTCTTTTGCGCTGTTTCCACCCAAGTGATCTTCTCGCCTGTGATCTTGTTTTCGATGGATTTTCCAATCATCGCCATTGTCTTTTCTCCTATTCATTGATAGTCCAGAGTCCAAAGTCCAGAGTCCAGAGTCGCGTCATCCAGAGTCAGTCGATGACAATTCTTGTTGCGTTGCGGTCGGCTGACTGTAGGTTCATCGGTAGTGGGCAGGCGCGGCTATGCTTTGTTGTTTGGTTGCTAACCATGTACCCTGCTTGGGGTTGGTCAGCTTTATCGGTATAATTGTAGGGCGCAAAAGGGCCAAAATCTATCCCCTAAATTGGGGGTTCTTTTTATCCCCAACTGGGGGAATTTTTATCGTGCCGGCAAGGGGAGGGGTCATGCCATCGTCATTTATGGCAAAACAGGTTGAGCAGGAGATCCGACAGCTTTGTTACAACGGCCTCGATTCGGTGACGCTACGGCGCACGGTGATGCAACGTTTGCGCCAACTGGTCCCATTTGATGGCTGTTGCTGGGGGACGATTGACCCTGACACGCTCTTGATCACGAGTGAGGTTTCACAGGGCATTCCCGATTTTGCCTTTGCGCCAGTGGCGGAAAACGAATATCTGATTGACGATGTCAACAAATTCAGTCAGTTGGCGCGCAACCACAACCCCGTCGGCATCCTCAGCGACAGCACCCATGGCGCGCCCAACCACAGCCCCCGCTTTCGGGCGGTGTTGACCCGCGCCGGCTTTGCCCACGAATTGCGCGCCGCTTTTGTCGCTGATCACGCCTGTTGGGGCGGCGTAACGTTGTTGCGCAATCCTGATTCTCCCGATTTTACGCTGGCCGAAAGCCGCGTTTTGGCCCAGTTGTCGGCCACCTTAGCGGAAGGGTTCAGGCTGGCGTTGTTAGGCGAACAGTCGGCGGTCACCGTTGACAGTTCAGGCCCTGGCTTGCTGGTTTTTGACAAAGAGCGGCAAGTGCAACTGATGAATCAGGCGGCGGAGGCGTGGTTGACCGAGTTGCTGGAGCCGAATCACCGGCTTGACCTGGCGCGTCTACCCGCGCCCATTTATGAGGTCGCCATGCGCGCCCAGGCCATTGCCCGCGCCAATAGCGACAGCACATCGGCCATGCCACTCCAAGCCCATCTGCGGGTGCGCACGCGTGCTGGTCGGTGGCTCATGTTACATGGTTCGCACCTGATCCATCCCGACGCCGCGCCTGCGAGCGCGCCGGGCGAGACCGCCATCATTCTGGAAGCTGCCCAAAGCTCACAAATCGCCCAACTCCTCATGCTGGCCTATGACCTTACCTCGCGCGAACGCGAGGTGCTACAGCTTGTCATTAAAGGAGCAGTCGCCAAAGAGATGGCGGTTAGCCTGCAAGTCTCCACCCACACAGTGCAGGATCATCTCAAGGCGCTCTTTCGCAAGGTCGGGGTGCATAGTCGCGGTGAATTGGTGGCGCGTGTCCTGGGCGAACACTATTTTCCCCACTTGGGTGGACGCTAACGCACTATACCTGATCCCGCTGATCAACCCGGTAATAACCTCAACGGCCAAGTCGCTCTTGCCAAAGCGTGAGGGCCAGCCACAATGACCACCCATGCTCAATTTCCCAAACATGACATTCCGCTAACCGCGATTGGGCCAGGAGCGAAGCTATCTGTGCAACCGAGTTGTGGTACAATGGCAGGAGACGGTTCGATAGTAATGAGATGATCGGTGACAAGGAAAAAGGGAGCAGCGCCATGCAATACCCACTACCCGAAAAGATCGGCGTGCCAGAACTGCTGGTTGGGCGCGAGCAGGAGTTTGCCAACTTTGACCAGTGGGTGCAAGGCATTCCGCGCCGCATCTCTAAATCGCGCGTAATTCTGGCGCGGCGCAAGAGCGGCAAGACGGCTTTTGTCCAACGCCTGTTTAACAAGGTGTGGAGTGAAAACGCCGGGGTGATCCCCTTTTATTTGGACATCGGTGACAGCAAATGGTGGTATCCCAATTTTGCCATTCACTACTATGCCACCTTTGCCACCCAATACATCTCGTTCTGTGAACGGGATGAGGCGCTGGTGCGACAGCCCTTGTCGTTAGAAGAAATCCGCGCCTATGGCCTTTCGTCCGGCAATCGCGTACTCGTGGCCGATGTCGATGCCTTGCAGAAGAACAAAGAACAACACTTGTATGATTCCATGTGGTACACTGCCTATACTGGCCCCCACCGCATGGCGACGGTTTATGATCAACGGGTATTGGTGATGTTGGACGAGTTCCAGAATATCACCCAGTACATTTACCGTGACGAAGCGTGTCTTAGTGCGCTAGACGAAGATATGGCGGGCAGCTTCCACTCGCCCTCCGAGTCAAAGTATGCGCCGATGTTGGTCACTGGCTCGTATGTGGGGTGGATGCTCAGGATCATGGGCAAATACCTAGAAGCAGGACGGTTAACGCCCATCAATTTCTCGCCCTATCTGACACCGGAGGAAGGCTTAGAGGCCGTCTATCGCTATGCCAACGTCTACAACAGCCCCGTTACCAACGCGACCGCCGCTCAAATCAACCAACTGTGTATGGCGGATCCGTTCTTCATCTCTTGCGTTTTGCAGAGTCAATTTGCCGGGCGCGACCTCACAACGGAAGCGGGTGTGATCGAAGCCGTCAACTATGAACTGCAAAGTCGCAAATCGGAGATGTGGCAGACCTGGCGCGAGTATATCGACAGCACCTTGCAGCGGGTCAATGACCAACATGCCAAAAACCTGCTACTCTTCCTCAATCAACACAATGATCGCTATTGGACGCCGAAGGAATTGAAAAAGGAACTACAACTCGACCTGGAGATTAACGAGATTCACCGCAAGCTGCTCACGCTGGTGGATGCCGATTTGCTGGAACAAGGCACGGCCGATATTGACTTTGGCGGCTTGCAGGATGGCACGCTCAACTTGATCTTGCGTAACCGCTTTGAGAAAGAGATCAACGAATTTGCCCCCGATTTCAAGCAGGAATTTCACGAACAGATCGCCAAGCTGCGCCACGAAAAGCGCCAGTTACAGGGGATGCTCAACCACCTGGCCGGCAAACTGGCCGAGAACCTGCTCGCCACCGAGTTTCGCAGCCGCAAACGCTTCCGCCTCTCGGCCTATTTCCAAGGCGTCAAAGATGATGCACCGTTGCATCTAGTCGATGTGCGCGAGCGGGTCAAGTTTCAACGTCCTGACAGCAAGGATAATGAAATCGACGTACTGGCACAGAGCAGCGATAACCGGATCGTACTGGTCGAGGTGCGCAAACGCCAGGAGAAAACCAATCTTACCGATGTTGAGGATCTGCGCGACAAGGCCGTAGCCTATGCCGCCCAGGAAGGCGGGCAGACCATCTTGCCCGCCTTCCTCTCGCTAGGCGGTTTCACGGCAGAGGCACTCGCCTTTTGCACCCAAGCCGGGATCGCTACCGCCGAGCAGATCAACTATGAATGGCTGGCCGAAGCGTGATCAAGCGAACTTGCGGGTTCGCTTGATGGCGCTGCCAAGATCGCCGACGATGGCGATAACACAGCGCTTACACGGTGCTAAACTCCGGGTAGAATTTCTTTAGACCCGCCAGGCGCGCAAGCCCACCGACAACTACGCCTATCGGCTTTTGAATAAAGAGCGGGGGTCCCGCCACATAGAGTTCATACGCGTTGACCATCGCCATCAATTGCAAAAAGTGCGGGGTGCCGTCGGCGCTGGTTTTGCCACTGTTACAGAGACCAAAGAATTGCTCTAAAAAGGTTTCGGTGTTGAACGCCGGGGTAAAGGTTACGGTTAGCTTTGCTTCTTCCTCGCCCACATTCCACCACTGATGGGGAACGCCACGCGGAATGGTGAGGCTTTCCCCGGCGCGCAAGTGGTGCGTCTGTCCATTCACTTCCACCTTTAAGCTGCCCGCTTTCATGGCGAAGGTCTCCTCCTGGCGAGGATGCAGGTGACGCACCGGTAAGGCGCCTTGCGGGTGCACGGCAAAGTCAAAGCGCAGGATCTTGCTGGGGTGCATAGCCGCGGTGAATTGGTGGCCCGTGTCCTGGGCGAACACTATTTTCCCCATTTGGGCGGACGATAAATCAGCGTTGACCGGATGACCGTATGGGTCGCCACGGCTAATTACCACAATGTTCCTCACCCATTGCCGACCCGCCCAGGAACACGCTTTGCACTTTGCTCACCCCACAAAAATCTTCACACAAAATCATGCAACTTTTCGGCGCGCCAGCTTGTACTATAAGTAGCTATGCGTAACGCCACGGATCACGATCTGATTGTGCGCACCCTTGCCGGTGACGCGAACGCCTTTGGCTACCTTGTCCAGCGCCATCAGACGGGGGTCTTTAACGTTTGCTATCGCATGATGGGGACCGCGCAGGAGGCGGAAGATATGGCGCAGGAGGCGTTTATCCGCGCGTATGAACGGCTGCACACCTACGACGCCGGTCGCCCCTTTGGGCCGTGGCTGCGCACGGTGGCGGTTAATCTCTGCCTGAACAAGTTACAACTGGCGACGCCCAAAGTCGTGCCGTTGAACGACATGGCCGAGTTGATCAGCACGCCGGAGGCCGAAAACCCGGAAGCGGTGGCTGTCCAACAGGAAGAGGCGACCCGGGTTCGCACGGCCATCGGCGCATTGCCGGCGGCATACCGGGCCGTCATCGAACTGCGCCACTTTCAAGGGCTGAGTTACGACGCAATTGCCGAGCAGCTTGGCCTGTCGTTGGCGGCGGTTAAGAGCAATCTCTTTCGCGCCCGTAAACAGTTAGCGGAACTTTTGACCTTATCGATTTGACCTTGCCGAGAGGATCAAGTGATTGATTTGCCGATGAACGCACATCTTGACTTTGTTACACTCAACGAATATCTGGATCAAACCTTGTCGGCCGCACAACGGGCCGTTGTGGATGAACATCTGGCTGCCTGCCCCCACTGTCGCCGGCAAGTAGCCGAATGGCAAACGCTCTTTACAAGCCTGGATGAGTTGCCCGAAGCGCCCCTGCGTCGCGACCTATCCGCCGACGTACTGGCTGCCATTGCGACGCGACCCCGTCCCAGCGCCGCCCCAACGGTCGCCGCGCCGCTGCCCTGGCGTCTGCTCTTGTTGCAGACGGTGGTTGCGGGCGTAGTCCTGCTTTTGCTCCAACCCTGGGCAACACGCTTGCTTCCCGAAAATGCCTTCACCGGGTTGGGCCAGCCTTTCCTGGCCTGGTGGCGTGCTATAGAGATCAGTCTGGCGACCGCTAGCGCCACTATCGCCGGGGCAATCTGGGCATGGCTAAAGAGCGGGTACACTTTCTTACCACCAGACCTGCCAGATACACAACATTGGTTGAATCTTGCACCCCCTGGCTGGGGCCTCTTGTTGCTGGCGGCAGGATTGTGCTGGCTGGCCGGCGTCTATTGGGGCCTCACCGACTATCAATTGCAGAATGGAGAAGAGCAATGAACGATCAACTGGGGGGAATTGCCCTCATTATCGGCCTGGTTGTGACGCTGACCGCCTTTTTCACGGTGATAGAACTGCTCTTTCCGACCCTCATTGCTGAAATTCGCACAGTGGCCGATGCGCAACCGGGGCGCAGCCTGCTGATTGGAGCCGTCAACTTCTTCTTCTTTGGCGTGGTTAGCCTTGCCTGCCTGAGCCTGGGCGACAGCGCAAACGGCGCCGGCGGGTTGCGCTTGCTGACCTTGCCCGGTTTGCTCATCGCGGTTGGGTTGGGCGTGGCGCTGCTCTTTGGCTTGAGCGCAATGGCTCAACTGCTCGGTGAACGGCTTGCGCCCGCCGACTCGCGTCGCCACCGTTCACTCTGGGGCAGTCTCAGCTTGACTCTGGCCTGTCTGCTGCCCTTTGTCGGTTGGTTTGCTCTGCTGCCTTATGTGGGGTTACTGGGGTTGGGTGCGCTGATCGTGGGTCAGATGCGCAAGCGGCGTCAGCGCCAACAACTTTCCCCGCAGGAGTAAGCCGTCGCGAGGTTTAGAGATTGAGAGAATAAGAGGAGGATTACCATCATGGCTGACATGCTTGCCATCTTTGGGCTGTTGTTGATCATTGGTCTTGCCTTTCCCGCGTTGCTCACCACCGTCTGGCTGACGCTGCCTGGCGCAGTGGATCGCGCCTGCCAGCGCATCACCCAGACGCCACGCCGCTGTTTGGGCATGGGGTTGGTCGTGTTGTTGCTGGTTGGCGCGCCGGTGGCCGGGTTGCTGGCCGCGCCTTCGGCCGGGGCCAAAGTCTTTGGTTGGCTCTTCATCTTTCTGACGTTGGCCGCCGCCACCATTGGCGCCGCCGGGCTGGCCGCCCGCTTAAGTCAGCAGATGGTTGAGCGCAGCAACGGTCGGATGAGCGCGTTGAGCAGCTTTCTGACCGGTGCACTGGCGCTGGAATTGGCGGCGGTCTTCCCGATAGTGGGCTGGTTGACGGTACTGCCCACTGCGTTGCTGACGGCGTTGGGGGCCACGGCGTTTGCCCTCTTGCGTTGGCGACCACGCGGCCAGGCAGCGCCAACCCCGCCGCTGACGCCCGTCACCGCCGAGCTGACCGGCAGGTGAATGCCATGAACAATGGACGCCGCACCTTTCTCAAACTGCTCGGTCTGGCGGCCGGCGCCCAGGCGCTCGCCGGCTGTGGCTCACTCTATGGTCAGTTGGCCGGTTTACCACCGGCGCCGCCGCCGGATCTGCCGGGGACAGCGGTGGAGTTTCAATTGCTCAACCGGCTCACCTATGGCCCGCGCCACACCGATCGCGCCCAGCTTGCTGACATGGGGATGCCGGCGTGGGTGGAAGAACAGCTTGCCCCCGACCTGCTTGACGACGGGCCATGTGATCTGCGCTTGCGCCCCCTGGACTCAGTGACCCTGGACGCCGCTTCGTTGTTTGATCTCTATGGCGACCGCATTTTTGATGACAAAGATACTGACCAGGCGCCGACAGAGTTACGGCAAGCCACTCTCTTGCGCCAGGTCTACAGCCGACGTCAGCTTTATGAACTGCTGGTTGAGTTTTGGAGTGACCACTTTAACATCAGCGTCGAAAAGGGCGACTGCTTCTATCTTAAGACCGTTGATGACCGGGAGGTGATTCGCCGCCATGCGTTGGATAACTTTCGTGACCTGCTGTGGGCTTCCGTCCATTCGCCGGCTATGCTCGTCTATCTGGATAACCAGGCCAATGAAAAGAGCCACCCCAACGAAAACTATGCGCGGGAGTTGCTGGAGTTACACAGCCTGGGCGTGGACGGTGGCTACAGCCAGACAGACGTAATGGAACTAGCCCGCTGCCTGACCGGCTGGAGCGTGAAGGAACGGTTCTGGCGCGGCGAGTTCACCTTCCGCGCGGATTTACATGACGAAGGTCATAAACGTGTATTAGGCATGGCGATTGCGCCCAGCGGTCAAAGCGAGGCCGAGCAGGTGGTGGAGCGACTGGCGACGCACGAAAGCACCGCGCGTTTTCTCGTTCACAAACTGGCCCGCCGCTTCTTGGGGGATGCGCCGCCCGCCGCGCTGCTCCAAACCGCGACCCAGGCGTTCCAACAGACGCAGGGCGACATCAAGGCGGTTTTGCGCGTGCTGCTGTTGGATGGGTTGACGGCGCGACAGCCCCTGCCGCCTAAGTTCAAGCGACCGGTCAATTTTGTCGCTTCGGCGCTACGGCAGACCCACGCCGAAACCGACGGTGGCGCCGCCATTCACGCCTATCTGCAACGCATGGGCCAATTGCCCTTTGCCTGGCCGACGCCCGACGGCTTCCCCGACCGCGATGCCGACTGGATGGCTAATCTGTTGCCGCGCTGGCAATTTGCCCTGGCGCTTGTCCGCAACGAGATCCCCGGCGCCACGGTCGATTTGGCCGCCTTGACCGCCGGTCACTCAACGCTGCCGGCGCTGATCGACCGTTTGAGCGAACTCTTCCTGGGCGCGCCGCTGCCGCCGCCGGCCAACGCGGCATTACAGCAAAGCCTGGCAGCGGCGACCGCCGAACCGGCAACGCTTCTGGCCGCCAGTCTGCTGGCTGCGCCGGCGTTTCAGTGGCGATAGCGCGCACTGATTCGTCAAGTTATGCGATGCCAGAGACCTTTAGGGTCTGCGAGACCCTAAAGGTCTGGGCTTGTGCGTAAGTGCTATGGAATAAACGGTGAACCTATGAATAATGACCTTTCCCGCCGCACGTTTTTACGCTCCTTGGCCGCCGCGCCGGTAGCGACCCTGTTGCCGGCCTGGATGCCACGCCTTGCCTTTGCTCCCGCCCAAAGCGCCCCACGCGGGGATACGTTGGTCGTCCTCTTCTTGCGCGGGGCCGCCGATGCCCTCAACATGGTCGTTCCGCATGGCGAGGACGCTTATTATGCGCATCGCCCCACCCTGGGCATCGCCCGGCCGGACGACGGTCGCACAGCCCGTGAACTGCGCACCGTCGATCTCGATGGTTTCTTTGGTTTCCACCCCATGTTAGCGCCGCTGTTGCCGGCCTGGCAGGAAAAAGCGTTGGCGATTGTCCATGCCTGTGGCGCACCCGATGAGTCACGCAGCCACTTCCGGGCAATGGCGCTGATGGAACGGGGCGTGACCAGTGAAAACGGGCCGGCATCGGGCTGGCTGGGGCGTCATCTGGCGACGCACAACACCGGCAACCGGTCGCCGCTGCGCGCCATTGGCTTGGGGGAACGTCTACCCATGAGCATTCGCGGCCCGGTCCCCGCTTCGGCGCTACGTTCCATTGCCGACTTTCACCTGGGCGGGGATGAGCAAGCGCTATTGGCGATGCAAGCGGCGCTCAACGCGCTCTACACCCATGACGCCGCACTGGGCGCCACTGGTGTTGATACCATTAGCGTCATGAACATTCTCGCCAAACTGAATCCCGATGCCTATCGCTCGGCGGGAGCTTTGCCCTACCCGGAGAGCGAATTGGGCATGGCGCTCAAGCAGGTGGCCATGTTGATCAAGGCCGAAGTGGGGTTGGAAGTAGCCGCCATTGACCACGGCGGCTGGGATACCCACTTTGTCCAAGGGGGCAGCCAGGGCCAGATGGCTACCCTGCTGGCTGATTTGGGGCAGGGGCTGGCCGCCTTTCACGCCGACCTCTTTGACCATGCGGGTCGTCTGGCGGTGATCGTCATGTCTGAATTCGGGCGGCGCTTACAGGAAAATGGCAGCCTGGGCACCGACCACGGCCACGGCGGTTTGCTGTTGGCGCTAGGGGGCAACGTCGTGGGCGGGCAAATCCACGGGCGTTGGCCTGGCCTAGCCGAGGATGCGCTGGTGGGGCCGGGCGATCTGGCGGTTACAACAGATTACCGCGATGTGCTGGGTGAGTTGTGCAGCAAACGGCTAAACAACTCAGCATTGACGGAGATTTTTCCAGGCTACACCGTGATGATACCGGGGGTGTTTAAGAGCTAAAGCATGCAGATTGTGGATCAGGCATAACGCTTTCCTTTTCATGGCAGCTATTATACCTGATCCACCTTTCATTGACCGCCATTTTGGAGAAAGGGGACAAAGCTTCGATAAGGATAACCAGAATTGCCTCTTGGCGTCTGTACGTCCAGGTAATCAGGCCAGCCATCGTTATTGCTGTCGCGCGGATGGAGCGGATCGGCGCCGGCTTCCTGCTCGTCGCTCCAGCCATCGTTATCGGCATCCTGATCCAGATAATTGGGTTGATTGTCCTGGTCGATGTCGGCGGCGCCCTCAAGATTGTCCGGGATAGCGTCATGATCCAGGTCATCATTGGCACTGGAGATGTGCACCGTAGCGCTGGCGGTCTGTTCTATCAGCGCTGGTTGCGCAGCCGGCGTTTGCAGTGGGCGGCCGATTTGCGCAGTCCATGTGGCAACATTGGTTGTACTTAAGGAGACAGTTGTGCGCACAATCAGGGAATAGATTGCCCCAGGCGCGAGTTCTTGCGGCATTTGCGCCAGGAGTAATCCTAATTGATCATCGACCAGGGTGTGGTTTGTCAATATCACCTGGCTGGTGTTGCGCAAGGTGTAGCAATACGCAACCTCGGCGCCTACGGGGGCGCGTATCATTGAAGTAGTTGAACAAGCGGGCTGTAACCCGCTGATGCCTACGGTTTTGGTAAAAGCAAAGCGTGCGGACGGCGTGATGGGGTGAGTCGGCGCCAGGGCGGCATCAATGCCCGTAAGCAAAAGCTCTGGGGTCACGGTAATATCAAGGGCTTCTTCCAGCGTGGCGCGGTTGTCATAAAATTCTGTCTGGTATTTCTCTGTTGAATCCAAAAAGCCAATGCGATGAAGCCCACGCGTACTGACAGCGAGTGTGTATTGCCCGCTGGCATCGGTTTCGGCGAAGCCGGATAACTCATACTGAAAAGTACCATCCCGCTCATCGCGCCACCAGGGTGAGACCCAGATGCCAGTTAGTGGCTCCCCTGCTTCTGTTGTAACCCGTCCGCGCAGCGTGGCTGGTCGGCCCATGGCGGCATCAATGCCAAGCAGAATTCCGCCCTCGTCCACGCGGAGCAAGGGGGCGGTATAGTGGGTAAAAGCGTCATTGTTGTACTCTGTCACATAGACTTGGGCAGGATCAAAGAACATCGCGCGGTATAAGCCGGCAGGCAAATTCTCAAGGACATAGCCGCCAGCCGCATCTGTGAGGACTTCACCGCCGTTCTCATACCCGTCTCCCCCTGTCCCCGTGATGTAGCGCATGGCGCCGACGCGGATGTTCTGGAGCGGTTCGCCTTGCAGGTTTGTCACAATGCCCCTAATTAGCCCTGTTCGGTAGAGGAATAGATCTATGCCTGCCCGTGTTTCACCGTCTTGCAAGTCAAGCGCCGTGAACGTAGCCGGCGCGGGACTGATATTATAATAAGCCATCGCATAGCGACCGCTTGGATCAACCGCCTGTACGCGGTAGCGGCCTGCCGACAAGCGCCCAAAGGCATAGTTGCCCTGATCGTTGGTTTGGGTAGTGCCGACGACCGCCCAGGGGCCATTTGCATCAGCAGTGTTGGATTGCTCCAATGTTACGACAATCATCGGTAGCGGGCCTGCCGAGCCGACAACTTGACCGTGAAGCTGACCGCCGGGAAAAACCTGAACCACCGCATAGTCACTCCAGAGATGGTTGACTTGATCCCCATGCGCTGGGGTATAGGTGCGGACGCGAACCGTATATTCGTCCGCAAGTGGTGGTTGGGCAATCAGATAAGTGTTGGTCTGCTTATCCGTGGTGACGCCTTGCAGTTGGAAAGCACCGGCAGCGCCGGTGGCCAATTCAATGGCGTAATAGCCGCCATCCGCTTGATAGGCAATCGGCTCCCAAGTGACCCGAATATGCTCAGGGCCATCGAACCAGGCTGTGAGTCTGGTGGGCGCTACAGTTTGCGTTGCGGCCCACTTTGGCTCACGCTGGTCTAACAATGTCTGTAAGGCAGGATCTTTAACGATAAGCATGTTATAGCCTAAGGCTAGACCCCGTTCATGCAGGTTAACGAGGTTGACCAACTGTGGCGGCACTTCGCCGGAAAGTTGATTGGCGGTAAAGGTGAGGTAACGCAGCCGGCGTAGTTCGCCCAGTTGTGCCGGGATCGACCCGCTGAGTTGGTTATAGTAGAGCGTGAGTTGCTCAAGTTGCGCTAAGGAACCTAACTCCGGCGGAATCGTTCCCTGAAACCGGTTGCCACCCAGATTTAGCGTCTGTAGGTTGACCAAGGCGGCTAATTCCGGTGCGAGCGTCCCTTCCAACTGATTGCCCATCAAGCCTAGGCTCGTCAATTTGGTCAACTGATAGAGTTCCGGTGGTATCGTGCCGCTTAACTGATTGAAGTCCAGGCTCAACCCCTCCAAGTTGACCAACTGACCTAGCTCCTTAGGAATGGGGCCTTGCAACTGGCACTCACTGATCGCCAATCGTCGTAGATTATACAGCTTGCCTAGTTCGGGCGGGATAGTACCGGTGAGTTGATGGGCGGCATGAATCATCAGATCTTGTAGCTGTGGAAGTTCACCGAGCGCAGCGGGTAAAGTTCCCCGCAAATCAACGGTCGAAAGTGCAAGCGAGACGACATGCTGGTTCTGGCAAGCAACGCCATACCAAGCGCAAGGGGTAATGGTAGTCAACCAGTTGTAATTAGCGCCCCAGTGGGGTCCATCAGTCTGTGTATAAAAAGTAACCAACGCCTCACATTCGGCGACCGGGATTTCACTGACGGCGGTACAGTCAAGATTTGATGCGGCCTGTGCAACCGGAACTAACGCAGCAGGTTTGTGCGAAGTCACCTGACCTGCTAACCAGAGCAAACCAATGAAGAGGAACGCGAACTTAAGTATACGCATGAAATTACGCATAGAACCTCCTTGCTGCCGCTGTTCAGTTTTTGCAGCCACCCTTCAGTTTACCATGAAGGCTACACAATTACCTCGGCCCACTGGACAGCTCATGACCTGGTTATGTTACTAGTCATCTAGAGGCAGTGTTCGCAGGAATGGCTAGTGTAGCCTTGTCGCCGTTGACTTTGTGGCAACCCCTCAGTATAATATTTTTATTATGATTTTGCCCCTTGACTGATATGACATGATAGAGTATACTATCTATCATGTCATATCAAACACCAACCGACCCAATTACCGAGCAAATTTTGCAAGCCGCCATCGACCTGCTGGCCCAAGTCGGCGACGACTTCACGATGGATCAATTGGCCGAAAAGGCGAGTGTGCCACGCGCCACCCTCTACCGGCGCGTGGGGTCAAAACTTGTCCTGTTACAACGCTTGAGCCGGGAACAAGGCATCCCCTTGCCTCCCCAGCGTGATATGCGCACCCGCATCTTACAGGCGACCCGCGTCGTCATTGGGCGCACAGGGTTGGTCAATGCCGGCATGGAACAGATCGCCGAGGAGGCGGCGGTGGGCGTAGCGACCCTCTACCGGCACTTTGGCGACAAGGAACAGCTTATCCGCACCATGATCGAAGAGCTATCGCCCCGCCCTATGCTGCGCGATCTGGCCCAACCTACTGAAGATGTGATGGCCGATCTCCTCAGCCTCACCACACTGCTCATCGGTTACGCCTACGAATTTCGCGATATTTTGCGCGTCTTGTTGAGCGGCAATGAGGCGGATCACGCTTATATTGAACGGTTGCGCAGCGGCTCCCTCAACACGCTCGATCAGATTGCGACCTTCTTTGCCGCACAAATGGCGGCTGGACGCCTCCAGACCAGTGCGCCGCCGCGCGAGGTGGCCCTGGCGTACCTGGGATTAATTTTTGCCTTTACGGTCTTTGGCCCGAATCATTACAACATCCGATTGGAAGAACCGGCGCGCATCAGTGCGCTGATTGTACAAATTTTTCTGAATGGTCTTGCTGTTGGTACGGCGAACGGATAAGGATATTTCAAAGATAGGACTTCCGCAAGACGAGCCACGATGATGTCGCTCGGCCAGACCGCCGGGAGGTGGGCAAATGAACTTTCTCTGGTACAACAGCTTGTGTCCACCTCCCGGCGGTCTGGCCGGTTGCCTCTTGCCTAAGTCCTAAAAGTCCTTGCCTGCCCACCAAGCCGTCAATCATTTACCTGAACCGAGGAAGCGGAAGAGCGTATGAAACAGAGCACGCCGGAAGTATTACCCAACGATCAAATTAATCTGGTTGTAGGGCTGGAACAGGTGCGCGCGACGGACCTGCCGCTCGTCGGGGGCAAGGCCGCCAACTTGGGCGAGTTGACCGCCGCCGGCTTTCAAGTGCCGCCCGGTTTCTGTGTCACCACCGTTGCCTTTGACGCTTTTATGGCGGTCTACCCCAAGCAGCAGAGCCTGTTACAACGGCTGGCGACCCTGTCGCCTGCTGACCTGGAAAGCGTGCGCCAACTGGGGGCCGAAGTGCGCAGCGAGTTGCACGAAACCCCCATCCCGCCTCCCGTGGCGGCGGCGGTGGTCGCGACCTGGCGTGCGCTGGGGGACGAGTACGCCTATGCGGTGCGTTCCAGCGCCACGGCGGAAGATCAGCCCGATTCTTCCTTTGCCGGGCAACAGGACACCTATTTGAATGTGCGCGGAGAGGCCGCCCTCTTGGCAAGCGTGCGCAACTGTTGGGCCTCGCTCTTTACCGATCGCGCCATTCTCTACCGGTTGCAACGGCATGTGGATAACCAGAACGTGCGCATCGCCGTCGTCGTGCAGCGTATGGTCGAGCCGCAAGTGGCCGGCATCCTCTTCACCGCCGATCCGGTCACCAATCAACGGCATCTCCTTTCGATTGACGCCAGTTTTGGTCTGGGTGAGGCGCTGGTATCAGGGCTGGTCTCCGCCGATTTATATCAGGTGGACAAACGCCAAATGCAGATTGTCAAACGGCAAGTGGCCGACAAACAGTTGCAAATTCTGGCGTCGCCAACGGGTGGAGTGCGTCAGGAAGCGCTGACGGCGGATCAACGGCAACAAGCTGCACTCAGTGATGAACAGATCCTCGCTCTGGCTAGAATTGGTGCGAAAATCGAGCAACATTATGGCCGACCGCAAGATATTGAGTGGGCCATCCGTGACGAGCAAATGTATGTCCTCCAGGCCCGGCCCATCACAACGCTCTACCCGATGCCGGCGCCGCCGCCCAGTGATGATGCTCTTCATGCCTACTTTAGCTTTGGGCACTTTCAGATGATGACCGACCCCATGCCCGATCTGGCGCTTTCGCTGATCCGCATGATGATCCCGATTGGGCGGCCCGCGGATGCTTATGAGAATCCCTATATCGCCACCGCCGGCGGTCGGATCTATGCTGATCTTTCTCTGCTCTTGCGCCATCGCCTGGTTGGTCGCCGGTTTCCCTATGTCATTGCCAATGCCGATCACCTGGCTTCGCAAGCGCTGATCGAGTTTGTCCAGCGGCCGGAATTTCAAGCGCGCGGGGAAGCGGCGTCAACGCTTACCCTCGTGCGGTGGCTGGCGGCCACCTTTGGCAAGGCGCTGTGGCATGTCTTTATCACTAACCCCGATGACATCACCGCCCGTGGGCAGCAATTGATGGATACCCATATCGCCCAGGCGGCAGCACAATTGGCGGCAGCGCCAACAGCAACCGCACGGCTCAAGGTGGTCAGTCGGCAACTGTCCACCATCTTTGCCGCCATTGTTCGGGAGTGGTTTCCCTATGTGGCTGCCGGCTTGCTGGCGCCCGGCTTGTTGCGGCGCGTCCTGGCGAAGCTGGCGGCGCAGGATCAACAGGTTGCCGCTGATTTGCTGGCAGTCGCACGCGGGGCGGACGGCAATGTGGTGAACGAAATGAATCTGGCCGTGGCCGATCTGGCCGATCTTGTGCGCCAGTCGCCGGCCTTACGGCAACGGCTCAGTCAGGCCGATGTACCAGTTGGGCAGCGGTTAACTGAAGCAGCAACGATAACCGGCGGGCCAGAATTTTTGGCGGTCTGGCGTGCTTTTCTGGCGCGCTATGGGATGCGCGCGCCAGGCGAGATCGATTTGAGCCGTCCCCGCTGGCACGAAGATCCGACCTCGCTCTTACAGATGGTGGTGAGCAACGCCCAACATGGCGAGGCCGGCGCACAACGGGCGCAAACGCACCAATGGATCGTGGAGGGGGAGGCGGCGGCAGTGCGACTGGTGGCGGCGGCCAGACGGGGCTTCTGGGGCTGGCTGCGCGCCCCCCTGGTCAAACGGCTGACACGAGCCACCCGCCAGTTGCTGCCGACGCGTGAGCATCACAAATTCTGGCTTGTGCGGCTCTTTGGCCTCATTAAGCCGGTGTTTCTTGCCTTTGGGCAACAGCTTGTGGCGGAAGGACGCCTTGCCCAAGTTGACGATGTTTGGTTTTTGCGCTTCCCGGAATTGGTGGAACTGAGCGAACGCGCCGACGGGCCGCCCCCCGGTTTGATCGCCGAACGCCGCGCCGCCTTCCAGCGCTATCAGACGCTGACGCCGCCGCGCATCATCACTAACACCGGCGAAATCCCCACCGCGAATTTGGCGCAGACCGATGCGCCCCCCGGTGTATTGCTGGGGTCGCCCGTCTCGGCTGGCGTGGTTGAAGGCATCGCGCGCGTTGTCCTCGACCCGCAACAGGCGCTGGTGAAACCGGGCGAGATCCTGGTGGCCCCCTTTACCGACCCGGCCTGGACGCCGCTCTTTATCAACGCCGCCGGTCTGGTGACGGAGGTAGGCGGCTATATGACTCACGGCTCGGTGGTGGCGCGGGAGTATGGCATCCCGGCAGTAGTGGGGGTGGTGGATGCCACCAAGCGCATTCGCAACGGGCAAAAAATCAGCGTCGATGGCGTACGCGGCTGGGTAGAATGCAAAGAGGAGTAAAACCAAGAAGGAACGGCTTTTATGCGGCAATTTGTTGGCATTCTTTTTGGCATGTTTGGGATCAGTGTGATGCAACTGATCCTGGCGACGGCGATGCCCTTGATCGTCACGGCGATCGGCGGCGACGCGTTGTATAGTTGGGTCTTTTCCGGCTATCTGCTGGCCTCGCTGTTAACGATTCCGATCTTTGCCAAGCTGGCCGATCTCTATGGCAAAAAGCAATTCTACCTGCTGGGCATGGCACTCTTTGCCGGCGGCACGCTGGTGGGGGGCGTGGCGCCCACGATGGCGACGCTGGTGCTTGCGCGGATCATTCAGGGGCTGGGCGCCGGGATGATCATACCGGTCTCACTAGCGCTGATTTCCGATCTCTTCCCGGCAGAAAAGCGTGGCAACATGATTGGCATCTTCGGTCTGGTGCAACTGCTGGCGATCCTGTTGAGTCCGCTTCTGGGCAGCTTTATCACCAAGCAGTGGGGCTGGCATTGGATTTTCTTTATCACCCTGGCAGTGGTGGTTGTCGCCACGTTGTTGGTGGCGCGCACCAAGGAGACCGCACAGACCGCGCCGTCGATTCGTTGGCGCGAGGTTGATATTGGCGGCGGGTTGGCCTTTGGCGCCTTCTGTGTTTTGCTGGTCACTTTCTCCAATGTCGTCAGCAAAGCGGGGCGCCTTGAGCTAACCAGCGTTTTACTCCTTGCGGGCGCGGCCATTGCGGCGCTGACGCTCGTCTGGGCGGAAACGCGTCATCGCAACCCGGTGATCAAGCTGGGCTTCTTGCAGACCAAGACGCTGCGCAGCGCCATCATTAGCTCAATTATCACGGGCGCCCTCATGTATGGGCTGATCACTTTGCTGCCCTTGTGCGGCGTCATTCTGCATCAACAGGGTCTGACGATGGAGAGCAGCCAACTCCTGTTGCTGTTGATGGTCGGGATTGCCGGCGGGATGATCACCGGCAGTCGGTTGATGGCTACATTCACGGGCAATCTTTTTACCAAAGCCCTCTGGGGCGTTTCATTGGTTGCCGCGGCGCTGCTCTATGTTGCCATGGCCGGCGGTTATTGGGCGCTCTTTTATGCCGTCACGGTCGTCACTGGTTTGGGGCTGGGCGGCATTATGGCGACGCTGCTGATCAACTCGCAAAATGCCGTGAGCAGTGCGGATCGAACCGTCCTCAGCGGTTTGGTGCAGTTGGGCCGCTATTTGGGCGCTGCGCTCGGCGTGACGCTTTTGACCGGCATGTTGCCCGAAGTCAGCGCAATCAGCGGGATTGGACAGTTTATGGGCGCCTTTGGGTTGTTGGTAGCAATCTATGGGGTGGGTTTGGTCAATGAACTGCTATAAAGAGCAATGCCTTTGTTGCGTTTCCTTATTCACTGCTCAGTCGCCATTGCTGGAACGGCGGCCACCGTCGGTTCGGCCCGCGGTCGGCGCAAGGCCGGCAAAAAGATGGCAATGAGCAGAATGGCGAGAGCGGCGGCGCCGGCTTCACCCACCAGCGTCAGTTGGGGGCCAAATTGTTCGGCCAGCGAGCCGATGAGCAGTTGACCAAGCGGATCGGAGCCGATTGCCAGCACCAACAGGCCCATGACGCGGCTGCGCATCTCATCACTGGCCGTCAGCAAGATGATGGCGCTTTGCAAGGTGCCAAAGCAGGACATGCCAAGACCGGCCAAAAAGAGCATCGCCCAGGAGAATTGGTAGTTGGTGGAGAGGGCAAAGGCGATCAGCGCTAGACACATCCAGGCGCTGCCGACAATAAAGATCAGCCCATTGCTATAGCGCCGGCGAATCCACTGCATGAGCAGCAACCCCAGAAACGCGCCGATGCCGGTGCCGGTGCTCAACATGCCCAAGCCAAACGGCCCCTGGTGCAGAATGTCGCGGGCAAAGATCGGCAGCAGGGTGGTGTAGGGGAAGATCCAGAAGTTCATGACAAAGGTAATCAGCAAAACAGCCAGAATAACCTCATTGTGGCGCACATAGCGCAACCCATGACCGATGAGCGTCCACGGACGGGCGGTGGGACGCATGGTGGTGCGCGGGATGGGCTGGTGGGTCAGCGTGTTGAGGGTCAAGACGGCAATGAAGGAAAGAAACGCCATGACCGCATAACAACCGGCGGCGCCATACCAGGCAATCAAAGCGCCGGCCAGCGAAGGGGTGACAATGCGCCCAACGCCAACCATGATGCTATCGAGCAACATGCTCTCGACTAACTGCTCTTTACCCACAATGTCGGGTAGGAGCGCCCGGCGCGCCGGCCAATCAATAGCCCAGGCGGTACCTAGCACAAAGGAGAGCAGCGCAATATTCCAGACCGCAGCAGCCCCGCTCCAGGCCAGCAGCGCCATGAGAGCATAGCCGCTAAGATTGGCGATTTGGGCGACGATGATAATCCGGCGTCGGCCAAAGTGATCGATCAAGGGGCCGGTCCAGAAGCCGACCAGCAGCAACGGCAGCGAGCGGCTAAAACCGACCAGCGAGACCAGCCACGGGGAGTTGGTTAGATCAAAGACCAGCCAGCCGATGACGACCATCTCCATGTGAAAGCCCTGCCACCAGAGCATATTGCCGATGAGGA
This sequence comes from Caldilinea sp. CFX5, assembly GCA_021405325.1. The sequence continues at coordinate 109,728 of QWII01000046.1, read as the reverse complement.
GACGGCGGTAGTCGGGAAAGGTTAATGGCAGCAACACCCCACGCTGCCAGACAGCACTTGTCATAGTTAGAATACCTTTGGCACAGTTGCGATTAATCAGGATGCGCCATCACAAACCCGGTTTCTGGCAGAAACCGGGTTTGTGATGGCGCATCCTGCTGATTGACAGTCAATGCCAATAAGCATACTTGATTCGGCTATACTTCGCAAAGCCGAACCATCGGCTAATCAATGGCAGGTATATCTATTAACAATTTGCCATTCCCCTCGCCTTGCGCTATTATCTAGCTACAGATAACCCTTAACCTCGCCCTTACCAACCAAAACCAGACAGAATCATTTCTCATCACCATTCGGCGCGCAAGAGCGCCAGGAGCATTCAATGGGGTTGACCATGCCGCCCGCCCAATCAACTAACACTCAGCGTTGGCTCTATGCCCTTTCCATGCTGGGAATGCAGATTCCAGCGCAGGTTGTCAATGTTTCGTTACTCTTTTTTTATACCGATGTGAAGCGGCTGCCACCGCAATGGAGCGCCACGGCGTTGACGCTCTACGCCATCTATAATGCCGTCAACAACCCGTTGATCGGCTATTTTTCGGATCGCACCAACACGCGCTGGGGACGCCGCTTGCCCTATCTCTGGTTGGGGACGCTGCCGTGGATGATCGTTTTTGGGCTACTCTGGCTGGCGCCCTTCAACGGGAATGAACACCCCGTCGCCTTGCTTATCTACATGGTGGTTGGCATCGTCCTCTATGATGCGCTGGCCACCGCCGTCAGCACGGCCTATTACTCGCTACTACCGGAAATGTTCCCCAGTTATCATGAACGTACAGATGTGGCCGTCCGTATGAACATTTTTCTGACGGTCGCCCTGCTCATGGGGGTGGCGCTGCCGCCGATCCTGGCGCAACGCTTAGGCTGGGGCATTATGGGTATTATCTTTGCCGGGATTGCGGCGGTGGCCGGCTATATTGGCTATCGCGGCATGTTTGAGCGAGGCACGGCCGCCGTTTCTGAGGATTTTTCGTTCTTTGCGGCTTTTAAAGCGACCTTTGTCAACCGCAGCTTTCTGCCGATGACGGTGGCGCAGACCATGCGTTTTGTTACGACCAACGCGCTCTCCACTGGCATGATTTTTTACATTAAATACAGCATCGGCGCGCCGCCGGGCCAAACTTCGATCATTTTAGGAACGGCGTTCGTCACCGCTGCGCTGGCACTTTACCCCTGGCGCGTCTTCGTTGCCAACCGCTTTGAACCGCGCACGACGGCGCTCTGTGGCTATGCCGCCACGGCGCTGGCCTCGCTGTCGCTCTGGTTTGTCACATCCCTCCAAGGGGCCGTTATCGCCGCCTTTTTGATTGGGATTGCCTTTGCCGGCATCTTTCTCATGGACAACGTTCTCATCTCCGATGTGATCGACGAGGACGAGGTCAAAACCGGTCAGCGTCGAGAGGGGATGTACTTTGGTCTCAACGGGTTGGTGGTGACGTTAAGCGCAGCGATTGTCTCCGTGGTCTTTGGCATCATTGCGCCGGCCTATGGCTACAATACGCGCCTGGAAGTGCAGCCGGAGAGCGTCGCCACCGGCTTCCGCGTCTTTATGACTGGGCTACCCTTCGCCGGTTGCGCCTTGGCCTTTCTGGCACTGCTGACCTATCCGTTGCATGGCAAACAACTGGCAGCGGTCAAAGCGCAATTGGCGCTACGTCATGCACAAACAGATACGCCACCTATCAAGTGACTTATGGTATAATGCGTATACAATTGATGCGCCATGCGCGACTGGGAACAGTGGTAGCGCCTACCCGAACCAGGCCAGACGGCGCCGGCTATAGCATAGCCACCGCCGAGTTTCCAGGACGGTGCAGCACTTCGCCGCAGTCGCCTAGCTGGCCCATGCCAAACAAGCTTATCTAGCCGCCGGCCGGGATGATGAGTGGCGGCGCTATCTGGAGGGGGTGCGCAACACCCATCACCGGAAACATAAGTTGAGCACTCTGTTAAGGCGCCTATAACGGCGCAGGAGAAACCCATGCCCAAGAAATTAGCCCTGATTCACACGGCCACCGTCAACGCGGCAACCATTACCCAACTCTGTAAAGAGGCCATGCCCGAGGTCGAAGTCTTTAACATCGTCGATGAAAGTCTGCTCAAAAATACCATTGCTGCGCAGAAGCTAACCCCGACCACCTACCGCCGCCTGGCGACCTATTTGGAATCTGCTGAAGCTGCCGGGGCTGACGCCATCCTCGTCACCTGTTCATCGATTGGGCCGGCGGTGGACGCGGCGCGACCGTTGGTCAATGTCCCGGTCTTGCGTATTGACCAGGCCATGGCCGACGAAGCCGTGCGCATGGGCCGCCGCATTGGCGTGATTGCCACTCTCTCCACTACCCTGGAGCCAACAGCGGCGATCATCCAGGCCAGCGCCGCCGCCCAGGGCAAGATGATTGAACTTGTCACCCACCTCTGCACCGGCGCCTTTGACGCGGTCATCAACGGTGACACAGCCACCCATGACCGGCTGGTGGCGGCGGGGTTGAAAGAACTGATGGACAAGGTGGATGTGATTGTGCTGGCCCAGGCGACCATGGCGCGGGTGGTCGATACTCTGCCGGCAGCGGAGAAACGGGCGCCGATCCTGTCTAGTCCACGGTTAGGCGTCGCCGCGGCCAAAGCGATGATGGCGACTCTATAATTGCCATTGGCTACTGCTGACGACTTTCCCAAGGATGGGCGTTGGTGACAGCGTCCATCCGCTACTGAGCCTCTCGGCAAAAGTTCCCATCCAGCATCGTTGATGAAGAAAACACCCATCGCAATTGATCTTTTTTTACCACTTTGGCAACCCGGCAACCTATGATAGACTAAACCGGTTCGCACCCAAGCACATAGTGTTTAACCATCAACGCGACACAAACAAACGTCAAGGAGAAATTAATGAACCCAATCAAGATGGGCGTCGTCGGCTGCGGCGCGATTGCCCAAGTCCATCATATGCCGAATTTGCAGGATCTACACGGTCTTTTCAAAGTGACCGCCGTTTGTGATGTTTCCGCCGGCGCGGCGGCTTATGTGGCCGATAAGTTCAACGTCCCCAACCATTTCACCGATTACCGGGATCTGCTCAAAAGTGATGTGGAAGCGGTGCTCCTCTGCCAGTCCGACCCGAAAACGGAAGTTGCCATTGCAGCATTAGACGCCGGCAAACATCTCTTTATTGAAAAGCCCATGTGCTTCTCGTTGCAAGAGACGGACGCCATTATCGCCGCCCAACAGCGGTCGGGCAAGGTCGGGCAGGTCGGCTATATGAAAATCTTTGACCCGGCCTACGAATATGCCAAGCGCGAAGTGGATAAGATGGAAAATATCCGTTTTGTCCAGGTTAACCATCTGCACCCGAACAATGACCTGCACACGCGCCAGTTCGACATTCGCCGCTTCGACGATATTCCCGGCAGCGTCATGGAAGCTACCCGCGCCGCTCGTCAAGCCGCCCGCCAGGAAGCGGTCGGCGAGGTGCCGCCCCAGGTCGAACGCACCTTTTACCTGCTCTCCGGCAGCATGATCCACGATCTCTATGGGATGCGCACCATGCTGGGCGTCCCCAACCGCGTGGTCAGCACCGACATCTGGTTTGACGGCCGCGCCGTCACCATGACGCTCGAATATCCGAACGGCTCGCGCTGCGTGGCTTCGTGGGTCGATCTGCCCGATCTCTGGGATTTCCAGGAATCGATTGAGGTCTACGGCGACAAGAAACGGGTCATCGTCGAATATCCGACCGGCTTTGCCCGCGGCCCGCTTTCCAAAGTGACCATTCAAGGCATTGACGCCAACGGCACCACCTACAAACAGGAACCGGCTATCGACTGGGAGACCGCCTTTAGTCGCGAACTGCGCCATTTCTATGATTGTGTCCGCAACGGCGTCCCCTGTCGTGCGTCGGTCGCCTCGGCGCGGGCGGATATTGCGCTGATCATCGACATTATCAAGTGTTACCAAAGCCAGGCGCCGGTAGCACGGTAAGCGAACGCAGTAAGGCCACTTACCACGATCAATTCTACACTTCTATCCACTGGCATGGTACAATTAGCGTGACCAGTGGATAGACGTTCAGGAGAAGATAAAAGTGACACAGGCATCGGTTAGCAGCAGAGAGCCAGTCGCCCATACGCAGGCTATGACCAGCGACTGGGATGAGAACACGCGACTCTCCACACCTATACTGTCAGGAAATATGGCGCTTTAGCAATCGAACATTGCGTACACACCTGTTAATGGCGAATGGAGAGTACGTGGAGAGCCGGCAGAGCGCGGCCTTTTCTTTTCTGATGATGACAGAAATGGAGGACTTTCTGACGCTACGAACCGGCGAGAGTGAGACAGCATTAATCCGTCGCTTCCGCACTTGGGTCCGCCAGCAAATTGCGAACAACTGGGGCAATCAAACCCATCAGCAAGGAATTTCAGCATGATTACAGTGCAAGAACTCAATACCCTCTTTTCATTACAAGGCCGCGTTGCTATTGTCACCGGCGGCACCGGCGTCCTCGGCGGCGCGATGGCGCATGGACTGGCCGCCGCCGGCGCCAAGATCGGCATCTTGGGCCGGCGCGCCGAACGGGCCGCCGATGTGGTGGCTGCCATTCAGGCCAATGGCGGTGAAGCAATGCCCGTCCCCGCCGATGCCCTGGACGAAAAGTCGCTCTTACAGGCGCGCGATCAGGTGTTGCAACAGTGGGGCCGCATCGACATTTTGATCAACGCCGCCGGCGGCAACTCAGCGGAGGCCACAGTCTTTGGCGATGTCACCTTTTTCAACCTGAAACGGGAAGCGGTACAAAAAATGCTCGACCTGAACCTCATGGGCACGATTCTACCGTCACAGGTCTTTGGCGCGGTGATGGCGCAGGCGGGCAAAGGAAGCATCATCAACATTTCGTCGATGGCGGCGCAACGACCGTTGACGCGCGTCATTGGCTATGCCGCGGCCAAGTCGGCCATCGACAACTTCACGCGCTGGCTGGCCGTTGATATGGCGACCAAATATGGCGAAGGGATCCGGGTCAATGCCATTGCGCCCGGTTTCTTCATTGGCGAACAGAACCGTGCGTTTTTACTCAACCCCGATGGCACGCCCACGCCGCGCGGTGTCAGCATTGTCGACCACACGCCGATGAAACGTTTTGGCGAACCGGATGAGTTGATCGGCGCGGCGGTCTGGCTCTGTAGCGACGCAGCCAAGTTTGTTACCGGCATCGTTGTACCGGTGGACGGCGGTTTTTCAGCTTTTGGTGGCGTTTGATGGGATACGGAGGTCTTATGGACAATCTCATGCTGCTTCATGAAACTGCAGAAAATCAGGCGATCAACATCAAACCTTTAGCGCGGGCGAAGTAGTCGATACTCCGCTCAATCTTCGTTTACCGCTGGACGAGATTTTTGCATAACGCAACAATTGAGATAGGATTTTGCATGTCAAGTCGTACCATTCAAGTTACCGAACCCATTCACGAATATCTCTTAAGTGTCTCCTTGCGCGAGCCGGCCATCTTGAGCAAATTGCGCGAAGAGACGGCGAAACTGGATGCCGCCGGGATGCAGATTTCCCCGGAGCAGGGACAGTTTATGCGCCTGCTGGCCAAAATGTTGGGCGCCAAACGGACGTTGGAGATCGGCGTCTTCACCGGCTACAGCGCGCTCTCGGTGGCGCTGGTCTTGCCCGATGATGGACAGATCGTCGCCTGTGATGTCCACGAAGAGTGGACGGCCATGGCGCGGCGCTATTGGCACGCGGCCGGCATCGCCCACAAGATCGATCTCTATCTGGCGCCGGCCACGGAAACCCTCGCCGCACTGGTGAGCAATGAAGCAAACCACGGCACCTTTGATTTTGCCTTTATCGACGCCGACAAAGCCAACTATGCCACCTATTATGACCAAGCATTCAAGCTGGTTCGCCGCGGCGGCGTCATTGCCATTGACAATGTCCTTTGGGGCGGTTCGCTGGTCGATCCCAGTCAACAAGATGAGGATACCAATGCACTACGCGCCCTCAACCAACAGTTGCACAAAGATGATCGCATTGACTTGAGTATGGTGCCGATTGGCGATGGATTGACCCTGGCGCGCAAACGATAACGATCCTTGTGCGCCCAGGTAGAGGAATTGGGAGCCTTCTTATGCCGTCACCATTTGCGGGCCTGGATCCATATCTACCAGGTGATGCCGATGTTTTGCTCGATTTACAGGCAGCCTTTACGGCAGCGTACGATTTGCTTGGCGATGAGTTACTAGTACACGACGGCGTAAATAAACCCATAGTTGCCAGTGAGACAGTGACTGACTTACTGTCCTACTGAACTACTGGCTTACTTAGGCCGCTCTGTACTAGTCGATTACACAGCAGACCCAGAGGTTCCTTTGACGAAACAAGAAAAGGAGTTGCGCCGTGGCAAATCATAACGCGTTATCACCAGAGGAAGTAGCGTTCTTCAAAGAAAATGGTTACTTGATCAAACGCAACCTGCTCGACCCAGTCCTGACGGCGCGGGCGCGCGCTTGTATGTGGGCCGGTGCGCCGGCGCAACTACAACAGGATGAGCCGGCAAGCTGGGTTGGCCCTTTTAGCGAAAAGTCGGATGATCCCAACTCCGTGCGCCACGACTATACCTGGAAATATCGCGCGCCCGGCGGGGAAGCCTGGCTGATCGAATTGCTGCCCAAGAATCCCACGGTCTGGGCCATTGCCGAGCAGTTGTTGGGCGTGGGAACGCTGCCGGAACCGGAACGGGTGCGGGGCATCTATGCCATCTTGCCCGAAGGGAATGCGCCGGCCACGCCCTTTAAGAAACGTGATTTAAGTGAACGTCAGGCATCGGCGACCCCGGCCGATATGTGGGCAGATTGGGCAATTTGATTATGAAGCAATTTTCGCGTTCCTTTTGGCCGGTAACCCTCCTGCTTCTGCTCATCATTGTGATTTTTCTCATCGGCTTTATTTTCACAGGTGCAGTCGCCCTTCTCTTTGGGGCGCTGCTACAATCGTTTCTACCCTTTACCCTCTTTGAAGCAACCATCCTCAGCACCTTTTTCGCGGCGATGACGGTCTACTGGTTCTGGCGGATTGTCACCACCATTGCGCCGCCCGAAGTCTGGCAACAGCCGGTGCGGGAGCAGCGCGACGAGGATGAGGAACAGAGCTATCAGACCATTGCCAAGTCCCGCTTCTACCAACAGGGCGAAGCACGCACCTGGGAAGCATGGCTACGCGAAGAGTTGGCCAATGACATCTATGTCGAATTTCAGGATGCGCCCGACACGGTAGACAACCTCAGCGATCCCCAAGCGCAAGAGATGGCGATTCGATTGGCCGATGCCGCCATTAACATCCTCAAGCGACGCACCAGTCGTGCGCGCCGCATGGCGGTTACGCTGGCGGATTTTCAGCGTGAATTGCATCGGATCGGGCAACGTGCTTATAACGACGAGATGTTGAATCTGGTCTTATTAGCCACCAATATGAATCTCCACTATTACGCCAATGTCCTGAAAAATGTCATCTACAACCGCCGCTGGAATGAACCGGCGACGATCCCGGAGGAGAAGGATGGATGGGGGGATGCGCCGGTGAATCGGTAGAGTAGGGAGGCAGTGAGACAGTGGAACAGTGGGGTAGAAGCTGACCTACTGGCTTACTGGTTCACTGTTTTACTGAGTGTTTGGATGAGGAGGAGGCGACCGGTGGCGATGGTGATGGTGGCCGGGACGGCGCTGACTTCGTTGCTGATGCCGCGCGTGCTGCCGAGACGGAGGGTGGCGTCCTGTAGGGGGTAGCGCATACCGGTGTAGGTGATGCCGGTGACAACATCGCTCAGGGGGAGGATGCTGACGGTGTCGCCGATACGGGCCTGGAGGGTGACAAGTTGGCCGGGAGCTACGAGTTGGGCAATTTGATTACGTTCCACCAAGGTCAAGCGCACCGGCCAGTCACGTTGCGCCAGGATCAGCAGGTTCGCTAGCGTTTGATCGAGGCGATCACCGACTGCCCCCATCAACACGATTTCTGCTGCGCCCTGTTCGAGGGCAAACTCAAGCGCCAATTCTAAATCGGTTTGATCTTTGGCGACTGGGTAGCGGCGGATCAGGATGCCGGCGTTCGCCAGTTCGTTCACCAGGGTTGGTTCCAGACTATCCAGATCACCAACCACCGCGTCCAAGCGGCGGTTCAAGGCCAATGCATGGCGCGCGCCGCCGTCGGCGGCAATCAAGTAATCGTCCGCCACGAGCCAGGGTGAAAAAGCGGCGTACTCCTCAATCGTACCATTAATCAAGATCACAGCACGCATTGTTTTACGCCACCCACGCCTGCCAGAGGAAAATTGCAATCATGATAAGAGCCAGCAAGAGGTTGAGCGCCGCTGTCACCGCGACGCCGCTCAGGTAGGCGCGCACGGCGGCGGTGGCCGCCCGTTCATCGCCCCGGATCTGGTATTCGACAAACCACATGCCAATCACGGCGCCCAGCAAAGCGCCAAAGAGCGTGCCAACCACCGGGAGAAAGCTCAAGAAAATACCACCCAAGATCCCGCCAACAATGGCGCCGCCAATCGCACGCCAGCTTACCCCGGCCCGCCGACTGATGGCCGGCGCCACCAATAAGCTCACCCCCCAACCGGCCACGGCAAGGATTGCCAGCACAATCAGCGTCGGCCAGCCCACCTGCTGAAAGCCATCGGCCCACGCCCACAAGAGCGCGCCTACCCAGATCAACGGCAGCCCCGGCAAGATCGGCAGGATTGTCCCAATCAGCCCCAGCGCCATCAAAATCAAACCCAAAATTGCCAGGAATAGCGATGATGTCATAGTTTGGTTGTTGTACCCGTACTGATTTTCAGACACGAGATAGGAGACACGAGACACGAGATACGAGAATCGTCTCGTGTCTCGTGTCTCCTGTCTTACCCCGCGTCGGCCACCGGCAGTCACAAGGTAAACGCGCTGCCCTGACCATACTTGCTTTCAATTTCCAGGGTGCCGCCGTGGAGGTGGGCGACATGCCGAATGAGGGAAAGACTGAGGCCGGCGCCCGGTTCGGTGCGGTTGTCGCGATCAACTTGCTCAAAGGGGGTGGCAAAGCGCTCGACCATCTCCGGGGGGATGCCGCGGCCTTCATCCCGCACGCGCAAGCCAACGTAGGCTGTCGCCGGCTCCACCGAGAGCCAGACCGTTTTCGATTCCGGTCGCCGGTAGCGTACGGCATTGTCAATGAGCCGGCGCAAGGCTTCGCGTAACATTTCGCTATCGGCATAAATGGTGACGGCTCCCGGCAAACCCTGCAACTCACCGACCAGGCCGGCTTCGCTGAGCCGCTTTTCTGATTCTTGCAAGGTCTCCCGCATCAACTCATTGACATCGACACGGATAACATCCTCCGGTTTCAAGGTCCGATTCTGAAGCTCGGCCAAGAGAAGGAAGGTCTCGATCAACTGCTGGAGCCGCCGTCCGCCATCCAGAATGGCAGCCGCCGACGTGCGCAATTCATCCAGGTTAAAATTCCCTTTGGTGACATCAAGCAGATATTCCGAGTAGCCCAGCACAAAGGTGAGCGGTGTCCGAAACTCATGTTGCAGAATGGCGACGATGCGGTCGCGCAACAGATTCATCTGCTTCTGCATCTCATCCTGCATAATTTGCCGGCGGCGCAGCGCATTGTTAATGGCGGCAATCAGGTCGCTGCTATCGACCGGCTTCGTCAGATAATCCTCAATGCCGATCTCTTTCGCCAGCCGTTGATCGGCCACCGAGGTGCGCGCCGTCAGAAAGATAAAGGGCAAGGTACGCAATTCGGTGTCGGCGCGTGTATGTTTGAGCAGCGTATAGCCATCCATGCCGGGCATCATGATGTCGCAGAGGATCATGTCCGGTTTATGCGCTTTCAACCAGGTCAGCGCTTCAAAGCCATCTTTGGCCGAATGCGCGACAAAGTTGTAGGATTCTAAAATCTCACAGATGGCCATATTTAGATCAATATTATCTTCAACAACCAGAATGGTCGTTGCCGGCCGCTCTTGAAAAGGAATCATGATGGTTACTAACTCACTTTAAAGCTGAATTGGCTTTAGTACAAGAACCCCTAATGGGGGCAAACTCACCATTGTCGAAAATGGGCAATTCTGCCAGGGTAGCGCTTCCGCACGCAATTGTCCTTGGTTTTCTACGCCGCTGCCGCCAAAATGACGCGCGTCGCTATTCAAAATTTCCCGGTAATCGCTCGCGGTCGGCAAGCCGATCCGGTAACCATGGCGGGGGACTGGGGTAAAGTTGCAAACCACCACCACCAGGTCGGTGCGATCCTGGGCATAGCGGGTGAAGCTGACCACCGATTGATCAGCATCGCTAAAGTCGATCCAGGCAAAGCCTTCCCAACTGGCATCGACCTGATGGAGGGCCGGCTCTTGTAAGTAAAGCTGATTCAGCGTTTTGACAAAGCTTTGGAGTTGTTGATGTTCGGGCGCCGCCAGCAAGTGCCAGTCGAGGCTGCGGGCTTCGCTCCATTCGCGCCATTGACCAAACTCGCCCCCCATAAACAACAATTTCTTGCCGGGGTGGCCGATCATATAGGCATAGAGGGCGCGCAAGTTGGCGAATTTACGCCAGAGATCGCCCGGCATCTTGTCGAGCATGGAATGCTTTAGGTGAACAACCTCGTCATGGCTAAAGGGCAGGACAAAGTTTTCGCTAAAGGCGTAGACCATGCTAAAGGTGATCTGATTCTGGTGGTAGCGCCGGTAGACCGGGTCTTTTTGCATGTAACTGAGCATATCATGCATCCAGCCCATGTTCCACTTGTAGTCAAAGCCCAGACCGCCGGCATAGGCGGGGCGTGTGACCATGGGCCAGGAGGTGCTCTCTTCGGCAAAAGTGATGGCGCCCGGCGCTTCGGTGTGAACCAGTTCATTAAAGCGACGCAGGAAGTCAATCGCTTCCAGGTTTTCGCGCCCGCCGTAGCGGTTCGGCACCCAGTCGCCCGCCTGCCGGCTATAATCCAGATAGAGCATGGAGGCGACGGCATCGACCCGCAAACCATCAATGTGATAGACCTTGAGCCAGAAGAGTGCGCTGCTCAAGAGAAAGTTGCGCACCTCGTTACGGCCAAAGTTGAAAATCTTGGTGCCCCAATCGCGGTGTTCACCCAAGCGGGGGTCGGCATGTTCATAGAGATGGGTGCCATCGAAAAAAGCTAACCCGTGAGCATCACGCGGGAAATGAGCCGGCACCCAATCCAAAATTACGCCGATGCCCGCTTGATGACAATAGTCCACAAAGGCCATAAAATCGCTGGGCGAGCCAAAGCGACTGGTCGGCGCAAAGTAACCAGTGGTCTGATAACCCCACGAACCGTCAAAAGGATGTTCGGTGATCGGCAGCAACTCCAGGTGGGTATAGCCCATCGCTTTGGCATAGGCGACCAAATCACGCGCCAGATCGCGGTAGCTCAGGAAGCCATTGTCGCTTGGCACCCGCTTCCAACTGCCGAGGTGGACCTCGTAAATATTGATTGGTTTGTCCAGCGCCTGGTGTGTGGCCCGTTCGGCCATCCAGGCGTCATCCTGCCATTCATGTTGATCGAGCGGCCAGACGCGTGAAGCGGTATTGGGGCGCACCTCGCTGTAGAAGGCGTAGGGGTCGCTCTTGTCACTCTCGTAGCCCAGGTGCGTCGATTTGATGGCGTACTTATAGGCGGTTCCCACCGGCAGGTTTGGAATAAAAAGCTCCCAAATCCCACCGGAACGTGCGCTCATGGCATGGGTGCGCGTATCCCAGCCGTTAAAGCCGCCGATGACGCTGACGCGCTGGGCATTGGGCGCCCAGACAGCAAAATTGACCCCCTGTACACCCGCTATCGTGCGGACTTGTGCGCCTAATTTGTGATAGCTTTGGAAAAAGTTGCCTTCGCCATGTAGATAGCGTTCATAGTCGGTCAAATAAAAGTCAAAGCGGTAGGGGTCTTCAATCTCATGTTCCTGGCCGGCGCCGTCTACGAGAATCAGGTGGTAGCGCACCGTTTCGTCAACGCCCGGTAGAAATTGTTCAAAAAAACCGGCCGGATGGGTACGCACCATCGGCAGGCGTTGCGCACGTTCATGCCAGTAAATGAACAGTTGCCGATCAAGCGGGCGAAAGGCACGGATGACCACCCCTGCTTGCGCCAGCGCTGCCCCATCCGCGGCCACCTGGTGCGGCCCCAAGATCGTATGCGGGGTGCCATGATAGCCGCCAACAATGGCGGCGACATCGGCAGCGTTGGCTTGATATTCCGGCAAAAGCTCACTCATTGACTTCTTCCTATGACGCACTCGTTTGGCAAAATTGATTTGGAGGACTATCATACATCAGACAACAGGAAAACGGAAGTCTCGGCGTCTGGCTTGTTGATAATTCCAGCCAGTCATGGCTCATTCCGGCGATTTGGGACGATTTGGGACGATTTGGGAAAATTATCGACAATTTTCCACAAATCCCAAATAATTCAGTAGACCGCAACACAGCCACACTTGGCCTACGCGACTCTGGACTACGCGACTCTGGACTACGCGACTCTGGGCTACGCGACTCTACGACTGCGGACTACAGATAACGCCAAACCTTTTTGCTAAGGTGCAGTATACAATAACAGCAGCGAAAAGACCTAACTCTCTACACCTTACGGAACGTAACGGAGCACCCCACCTTCTTCCGCCGCAATCCAGACAGAACCTTGTCGATCCACTGCAATGGCCCGAATGGCCGGCGCCGGCGGCGTAACGGCAGACGGCGCCGTTGTCCAGCGGGCGCCATCAAAGTAGAATAACCCTTCGCTACTGGTGCCAAGCCAAATGTCATCCGCTTTGGTCAAGCCAATCGCACTCACGGGATAGCCGCGTGTCTCGGCAATCATGCTCATGGTGTTCGCCACCCAGCGCGATAGCCCTTGCTCTGTCCCGATCAAGAGGGCGCCGTCAGGAACCTTGGCCAGTGCCGTAATTCGATTGCCGGCGAGGGCCGCCGTTGCTGTGGTATAGACTTGAAAGCGGTTGCTTTCAAAGCGCAACAAGCCGGCGTCAGAGCCAATCCACATCGTAGAACCGTCGGCGAGCAGGGTCAAAATGTTATTGCTGGGCAAACGGTCGGCGCGCGTCAGCGTAAAGAAGGACTCGCCATTCCAAATGCTCAACCCGGCCGGCGTCCCAAACCAGATCCGTTTGCGCTCATCGCCGGCAATCGTTTGGATCGCATCGGCAGCCAGGCCATCGGCTTTGGTATAGCGCTGCCACTGCACGCCATCAAAGTAAGCCGCGCCCTGGCCGCCCACCCATAACCCACCCCCCGGCGCGGCATAGAGCGTTGTAATGGCCTCGACCGGATAGGTCGTATCGGCAGCCGTGAAGTGTTGCACAACCCGTTCGGCTGTCGGATCCAGTTGATAGAGGCCGGCCTCGGTGGCCAGCCAGAGAAAGCCTAACGCATCCTGGGCAAAGGCACGCACCCGGTTGACAGTCAACCATTCCGCCGGCGCCGCATAGGGTTGCCAGCCTTTGCCGTCGAAGACGCGCACTCCATCGCGCGCCAGGGCGACATAGAGCCGCTCCTGGTCATCCAGCGCAACCCCTGTCACCCCGCTGCTGCTGGTCAAATCAGCGCCGGTGAAAAAGGCCCGGCAGGTGACAACCGTCGGGTCAAAGAGGCAGAGTTCCCCTTGCGCCGAGCCGATCCAAAGGGTATCATCACTCGTCACGGCCAAGGCGGTGATCGCGCCCGCTGGGAAGGCGGAAGCCAATACGTAGGTGTCGCTATAGATCGTCCAGGCGTCGCCATCGATACGATAAAGTTTGTTGCCGGCGCCCAACCAGACAATGCCATTGGCCGCACTGGTCATGACCGTGACGGGAGTCGTTTCGAGGGGGGTATTGCTCTTGTCATAGACTACAACCCCCTTTTCGGTAAAGACGGTAATCCCGTTGGCCGAGGCAACCCAGATCTCTTCCCGATCGCCGATGACGGTGAGCGCGCTGACGGCATTGTCAAGCAAGCCGCGCCGTTGATCCAACAAGGTCCAGCCCCGCCGGACATCGTAGAGGTCCACCCCATGCCGGCCATAGCCAACCAACAGAAACCCCGCTTTGGCATTGCAGAAGAGTGCGGTCACATCATCAAAGTGCAACTCACTGTTGGCGCTGTTGAGCGTCTTCCAGCGATTGCGTTGCACTTCAAAAATTTGCAAACCCTGGTTGCTGCCAAAGACCAGCCCAAAACCGGGCAGGGGACAATCGACAACCGCAGTCGTACGGTTCGCCGTCAGTCCATCCAGGGTTGTGAATTTGGCATACTCATTGTTGCTGCGGTTCCAGGCGCTCACCCCGCCCTCGGTCGCCGCCCAGATCATGCTGTTGCGCGGGATGACGGCGTTGACGGCGTTGCCGTCGGCGTAGATCCGCCAGTTGGGCTGACGTTGTTGCGCCAGCGCCAGAGTAAACGCCGGGGTCGGCGTACTACGTGTGGCCCGTTGGATGGTTGGGTTGGGTGTTGCTGTGGGCTGGAGAATGGCTGCCGTGGCGGCGGCATTGGTTGTTGGCGCCAGGATGGGTGTCACTGCCCCGGCTGACCTGACTGGGCTTGCTTGGGCCGTTGCCAGTGGGAAAAAACGGAGCGACGCGACCAGTTGGTCAAATGCTACAACGGCGGCGCCATGCCATTCGTCGGCCGGGCTAATGCCGACCAACAAAAAGAGTTGGTCAGGGTTTGGCTGCACCATGACAATCCGCCCGGCAAAACCGTCGGCAGCCTGGCTGACGAGATCAACAACTAACCCTGGCGCCCCATCCACTTGAATAGTTTGTTGATTGCGGCTCTGAAAGTTATCGCGCGTGGCGTAAAAGGTGACAAATTGTTCAAAGATGATCGGCAGTTCCGCACTCTGCGCCGAAGACAACTGGGCCGGTGTGCCGCCGCGCAACAAAAAGATCGCGCCGGTTTTGCTGGTCAGGGTGGCTGACGATGCACTCTCTTCGACAGCAAAACCGGGTAGGGGCGCAAAGGCAAAACCGCCTGTTACAATCTGAATCTCTGTCTCAACTGTTTCTGCTACCGGCGCACTTGTGCTTGCCAATGTCGGCGGCGCCAATGAGTTGCGATCAGCAGCAGGCGTGATTAGAGGTGCAAGCGGGTTGCCCGGCGCCGCAGGGGCTGTCCGTAGCACAAGGCTGACGACGCCCACCAGCGCTGCCAACAGCACCAGCGTGACCAGAATTGAAACAAGACGGAATAAGCTCGATTGCACACAAAACATCCTTACTTGCGGCAGCAGGCGCCCGCGCTTCACAGAAAACGGATGATTGCTTTTGGGTTCAAATACGGTGGTTGGTACGTTGGTTTCGACAAGCTCAACCAACGTACCAACCACCTAGGCATATTCAAAGAAATAGCTATCCGTTAGGCCGGGGCGCCCGCAAGGGGATGCCTCTACGGATTGGACATATTATTTTTTGAATACGCCCTACCCAACTGACTCCTGTTATTGATTGTAACATTAAGCGGAAAGTCTACCAAGAAGCAACAAACAGCAAATACGCCTCTGCCAAAGATGGGGGCGACGACAACTCGCATACAAGGAGCATGGGGTGATTTGAAGTGGCAGCAATACACAAGCGATGGCCTCAAAACCGAGGCCATCGCTTGACAAGTCACTACTGCGCCGGTGCAATGCGATAAATGACATTGTTGCCCGCATTCCCAGCCACATAGATCGTGCCGGCAGCGTCAACCGCCACGCTATCAAGCAGGTAGGTTGGCGGCCAGCCGGGCCAGCCGGGCGCGCCCACCGCCAGATCGGTGGCGAGGGTGGTCACATCCCCCGTCGCCAGATCAATGGCTGAAAGCCGGCGGGCGCCACTCTCCACCACCAGCAGGCGACCATCGTCGGTCACCGCCAACCCTTTCGGGCCGGCCAGCCCTGTGGCGACCATGACCGGTTTGCCCAGCACTTCGCCATCGGCCACCAGTTGCAGCACTTGCCCGGTGGCAAAGTCACCGACCCACAGATCATCCGCCGTGGCGGCCAGACCGGCCGGCACCTTCATGGTGGTGATCAAGGGGGTGCGTTGCGTCGGATCGGCGCCGTTGACACGCAGGACGCTGCCCGTCTTCAGTTCGGCCACAATCAGGTCGCCCTGGAAGCGAATGGCATTGAGCGGCACGGCAAAGTCGTGATAGGCGGCCACCGTTTCATGGGTGGTCGGATTCCAGACCTGCACCAGGTTGACAAACCAACTGGTTAGCAACAGGTTCTCGCCATCGGGCGCCACGCTGATCGCATGGGCATTGAAGAACGGTCCCGGCTCCCCCGTTTTGGCATCAAAAAAGTTGAGGGCCATGACACTGGCGGCCACGATCGTCTCGACGCCATTTTGGTTCAGAATGGCGATGCCATTGGGGCCGTTCATACCGCCTGGGCTGACCGTGCGGACGGCGCCGTCGGCCAACACTTCAAAGACATAGCCTTGCGAGTTATGGGCAATAAAGAGGCGATCCGCAGCGTTAAAGGCCAAGTTATCAATGCCGGGCGGCAGGGTCGCCAGCACCGTGCGTTCCCCGGTTTCGAGGTTGAGCCGGATCACTTCACCGGTCGCCTGGTCAAGGACATGGAAACGGCCCTGCGAATCAAATTTAGCCGCCACCGGCACTTTGAAGCCATCGGCAACGGTTTCAATCTGCACAGGGTCGGCATTGACATCAATGCGAATGAAGCGGTCCCGGCCGTAGAGCGGGCCATAGAGGTAACCGTCCGGGCCAAAGTCAAAGGCATTCAAAAAGCCCAGCTTCTCGGCCAGCAGCCGCGGCGGCGCGCTCAGGTTGGGGTCGAGTTCATAGAAGGCATCGCCGAAGAAGTCCAAAGCGACAAAGAGCCGACCATCGTCAGAGAAGGTGATTGGGTTCACGCCCACTGCCACTTGCTGAAGGGTGGCCGTGCCGTCAGGCGCCAGTCGCCCGACTTCGCCGCTCATGATGTTAGTCCAATAGAGCGACCCATCAGGGCCAAAGGTGAGATCGTCAGGCGAAGTCACCCCAACCTCCTCGCCCAACCGCTTGAGTACGGCGCCGGTTTCCGGATCCAGGACCAGGATCTCGTGACCGCCGACACTGGCAATGTACAAGTTGCCGTCCGGCCCGCAATAGATGCCATTGGCGCTGGCATGGGGCGCGCCGGTGATAAAGACTTCGACTTGTGGCCCAGGCGCCGCACTTTCCGGCGCCGGCGCCACAATCGGCTGGCAAGCGCTAACCAACAGCGCCGCCAGCACCAGAATCGTAATCAGAGAATTCAAGCCTATCATAGTAAATTCTCCATTCTCT
Source organism: Caldilinea sp. CFX5 (assembly GCA_021405325.1). The sequence goes on along the minus strand of QWII01000046.1, from coordinate 92,325 downwards.
TGTCATTGACGATCAAAACCAACGACGAAGAACACATAGCCGTGAACAAAAGTTATCATTCATCCTGTGAGATCAAGGGAAGATACAAGAAGAAACTGCCTTCTGCCGCTGCTGCTTCTCCCCGATCCCTAGCTTGGCGAACCATATACACACTATCGCTGCCCGTGATCGCCCAGCCAGCAAAGGTGTACCCGGTGAGGGTGGCCTGTGTAGATGTACAGGTGAGGGCGGTATTGCCAAGACGGAAGTGGAAGATGAGGTCGCGATCACCATCATTGTCTACATCCTCCTCATGCCGAAGCGGCTGTCCGCTCTTTCTGTTGATGTGGCTCTCGCTGGCACCGGCAAAGAGCACGGTTGTGTGATCAACGGACGTAGCATCAAACGTGTCCGTGGTCAAGATGGCGACAGGGATCAGTGCGTTCGGCTGAGTGCAATTGACGGTGTTGGCGTCGCTGCCGGGATTGATATCGATGTCCACTGCTTGCGCCGACCCCAGCTTAAACAGCCCGTGATTCGTCCCAATGTAGACCGTTCCTGTGTAATCAACAGCAAGCGCATAAACGTCGGCGTTTGTCACCCCGAAGCCGATTTCATGCCATGTGGCGCCACCATCCGTGCTTTTGAAGAGGCCGCCGCTCAAGCCGCTACTCGCAATGGCGCCAGCATACACAATCTGCGACTGTGAGGGATCAATGGCTAGCGCATGGATATTTAGCTTGGTGAGGCCATAGTTCGCTGCGTGCCACGTCGCGCCACCATCTGTGCTTTTGAGGATGCCACTGCCGCCTGTACCGGCGTAGAGTACCTGCGGGTCAAACCGGTCAATCGCCAACATGTGGACAGGCGCTGGGCTTGTGAAAACTTGTACCCAGAAACCGCCGCCATCTGTACTTTTGAAGATGGCATTGGGGCTTTCACTACCTAGATAGATGGTCTGTCCAGTGTTGGGCGCAATAGCAGGCGCAGTCGCATGAATAGTGCCGCCATCGGGAACGGGCAGTTTCACCCAAGAGAGGCCGCCATCAAAACTCTTGTAAAATTGGCTGGTTGTGCCTGCATACATCGTTTGTGGCATCATGGGGTTAATGACCAACTTATAGCACTCTTGAAGTTCCGAACTCGGTAGACTCCACGAGGCCCCACCATCAGTACTCTGGTAGATGCCAACTGCCGGCCAGCCGAAGAAACCACAGACATACACATTTTGACCATTCCATTCGTCGATCGCAAGCCACTCAATCGAAGCAACCGTTGTATGAGGAATTTGCGTCGCGGCCCAGGTCACACCAAGATCCATACTTTTAAAGACCCAGCCATCGTCGGTGCCAGCGTAAACGACTCGCGAATCGGTCGGATCTAACGCAATCGATCGCACCGTTAGGCCATCCGGGTTGGTAGGCGCCAGGGCCGTCCATTGACCGTAAGCGGTTAGTGGTTCGGCAAATCCTGGGACAAACCATGTAACGCCAAATACAACGGCGGCGATCAGTAAAACAGGCATCAATCTAGCATATTGTTGTGTTTTCATAATTTTGTCCCTTTCAACGTAACGAGAAAAGCTGATGACATGAAAGGTAAATTGCTTCATTGCTTGATTGGGCCAATTCGGACGTCGTCAAAGTGTGAAATCAACGTACCGGCAGAGCCGAGTCGGGTAAAAGCGTTGAGTGCAAACATATCGAGTCGCTCTATCACTACCGGTTGTTCCGACCTAACTTTTTCGCCATCTATGTAGAAGTCAATTCTGCCTTGGTCGGGAAAAAAGTCGGATCGACAGATGGGCCATTTATCTCTGGTATTGAGCGGAATTCTTTGTGAAAGAGGTTCACGCCTCTGGCCATCCGCATCTTCTCGCCACCACTGAATCCATTGCTCAGAAGACTCGTTGTTTACCGAGATTTGGCAGCCATAGATGGCAGTATTCGTATGGATGCTTATACCACCACCACCGTCACTCCCCAGAGGAGTGGACAGTGCAATTGTTGCGGAAAAGAACACAGGGACATTTAATGGAAGTTCTTCATATTGCGTAGCAATCAATACGTTTTCTCGTTCACTGGTCCTAGCCCCTTCCTGTGCGATGTTCAGATATCCATTCTCTTGCCATATTCTCCCAACCGAACCGTCGCGAATTCTCCAATGCGCCGGATTGAATCGGCCATTATAGGTTGGATCCTCGAAGTCGTAGTAGTTCAGTGGAAATGCCTTACAGATATCAATCCAGCCAAGCGAGCAAGTGAAATATATTCCCAGCACAGCGATAAGAAGACTGGGAAGACTCCAGATCAACCAGCGCCGTACGGCCAATTGCTTTGTCGCCGTGGCCTGCACCTGCTGAGTATCCAGGTACTGTGGATCACGGGCTTGGACTTCCCGCCATTTCGCTAATGCGGCCTGATACTCCTTCCTATGGAGCAAGCGTACGGCTTCACTGTACAGGGCGTCGACTTCCTGCTGCCGCGCTGCTTCTTCCGGTTCGCGCTTGCTCGCCGCCTGTGGCTGTGTCGCCATCTGTGCAGGCGCTGCAGCGGGTTGTCCGTCATGCAAGGGAGTGGAGATTTGGAAGATGATGCCTTGGGGGGCCCGCATATAGAGCACCGGCGTTCCCCACTCCATCGAGTTGGTTACTGCCAGGCTGATCGCCTTACGCGCTTCGGTGACAGCAGCATCAATGGGCAGTTTTGTGGCCAGGGCTTCATAGAAGGTGCGCGTAAATTCAATGGCGGCCCGATCCGTAATATCGTATTGCATGGCCAAGACGGCCGGAATGCCGCGACGCACAAGGATGGCTGCCGTGCTGGAAAAGATATCCCGTTCACTGCTCTGCGCACCTTCACATGCGTTCAGTAAGACCAAACGCAAGGCATGGTGATCGGCCAGGAGACGGCCTAACTCGGTGGCGCGCAAGAAATGGGCGGCGCCACTTTCATCGGCCAGCGCAATCACGCCTTCATCGGCGGGCCGATCAAAGCTGCCATGACCAATGAAGTGGAAAATGTGCCACGGCCCGCTGCGTAGGGCGCGTTGCAGGTCATACCAAGTTTGGCCTTCCAACCAGGTCAAGGTCACCAACCCCTTGGCCTGTAAATCGTGGATCGCAGCCGCCAACCGTTGTTGCTCGCGCTCAATGTCAAGCTTGGGTAGATCACGGGGGCTGGCAATCATGCCAAGAATGCGCAAAGGTGGCGTAATGAGCAATGGTTGAATTGGTTGTGGTAACTCCAAGTAGCGAATCAGTGGGGTATCGAGCGAGAGACAGATGTACTCGGCCTGGCGCGGGTCGTATAAAAATTCCCAGGGCAATGCAGCCAGTTCTGGCGGTTGGATGCGTAACTTTAACCGCAACCCTTTGCCTTGCTGGCGTGCCTCGCGGCAACTAATGTCGTAGCGGCTGCGCACTTCGCCCGTGAGGAGTGCGTTGAATAGCTCACGACCAAAGCCTTGTACATGCTGTTCTTCGGGTGATAACGCCTGGCGCCGATTCCCACCCGAACGTAATAGCGCAATTTGGAGATCCTTCAGCCGGTTATCCAAAGCCAGTTCATCGAAGGGGAAATGCATGGTTTCCTGGGCTTCCCCGGCCGGTGACTGGACAACCGCGATCGGATAGTCGCGACCACTCCCGGCACTGATCTCGATGTCAAAGTCAAGATAGGCTATGTCTGTACCATCAAGCTGGTTGCTATCGTTTTGCATATTTTGCCTCTCTGTCAGCATCCCAGGAAGTTAATGGTAATACGATTCAATGTCAAATTATATAGGACGCATACAGCCAGAGGTAGAGGTACGCAGGTGTGCTTGCACAGATGCGTGCTTGCACAGTGGGCGATGCGTTGGGTATACACACCTTGTCTTAAGTTTACAACGAAACAGCGCTAACAGAACTAGCCAGATGCAGAGAAAGGCAACTCGCCGTCTGGCTAGTTTTATAGTTTTACTATGTGTACGTCCTATGATGTTTCCGATTACTCATTAAACCGTACACCAACAGCATTGAAAATTACCTCTCGTTCTGGTCCTTCGGGCAAGAATTCTACCTCGATAGACACCACCACTGCCTCCTGGATTCGTTGGTGCGGAAGTGGCTGGTTATAGACCACATTAGGCTCTCTCACATTCAAGTCTAGATGTCCAGGAGGAGGAAACGTAATAGGATGACTTCTGCCGTCCCGAACATGCACCTTCGTGATTCGCGCATTGGGCTTGAGCTGAGCTCGAATAAAAACATCCCGAAGTTCGACGCCACTATCACCATCAATCTGGGGGGGCGTCGGTATGGCAAAATGGAACCAGCTCCTTCCGACTGGTCGTTTTATCGAAGTTCCCCACCCGTAACGGACGACCTCCATGCCTGGAATAGTTTCTTGAATCTGGACATTTACACCATGTGTCCAAAAATCCCAATCTGACATAGGATTTACCTCCAATCATGAAATTACTGTCAAGGACAGGTGAATTTGTAACTCTCAAACTTTGCATTCAGCTTTATAGGGCCTAATAACCTGGCGGATCGAAAGTTGTTAGCGCAATGACAGTGAAGCCAATCCAGCATTCATTAACATCATCAACATTGCTAGGATCGCTATCTGTTAACATGAATGTTAATTTGACTTCTACCTCATTACCACTAATCGAGTTAACATGAGCATCTACACGTTGTTGTTTCAATGCATGGTCGTTTTCCCTTCCTGTGTACCACATGTTAAAACCCGAAAGGAAAACTTCGGCAAACACAACCGGCTGTTTAAACACCACCCGAGTGAGTCCTTCACGCTGGCTAGCCTGGCCAGCCGGAAAATGATAGTTAGAGCGCGTAAATTCCAGTTGTGTACCATGAGGTGGGCTTTGTGCGAAAGGTTTAGTGGCCCATTGAGTTGTATACGGCATAGTATACCTCCTTTTCTGAGTTTGATTGGATGATGATCCATCAATCATGGGTGGCAGTACGTAACTCAATCATTCTCTTTGCCATCCTTATTAACCAAGAACTTCCATCACACACTCTCAGTATAGCCGCCCAGCCGTCGCAAAAACGTCGCACACAATTGCGACTGTACAGGAGAAACGCTCAGGTTGTGGTATACTATTCTTGTAAATTCGCAACCCATCAACTCAAAAGGAGGGCACCCAATGGCCCAACTGGCACTACAAGTTCTTGGGATGCCCCGCATCCAGGTCGATGGCGCGGCGGTGCATATTGTCCGTCGGCGTGTCCTCGCGTGCGCCGTCTACTTAGCCGTGACGGGGCGCGCCCAAAGCCGCGACACGCTGGCCACCCTCTTCTGGCCCGAAGAAACGCAGCAAAATGCGCGCGCCGACTTGCGCCGCACCCTCCATTTACTCCATCGCACCTTTGGCGAAGATCGGCTGCTGGTGGAGCATGAAGCGGTGCGCCTGATCCATGACCAAAATCTCTGGCTCGATATTGACCATTTTCACCGCCTGTTGGCTGTTTGCCGCAGTCATGGTCACGCCGCCGCCGAAGTTTGTCCGGCCTGTCTGCCCCCCTTGGCCGCCGCGGCGGCGCTCTACCGCGATGACTTTCTGGCCGGCTTCACCCTGCCCGACAGTCCCGACTTTGATCAGTGGCAATTTCAGCAGGGAGAAGCATTGCGCGCCGATCTGGCTTCGGCGCTGGAACACCTGGTGCGCGGCTATACCGCCCAACAGGCATGGGAACAGGCCATCGCCTACGCCCGCCGCTGGTTGGCGCTGGACCCGCTCCACGAACCGGTGCAACGCTGGTTGATGCAGTTGTATGCGTGGAGCGGTCAACAGAGCGCCGCCTTGCGCCAATATCGTGACGCCGTTCATCTGCTGGAACAGGAGTTGGGCGTCCCCCCGGCAGCAGAAACCCAGCAGTTGCAGTGGCAGATCAAACGCCACCGCTTGCCGCCGCCCACGGTTGACCAGCTTCGCTGCGCGCCGGCGCCCACCGAACACCGGGAAGCGCCGCCTGCCGCTGCCGTCCCTGCGCCCACTGAAGATGAAGTGCGTTTGCTGACCGTGGTTTGCGCCGGTCTCCGCCCTGTGCCGGTTGAGGAAGAGGATCTGGAGCAAGAAGCCGCCGCCGTGACCCAACTCTTTACCCTGGCGACAACGGCCTGCGCACCCTACAGCGGTCAGGTCGAACGGGTGCCCGGCGGCGATCTGTTGTTGACCTTTGGCCGCGACCAGATCCACGAAGATGACCCCGAACGGGCTGTGCGGGCCGCACTCGCCTTGCAAGCCGCGGCGTTGGCCGCCAATTTACCCATACAGATCGGCGTCAATACGGGTCTGGTCTATTGCACCCCTGGCGACGCAGCCGCCACCAACGCGGGTACAGTCATGGGGGCAGTCGTCAATCTGGCGGCGCAGTTGCGCAGCCGGGCAGCAGTCGGCCAGCTTCTGGTCGGCAAAGCCACCGATCACGCCACGCGCGGCAGCTTTGTCACGACCCCCTTGTCGCTGACCCTGACCGGCGCCACTGCCCCTGTCACCGTCTACCACCTTCACGGTCTCCACAGCCGTCCTGCCAAAAGCCGCGGGATCGAAGGGCTGCCTCACACCCTGGTTGGCCGCACCGCCGAGTTGGCGCGCCTCCATACCGCCTTCGCCCAAGTCCAAACCGGCGTCGGCCACCTCGTCCTCATCAACGGCGCCGCCGGTGTTGGTAAATCGCGCCTGGTCAGCGAACTGCAGAAACAGTGGCGAGTGGCGGGTAGCGAGTGGCGAGTCGGCGGCGCTGACCTGTACCCGCCACCCACCACTCACCACCCACCACCCCTCTGGCTGGAGGGTCGCTGTTTGGCCTTTGCCATGACGGCGAGTTATGCGCTCTTTGTCGATGCGCTGCGGGGCTATTTGAGTGAAGAAGAGAGCGGCGGGGAAGCGGGGTTGGCGGCGCGGTTGGTGGCGTTGTTGCAGACGCTGACCAACCAGGGCGATTTGACGCCTGTGCAGGTGGCGGAGATGGGGCCATTGTTGGGACGGCTCTTGTCGCTGCACTTTGGGACGGCCTGGGATGAACGGTTGCAAACTGTCAACCCGGAGCAGGTGCGCAGCCAGACCTTTCTGGCGGTGGAAACGTTGCTGACGGCGCTGGCGCGACAACAACCGGTCGTGCTGGTCTGTGAAGATTTGCACTGGGCGGATGCCCTGTCGCTGGCGCTGCTGGCCCGCTTGATCGAACGGCTGCCCCAACTGCCTTTGTTATTGGTCTGCGTCTACCGGCCGGAAGGCGCCCAAGCCGGTGAACCGCTGGCGGCGTTGGCGGCGCAAAAGGAGGGGGCGCACAGCACGGTGATCGCCCTCGGCGAACTGCCCGTCGCGCAGAGCCGTCAACTGCTGACCACCTTGCTGGCCGGCGCCGAATTGCCCCCGCCGGCGCGCGATCTGATCGTGTCAACGGCGCAGGGCAACCCCTTTTTCCTGGAAGAGATTGTCCGTGCGCTGATGGAGCGCGGCCTCCTTTACCGGGATGATCACGGCTGGCAAGCGGCGCCGGCGCTCGATGCGGTTACAGCACCGGCCACGGTGCAGCAGGTGATTCTGAGCCGGATCGATCAACTGGCGCCGGCCCAAAAGCGTTTATTACAAAATGCTGCCGTTGTCGGTCGCCTCTTTCGTCCGCGGGTGCTGGCTGCCCTCCTGCCCGCCGCCAAACTCGACCAGGCGTTGGCCGAGCTGACCGACCAGGCGTTTATCTATCAGGAGCGCAGCCTGCCGGAGCCGGAATACTCTTTCCGCCATGTGCTGATGCAGGACGCCATCTACCACGCGCTGCCGGGGCGGCGCCGCGCCCGCTTACACCAAAGTGTGGCTGAGGCGCTAGAAGCCTGCTATGCGGATGACCTGACGGCCTACGTCGAACAACTGGCTTACCACTATGAACAGAGTCCCGCTTCACTCCAAACGGTACGCAAGGCCATCGCCTTCATGCTACGGGCCGGCAGCAAAGCCCAACGCGCCTTTCTACCCACAGCCGCCCTGGGCTACTACGAGCGCGCCCTGGCGCGACTAACTGACAGCAGCGCCATACCGGAGCGGGAGTCCTGGTTACTGGAAACCTACCATGGGCTGGCCTACACCTACCTGGAACTGAGCGATTTTGCGGCCGCCGCCCGCTATGAGCGGCAGGCCATTGCCCAGGCCCAGGCGATGGCGCTGCCACCGCGCGAACAGGCGCGCTACTATGGCTGGATTGGGCGCTTTCTGCGCGCCCGCGGGGAGCTGGATGAGTTGATCCGCACTTGTGAGGCCGGGTTGGCGATCTTGGGTGATGACCAACAGTGCTGGGAAGCCGCCATCCTCAAGGGCAACATAGCTGATGCCTACAACATAAAAAGCGACCGGCGTCAATTTCGGGCGATTATGGAACACACGATCAGCTTCCTGCCGCATGTCCCCTGCACCACGGGCGCGATCTGTGTGACCTACGGTCATGCCGTCACCTTGTGTCTGGAACGTAAAGCTATCGCCGAAGCCTCTGCGTGGTTGCGCTTAATGGAACAAGGGTTACGGGCGAACTACGATCTGTCCCCGTTGACTTGGGCGTATATGTGGGTGGCGGCCTCGCTCTACGAAGCGTTGGGCGATACCCAGTCACTCCATGCACAGTATCAGATTGCCCTCGATCTCTGTCGCCAAACCGGCATCACCTATGATCGGGCGTGGGCCTTAATGAAGATCGCCCACTATCATTTTGCCCAAGGGGAACTTGATCAGGCGGAAGCCGCCATTCGCGAAGCGTACGCCTATCGCGCCCAGGTAGGCTTACACGGCGAATTGGTGGACAACACCGAGCTGTTGGCCCGGATTGCCTACTGTCGCGGTGAGATCCAGTTGGCGATGGCGCAGATAGAAGAGACCCTAGCCTTGGTCGAGCAGAGCGGCTTTGCCTATGCCCGCGCCAGCCAACAGACCCTCCTAGGCCAGCTTTACCTAGTGCAAGGTCAACCGCAGCGCGCGTTGGCACTGTTTCAACGCGCCATCGCCGCTGAGCAGCCCGATGCCAAAGGTATGCCCACTTTGGTTGCCGCCTTGGCCGGCATCGAAGCCGCCCTGGCCGACCCCGCCGCCTTTCAAGCGTACTGCCGCCAAGTGCAAGTCCAACAACCGGATCTCCACTTGCAGCAATGGTGGCTCGAACCGACAGAAGCTGATTTTGGGTTGAGTGAAACGTCACCAACTACGCTAAAATCGCCCGATTGGGTCGATCCCTTTGGCGATTGTCGCTGGGCGGTGGCGGAACAAGGAATCATCATACAGGCGGCCAACCGGCGGGATTTGTGGGTGAATAACCTGAGCGCCCCCCGTCTGTTGCACCCGGTGGCTGGAGACTTTGCCGTCCAGGTGGTTTGTTGCGCGGCGGAAGCGGATCGACCGGCGATTGGTGGATTGTTGCTGTGGCACGATCAGGAGAACTATGTACGCTTGACTTGGGGGGAGTACGGGGCAGCGGCAGTGACATTGGCGGGGTGTATCGCCAACAGCGATCAGATGCTGGGGCGGGGACGCTTGTCGCACACCGGTCAAGTGTACTTGCGTCTGGAACGGAGAGGGCCGCAGGTGCGCGCCTTGTGCAGCGCCGATGGACAAGCGTGGTTTTGTGCGGGCCAGGTAGCCTTGCCATCCGTTGAGGAGTTATCAGTTGGGCTGCATGCCATCGGCAAGATCGACCGCACCTTCTACCCCGGCGCCTATCCGGCTGGCACGGCCATCTGCTTTACAGGAGGAGGAGACCATGAAAGTATCGACCGCGCCGGTGACCGGGATGCGCGAATTTCTGCCGGCGACCTATGCGCTCCGGCAGTATGTCAAAACGACCATTGAAGAGACCTACCACCAATTCGGTTTTCACCAAGTCGAGACGCCGATGATGGAAAGCATTGCGCTGCTCAACAGTGGGCAGGGCGGCGAAAATCAGAAGATGATCTTCAAGGTGCTAAAACGGGGCGAGAAACTTGACCTGACTACGCCGCCCAAAAGTGAGGACGATCTGGTGGATTACGGGATGCGCTTTGACCTCACCTTGCCCTTAGCCCGGTTTTATGCCAACAACCGGGCGCAGCTTCCTCTGCCCTGTAAGGTCATCCAGATGGGCTACGTCTGGCGCGCCGAGCGACCGCAGAAGGGGCGCTATCGCCAGTTGTGGCAATGTGATATTGACATTATCGGCGCCAAAGCGATTGCCGTGGAAATCGAACTGATCTATGTGACGGCGCTTGCCCTGCTGAAGCTCGGGTTCCAAAACTTTACCGTCCGCATCAATGACCGGACGATTCTGGAAAAGTTAGTGCTGGCGTGCGGCTTCCAGCCAGAAAATACAGACCAGGTTCTGATCTCCCTCGATAAACTGGATAAGATCGGCCTCCAGGGTGTTGAAGCGGAACTCGTCAGTCAGGCGTTTTCGGCGGGGGCGATTGCCGCGCTGCTTGAAACCATCGCAGCGTTTCAAGCGGGCAAACTTACGCTTGCTACCCTCAGCGCCGCGATCCCGACCATCGACAAACAAGTAATCGATGATCTGCAAAGCATTATTGCGGCGGTTGTCAAGCTCAGTGGCGGACACTACAACATTGCATTCGATCTCTCCCTGGTGCGCGGCATGGGCTATTACACCGGCCCCATCTTTGAGATTGCAACGGCTGGTTTCAGTTCCTCTATTGCCGGCGGCGGTCGCTACGACAAGATGATTGGCAGATTTTTGAACGGTCAGCCTGTCCCCGCCTGCGGCTTCTCCATTGGCTTTGAACGGATTGTCTACCTGTTGGAAGAGATGAACTTCCAGCCGCCAAAAGCTGAACGGAAAGTGGCATTCATGTTCAACGCCAAGGAAGATCATGATATTACCGCACTCTTCACCAGTGCAGAGCAATGGCGCAAGGAGGGCTGGGTCGTCTCTGTTGAGATAAAACAGAGAAATCTAAAAGATCAATTGGACAGACTGAAAGCAATCGGTTACACCCATTTTGCTGTTTACAATGCGGGATCTGCACTTGAACCGAAGCCTTTACTGTAATGGCTCGACACCTTTCGCTGTCATGATGCCAAAGCGCTTTGGACGAGCGTCTTGATGGAAGGTATTTCAAGGAAGACTTACGCAACACCGGCACACGGAAACAGGCGAGACCGCCGGCTTGTGCATAGACCGTATCAAGTTGCCGAAAGCAGGAAACCAGGGTAAGATAAAAATCCTTGCATTGCGTCGAAATGGTGCAGGTAGTTCGTGTTGATTCAGGGAATTGGTAATGCCCAAAGCACAAGCTGTTTCTGAGACAAATCTTGATCAAGTTCTCCATAGCGTAGCGCAACTCGACACGTTGGCGTTAGAAGAAGTCTTACAACAGGTGAGTCGTTTGCTGGCGCGCCGCAAAGCGCCTAGCGTGCCGCAGCGCGAAGTGGAGCTACTCCAGCAAATCAGCAACTATCTATCGCCAGCCGTGCGAGCGCGTTATCATCAATTAAATGCCAAGTTACACGACGATCTCATTACCGAGGCTGAACATCAAGAGTTTCTTACACTTGTTGACCAGGTTGAGTTAGCTGATGCCAAGCGATTACAGCATTTAATTGAATTAGCCCAACTACGCGGCGTATCACTCGCTGCGCTTATGACACAACTAGGGTTGGGTGTCTCATCTCATGCCTAGAGCTTCCGTGCGTGTAACAGTCCGCCGCCAGGTCATTCAACGGGCGCAAAAACGCTGCGAGTATTGCCAATGCTCGGCAGAATATGCCACTGAACCGTTTGAGGTAGAACACATTCTGCCTGTCAGTCGCGGTGGAACGACTACATTGGATAATCTCGCCTACGCTTGCTCCGGCTGTAACGGTCATAAGCACAGCAAGGTTGCAGCGCTTGACCCACTAGACGGAACAGAAGCGCCACTTTATCATCCGCGTACCCAACGGTGGCAAGATCACTTCGGTTGGGATGAGACTTATACACAGATAGTTGGTTTGACCCCTTCTGGACGGGCCACGGTCGCGGCATTACACATGAATCGTCCCGGTCTTATCAATCTGCGGCGGTTGCTCCTGCTGGTAGGTGAGCAGCCACCATTTTTGATTAAATAATCTTCCGCCGGCTTTCAAAAACTGGTTTGTTCGCCAAAATCCGCTGCGGCGAAAAGATTGACAGATCCAGCGTGGGTGGTTGCGCCAACATGAGTTCGGCAAGATAGCGCCCCACGGCATGACACTGTTGAAAACCGTGCCCCGAAAAGCCATTAGCCAGATAAAAACCTTTCACTTCCGGCCATTCGCCCAGGATCGCGTTGCCGTCCAGGGTATTGACTTCATAGAGACCGGCCCAGCCGCGCAACACTTTCAAGCGATCAAAGGCGGGGATATATTCGACCAATTCCGGCCAGATCTGCTCCGCAAAGCGCCGTCGCTCCCAGTGAAAATCATCATAGCCGATGGGGTCATCGGCAAAGGATTTGCCGCTCATAAAGAGACCTGCATCTTCGTGGATGAGATACAAGCCGGACGGGAGAAAGAGCGCCGGCAACCGGGTGGTCGGGTGGAGGTTGGTCTCGAAGATCGTCACCTGGCGCTTGGTCGGGGCAATGGGCAAGGTTACGCCAATCGTCGCCGCGACCTTAGGCGCCCAGGCGCCGGCGGCATTCAGGACAAACGCACTCGACAACCTTTCCCCGGTGGACAAACGGACGCCGGTGATCTGGTTGCCTTCTTTACACAGTGCGCTGACTTCGGCCTCGATAAAGTGTGCGCCCAACGCCACTGCCTTCTTCTTGTAGCCCATCAAGATCGCCATCGGCGCCATCGTCCCGTCGTGCGGACCAAAGGTGCCGGCCACACAATCCTGAAGGTTATAGAGCGGATAATGCTGTTGCACTTGCGCCGGTGTCAGCCACTCGACGGCGCAGCCCAGTTGCTGTTGCAGCAGCAATCCCTCATGCGCTTCATCGCGGCTCGCTTCATCTAGGATAAACAAGTTGCCCTGTTGGCGAAAGGCGGGGTCGGGTCGTTCATCGTCCACACGCATAGTTTCCCCGAAGGTTTGGAGGACTTCCAGGCCGTACTGGGACATCTGAATATTTTCTTTAATATTGAACTGGATGCGTGTATTGCCGTCGGACAAGGGCGTCGACGCTTTTTCATAGGTCGCATCCTTTTCCAGAATGGCAACTTTGAGCTTGGGGTCAGCTTGCAATAAGTAATAAGCGGTGGCGCAGCCCATCACACCGCCACCGACAATGAGGACATCGTATACGTTGTTTGACATCGATCACAATTCCTAACACAGGCAGACCAAAGGATAACGGAGAGCCGTACACCCTTCCCGGCTCCCGATTATCATAAAACTGGTCATACCATTTCGGCAATTTGTTGCGTAGAAAATGTTCGATCTCAGCGCGTCTGGTCGGCCCAGCGCCACCAGAGTAAGGTACTGGTCACGCCGATCAGCAGGGTGCCGGCAACGAGCAGATAACTGTGTAGTCCCAGTTGCTCGGCGCGTGGCCCGGCGGCCCCGCTAAAGAGCGCCGGCACGGCCCACGGAAACCAGTCGCCCCAACCCGTGTAGGCCACGATGTTGGCGAGAAAGAGCGTCAGGATCGTCCAGCCAAAGGGGGGTAGATAGCCGCGGCCTACACTGGCCAGCAGCGCGACCAAAGGCATCAAGGCCAACGTAAGCAAGCCGGCGCCGATCACATCGCCCACAGCCCGTCGAAACAGCGCCCAGGACCAGCCCGGAATATCGACTAGCGTTCCTACCACTAAGCCCAGCGCAAAGACAAGTAGGGTCAAGCCAAGCCCCCAGAGCGCGATGAGAACAAACTTGGCACTGACAATCGCTTCCCTCGGTGTAGGCAGGGCGAGCAACTCCTTCACCGTGCGGTCGGAAAACTCGCGGCCAAAGACCCAGATGGTAATAACGGCAAAGAGCAAAGCGCCGCCCACGGCCACCGCCTGCGCCAGAATGCCAACAAAGGCCGGCCAGTCGGCGACGCCGACGGTTAGTTGCGCTTTGGCACTGAGCAACCCCATACGACGCGCTTCTTCCGGATCTTTGAGAATGATCATAAAAAGACCGCCGACCAACGGCGCCAGGGAAAAGCCAAGGGCCGTCAACAGCGGTACTTTGGAACGGCGCGCTTTAAGCCCTTCCACCTGTAAAGCCGTCAAAAATGCGTTCATGTCGCGACTCCGATCAACTGCAAAAAGTGTTCTTCCAAATTTTCCTGCACGACGGCCAGACGCGTGGGCGGTGTCCCGGCGTTGACCAACAGGCGCGCAATCTCATCCGGCGCTTCGACAGCGCGCGGATCTTTCAGGGTAAGGCTCTCGCCTTGCGCCGTCACTGTCCCATAAGCGGCATTGGTTAACACGGTGTGGGCGGCAGCCAGATCACGGGTCTGGATCTCAAGCCGCCGGGTTCGTAACGCCTCCACCTGTTTGGCATCCAACTCTTCAACCAAGCGGCCTTGGTGAATAATACCAATGCGCGTCGCCAGCCGATCCACTTCGGTCAGAATGTGGCTTGACATGAAGATCGTCACGCCCTGTTCATGCGCCAATCGCCGCAACAATTCGCGAATTTCAACAACGCCCGCCGGGTCAAGCCCATTGGCCGGTTCATCTAAAATCAGCAAAGCCGGTGCATGGAGCATGGCACGCGCCAACCCCAGCCGTTGCAAATTGCCCATCGACAGCGTACCAGCCTTACGTTCAGCATACGCCGTTAATCCCAGATGGTCGATGACCCGCGCAGACGCTTTCTGATCGCTGAGATTGTGCAGCCGACGGGCAATCTCTAAATGCTCACGCACAGTCAGTTCGGGGTAAACGGCCGGCGCCTCGACCAGATGACCCACCTGTTGCCACGGCCCGCGCCCATTGCGTTCTACCCTCTGGCCCAACACTTCCACCTGTCCTGCCGTCGGGTGGATCATCCCCAACAAGGTGCGAATCGTAGTCGTTTTGCCGGCGCCGTTGAGGCCCAGAAAGCCATAGATTTCGCCGGGGCGCACACGGAGGCTAACACCGTCCACCGCCCGCACCGGCCCATAGGACTTGGTTAACCCTTCGGTATAAATTGCATAGTCCATCTTGCACCTCGCACACCATGAACGCAACAGCGGATTCAGGCGGCAGCGGATTGTCCCCATCCAGCTTCCCCATCCTCCAAGGCATCCGTTGCCGCCTGAATCCGCTGTTGCGTTGTGTTTACTACCCTTCCGTCACGTACCCTGCCACGAGATCAACCAGCACTGCCATCGTTGCCCGATAGTTGTCTTCCCCCAGGTCGGCGCGGTGCAGGCTGACAAAGAACAAACTTTTGACCAGATTCGCCACCACTTGCGGCGGCGCCTTCATGGTGATGCCTTCCTGCGCCAGTTTGGTGCGAAAGTTGGTGATAAAGGCTTCATCGCGATCCACATGGCGCTGCACCCGTTCCGCCGGCAATTTGCGCACTAGCAGCATAAAATCCTCCTGGCGAAAATTTTTCAAGAGCGGATAGGCCTCCCACTTGACCAGGAAATGGTTCAATAGGTCGCGCACCGTTTGCCGGGCATTGGCCTCTTTACGCGTGGCAAAGGTGAGGACGCTGGTCTGTAGCTCCGTTTCGATCTGCTCCAGGATGTCAAACAGCAACTCTTCCTTGGAGCCATAAAAGAGATAGAAGGCGCCTTTGGAAATCCCTACCGCCTGCACGAGATCATCGACGCTGGTCTTTTTGAGGCCATAGAGGGCAAAAAGTTGTTGACCTTTTTCATACAACTGGCGGCGAATGGTCTCTTTCTCTTGCTCAGAAAATGCCTTGGGCATAAATGTTCTCGTCTCTTGGATTCCATGCGTATGATTATTGTGACTATTTTAGTAAAAATAGTCACAATAATCATACATGAACTCTTCCTCTTTGTCAAGAGGGAATTTTTATCGTGGGCTTGAGCATCATGGCGACTGGGCTACCTGTAATCAGTAAATTGTTCAGCCGCGGCGGCTGTATGCTATAATACAAATCTTTGCACAAGCCAAGGATGATCGCGCCCAGCCATGATCTGCGATCATCAACCGCCAGTGCCGGGAAAGTAAGGACGAACCCTTATGCAGATCAAACGCCTCGCTGCGATTGCCTTTGGTCATTTTTCGATTGATGTTCTCAGTTCCTCTGTCGCGCTCATTCTCACGGTTTTATCCGCAAAATTTGATCTGACGATCAGCCAGATCGGGCTGGCGGCCATGATCTACACCTTTGCCGGCGCGTTGACCCAACCCTTCTTTGGCATCCTGGCCGACTATCTGCGCGGGCGTTGGCTCGGCGCGATCAGCGTCGCCTGGACGGCGCTGTTCTATGGGCTGGCGGCCTTTATGCCCAACTATCCCTTGTTGGTCACTTGCTTGACCATTGGCGCGTTGGGTAGCGGACTGTTTCATCCCGTCGGCATGATCAATGCCGCTGCGGCCGGCGGGCCTTATCCGGCCACGGCCACATCGATCTTTTTTCTGTTCGGGCAATCGGGGTTGGCGTTAGGGCCGATTGTGGCGGGGTTTGTCTTACAGAATATGAAGATTGAGGCGGGGATGCCGTTCATGGCTATCGGTGCGTTGCCGGCGATCGCGCTGATGGCGTTCTATTTGCACAGCCCGATGATGATGGCCGCCACCAAGGGTCAAGCGACGCCCCAGTCACAGCAACAAAGCCCTGTTGCGCGCAATATGCTTTGGGTGGCGACGGCCTTTGTCCTGGTCATCACCCTGCGCGTCACCACCAGCCAAAGTTTGGTGACGCTTCTCCCCAAATACTTTGCCGACCTGGGCTATCAACCAGCCTTGTATGGCTCGATGATCGGCATCTTCAGCCTGGGTAGCGCCATCGGCACCTTTGTCGGCGGCTATCTGGGCGACCGCTTTTCACGGCGCAACCTGCTCTTTGTTGCAACGCTGTTGAGTGTGCCCTTCGCCTATGGCTTGTTGCATACCACCGACTGGCTCTTCTGGCCGTTGGCCTTTCTGGCTGGGGCCTTGTTGAATGTACCGCACAGCATTCTGGTGGTGATGGCGCAAGAATTCCTGCCCAAGCGCCAGGGGATGATGGGCGGCGCGGCGCTCGGCTTCACCTTTGCCAGTGGTGCGGCAATGGCGTGGGTCGCCAGTTGGTTTGCTGATTGGGTCGGGTTGGGCCCAGTGTTGACGGTATTGGCCTTTGTCCCCATTGGCGCCGCCATCAGTGCGTTGGCCCTCCCGGCTGCCCAGCCCCGCACCGTTGCCGATTCAGCCGCCACCGCGCCCGCGGCCGCTGACTGAATCAGTCGTTTGTAACGCCGGCGCGTGCGTTCGCTACGAACTACAAGAAATCGGCGAACCAACGTTGACAACCATCATGCGTCAGTTTTTGGCGGAGCGAGGCAAGTAACCGCGACAGCCCACCATCACAAACCCGGTTTCTGATAGAAACCGGGTTTGTCATTGCCGTTCAGGACGTTCCCCGACGCAGGAGCCAGGTGAAGGAGTAAACTTCGCAATCAAATTCTGCGACAAACCCAACGCTTTCATCCCATTCCATACCACCGCAGTGCGTGGCGGCGTGGGATCATCGGCATAGACCCGACCATGCGTGTTGCCATCCAAGATCGAGTCGATCACCAGGTTGTAGCGTAGTGGCGTGAAGAGGGAACGCACCGAATCGTAGTCTGCGACGGAAAGTCTTTGCATGGATAGGAATTCCTTACCAGGGAAAGCGCCATTCATCGGGCGCAGACCGCTCATCGCTATTATCTTATCCCTTCTTGAAGGCTGCGCAGAGCATAGCCATGGACCGCTAGGTCATGGGCAATCGCATTCAGGGACAGACCATAGCCTGTTTCAGCTTGTTCCCCAAGGTGGAGGGCAACGAGATTCCAATGGGCATCGAAACAGGGGGCGCCAACGGCGACGCGGCCTGGCGTCAGACGGTAGCTGAGCCGTTCGCCACGTGAATCAAGGCTGAGTAGGGCGTTCTGGGCATGGGTCAGCCGGAGCCTACCGTGGTCGTCATAATGCAAGATAAAAAGCGCACTGCCCGGTGCTGGTGTCGGCGCCGGATCAGGAACAGCAATCCAGTTGCGCAGCGTTGCCGTACTCTCGACCTGGGAACTGCCTATGGTGGTATAGCCGGACTTGTCCGTCAAGCGCAGCAAGGCATAGCCAAAGCTAGCGGTCGGGTCGCGCCAGAGGTGCACGATCGAATCCAGAGCAAAGAGCGCGCCGCCATTCACCACACGACCGTCAGCAGCCGCCTGATAATCGAAGCGGCAAGTCACCGCTTCTGGTCTGACCGTGCCGGCGACAAGGTCGGCAATGGCGTCAGTTGCTGTCATTATCAGGTCGGGGCCGAGGAGAAAGCCTGTCCCGTTGACCCGATCACCGATCTCGATCCGGCAGACCTGCGTCTCTAAGCGGCCCAGTTGACTACGCCACGCAGTAAAGTTGAGGCGGCTCGTCTTGGCAAGAAATGACTGTAGCGCAGATTGATCAGCCGTGATGGAGCCGACGCCCAATTCGTCAGCCAGCGCCCCCAGTTGGGGACTATCAGGCCGCGCGGCGCGGGCGGCCAAGAGCAGATCAAGGCCCCATCCTTCGCGTTCAGCCCGCTCTATGACGCGGAACACGACCATAGGCAGGTCATCGGAGAAGGCAATAGTCTCCAGTCGCTTGTCAAGCCGGCTGTACAACATCTCATCCAGGTCGCGCAGCGTGAATGCTGCCGATAAAGCGGCGCTGAATTGTTTGACCTGTTTGCTGGTAAGGCGCTGACCGTCAGGACGTAACCGGTCAGACTGTGTGCTTGATGGCGAAGACGCAACTTCGGCGGAGGGTGCGACGGCACGTGCGGTCGCCGCCAGCGTTGGTATTGATATCCGTGTGAAGGCTCGCTCACCGGCGCGCACGCTCATTGCTTTTGTCGACGCGGCCAGCACTGCGCCCGGTACATCCGTATGCTCCGTCAGCAACTGGGAGAGGGCAGCACCGCGCTCCGCCGGTTTGCGTTCCGCCAGAAAGGCGCGCCAGATCTGGCTAAGGGTTGCATTAGGCCCCGCGGTGGCGCCTAGTTGGCGTGCCAACAGACCGGGTGCGGCGCCGGCGGCAGTCGCCACGCGTTGATCCCACTCTGCCAGCGCCACGATCAGTTCATTCTCAACTTCGGGGTTAGCCGGCAATCCGATCAAGCGCAGGACGCGCGCCAGCACCGGCGGCTGCTGCCGTCCTACTTCGGTCGCCAGCGCGGCCAATAGGGCCGGATCGCGCTGGGCCACTTCATTGGGGATCTGATCGAAAGCGGCCAGCAAGCTGATGAGGGCCGCGTTTGTGCTACGCTCATCGCTGGCTTGGCGCGCCGTTACCAGACGATAGAGGCCAATCTCCAACAATTGGAGCGGACGCATCACATCGCGACTGCCTTGAACCAATTTCTCGGCGCTGTCTAATTGCTGGCGGGCCGCGGTAAGATCATTGCGTTGCAGATCAAGCCGAACGGCACGGAGCCGCAAAAGCACGGCCAGCGACCGATCCCCTTTCTCGGCGGCTGATTGGATCCCACGTTCTGCCACCTCAGCGGCAGCTTCCCAGTTACCAAGAAGTTCATACGCCTGTAGTGCAAGTAAATAGAGGGGACTACCTGGCAACCACTGGGGGCGTTTGTAGATCGTCGTCAAGGCTCCTTCCGCGTAATTATCTTCCAGCTCGTGGCGGGCACGCTTCTCGGCCTCATGTTCCCACGTTTGTTGGTCGGCCTGCGCCTCTTCTTCCGGCGTCAACTCGAAGCCCAACTTATCGGCCAGCCAGGCGCGTTGGCGTGGCTCTAGCTCGTCGCGTGCGCTGAAGAGTAACCGGCGCATTTGTTCAGTCCAGCCGCGTTTTTCGGCATCAACCCACCGCTCCGAAATCAGCCGCAACGATTGTTGCAGCGCCAGCCGATGATAGATCTCCTCCGCACGCGCTTCAGGATTTTCCTGCTGGCTATAATAGCGCACGGCAGCTTCTTCGATCTTTTTAATCGTATCACGCTTCGTCCTACGCAGCAGCCGCACCATGATGATGCGCACGTCGGCGCGGTGACGCAGCACGCGCCCCTCTAGGTTGACCAACGCTTCTTCCCGTGCCAGTTTGTCAAAGAGATCGTCGGCCTGCGCTTCATCACGTACCTTGATACCACAATGCTTGGCGAGTACTTTGCGAATGATCTCCGGCGTGATTCGGCGCAGGACAAGGCCGGGGTGGACCAACGGCCCCACGTCTTTGTTCTCGGCATGAATATGCTCCAATATACGGGCAAAGAGGACGCCTTCGATCTGGCCCTCTTGAATCTCAAAAAGAAGGTCATCGCCGGCAACCCCGGTCAGCCCCTGGGTGTTGGTTTGGCCCCGTTGCCAGAGATCCAAGGCCAGACGCAAGCTGAGTGGGCTAGTGCCGATCTGTTTAACAATGGTCTGGGCTAGGGTAGCCGGCATCCCTTCACCTTCCAGCAAAGCCTGGGCGGCCTCTGGCTGAAAACGGTTTAGCTCATGGTTCTCAACCGTAAACCCAGGTACGACGACCGGATTGCGACCGGCCAGTACCGGTCGCGTCATTGGCATCTGCTCTTGTAGCGCCTGAAGAAACCTGAAAAGCCGCTGCACCACGGCGCTGCTGCGATATTGCACTTCTTCAAAGGTATCCAGCGCCAGCAGATACGGTTGGTCACCAGCGCCGAGACTAAAGAGCAAGCTGGCGAAATTACCCAGGTAGCTCCACCAATCCTCCTGCCGTTCCCCTTTGCCGATCACTGCCTGCTGGACCGCGGACTGCGTTACCTCGCGGGTGATTTGAACCCGTTTCAGGAGATCGTCTTGCAAGCCTTTGCGAAAACGCTCAATGTATTGGCGCTGGGCTGGGTACTGGATGCCCAGTTGGCGGAGTACCTCGATGATGATGGTGAGCGGCTCTTCGGGATCAATACCGGGGCGATCAAAGTCGATATAGCTCCACGGCGCCGCTTGGGCGCTGGGGCGCTCAACCAGATCCTGGATAAAGCGAGCCAGCAATGCTGACTTGCCGACACCGCCCGGTCCATAGAAGACCAAGGGGGGGCGGCGACTGCCGTCGGCGCTTGGCGCCAGCAGGTAACTATGCAACAGAGCCAACTCTGCTTCGCGGCCACGAAACTTGACACCGGCCAGGACATCAAAGGTATGCAGCAGGTCCAACATCTCCCACCGCTGCTGCACGGCACTGAGGGGTGGCAGACCATCGATCAACCCGTCGAGCCACTGCACAACTTGGTACGTACCGGCAATCTCTTTGGCATTTTGCGCTTCCAGCGGCCGCGCCTTGCCTTGCAGATAAAGCTCCAACATCGTTTGGGTGGCATCGGTCGGGCGCGCCGGGTTGGCCTGGAGCGCGGCAAGCATGGCTGTACGGCTGCCCAACTCCCGCAACACCTCACGCCGCACTTCCTCGCGCAGTACATAACGGACTGGGGCGACGCCGCCCACAGCGGTGCTATCTTGCAACAGTTGGGCCAGATCAGAGGAGTTTGCCGCGCCGGGTGCGGGCTGAAGGGTGTCAGGGGTAAACGTTGTGAGGACGGCGGCCGCCTGATGATAGCGGCTGTACAACACCTGCGGTTCGACCGCCCGGTAGCTCGTGTCCATCGTCTTCAAGATCGCCGCGGCCTGCGCTTGGATCTCCTGCAGCGTCAGCTCTGTCATGTGCCACCTCCGGCGTTGCGCAGTTTCTTTGCTTCCTTGACGATCACTGGACCCAATTTGAACATGTAACCTTCAGTGCCGAAATCGGCGACCTGGCGCCTCACCTCTGCTACAGAGTTGGCCACATCCGTCGGGGTGAAATCGATGCCGAAGCGCCGTTTGCGTTGGTCGTAAAGCCTGGCAAAGAAGGCCAGCAGTTCCTGGTCGCCGAGGGGGCTGGTTGGTACGATCTTAACATCAGGGATTACATCAGCGGGCAGATCATCTTCCCTATTGTAGCTCAAGAGGACCAGACGCAGCATATCCAGGTTGGCCTGAATCCGTTTCGCCAGGGCCTTGATCAGTAGATAGATGCCGTCGGGCAGCAGGATCTTATCGAAACTGTCCAAGACAATCCAGTAGACAACTTGGGTGCCGGTCAACTTCCTGGTAAGCCAATCGCAGAAGCGCCAGACCCATTTTTCATCCTTCTCCTTTTCGCGTGTCGGCCAATCGGCCATATCCAACCCCATCTGCTCTGCGATGCTCCGGCCCAAATCTTCCGGGCCGAACCCCTCGTCATCATTAATGAGTTTTAATTCTTCCAGATCAGGCCACACCAGGCGAAAGTTGCGGCGCGTCTCGTTGAGGTAACGGATGTATTGAAGACTCCAACTGCGGCCGCTCTTGCGCGGGCCGGTCACCACCATGACCCGTTTGGAGATCGCTTCGGACCCTGGAACGGCGTCCAGTTGTTTGACGGCATCACGCAGTGGTTCACGGTCGACAAGCACGCGGTCGCCGAGAAGCCAACAGGTGGCAAAATGATCGGCGCGCTCCGCCGTAATGATGTCGTCGAACTCTGTGTGCAACAGGATGAGCCCTGGTGCGACCGGGCGCATCTCAATGGCCGCCGCCAACAAGTTGCCGAGCCAATTCTCGTCATCGGCTTTGCGGATAATCCGCCGCAAGATCTCCACAAGGTCAGGGCCCATGGCGACCTGATCGAGACTCACGCGATTAGGCGGGTCTGCGGTTTCGATCAACATCTGGACATCGGCGAGGACAGTGAAGACATCTTTCAACTCATCCAGCAGACGCGTTTGCTGGTCTTGGTTCAAGCGCATGGCGGCTGACTCCTGTAAGATGTTCTATTACCTATCGTGTACTCCACCACTTGAGGATGTTCCGGAACAACTGTTCATTCGCGTAGCGGCTGTCACGAATGAAGTCATCGAGAAACATCTTCCAGCCGCCGGCGACAACCACCTTGTTCGTCTTGGCTGCGGCAACCAGACAGGCCGGGCCTTGACTGCGCCGTATGTAATCCTGGATATAGATCCCAATGCCCACCGGCACCGGCTCCCAAAGTTCGCTTTCAGGCGCCGACGCAAGGAGAACAGTAGCGAGACTAGGGTTGACATAGAGCGAACAGGAGGAGAGGGTAAGCGTTGCTGTTATCCCCGCAAGCAGGGCTGTCTCGCCTGGATTGGGCGTTGCTGGACCAACAGGCGGCGTCGGCAGCGCCTGGACAGCACAAGATGAGTCCGATTTGCGTTCCCGGCCTTGCCGGAAGCAGTCCTCGGCCTGTGCGCCGGGGGGCATGACAACATCGCGATTGAAGGCAATGCCGTACCCCTCAAGCAGCCGATTTAGGTTAGCTTCGTGATGCCAGTCGCCGGTGTACGTACCAAGCGCCAGCAGCCCGCCGCCTCGACGCACAAAGTCCCGGATTGCTTGGATTTCTTGGTCGATTAACTTTGTTTGGGCATGAGGCCCAATCGCCAGCACCAACGCTTGGCAGCCACGCAAGCGGTTGAAGTTGAGTTCATCGCCCACTGCGAGGAATTCTGTCGCACCCTGCTCTCGCACAATCGCGGCAAGCCTTTGGTAGCCCTGATCCAACGTAGGCGCGATGCCCCACCAACTACCCTGACCATGCGCTTCATCAAAGAGGACTACAGGGCCTTTGGCAGCGCGATGCGGTGTTGCCTGCTCCGCCCATTGTTGTTCACCCGCCGCCGGCATTGTCACTTGACTTTGTGTAGGGTCTGGCTGCGGCAGGTGATGCGCAGCCGTTTCGATCTGTTGAGCAAAGGCTAAGAGAGCGGGGTTATGTGGGTTCGCTGTGAGCGCGGCGTCAAGCAATTCGCGTGACCATGCCTCACGTTCAGCCTGGTTGACCACATCGAAGACAATGTCCGGCATTGTGTTGGCCAACGAAAGATTGGCAAGCCGCTTGCTGAGATTGAATTGGAGCATCTGGTCAAAAGCGGCCGGCTCGGCATAGGCATCCAGCAGCGCATTACAGAAGCTCTTCAACTGCCCGCCGGTCAAGCGTTCGTTTTGCGGAGCCAGTCGTGGCATTCGATCAATTCCTTTCCATGCAGCGGGCTTACTGGCCAATCTCGCCGGCTTTACCTTTGTCCGTCAGCAACGCCATGATGGCAGCCATGGGAATGCCCTGGTTGAACTGGGCCGGGCCAAAGGCTGGGTCGCCCATGTGATGCAGCGCCGCCAGGTCCCAGTTGGCGTCGAAACAGGGCGATCCTGAAGAGCCTTCGTCAGTGTTCGTGCGATAGCGCACACGGCGCCCGTTATGCTTCACCGCAATGATCGCATTGGTGTCAATGGCCAACTTCAGCGGATCGCCTTTGGGGTGTTGCAGAATAAAGAGTGAACTGTTCGGCGGCAGCGCCGGCGGCGCCGCCGGCACTTTGACCCAACCGCGTGGCGGTGCATCGGGGTTCTTTTCTGCAACTGCCGGTCCGCCTATCGGATCATTGCCCGGCTCGCCTTCGACACGCAAGAGAGCATAGTCCAGCTCATTGGCGGCCGGTTCGCCATCGGTCTCGTCTTGCTTGGAGTTTGGACTTTCATCGATCAACCAGTCGGCGGCCAAGCGATACATTGCGCCCGCATTCACCGTTACCCCATCACTGCGGCGCTTATAATCAAAGCGCAGAATCACCTCTTGCGGTTTGACCAGCTTGGCTTTCACTAAGCGCATGACATGGTAGTTTGTGAGTACGACGCTTGACCCCAACAAAAAACCTGTGCCATAGTCTGATTGGGTTCCCTTGGGGATCTCGACCCGGCAGACCTGTCCTTCTAGCGTAGCCAGCGTTTCGCGCCACTGCACGACATCCTTCAGCCCATTGGCTTGGACGACGAACTTCTGTAACTGCAAGTTCGTAATCGGCTGGTCCGATATAGCGAGACCCCCTGTCTGTTCGTAGACGCCGGGACCAAGCCCAAATTGTTGCGCAAAGAGGAGTAGCTCCGGGTTGTTCGGATTGGAGGTGCGCGCCGCCAGCAGCAATTCAAGCGACCACGCCTCAGTTTCGGCTTTGTTGATCACATCAAAGGCAATCGTCGGCATATCGTTGGCTAGGCTAAGATTGGCGAGTTGCCGCTTACTGTCCAGATTATCCTGCAGCATGCGATCCAAAACAGCCGGAGCAGGATACGCATCAAGCAGCGCCTCACGGAAGTCCTTTTTCTGCTTGCCGGTCAGCCTGTCGTTTTGCGGAGCCAGGCGTGGCATAGAATACCTCCCTTTCAACCATTCCCGTCTATAACAATGAACGCCAAGAAGGCGCATTTTTACATGCGATAAAGGGCGCTTCTTGTGTTGCCGGTTCGTCTATCGCGGGTACCGTTGGGCAATGAAGCTCTTATCCACGCTGGAGAGTACCGAGTTCATCGGGAAAGTCATCTGATCCACTGTCCAATGGGTTGGAAAGGCGTAAAGCATGATCGACTTCGGATCGAACTCAGTGTAGTTGCTGACGGTGGCAGCGGTGTAGCGGTCGAAGACATTGTGCTGAATGGTGGCCAAATCCCACTTGTTAGGCGGGCCAGAGAGGTCGGCGATGACTGCCTCGCGGTTCCATTGGATGCCGCTGGCTGGGCTTTGATGTTCATGCACCAAGCCAAGGGCATGGCCAAACTCGTGGAGTACGACACTCGAGTACTCCTCGTTGGTTGATTCCGGCGTGAGCCAACCGTAATTCATGGTCGGCTCGCCAGGGGGGAACCAGACCTCGTTCAAGGCGTCAGCGCCGACCGCTGACCAGGAACCCTCCTGCAAAAACGAAATACGGATGTGGGCCATAGGGTCCGGGTTGCGCAGGAAGGTAAAGCGCACGTTGGCATAACGCAGCCACTTTCTGGCATAGGAGCGAACTTTTGCCTTTACCAGAGGATCGCCATCCAGAAATGAAACTGTCAGGGTAGCGCCAACAGGCCAAAAGTTCTTTCCTGCTGCTTCTTCTGCGTGGCCAAAGAAGCGTTCAAAACATACACGGCTTTCGTTTGTCATGAGAAAACCTCCTGTGGAATGAAACTGGTGTGCGCCGACAAGAACGTTAAGGCACTCTGCCCGAACATCAAAACGGAGATTGACGAAATATCAATCTTCTTGCACTCGGATGAATAAATGACATTCATCCGGTTTTAAAGTAGAACGATGATAGGGCGAAGACAGTATCAGTAGTCCGCAGTCGTGTAGTCCAGCGTCGGTCTGTTGCAATCTCAGCTACGTTGCGGTCTACTCAGTATCATTGTACCACTGAGCCAAAGCGCTGTCCAACTAATTTTGTCCATTTATCCAGTTATTTTTGGCTTTCGGCAAATTATAGTGTTCAGTGTTATACTTATTTAAGTTGGAACTTGTATTCTTAATGTACTTATATCTATAACATCAAAATTACTTTGCAACTCCCTTACTATTAAGTAGGAATATCCTATGCAGATGTCTGGTGATCGACTTGCTGCAATCGAGCAAGCACTATTAGATGGGTTTGATCGACAATCATTGTCTCAGTTGGTCAGGTTTGAACTTAACGAAAGTCTTGACAAGATTGCTGATGGCGCCAATCTCCAGTCCGTAGTGTTCAATCTGATAGCTTGGGCCGAGCGAAACGATAAAGTTATCGATCTGATCAATGCGGCTTATCGATACAACCCTAATAACAAAGCCATCCAGCAACTTGTTTCTGATTTGACGGAAAAGAAATTAAGTGATGAGCCATCTGCTGAAAAATTGGAAATGCCACCCATTTCCACAGCTAAAGGTCGCCAACAATATAACTACCAACATAACGATGAACATAATTCAGATGCTCAACTTCTGTCACCTTTTACCTATGTTGTCATAAGTCTTGCTGGTCTATTGTTGAGTGTTGGTTTGTTGATTTTCATGGTATTCGTTGGCCCTCGTTTGATTCGTCAGGGAATGGATAAACAGGTGTTCTACTTCCTGCTTATTCCGCTGGGTGTATCTTTCGCTGCATTCGTATTTGGGGCAATGCGGTCTTATGCCACGCTATCTCACAAAAGTGGGTATGGAATTTTGGACGCCGGTGGCCCCATTGTGGCAGCCATTCTGGTGATTGTGGGTGGATTATACTTGATTCCCGTTACGGATAGCTTTAGCCTTACAGTGAGAATCAGATCCCATGAAGGATCGCTACCAACCGGATATGTGAAACTAATCATTGAAGCATCGACGCTATCACAACCATTAGATACTAATGGAGAAGCAGAGTTCAAATCGCTGCCCATGAAATTTCGAACCAGCAAAGCTCGACTGAGTGTGTGGAATGAAGAGGATGTGCGAATAATCGAACAAGAAGCCGATCTTAGCACTGTAGCGGATATCATTGAGGTCAGTATAGAATCTATTGAACCAAGCCCCTCTAAATCCTTCTCTACATCAGTAGTATCTTTTCCAACCGCCACTGTCAATGAACACCTAATTGTCGTTGCTGAACTTTATCCTCCACTATCTGCCTTCCCGCGATTCGATGCACGCGACCAAATTGTAGACGCTCTAAAGCACGAATTTACTGTAGTGATTCCTGCTAGCGGGCTAAGAATTGAGGAGCATGAGCAAACAGTAATGAGCGAAAAAGAGGCCCTCCAACTTGGCTCAGAGACTCGTGCCGCCAATGTTATTTGGGGTCGCATATCTGAGGGACGCCTCAGAGTGAATGTTACTGATTTGGTTCAACCAGCTAATTCCTTGGTAGCTCGTTTTTATCAAGATCCAGCCAAACCGACTGACACTTTTTTTAGCGAAAACCTTCCAAAGCAACTTCAAGATTTTCTTGCTCCTTTCGTTGTGGGGCTTTATTATTACACCCAAAAGGTGTTTTCAGATGCCAAAACCACCTTTGACACTGCTCTATCCAAGGTCCAACCACCATTCCCGGATGGTATTGAAAATCTTTATCTTTTGAGAGGAAGTGCGTATTATCAAATGGGTGATTATGAACAAGCCCGTAAAGATTTCAATCTCGCCTTGAACCTCAACCCATCAATGACTGAAGCTTACTATAATCGCGCTTTGACAAACTTTAACGATTTTCGGTTAGAAGATGCCATCGCAGATATCGATAAAGCCATTAAAATTGGCCCTAATTTAGCCGATGGTTATGTACTACGAGGATCAATACTAGGTTCTTGGGCGATAACCCAAGAACAAGATCCCGGGATTCAGAGAGGCTACCGAGAACAGGCTATCAAGGATTTCACCACAGCCTTGCAAATTCTTCCATCTGAAGAGATAAAATCGGCATACGATATATATAACAATAGAGCCCTTATGTATGGGCGGATTGGAAATTTTGAGCAAGCGAATGTGGATTTTGCCCATACGCTTGGTGCTAATTTCGATTGTACACCAGTGCGTTCCGACGATTTCATTAAGATAACTTCCGTCGAAATATCAAACTATCTCTGCTCTCATGCTGCCACTAATCTAGCAGCACTATATGTAGAAGAGGTGAAAGGTAACTATGAAGATGCAGTTCACCTAGCTGAGTTAGCTATGAATATCGCCCCCAACGATATGCTTAAGGTGGCTGCCATGGAAACATTGGCTGAAGCAGAACATGAACTTGGCAACGATGAAAAAGCTTGCTCTCTCATTAAACAAGCCTTAGAGATTTCTAGTGATGATCCATATCGTATCGAATTAGGAAAACAAGTATGCAAAGGAACGGAAAGCACCCAATAATGCTCAACACATACATTGGGTGCCAACCATCGAATCCACTGCAAGCTTGCCTTCTAGCAGAATGTTCACATGTTGCACCCTGGGAAACAAAGGTAATATGTGAATGTCCTGCTACACATCTCGGTTTCTTTGAATCATACAGTCAATTTGTGTCATCTGGCACTGTTAATTGAGGCAACACCTGCAATAGATTGGTTGCGAGTTCATTGTGCTTGGTGTCAGGAGCAACGATTGTGAAATCGTTGTCACTTAGGTTTATGGTGTTATCGCCTGACTTCTGTTCATCAGGTATTGACAACCAAGATTCATTGGTAAAAATGGAGATATCAGCATATTCACCCGGTTGTAGTTCGCTGACGATTATCGCCCCAGTAATAGATTGTTGGGCCATCCATGCTTCAACGATCAAACGGTTTTCTTCCCCTGGAACTACGATCCGGACAGGGGTCTCTTCTGTGATTGGCTCTGCTAAAGCAGGACATATTTTCGCACATGCATCACATAAATAAAGAGTGCAGCACTCTCCCTCTTGACGCCAACAACCTGTATCTCTGTTTAAATCGATAGGGGGGGCCTCACCTTCAGATAGAGGAGGAATTGTGATCGCAGGTAATACGTCAATCAGCGACTTGGCATCATTGCTCAATTCGGAGTCAGGAACAATGATCGTAAAAAAGTCATTACTCACAATCTTGGAGGTATCGAATTCTTTCTGCGTATCCGGTATAGCCGTCCAATAGTCTTTGGTAAGGATCACGATGTCAGCAGATTCTCCTGGTTGTAGCTCCGTGACTACTTCTACAGGTCTGCTGAAAGACTGATTACTTACCCAGTTATCGATAGTGGCACGAAGTTCTTCCCGAGGAATCAGGATCATGAAAGGTTCTTCGCATGTCCAACAGCCCCTCCGACCACAGCAGAGCCCCCGGGCAGCTTCGCCTATTGTCATAGACCAAGATTCTCTAGTTACAATTGAAGGGGTATCGGAGACTGCGGCGGTATCAGATGCTGCTCCTCCAGACATAGCTCCATCTGGAGCAGATGGAGCAACACAACTAATAGCGAATAGCATGGTGACCAAGAGTCCCATAATTAAAATAGTTTTGCGTGACATAAAGCCCTCCTTTGCATCCATAGTCTAAATAATCTTGCTAATTTGCGATAAAAATTCATCTTACCTATAGTAAGTAGTCTGGCAAGGCTCAATATAATCTCAACACACCTGTATAAACTGGTGAGATATGTCAAAACGATTGGACACCTCTTGATGTCAAACCGACCATCATACCCGCCACAACGAGATGCTTATCAGTAAATTCACATCCATTGAATAAACTCTAATCAATGCAAAGGGACGCAGAAGGGCTGTGTGTTCGACACACAACAGATGAACGTAAGGTTATTAACTGTTCTCAGTATACAGCAAAATTAATAGCAATAGACTAGCCGACTAGCGAGTCACTCCCTAGCCGGATGGCGAGGTTTAGTTACAGCATGGGTTCATTTCGCCTAGACAGGCAACCAACTACATTATAGCGCGACCATGCACGCACATCACTTCCATCTGTTATGTGGAGGTGGTATGCGTGCATGGAACAAGCCTTCCCAATTCTCACCTTAACCCATGCGTCACATTCACAAATAATTCCCGCCCATTCTCCGTCATCTGACTTGGCCCGGCGTTGTAGCCCCAGAGGATGAAGCCCCGTTCACCTCGATTCTCACGGATGACCGGATAGTGGCTCTGATCGCTCCGTTCACGGGCGATCAACTCCATGCTGCTCAACGGTTTTGGTACAAAGACGCCCAGCTCGGTGAGCGGCTTGGGATAGAGCGTCACCAGCGGCGCGGCCGGCGGAATCGCGATGGCATAGGGCAAGTGCCAGTAGCGCGCCGCGGGCGTTACGGCAAAGACCTCGTTGTTATCCGAATACCACGCATTCCCCCAGTTGATCTGTAAATCAGCCAAGGTAAAGAACGCGGCGCCGCCTTCGCCCATGCCGAGGACCGGCAACGGATATTGGAGGAACTTACCCACCACATCCGGGGCGTGGAAGCCGCCATGGAAGCCGGTCTCCGGCCCGATGATCAAGAGCGCATAGCGCCGTGGATCAACCGTCGCCGTCGCCCGCAGGTGGACGCGATCGACAACCCAGTCGTTGCCTTCGAGCAAGCGGTCTACATCGAGCGCGGTTTCGGGGTCGCTCTCCCAGAGGTAGAGGGCGCGATGGCGGACGTTGAAGCCAACCTGGGCATAGCGGGTGAACGGCTCGCCGGCGTTGTTTTTGCCCACCGCCATCAATTTGGCGACATAGCCGCCGGCCGCTTTCGTTGCCGTGAAGTCGGCAGCGTAGAGACCGTCGTTGGCCTTGCCGTCGCCATGCACGCCGTCATCAAAGAGCGCTTGCAGGGTGCTGCCCTGTGGCCCAACCACCAACGCCACCACACTGGCGCCGGCAATGGGGCGATTGTCGGTCAGGAGGCCATAGATCGGCGCCGGGTCACCGACGCCACGTTGGCTAGGATCACCACCCACGGCGGCCACCAGCGTGGTGGGCGTCTTGGCCGAGACCATGAGATGATATTCATCGGTCGGTTTCTGCAACTGAATCAGCGCTGTCCAGTTGCCGGCTTGGGGACTTTGCACGCGCAGTTGATGATGCGTTGGTGCGCGCAGCTCCATGTCTGGCGTCACCGGATTGCCGTTCGGGTCGCGCAGACGCAAGAGGAGATCGCCAAAGGGGCTATCCCAGTTGAGCGTAAAGATGATCCCCGGCAGACCCTTTTCTACCGGTACGGTCAGGTCAAAGATTTTGCCTTCGCGCGCCTGACCGTGCGCTTCAAAGAGCCGTTGCCAGCCCTGGCTCAATTCGCCAATGGTGACATAGGTGTCGGCCAGGCGGTTGGCGAGGGTGGCAGCGAGGAAAGGCGCCACAGCCGCATCGACGCCGGCAGCCTCCACCAGCGGCGGGGTGGGCGGATTGACATCGACGTAGAAGAATTCGCCATCCTTAGCGCCGGCGATGCTCTCCAGCAGCGTGCGGTTGGCATCTTCACCCAGCGCCACCGTATGGACGATCACATCGGTGATACCGCCGGCCACATCCGCCCAGTAGGGTGGTTCGTTCTCCTGGCCGTCGCTTAACAACACCATCGTCCAGTCGTGGTCACTGTGGGCGGCGGCAGTGAGTAGGCTATAGCCCTGCTGCACGCCCTGGCCGAGCGCCGTCGTGCCGTCGGCAATCAAGTTGTTGATCGCCAGGTTGGCGGCGTCGCGGATCGGCTGGCCGGTGATCTCATGCAGCCCATAGTCCGTGCCGGCGGTGGTGGCAAAGCTGGTCACGCCCACCCAGTCGCCGTCGTTGAGCATATCAACAAAAGCGTTGCCCGCGTTCTTGGCCGCTGCGATCTTGCCGTCGAGGGACATGCTGCCTGAGCGATCCATGACCACAACCTCATCGTTGGGGTTCTTGGGCAGATAGTAGATCGCCTGACTTTGGGTGTCGCTCTGGGTTCCTAAGCGCACTTCTAGATCAAAGGGACCAGACGAACTCTGCGTGTGGGGGTTGACCACCAGGAAGTAGGTGTCGCTGGACGGATAGACCGTGAGGACATCACTGCTCTGACCACCAATCGTCACGCTAAAGTCGCCGGCCGTCAAGGCGAGTGGCCAATGGGCCGGCACGGCGGTACTCACCTGCACCAAGATTTTGTCCGGGGAACCGGGGTCGCCGGCATTGGCCTGGCTGGTCTTGCGCGGCCAGAGAATGGCAAAGCGCGGCACACAGGCGTTGTGGCTGGCGGCGCTAAAGTTGTTGGACTCGCCTAGCGCCGGTTCATAGCCGCCGTTCAGGTTGCTATCTTCACAGCCATCAGGCGCACTATCGGCGTCGTTGTCCCAATCGCGCTCTTTGCGCAGGGCGTCACTGTCAAAGTCGGCATGGGTTGGCGTGTAAACATAGGCGCCGTCAAGCCGGTAGACCGTCTCCAGCACATCCTGCTTGTCGCGCACCCAGTCGTCGTCGCTGTCCACGGCCAAAGGATCGGTGTGGAAGCGGCGCACTTCGTCAAAGTCACGCACGCCGTCGCCATCACTGTCGGTCCAGATGCTCGGCTCGTCGGAGCGGGGAGCCGGTGGGGCGCCGGCTGTGCCGGGCGCTTGGTAGACGGCGATCCAGTTGATGCTCTGAATGTCACCGCTGGTGTAGGCGACCCATTGCGCCGCCGTCCACGGGTCAAGCAGATGGATCTGCTGCGGCGGCCCGGTGCGATAGCCATCGACGACCATGATATGGCCGGGGATTGCCACCAGGAGCGGGCGGTTGCCATCGATCCAAGTTTTGATGTCATTGAAGGGGATGGTGGTCGTCGGCGGATGATAGGCGTGCATCTCGATCTGGCTCGTGTCATTCCAGGCATAGCCCAGCGACCAGGAGAGCGCCTCCATTCCCTTGTTGCGTCCCGCCCAGAAGTCATCCATCAAGTCGGGGGTGCAATCGGCCGGGAAGGTACAGGCGCGGTCGGGGTCAAGGCCGCGATGGGATTCAGGATGCTCACGAATCGCATAGTACGAGAGCCGTTCCTGACTAATGTCACCGCCATAATACGAGTTGATCATCGACATGCCGGCCACTTGACAGTAGTGATTGTCATGTTCGGTCACCCGATGGTCGTTGGGGTGGGGGGCATCCCAGGCGCCTTCGCCGCTAAAGTGGTTGTACTGGCTCAGATCCAGCAAGTAGGTGTCCTTGTGTTGCACCTGCCAGACAATACCCAGCGTCTTTTCGGCATTGGCCCCCGCCGCGCTGACGGCTGCGCTCAAGTCCAGCGTCTGGAAGGTCAACGGCGCTGACCACGGACCAACTTCACCCTGAGTGGTTTCGGTGCGCACACGCCAGTAGAAAGCACCTGGCCCCAACCGCCCGTCATGATGATAATCGGCATATTGGGTAGCGGTGTTGACGACCAGATTGGCAAAGCTGGCGTCGGTGGCAAGCTGGAGCTGATAGCGGGCGGCATGGGGCAGGACGCTCCAACCCAAGACCACATTGGCCGCATCCAGGATCGCCCCGTTCCCCGGTCGGCTAAAGGGCGGATCAGGGACAGGGTTGGCCGCGCCCGGCGTCAACTGGTGGCTGCGGTAGATCGACCAGGCATCATCATAGCCGGGGAAGCGGCCCACCGCCTCATTCGGTTGTAAACGCAACGCCAGATCACTGGGCGCCACATAGCCGCCCGATGGTGCAAAGTCCAGATAAGCACCCGCCGGCCAGCGGCCGCTGCTGATGGCGTCGTTGGCATCCTGCGGCGGCGCGCCCCAGGCGACAAAGTCATGTAAGGTGGATGGTGCATGGCTGTTGCCGGTGTAGAGCGCCACCTGATCCATGGCATCGTCAAAGACATTGACGACGCCTGGCGGCGTGTGCAACTTGGCCACGCCATTGACAAACTGAAGCTGATCGGCAGCCGGGCCTTGACCATCAAAATAGATGATCACAAAGCCGCCGCCCGGCACCGGGGGCAGCGCAGCGGGAATGGTGTAGAGCAGACCCGCTTTGTTCAGCACTTGCCAACCGGAAATCGCTACCGCCGCCCCGGCGACCAGGGCAGGCGCGGCGTCGGCGGTAACCGACGATTCGGCGGCGGCATTGGCGCTGCTCGTGGCCGCACGGGCAATGAATGGCAAATAGAGTTTGCCCACAAAGGGTTCCGTGTTGTGTAGCTCAATCCACTCGACCATTCCAGTGGCGGCTTTCGGCATCACTTCATGCAAAACAACGTTGGCTGTGTCATTGGTCGCTGCCGCGACCGGCGCTTGCGCAACCGGCGTGGCCGTGAGGCTGTTTGCCGGCGGCAGCACCAGTACACAGAGCAACACAACCAGGAGAAGAGCGTTGAGCGGATAGTGTTGCGTTCTCATCGTTACCTCCTTTTGGACAACAAAGGAGCGCACAAATCTTACCGGTAGTCCGCAGTCGTGTCGTCGCGTCGTCCAGCGTCAGTCAATCGCAACCGCGGCGGCCTTGCGGTCTACTGGTTTCGGCATGGTGTTGTATGTAGGCAACCGGTGCGGAGATGGCAATGTCAGTAACGGCGAGGCGCCCCTAGCTGCCCCATCATGAATCAGTAGGTATACCGACGAGCGCCAGGCAGTAACACTTTTTACAGCGGTCATGGATTACTGCCTGTGTTGGTCGTGAGTATCTATTGGTGTAACCACATCTAGCAGATTATTCTTATAGGATACCATGAAACAGTCATTCCCAGGCTGGCCATCTGCGTAGTTTCGCCCCTGGTCAAGTAGCGAGTTCACTTGGCTCTGCTAATTTCTGTGCAGTGTGGACAGCAAAAAATTCCTCGTCCATGCCTTTTTAGCCTGCACAGGCATGGACGAGGACAAAAAATGGCTGGCGTGTCGAACGCCACCACCTAACTAACCGCATAGACCGCAATCTCCACCTGTGCCAGATCATAATGATAGGTCGCGATGGTGACGGCGTGATTCAGCCAGTCATAGGACGGCGCCTCGGTCTCAAAGAAGGTGACGCCCCGGAAGAAGGCGTCAGACGGGTCAATGAGTTCGGCATAGAAGAGTTGTTCCGTCGTCAGTGGAGCAGCGCGTGAGAAGGCTTTGGCCCGAAAGGCGATCAGGGCGCCATCCGCCGTTTGCATTGCCCCCTGAATCAACAGTTCCGCAATATTATCCCGGCGAATCAAATACCAGATTTCACCATCGGGCAGCACCGCGCCTTGCAACTTGCTTCCGCGCACGGCGCCGCCGGTGAAGTCACTAACATAACGAATCCCCAGTTGACCAGAGCCAATATCGCGCGGGTCATCCAGATCGATGACTAGGCTAAATAAGGGCGTCGTGGTCAACCCGGCCGCCGTCGGCGAGCTTACCCCCGTATTGGGTTCCGGGGTGAGGATCACCGGCGCCGGCACGACCACCGGCATACAACCACTTAACAACAACCCACTCAGCACGAGTATCGTCAGGCAACGCTGTAAGCGCAACATAACAGCCTCCTCTCTAGCCATCTGCTGACGGCGAACATCGCTGATGATTACCGCCAGCTTCGTTTTATTGCTTCATCTCTAGAATACACCCGGCGCGTCGCACAACCGTCGCAGCGAGCGTCGCAATGAATTTCGAGTTGGGGGCAATATCGGAACTGGGAGCGTCAGCGACCAGCCAGCTTTCAGAACTGGGCGCATCAGCGACCAGTCAGCTTTCAGAATCCGGTGTATTAGCGACCAGTCAGCTTCCGAACTGGGAGCGTTAGCGACCAGCCGACTGGTCGCTGACGCGCCTAGTTCGGCAATAAACCCCTCGTCGCGGACAGAAGACATTCCAGCCCGCTTGTGATACAATTCCCAGAAAAGCGTAACTACGATTGATCAACCTGCCACAAGTAAAGAGGCGCAATGTCCCAAGTAGCCTTTTATCTCCTGGGTCTGCCCCGGCTGGCGCGCGATGACATCCCCGTGACCATTGACCGGCGGCGCACCTTTGCTGTCGCCATCTACCTGGCATTGACTGGGCGCGCCCACAGCCGCGACGCCTTGGCTGCGTTCTTCTGGCCCGAGCATGATGAACGCAGCGCCCGCACCGATCTGCGCCGCACCCTGCATGGCCTCAACCGCGCCTTGGGCGCCGAGTGGCTGCTGGTCGAAGAGGAAAAGGTGGCGTTCCGGCAAGATCCAAGCCTTTGGATCGACGTGCTGGAATTTCGCCGGTTGTTGGCCGCCTGTGGCGAACATGGTCATGGCGCGGATACCGTCTGCCCCCGCTGTCTGCCGCTGCTCCAACAGGCGGTGGCCCTCTATCGTGACGATTTTCTGGCCGGCTTCTCGCTGACGGACAGCCCGGCCTTTGACGACTGGCAATTCTTTGAGGGCGAAACCCTGCGCGATGAATTGGCCGCCGCGCTCGACCGTCTCACCGACGGTTATACACGCCAGGGCGCCTATGTCCAGGCCACCGCTACCGCACGACGGCGGCTGGCGCTCGACCCGCTCTATGAAGCGGCCCACCGCCGGTTGATGCAACTCTACGCCTGGCAAGGGCAACCGGGCAGCGCCCTTCGGCAATATGAACAATGTGTCCACAGCCTGGACACCGAATTGGGTGTGCCGCCGGAAGCGGAAACCCAAGCGCTCTATACCCAAATCAAGGCGCGTCAGGTGGCGCCACCGCCGCGCGATCTACAGTTTGTGGCGCAGACGCCCACCGCCCCGCCGCCTACAACCACAACACCGCCAGTCACTGATGAGGTGCGGCTGGTGACAGCCCTGAGCATTGGGTTAACCAGTACCCCGGCAACCAACACGCTAGAGCCGGACGACGTTCAGCTTGCTACCCTGGCAACTGCAGCCCAACGCCTACAGACGATTGTCGAAGCAGCCGCGCAACCCTATGCCGCCCAAGTGACGCCCTTGCCCGGCGCCGATCTGCTGGTTCTCTTTGGCGCGCAGCAGCTTCATGAAGATGACGCCGAGCGCGCCGTGCGCATGGCTGTCGCCATTCAAGCCACGGCCCAAGCCGAAGGGTTGCACGTGCAGATGGGGGTGAGCAGTGGGTCCGCCTATTGCCAACCGCCGCTGACCGGGCAAAGCGGCGTCACCGTGCTGGGGCCATTGGTGCGGCAGGCGACACGGCTGCGCAACCAGGCCGGCGCCAATCAAATCTTGCTCGACCAGGGCGCCTATCAGCTTACTCGCGGCCTTTGTGCATACCAGCCGCACACCGTAGCCTTACCGGGTGTCGCCACTCCCGTCACCACCTACCAGGTGCGCCATCTCCACAGTCACGCCGCCAAAGTGCGCGGCGTCGAAGGTTTACGCGCACCGTTGGTCGGTCGCACCGAAGAGTTCACCAAACTCCAAGTTGCACTCACCAAGGCGCAAAGTGGTGACGGCCAACTGGTCGCCCTCGTCGGCGCGGCCGGCGTCGGCAAATCGCGCCTGGTCGAAGAACTCAAAGAAGTGTCAGACGATCACCAGTCTCCCGTCTCTAATCTCCAGTCGCCAATCCTTTGGTTGGAGGGGCGGGCGCTGCCCTTTGCCAGTGCCAGCAGCTACTGGGTCTTTGCCGATCTCTTGCGGGGATTTTGGAGTACCGAGGGAGCGGATCAGGAAGCGCACTTTGTTACCAACCTGCGCAACACGTTAGACGAGTTGACCGCCAAGAGCTATCTTCAGATGACAGACGTGGCTGAGATTGGACCACTGTTGGGGCAGTTACTGGCGGTACGCTTTGGCGATGACTGGGACACGCGGCTGGCGCAGGTCGATCCGCAACAGTTGCGCCAACGCACGCTGGTAGCCATGCCAAAGCTATTGGCGGCGCTGGCCCGGATGCAGCCGACCGTCCTCGTTTTGGAAGATTTGCAGTGGGTTGACGCCTTGTCGCTGGATCTGATCACGGCGCTGCTGCCGACGCTGGCGACTACGCCTCTCCTGCTGCTCTGTGTCTACCGGCCGGAAGCGGCCCAGGCCGACAGTCAGTTGGCCGCCATTGCTCGCCGCCATTGCCCGGAACGCTTTACCGAACTGCACCTGCAAGAACTGACGCCGGCCGAGAGTCGCCAGTTGGTCGCCGCCTTGTTGGCGATTGAGGCGCTGCCCGCGACCATGCGGACGGCGATCCTGGATAAGGCGCAGGGCAACCCGCTCTTTCTCGAAGAGCTTGTGCGCGTGCTGATCGACAGTGGGCAACTCTATCGCCAGGGCGACACCTGGCAGGCGCACGCCGACGCGCCCACCTTTACCGTGCCGGAGACCTTGCAGGGGTTGATCGGCAGCCGCTGTGACCAATTGCCGGTCGCCGCGCGCCACTTCCTGCAACTGGCTGCTGTGTTGGGACGGCTCTTTCGCCCGACCCTCGTTGAACGTATGGCCGCCGCTGCGCTTGACTTACCGGTAACGTTACGGCCTTTGATCGAGAAGAACTTTATCTACCAGGAGCGCGCCTTCCCGGAGGCCGAATATTCATTTCACCATGTGCTTGTGCGCGATGCCATTTACCAGGCGCTGCCACAGCCCCGGCGGCAGGAGTACCACCGGCGCGCCGGGGATGCGTTGGAACAACACTATGCCGACAATCTGGCCCCCTATGTGCGGATCACCTTCGGATCGATCTCAACCAGGAAGCCGCGACTTACTTCCGGCGTGTATTACAACGACTGGAACCGCTACCGACGACACCACAGACACAGGCCCAACAATTGGCGGCGTTAACCGGTCTCGGCCAGCTTGCGGCGGTCATGAGCCAGTATGCCGCCGCGGAAGCGTATCTGCGCCAAGCCATTGCCCTTAGCCAGACGGTGCAAGCACCGGCTACTCTGGAAGCCAAACTCTGCGCTTGGCTGGGGGATCTACTCCTCAACTGGCAGCCACGCCCGGCAGAAGCGCTCACCATCGCTGAAACCGGGCTGGCGCGCTTGGGCGCGGATCGCGCGTCAACCGAAGCCGCCATGTTATACGGCGTCATCGGTTGGGCCTACGATTTGCTCGGCGATTTAACCGGCTTCCGCAAAACCGTTGCCCAGGTGGTTGGCTTCCTGGAACAGGCGCCTTATACCGAAGAACTCAGACCGACCTATGGCTTGGTAACCATGGCCTATTTTCGGGACAAAGATCTGAGCAATGCGCTTGCCTGGGTGGAGAATGCCCAACGCAAGGCCTTGCACTACCAGGATCTACGTTGGTATGGCGAAGCGGTCTACGCCATTCCCCAGGTCATGAGCGGGAAACCCTGGCCCGCCGTGAAGAGACTGGTACAAGAAGCGCGTACCTTACTGGAGCAAGTCGGGGATCGCAAACGGGCCAACTGGCTTGATGCCGACCGCGGAGTTTTGTCGTTGTTACACGGCCACCTCGACCAGGCGCAGCGCGCGCTGGAACAGGCCGTCTGGGAGGCGGCGGCGGTGAACCAGGAGCATCTGGCGGATCTGACCCGTTGGTTGGGTGCGGTCTACCTGGCGCAGCGGGCGTTCGATCAGGCGATTGCCACGCTTCAACAAGCCCTCAGCCAATACCGGGCGTTGGCGATCAACCCCGCGGAAGGGTTCGTTGCATTGGCCTATGCCTGGCTCGCCGACGGCCACGATGAAAATGCGCGTGATTCCTTTACAGAAGCGCTTATCGCCATGGGTGGCCCTGACTTCAGCATTGCCTTTCGCAATTATCGCACGCTCACACGTTCCCTTTTCGCCAATGCGCTCTCTGGGCTAGAGGCGGCCCTGGCCAATCCCGCGGCCTTCCAAGCGTTCTGTACGACGTTTCGGGCAGAGCGACCGGCGCTACATGATAGCCCGTTCGTCCAATGGCATCTGACCCCAGCCCAGCCGTCGCCCACCGTGGATCACAACGCCACGGTCACGACCTTTGCCGCCGGCTTGGCGGCGCCCTGGCAGTGGCGCGATCCGGCTGGCGGCGCCGTGGTCAGCACGACCGATGGCTTACTGGTCCAGACGCCCAACGTGCGCGAGTTGTGGGACGCCTTCTTGACGTCGCCTTGCTTGCTCCAACCGATTACGGGCGATTGGGCGGTGCAGGTGCTGTGTCAGCGTCCCCTGGCGGATCGCCCGGCGATTGGCGGGCTGCTGCTCTGGCAGGACAAGTGGCATTTCCTGCGCCTCGACTGGGGGACGCGCGGCCAGGCTGAAGTCGCCCTGCAAGGCTGTGTAGCGCGCAAGGAGATCGTGATCGGGCGTGGGCGCCTCCCTGGGGATTCGATCTATCTGCGCTTGGAACGAACCGGTGATCACATGCGCGGCTTTTGCAGCAGTGACGGTGCGACCTGGTTCAGCGTGGGACAGCTAGACTTCATTGCAACGGCGCCGGTGCAGATTGGTCTCTTTACCGCCAGCTATATCGAACGGCTCATCGACCCCAGCGCCTACCCGGACGGGACGGCGATTCGTTTTACCAATTTCCAAATTTCACAGTTAAACGAAGGATAGTTGAACGAATGACAGACGTCGTAGTCAATACCGCCCCAGGGCAAGAACCGGCGCAAGCAGCAGCCGAACGAAATTATCGTTGGAATTTTACGGTCAACGCCCTAGATGGGGCGTGGTTCTGGTTGGGGATGAGTTTTATCTCATCCACCGTCATCTTGCCCCTCTTTGTGAGCCACTTTACCGATAATCCGCTATTGATTGGCTTGATCCCCTTTCTCAATGCAGTCGGTATCTACCTGCCGCAAATCTTTATGGCCAATACGGTGCAACGGGCGCCGTTGAAAAAGTTCTTCCCTGTGACCATCGGCTTTTTTCTGGAACGACTGCCCATTTTCTTGTTAGCCCCGATGGCCTATTTCCTGGCGACCAGTCGGCCATTTTGGGCATTAGTTCTCTTCTTTGTCCTCTATGGCTGGCACGCTTTTGGCGTCGGCATGATCGTGGTCGGCTGGCAGGATATGATTGCCAAGATCATCCCGGTCAAACACCGGGGGCGCTTCTTTGGCATTACCAACTTTATCGGCAATGGCGCCGGCGTTCTCGGTGCGCTGGCGTTGCCCTTTGTCCTCGACCGTTACACCTTTCCCCTTGGGTATGTCATTGCCTTTACCGTGGCGTCGGTCTGCATGGTTATCTCCTGGTTCTTTATTTCACTCACGCGTGAGCCGGCGGTCTACAGCAGCAAACCCGCCGTCTCGCAACTGGAATACTTGCGTTCCCTACCGGCGGTACTGGGGCGCGACCGCAACTTTCGCATGTATCTGTTGACGCAGATTATCTTTGCGCTGAGTGGCATGGCAACCGGCTTTCTGGTGGTTTATTCAGTCCAGCGCTGGCAGCTACCGGATGCACAGGCCAGCGGCTTTACCGTCGCCTTGCAGATTGGCCTGGCCCTGGCCAATCTCTTTTTCGGCTTTCTGGCCGACCGCAAAGGTCACAAGTTGAGTCTGGAAATCTGTATGGCGGTGAGTGTGCTTTCGCTGGTCCTCGCCATCGTGGCGCCGAACGCGTGGTGGTTTTTCCCCATCTTTTTCCTGCGTGGCGCCGTGAATGCCGGCGTCTTTGTCTCCGGCATTTCCATTGTCTATGAATTTACCGACGCCGAAAATCGCCCGACTTACATCGGTCTGGCCAATACCATTCCCGGTGTCGCTGGCGCGCTGGCGCCGTTGATTGGGGGGTGGCTGGCCGGGGTGCTGAGTTATCAGGTGATGTTTGTGCTGTCGGCAGTCATCGGGACGCTGAGTTGGGGGTTGCTGCGGTTTGCGGTAGAGGAGCCGCGCATAGTGAAAGCTTGAACGGCTGCTAGGAAATTCAGCAAACAAAAGTTCCTCCTTTCGCTGATTGCCTAGAATGCGTTGCTCGGTTATACTTTCATAGATATAGAGTCAATTCATGGAGGTGTAAGACCATGGTACTTACTGCCAATATTACGCTGACGGAACACGAGCAACAAATCTTACATGTCATGGCCCGCCAAGTAGGAACGAGTCAAGACGAGTTAGTGCGTACAGCGGTTCAACGTCTGATCGCAGAGTTCGAGGCGCTGCCTGCTGCTTCTCAACGCTTGCGAATGAAAGGGAAAGGCCAGCAGCAGAGTGACGCGGCAAAGCAACAGGC
The DNA here is from genome assembly GCA_021405325.1 of Caldilinea sp. CFX5. The sequence continues at coordinate 50,047 of QWII01000046.1, read as the reverse complement.
GCGGCAACGCTTTGAGAGTCACTTTGGCGCGCTGAACTTGGGATATGCCACAGGCGTCGATAATGAGCAGATCGATGCTGATTTGGCGCAAGCCTATCTGGCAACCCATGAGGAGAATTGATGCTCCTTGATATGATTTGGGATGGAAAAAGCAAAGGCACGCTTAACAACGTTCTCAATTTGCTCCACCTCGATAAGAAAAGCTTAGTCTACTTTGTACCGACCCAATCTTTTCAAACTGTGCGCACAGCGGATGATTTGCGCACCCTGCTTGCCCTGTGTGATCGCCAAGATGTTGCCGGTTTTGAGCGCGAATTATCTCTGCAACAGTTATTCAACACACTTGAAATTGCTGTTAACACCGAAAAGGTTGCTGCCTAATAGCTCTTCATTCGGACCGGCGCCTAGCTCTATACCGGGAACTGCCTGGCGATCTCGTGCATAGCTTTAGTGAAGCGATTATACAAAAACTACTCTTCGGCAATCGCCCAATACCTTACAAAAATCTTCACTATGACAACAACGGCCTTACTAATTGAGCATTTGATCGGTGGAGTCCAAGCACTAGCCTGGTTTGCGCTGCTAGTGTTTACTTTGTTTGGGTTTCACTGGATTGACATTAATAAATTAAAGGGAACAGAAGCGTTTGTACTGCCACTCTTACTAGCAATGGCTTACCCATTTGGTGTTTTTATAGATAATCTCGCAGATGACATTTTTAAGAGTGTAGAAAAACGAGTAACTTCTTCAGTTTTGAAAGCGGAAGGGCTTTCAGGCAAACGTTTTACGGTAATGCAACTAATGGATAGTGAAAATCGCGAGTTTGCACGAGAGTACCTTGGGTATGTAAGAACACGGGTTAGGTTGAGCCGATCGACAGCTTTGAATTTTTTATTGATAACTTTCTCGTCTGTTGCTTTTACCATTCACCGACTTCAACCGATGCTCGGCGGGTCCATTTGGGTTATCGTTACTTATGAGGCCGTTATCGGTTTAGTTGTTATTCTACTTGCTATTCGTTCATGGTTTCGGTCATCACAGGCCTTTAGTAAGCAACTAATTAGAGCTTACAAACTAAAACTTGACTCTGCTGAGGTTTTAGAAGCCAATAAAATAATTATTGCTAAAGAATAGCTGACTTCTTTGCAACCGATCATATGTTGGATAGCCCCGCTCACGCCGCAGGCGATGTAGATCGCCGGCGCAATGCGGGTGCCGGTCTGCCCCACCTGGTCGAGATGGGGCGCCAAGCATGTTCGGTAGCAATCAAGCAGGGACATAGCGATACTTGTTTTGTTGTGATATAATCACCGTATTCCAGCGCAGGGCAAAGACCATTCCTGGTTTACAGATTAGCGTGGTGTCACCGTTAGAGTTGATTCATACCATTTGAGGTTAATCCTTATGCAACTAGATAGCTCAATGTTACAAGCCTATCAAAAGCGTTGGCAGTCCGTAGCTGAAGTGGAAGTAAAAGAGCAACAGCAAATGTCACCTGCGCTGCGCTGGCAGAAGTTGAATTCTTTACTGCGCATGGCGGTTGGGCTAGGGCTGCTACACCGTAATAGTGATACACAAATCGAGATTGTTCGGCAGCGCTGGAACCGGTTGCGAAGTCTTTATCTGTCAAATCATCAAGAAAAACAACCATGACCTCATCCAGCATCTTAGAACCGTTGCGGGCGCCGATTCAAGCGCTCCAAAACCTAATTGCGCGCTTTGGGAATCAAGGCGTAATCATTGGTGGCATAGCAGCCAGCATTCTAGGGAAACCAAGGCTAACTGCCGACGCAGATGCCATGATGCTGTTAGCCTTGGAAGATATTCCACAACTGCTAGAAATAGCCAAAGAAGAGGGCTTACGTTCACGGATTCCTGATATTGAAGAGTTTGCGCGCCGAAGTCGCGTCCTTCTCCTACAACATAAAGAGAGCGGCATTAATGTTGATATATCGCTTGGCCTTTTGCCCTTTGAAGTTGAAGCGGTTGAACGTGGCCAAGCGTATGAGACAGGTTCTCTTCAAATCCGTCTACCTACACCAGAGGACTTGATTATTCTCAAAGCGGTTGCTCACCGCCCAAAAGATATGTTGGATATTGAAGCCGTCATTGCGATGCAAAAGGAGTTAGATCATCAACGCATCAAGTTTTGGGTGAGCCAGTTTGCTGAATTACTTGAAACGCCAGAACTGTGGACAGATGTAGAGAAAATGCTAAAGAAAGCACAGAAAAGAGGGATTTCATCTAAGAAGTAATCTGCGCCGTACCAGCCCGTTGGCGCAGTCGCGCCATTTCGCGGCAAACGCAACAGATCGAGCAAAGTCATAGCTAAAAACCAGAATGGAAAAAGTCCGCTGATTATGGTCAGCGGACTTTTTTGTCTGCAAGTAGGTTTATGCGTGATGGCAAGTGACCAGCGGCAAAACCGTTACCCATTCCCTTTACGAATCTCGACACAGATCGCCGGGATCGCCTTATGTAGATCATCAATAATCGCATAATCGGCACGGGCGACAATCGGCGCTTCGGGGTCGGTGTTGATCGCCAGGATCTGTTTGGCCCCTTTGCAACCGACCATGTGCTGGATGGCGCCGCTCACGCCGCAGGCGATGTAAATCTCCGGCGCGATGCGCGTACCCGTCTGCCCCACCTGGTCGAGATGGGGTCGCCAGCCGAGACTGGTGACCGCCCGCGAGCAGCCGACCACGCCACCGAGCAGTTCCGCCAACGTTTCCAAGACAGCGAAGCCTTCGGCGCTACCGACGCCCCGTCCGCCGCCGACCACCACTTTGGCATCGGCCAGCGAAACCTTGCCCCCCGTCGTTTCGACCCGCGCCGTGACGCGGACGCGAAAATCTTTCTCATTCAACGCCGGCGTAAATTCCTGGATGGCAGGTGCTTGCGACGCAGCGGTAGCTTCGGCCTGAATCGCATGGGGCGCCAGCGTGAGCAGTTTGACGGCGCCATGAACTTTAGCATCTTCCAGCAAGCTGCCGCCCCAGCGTTGGCGCGTGACGAGAAATGGCTCACCAGGCGTGACCTCGGTGCAGTTGGCGGCTAGCGGCAGATCAGCGCGGGCGGCGACATGGGCCAACACTTCGTTACCGCGGTCACTGCCGGCGGCCAACACCACCTGCGGCTGGAGCGCCGTGATCCGATCAACCACACATTGCGCCCAAGCCCCTGGCGCGTAGTCATCCAAACGTGAATCTTGGGCCAAATGAACCAGGCCGACGCCGTATTCAGCTACACGCGGCAACAACGCGCGTGCCGCTTCGCCAACAGTAACAACCTGTAGCGCCCCATCAGTCTGTTGGGCTACCTGACGGCCCAGGGTGAGCGCTTGCAGCGAAAGTTCATTGAGTTTCCCGCGGTCGTGTTCAACAAAGACGAGAATCATAACACCCCCAATTTGCGAAAGATCGCCACGGCTTTGGCCGCAGCCTCGGAACCGGAACCGAGGATTTCCACTTGACCGGTTTGCGACGGCGGCAGGCGTAACCGTACTTTTTCAAGCCGGTTACCGGCAAAAGCCGGTTGGCTCCGCTCCACCGGCTTTTTGCGCGCCTTGAGCCGACCGGGCAAGGAAGGATAGCGGGGCAGGTTGATCCCCTCCTTCACCGTAAAGAGCGCCGGCAACGCCACTTCAAAGAGTTCCCAGCCGCCGGGGATCTCACGTTTGCCGATGGCTTTGTTTCCGGCAATTTCCAGCGCCTTGACGCCGGTAACACAGGGCAGATCCAGCGCATAGGCGACGCGAATGCCCACCTGATAGCCGCCACTGTCGGCAGACTCATTGCCAAAGAGCAGGAGATCATAGGCCGGATGGGCGCTGCGAATGGCGTTGACAATGGCCGCGGCGGTGGCGCCGGCGTCCCAGTCGCCGTCATCAATCGCTAATAATTGAGCATGATCAATGCCCATCGCCATTGCATCGCGCAGTTGTTCTTCGGCGGCGGCCGGGCCAAGAGTCAAGACGGTGGTGGAACCGCCGTGCTTTTCCACCAGTTGCAGCGCTTCTTCTACCGCACATTCCTCATGCGGGCTGATCGTAAAGCCGAGATGGCGTGTGTCGATGGCCTGACTGTCGGGCGTGAGGTCAATGCGTCCCCCCGTCGCCGGCACCCGTTTGACACAGACAAGAATGTTCATGACATAGTTATCCCTTCATGGAACCCTTACCCCCTCCTAACCTCCCCCAGTTTGGGGGAGGAACCGTGGTCTCCTCGACGAAACGGTAGCTCCCTCCCCAAGCTGGGGAGGGCTGGGGTGGGGTTATCCCTTCATCCGCAAATTCTCCGGGTCAAAGAGCGGCGTGTTGCCGACGGCAGCCACTGTCACCGGGAAGTGCTCGTTGAAATATTCCACCTTGAGGCTGGTCCCCACTTTGGCATATTGGGGCGGCAGGTAGCTCATCAGGAGATGTTTGCCCAGTGACGGCCCGGCGCCGGCGCTGGTGACATAGGAGCGGCGCCCGTGGGCATCTTCAATCGGCTTGCCATCGGCGGTCAGGATCGGTTCGCGGCCCATCATGTAGCGCTTGAAGCCCGATTTGGCCGTGGCTTCCTCGACGGTCAGGGTGCAGAGGGTGGCAGCGGGCGCCGTAGCGCGCTGTTGCAGATAGGCGGCCTTGCCGATAAAGTCCTGCGGCTTGACCTGCGCCCGCGCCAGCCCGGCTTCCACCAGATTGTATTCCAGTTCCAGTTCGGCGCCATAGAGGCGATAGGATTTTTCCAACCGGGCCGTCGTGCCGTAGACGCCAATGCCCACCGGCGTGACCCCCAGCGGTTGCCCGGCTTCCCAGAGCAGATCCCAGAGGCGGCCGGCCTGTTCCATCGGTGCATAGATCTCCCAGCCCAACTCGCCCACATAGGAGATGCGCGAGGCCAGCGTGCGGATCGGCCCCATGTCCACGGTGCGGCAAGTGGCAAAGGGGAAGGCGGCGTGGGACAGATCTTCCTCGGTGACGGACTGCACCAATTTGCGCGCGTTTGGCCCCCAGACGCCAATCGTCGTCCAGGCAGAGCTGACATCGCTCAGTTGCGCCGAGCCGTCAGCGGGCAGATGATCGCTCAACCACTTTTTGTCGCGCGGCCCGTCAAAGACGCCGGTGACGATACGGAAATGGTTGGCGCCCAGACGCATCACGGTCAAATCCGCCTTGATCCCGCCGGCGTTGTTGAGCAAGGAGGTGTAGACCACGCGGCCAACGGCGACATCCATCTGCGCCACGGCCATTTTCTGCATGTAGGCCAGCGCGCCGGGGCCGGTGATGTCGAAGATGGCAAAGGCCGAAAGATCGACCATGCCCACATTGTCGCGCATGGCAAGATGCTCGGCGTTGATGATGGGCGACCACCAGCGGGCATCCCACTCATACTTGCGTGGCAGCAGTTGGTCGTTGTATTTGGCGAGCAATTTGGCGTTGCTTTCGTACCATTGCGGGCGCTCAAAGCCCATCGCCTCAAAGAAGACCGCGCCCAACGCCTTCTGCCGTTCAAAGAGCGGACTGACCCGCACGTTGCGATTGGTCGCCCACTGTTCGCGCGGGTGGACAATGCCGTAGGTCTTGTTAAAACCCTCGGCGGTGCGGCTGCGGATGTGCAGTTTGGTCATCTGATGGTTATAGAAACGCGCAATGTCCGAACCGGAGAAGTCGATCTCCGAGCTGCCGTGGGTCATCCATTCGGCCACAGCGCGGGCAATGCCGGGCGCTTCCTTGATCCAGATGGCCGCCACCGACCACAACCCCTTGACCTCCGGCGTCTCGCCCAGCAGCGGGAAGCCATCGGGCGTGAGCGAGAGCAGGCCGTTGATGGCGTAGCGGATGCCGACGCTGGGGTCGCCGAGAATCTCCGGCATCAATTCCAGCGCCCGTTCGAGCGAGGGGTCGAAATCTTCCTGTGTAAAGGGCAACTCAGTGGGCGAGAGTTTGGACTGCTCAATCGAGGGAATGTCATCGGGTTCCCAGAGGATCGGGCGGTGATCATAGGAGCCGACCTCCATGTCGCTGCCATGTTGGCGTTCATAGCCGTTGACATCCATATCGCGCACGATCGGGTATTCGATCTCGCCCTTGGATTTGGTAAAGAGCGGCACCGGGCCGACGCTGATCATCTGGTGGACAGCCGGCGTGAGCGGGATCGAGGCGCCGGCCATGCGCGCAATGCGTGGACTCCAAATCCCGCAGCAGACCACGAGCGTCTCGGTTTTAATGTCGCCGCGCGTGGTGCGCACGCCACTGATCCGGCCGTTCGTCACCAGGACATCCAGGATCTCCGTATTGGCAAAGACGGCAAGGGCGCCCATCTGTTGCGCCTTTTCGCGCATGATGGTGCCGCCACGCAACGAATCCACCGTCCCAATGCCGGGCGTGTAGAAGCCGCCCAGGATGATCTCCTCGTTGATGAAGGGCACCAACTCCTTGACGCGCTGGGGCGAAATTAACTCGGCATCAATACCCCAGGATTTGGCCGAAGCGAGGCGGCGCTTGAGTTCCTCGGCGCGTTCGATGGTGCGCGCCACCTCAATGCCGCCGCTCTGGATAAAGACGCCCAGCTCCTTGTACTGTTTGACGCTGTCCAGGGTAAACTTGGCCATCTCCTTGGAATGGTCGGTCAGAAAGATGAAATTGGACGCATGGCCGGTCGAGCCGCCCGGATTGGGCAGCGGCCCTTTGTCCAGCAGCACAAGATCCTTCCAGCCCAGGTTCGCCAGGTGAAAGGCCATACTGTTGCCCACAATGCCGGCGCCGATGATAACAGCATTGGCGTGGGTTGGGAATGTACTCATGGTGTGTCCTCCGTTGGATGAAAGGGGGAGATTGAGAGATAAAGAGATTGAGAGATTCAGAGATTGAGAGATTAGCCAGGCAGTGGACATAATCTCTCAATCTCTTTATCTCTCAATCTCTTCAGTTATAAAATGGCCCGAATCCGCGCTTGAAAGCCGGTGATGTGATCACGAATGGCACTTTCGGCGGCGGGGCCATCATGGCGTTCGATGGCGGCGATGACCCGTTGCAGTTCTTCAATCGATTCGCGCATGGGGCCGATCTTGGCCAGGGCTAAAAACCAAAGGCGTAAATTTAAGTTATACAGGCGGCTTAGGGTTGTTTCCAGATATTTGTTGTGGGCGCTGCGCGCCAAGGCGCGATGGAACTGGCGATCCATTTCCATGTGGCGTTGGGTATCGCCGTTGCTGTCGCCGTTGTGCAGTTGCGCCAGGGCGGCGCGCAAGGCAGCGCAATCGGCGGCGGTGGCGCGTTCGGCGGCGAGGGTGGCGGCATAGCCTTCGATCACCCGGCGCACTTCAAAGATCTGCTGCAAGTCGGTAATGCTCAGATCGGCCACAAAGGCTCCACGGCGGGGACGCAAGGTGATCAAGCCCTCGCTGGCCAGCCGTTGCACCGCCTCCCGAATGGGGGTGCGTCCCAGTTGCAACTCCTCGATGAGGGTGGCCTCTTGGAGTAGCGTGCCCGGCGCCAGATGCAGCATGACAATCTTGTCGCGCAGCCGCTGATAGGCTTGCTGGCTCAATGAACTCAACTGCAGTTCTTCGTCCCCAGGCAATTCGTTGGGTGATGGATAGGTCAACAAGGGTCTGGTTCCTGGCAAAACGTGCGAAAAAAGATTCATCGGCTATGGATATTTTAAATATATTTCAAATATATTGATTTGTCAAAAACAAGCTACACTTACCTTGCATGCGCTGCCCGTTCCTACTGCTGTTTCACCGATCGCCGGCGCTCGCTATGCCGGCCAGGCCGGTGTCCGACCGGCAAAGGTGATCACGAAGAGAAGGTCTTCGATCTTCTCCTCTTTACAGAAATTGACCGCCGCGTCTTGCAAGGTCAGTTCCCACTCACCAACCGGTGTGCTGCCAATCAATAGCGCCCAGGCGCCGGCGTTGCCGCGCCGGGTGCTGATCACGCCGTCGATGGACGTAGCCGCCCCCCCCAGGGCAACCGGGCCGCCGGCGGGCTTAGAGGTCAAGGTGACGGGGATTTCGTCGGTCACGCCGGGTTTGCGGGCAAAGTAGAGCAACACCTGCTCGATCTGCAAGCTGTCCAGGTTGGGCGGGAAGTCCGCCCGTTCGGTGCGGAAGCGCACGGTCACGGCTTTTGCACCTTGGGGTGGGTTGTTCAGATCATACCAGGCATCGGCAAACTGATGGCGGAAGCTAAAGGGGCGCTCCCCGCTGGACAGGGTCGGCAAGGATTGGATCACCTGCTGGCGATAGTCCCAGTCATCGAGGGCGGTGTACTCAATAGTCAACAAAATATCGGCGATGGTGCTGTAGTCGAACTGGTTGGCGGCTTTGGGCATACGGAACTCCCAGAGTGTGTCAACGCCTAGCCCTTCAAAGGGCAAGAGCATTTCGGGTTGACTCTCCAGCTCAAAGAGACCAGTGGCATTGACCGGTGAAGTGAGCGCGACTGACTCCGGCAGGCGGGGCCGGGCAATGCGCTGGAAGAGTTCATCATTCTTGACCACGACCCACGAGGCGCCGGCGGTAGAGAGCGTCGCCTTGATGCCGTGTGCGGGCGGAATGAGGGCGACAACCGAGGTGCGCACTCGTTTGATCAGGCGCAGGTAGTGACCAGGGAAGTCGCGGTCAAAGAGTTCGATCGGTGTGCCAAAGGTGAGGACGCCGCTCTCCTTAAACTGTTCAAACTCGAAGGGGGCCAGGTGAGCCAGCGAGATGACTTTGGTCAGTTGCAGCTTGCGTTTCTCGGTTTCTACCCGATATTGGTCGAGTTTATAGAGGTCGGCCAACAGACGGGCCGAACCGGTCAACCCGTGACGATCTGTGGCCGTTTCGCTGGCCCCGCCCATCTGCCCTTCGCTTGGCGCCACCCAGTAGTCATCCTGGATAAAAGCCGCCGGTGCTTCCTGGCGTTCAAAGGCCAGTTGACTTTGCGCCAGCTTGGCCATGGCGGTGGCCTGCTGTAAGAAGTAGCTGTAGACCCCTTCCAGCACGCCGCTCATCCAGTCGTAGAGTTCGACGTTGGTGAACTTGTTATTCAGGAATTCTACAACCTGTTCGGCATGATCGACCTGCATCTGAGCGATGTTTTTTTCCTGTTCAATGATCGCCACGCCATCTTCAGCAATCTTTTGCTGCTGACCGGCAATCTGAATCGCCATATCCGCTAAGATGCGCTGAAGCTCCCATTCCTGCTTGCGACGCTCATGACTTGCCCAAATTGCTGCCGTCTGAGCTAGCGCCTCAGAGCCGATAGCCACAACATTGGTGTGATATTGTTCTTTTGCCATCCACGAAACCGCTGCGGCACCTGCGGCAGCTCCTCCTCCAGTTACCCCGCCTGCTGCAGCGGAGATAAAAGCCTGGGCGACCTGGATACCGGCGCTATAAAACGCGCTCTTACTTCGCGCTGTCGCACCTGTCTCGTAAGCATTAAGCATCTCCTCTTCGTAGGCATTAAGCCCAGCCTCAATCCAATCGGTATATGCATCCCGCTGTTTCGTGGCACTCTCCCCTTGCAGTTCAGCCAATCGGACCTCATCTTTGGCCTGATTCACCCGTAGACTCTGCAGCCGCACCCCGGAGCGGGCCAGACGTGCATCCTGGCGCGCCTTGAGCAAGCTGTATGATTCCACATCGCGTTTCTCCAGCGCTGCCAGCAACCCAGCTTCCATCTGAGCGGCCAGGCTGACCAACTGTTTGGCCCGCTCGATCAAAAATTCGTAGCGGTAGGGGAGCGGTGAGGGGGCATTGCGTATCGGCAGTGTCAGTTGCCCGCCAGCGCCAATGGTGGGCAGCGCGCTCAACACATCCGTAGGCGCGGCGTAAAGCTCAAGTTCGCGCTTGATACCGGCAATGTTGCGCCCTCGGCGCAACTTCCGCAGGTTGTTTTCGGCATGTAGGCGCAAGGCTTTGATAAGCGGGTTCGGTGGAATGGCGAAGGCATAACCGGCGCCGCCACCGCGTACCGTCAATGCCTCCTTCGCCTGTAACATGATTCCTGATTCTGCATCGGCGGTGTACCCTGATCGCAGCAACGCTTGTTGAACCGCGTCCTCGACCTCCGCACCACCTAGCAGACGTTTGGGGAGTTCACACCATGCTTGTCGCTGTTGCTCGAATAGCGACCCTATCGTGAGCAGGCGCTGCCTGTGCGAGGCAGCATCAACGACCTTCCTGATCTCCACGAAACGAGATGGCTCATCAGGCGTATTTTGGATAATTTGGCGGACGTTGTCTATCGTTTTTCGTAATGTCGCCCAGGACGTGACGTGACTCATATCCGTTAGGATCTGACGCCATCCGATCTGGTTACGACTGACGCCCAATGTGGTCTCCAAGTAGCCGATGATGTCCGTATCTTGCTTCAGTTCTGGAAGTTGCAAAAGCTCCAATGCAGTTTCATAGAGCATGCGCGCCCTGGGCAGACTTTCAACTGTATCGCGCGTGAACTCGGCATCGGCATAATTGAGCAGACAGCGGATGATGGCGAGGAAGGTGAAGCGGGTATAGGCGTTCTGGCGGGTTGCGGCGATGGCATGTATGTCGAGCGGATCGAGCAGCCAATCCTGTTGTCTAGCGTAGCCAGTGGCGCCGGTTTCTTCCGCGACCAGGCCGTAGTAAATTTTCTGAAGGGTGATATAGTCATAGACGGCCCGGAACCAACTCAGCGCAGCGATGTATTCTTGCGCTTTTTGCAATTGCAAGGCGATTACGAGTGGAACGAAGAAACATGTCTCGTGAAGATAGATCTGAACTGCTTCAGGGTAGCCAATTTCTGTATATGTCCGAAACAGATTCCCCAGATCCAGAGAATAGCGTCGTAGAAGATCTGGAGTAAGCGCAAATGTAATTTCTCCCTGAAGCCGAGGGCCAAATGGTATAATAGGCAAGCAACGCTCTAGACTGCTTGGATAAGGAATTACTGCGTTCATCAGCAACTCAATTTCAGTGCGATATGTTGTTAATGGGATCCGCGCGTCTGCACGGGGCTGCCCTATGATTACCGTGGGCGCGTATTGACTAGCACTATTGTAGTTTCCTAAGCCAATCACTTTTGTGAGTCGCCAATCGGTAGAGAACTCGTGTTTCTGATCTGGTAGTTCGTACGCAAATTTATAGTAAGTCTTGTCGCCTTCATTCCAGAATACATCAATAAGATATTGACCGTGGAGTTGCCAGAACAGTGAACCTACCCACGTGACCCAATACCCCCCTGTGCAATGATATCGAAGGTGAATTCACCTGAGGGGATCATGGCCAATAAACTGGTAAACTGTTTCGGCGGATCAGCGTTTTCGTCTTCGAAATCCATTTCGAACTTGCTCCAATCGCCATCTTCCCAGGAGTTTCTTCTTATCTTTCTAATATAGAGCTTATGATCTATACTTATTGCAATGAGTGGCTCTGGATTTTTCGTCTGACGGCTAAGTCCTGCTGCGATGGAAAATCTAGCATTTTCCTGTGGCAATTCTAACGGCGACAGTTCGGAATCCCACATGTCAGTCTTCAGGTTATACTTTACAAAAGCGAGTTTCCCATGTACACCTTGACGAATCTTGAGAAACAAATAAATGAAGGATTCTTCATCGTACCACGGAATGGCGCCTAGGATATCTTCAACAACAGCACTTGAGTTCCCGGGCTTAGCGTCTTTATCTGCAAAAGCGGAGAGTGGAATCCAACAGGTTTGTGCAAACCCTTCGAAGCCGTGAGGATCGTAAGATGAGAAATAGACGGATTTGCTTGCGAGGGTTGCGATAGCAAATAGATATACCCGTTTTCCCTGACTGTCGTATATAGCAGCTTTTGTGTCCAATCTAAAGATATCGTTAACATAATTCATGTATTTGTGCGCCAGATTGAGTGCAGTACCAGCGTCGAAGCGATATTGCGACTGGAGCAGTTGCCCAGCTAACTGACGGAATGCAGGGGTCTGGTGGCTCCTTGGTCGTAAGCCTGGTAGTAAGATATTTTCAGGATAGAGGAAGACCCCTACCGCCGCTTTCCACGTTTCATACGATCCCAACCATCGCCAGCGCTCCTCAAAATCAGGATCAGCCAAAGTCAACCATAAAGCGGGTTGCCCCGCCCGCAAGGCAAAGACCAGGCTTTGCAACGTCGTGATCGCTTGGGAGACGCGGGTTGTTTTGAGGGAAGGGCCGACCTGAAAGTCGATCAGCAAGCGGTCGCTCAGTGCTTTCGCGGTTTCACTGGACGCTGCTACCAAAGCATCGCGTAAGAAGGGCAGCGTCGCCTCCTCACAAGCGTCTACCGCTTCAGCTAGACCCACAAGGAGGGTCGCATCTTGATCCATGCGGCTGCGCAGTTTGTCCTGCCAGGCGCGGCGCGCTTCTGCACTGGCACGCCAACGGTTGAGGACGATCGTTTCCGTCTCAGCAATCTTGAAGAAATCCGGGCTGAGGGTGATGCGTGCATCGCTTTCCTCTTTGCGCCAAGCAGCAAATTCGCGCTGCTTTAGGGACTGCACCGCAATGTTGTCCACCTCATCCCATTCGGCATCCTGTAGTGGCTCCCCGGCGATCAACAGATCGTGAGCGCGTACCAGATAGGCAAAGGCAGCCTCGCTCAAACCAAGCTGGTCTAGGCGCGCCGAGATGCTGTTGCCTTGTTTGCGTTCAGCAACTAGTGTCATCAGTTCTCGGAACGAACTAGCCCAATTGGCTGCTAATACATATCGCAATTCGGCCGTCCGTTCACCGAAAAAAACTATAAGCTTATCTTGTTCACTATGTACTCGGTTGCCTGCATCGTTGAATGCAATCCAACGCGGATTTCTCATCCCAGTTAGCGAGTTCTGGAACTCCAAATCGGCACTAAATATCTGAATGCGGCCGTTGCCAGTATCAGCCACATATACATCGCCCTTTTTATTTATGGCAATGCCAATCAGGACATTGAATTGCTCATTGCCAGTACCCTGTGTTCCACCTATTTTTTTTAAAAACACGCCATTAGCCCCGAACTTTTGCACGCGATGATTGCCTGTGTCGGCGACGTACAAATTGCCACTGCCATCAATAGCGACCCCGCTAGGTGCGTTGAACTGTCCATCACCGTCTCCGCTTTGCCCACCCCACTGCCGCACGAAGCCCCCATTGGCATCTAGCTTCTGAACGCGGTTATTGAAGGTGTCAGCTACATACAAGTTGCCGTTGCCATCGACAGCTATGCCTGCAGGATAATTGAATTGGTCATCTGGGTGATCGGCGGCAGCCACCCATTTGGTCACAAAATCGCCGCTGGCATTAAACTTCTCGATGCGATGATTTCCAGTATCAGCCACATAGAGATTGCCAATCGCATCCACGGCAACGCCGTGCGGATCAGTAAACTGCCCATCTGCGGCGCTAGCTGTTCCGCCCCACTGCTGTATGACACAGCCATTGAGGTCGAACTTTAGAACGCGATGTCTTCCTGACTCAGCCGCGTACACGTTCCCACTTGCGTCCATCGCCACGCCACTAGGATTTATTCTTCGCCCTGAACTTTCCAGGAAACTCCAATCCTCCTGCCACATTCTCCAATAATAAGCTCGCCCACGGTTCATAAGCTGTTTTCTGTGCGCCAAATACTGTCTGCGATCAGTTAATAGGGTGAGAGGTTTCCCCATCGCAGGTTGGGCCAGATCATTTTCGTCGATCAAATCTGGATCAAGCAGCGGCGGCTGGCTGCGGCTGCGCAAGGTCTGTTGCCAAGTTTGGCGCGCTTCCGCGCTGGCCCGCCAACGGGGTAATTCCGACTCATGGAGGGCAAGCCAAAAATATTTGGGGCTTAAAAGCACCTCCGTCTGATTCTGCGGTAGCTTCGCCAACTCTTGCACAAGTAGTTGCTCCTCCTCGCACCAGGCGCTATAAAAACATGCCTTCTGGGCCTGTACCAGAATCGAAAAGAACTCTTCCCATTCTGCATCAGTGACCGCCGTGACCTCCGGGTTGGCAGGATCGTTTTTCCACCGTAAATACTTATCGCGGATTTCAAGCAAACGCGTAAAACTAGCCACGGTCAGTTTGAGTTCATTCTGAATCCGCTGTTGGGCAGTCATTGCCTCTGCTGTTGTGCCGCCGGTAAGCGCTTTGCGCAAACCATCAAACTGGCTCTCCGGTGTCTGCCAAGGGGTGTACGAGCTTTCCTGTTCACCTACTGTGAACTTATAGGTCACGGATTCGTACATTCTTTGGAACACTGCATCTAGGCTTAATGGCGTGTTCTTTCGCTCCCTCAACTCGTTAATCCCTTGCGAAACCCACTGTTGTCGATGCTGGCATAAAGACCGAGTTGCACCTATATAAGGAATTCGCATGTCATCCAGCCCAATCAGATCGGGGTCAATCACAGGAAGCGTGTGTTGCGAGTACACATCCTCTGGCCAATCTTGCGCTTGCCATTGTTGGCGCAAATTCACCCGCCGCCACGCAACCAAGGCACTACCATGTTCAATGGCAATATTGGCATTAGGCATTGTCTCGGCATGGTCAATGATGAAGGCGCCGGTCACGTTATAATTGATATTCGTCGTGTTTGAAAGGGTGATTTCGATTGGGAATTGGATATCATCAGCCATAGACTCACCCCATACAACCACGTCTTGGGGTTCTTTTCTCGCCGCTGTGCGGAAGAGTTTGACATTAACCCTGTTTTTGCCACTTGCGAGTTTTTCTGTGGTAAGCGTGACATAGATGGTTCCCCGTTCATCCGCACTTACCCCCGGCACAATCCCTGTGATCACGGCCGCCTTGATCTGCCTGGTTGGATCACCAGTGATATGTCCACGTTCTGCCCGAAAGTCATGAGTCGTATCGACCAAGCCAAACAACCGTTCCAGATCGGCTTCGGTGATCCGCTTAGGATCAAGATCAAGATCATCCAACTCACCTGGGCGCTGCACACTGAGGTGGATGCCCAAACGGTCAGCCAGGGCCTGGCGCTGTTCGACAGGCGCAGTTTTGACCAGACGAATTTCATCAAACGATGTACCGATTTGGTTGAGTAGGGTACGGTAGGCGGCCATCAAATATGCTTGATAGCTCGCTTTGAATTGCGGATTGGTTAGGGCTTGTGTACTCAGATCACCCCTCAAAACTTCCACACAGAGCCGGATTTGTCTGACTTTGCGATCAACTTCCTCCGGTGACAGGGGAAGATCCCGATAGGATTGGTGTAGTTTATCTGGGAGGAAATCAATGTTAACCTCTCGGGTACTGTAGACAGACAATTGGCTTGTCGGTATGATCTCCTTAGGTTGGTTTTGGCTCATCCACAGAAGTACGATCGTTGCAACACCTGTCCCCTGGTAGTATTCAAGCTTAATGCGATAGCTTTGGCCTGCCTTTAGATCGATTGTGCTGTAGTTCTCGGTCTCGGCATGAGGAGTCCAATTGTTGATTAATAACTTGTCGTCAATCCACAGACGAACACAATCATCGGATCTTGTAAAAAACGTGTATGTCTCAGAATAAAGCGGTGTGACAAAGCCTGTCCATCGCACCGAGAATGTGCCAGGTTCAATCGCAGGATCGGGCGACCCTTGCTGCCAGTGGAACTCAATCACTGGGTCGAGGCGTTCCAACTTTTTTTGCTCAAATTTTTCATTATCGAAGTACTCACCCAGCAGTCCACCTGAGTTCGCATAACTCATCATGTAATACAACAAATCAGCCAGATACGCGGCCGGACTGACGGCGGAGAGCCGTTCATCATATCCACCCTGGCGTGCAAAGAACTCATCCATCCCATATTTGTCCGGCGCGCGCAGGTCATTGGCCAATTCTGTCCGCGCACTGGTCAGTACATTGTGCAGGATCGCCTGGGTCGCCGCGGCTTTAGCGTGGATGGTCGCTGCCTGCTCAGCGCTGACGCCCATGGTTTGCGCCTTTTGCACAAAGTTGGCCTTGGACATGCCGGCAATCGCGGTGATGTGGCCGATGTTACCTTCGATCAACTTCTGGCTGGTCTGGGGATCGTCGGCCACAAGGCTGAGATAGGCGTGCGCTTCGAGTTTGGCGCGGACTTCGGGCGCCAATTCGATGGTAGCCGGCAGACCACGCTGGCGTCGAATGTCGGCCAGGGTTTTGATCCCTTGCTGAGCCAATCCATCAAGCGCGGCAGCGGGCATCACCAGTCCAGTCGCTTCTCCTAATTTGGTAATGGCAAGATTGGCCGTTGGCATAGTTTATCTCCTTGCATGGTCGAACATCGAAACGCAGCATAAGCGGCGCCAGCGTGATCGTCAGGCGCGCTCAATAGGTAAAGATCGCCGACACTGGCTTGTGATCGCTTGGACGCAGACCGCGTTGGCGCACCGGCCCCGTGTCGTCGTTATGACTGTCGTAGGCGGCGCTCTCGACCTGGCATGAATTTTCCTTGAGCAAGAAAGGCGCCTTGCCCTGCCAGATGCCGGGCGAGACCAGGATATGGTCGATCAACTCCTCGACCATTTGGCCGCCCTCCAGCGGATCGGGGAAGCGGGTGGTGGCGGCGGTGGCCAACACTGCCGGCGTCATGGCGTGGCGGAAGTGACGCATGGGCTGTAAGAGCGAGCCGGCCAGTTCGTCGACAATGTTGTGGATCAGGAACTCGCGTTCCATCAACTCGGCAAAGGGACCGTCGTTGAAATCGCCCATGACCACCAGCGCCCGGTTCTCGTCGGGCGCCAGTTGGGCATCGAGGTAGCGCCGCAGACAGAGCATCTCGGCGGAAAGCTTTTCACGGGCCAGCAAAGCATCCTGGATCGCCTCGCGCTCGCGGTTTTCCCACTGTTCGATGGTCTTGAGCAGCGAATATTTGGACTTGGTGTGAACCACGACGAGCTTGAGTTCCTGGTCAGCCGTGGGCCGGAAGCTCAACACGAGGGGCGTGCGATCAAAGCGATGGGCTTTGCATTCCGCTTCCGCAATACAACCCCACGGGTAGAAGCGCGTCTTGGCGCGCAGGGGTTGGGTCTCGGCGCCGTCGGGGGGAAAGGCAGTCACGCGATCGGCAAGGTCGCGGCGCACCAGGGCGCAGATCGACTGCGACTTGGCATTGGAATGGTGAACCACATAGTCGTCGTTCAAGAAGCGTTGGACAAAAACTTCCATCTGCGCTTGCAGCGGCGGCCCCTCTTCGATGCCGATAATCTGAGCGTCGCAGTCGCGGATCACCCCGGCGATGCGTTGGCACAGGGCCGGGACATCGGCAATGGGGTCCAGGTGGATGCCACCCAGGTTCTTGCCGGGAAACGTATCGGGGATGGTGGGCGGTTGCCACTCGTTCCACAGACCGCCAAAGATAGCGATCATCCATTCGACGTTGAAGGTTGCGATTTTTAGCTGTGACATGATGATTTATTCCCCTTAATGTGACATAGACTCTCAGAACTGTTTTACGGGTGAAGGGATATGCTGATAATCGCGTAATCCTCCCCAACTCAACAGTTTCATAGTTGCTATAACCCGCTGTGCATTAGCAAGTGCTGATTTGGCCCCGAAGGGCTCCCGTGGTACTCGAAGACCTTCGCCTACGGCAATTCGATCAGCAATAATTCCCCTGCCCTTTCCCATTGGATCAACTGTCCCACCAACACCAGCATTGTAGTAAACATATGTCCAGTAATTCAATTGCTCTTGTGATAGAGTTTCGATAGGTATATTTGAACGCTCAAAATCAGCAAGCAGCAATGATTGGCGATATCGTAGCATTGCAGCGAGAGCTTCAATACCTGCTTCCACATTTCGATAAATTACTCTGCGATGCACTTCGCCTGTTTCACCGGTAGCAGTCCCTAGTATATAATAATCGTTTGTCCCATAGTTTGCGCGCAGAAATCCCTCACGCTTCATAGTAGTGATTTCCTTCGCAAACCGATCCGTGCCAAGATAGCTAAACCCATCAATTTCTGCGCTTGGATTGTTATAGTATTTAGGCATCCATAAAATTAGACCTTCGGCAAAAGCGACAGCAGTAACAAATTCAACATCCAGATTCGACTGCCGCGCAGCCTGGAACAAGGCCTGTAAAAGTCGGGTTTCACCAAAATCTTTCAGATAGGATAGTATCCGATGAGGTCGCTGACCACCATGTACTTTGGCCAACTGTGCAGCTTTCTCTGCTTCTTCTTTCGTATTTACCTGGCCGAGCTGAAACTGAACTATGGCCAAGTTGACTTCACTCTGTTCAGATCCTACGCTAACCTGTGTTTGTACCTCTAGAGTGTTTTCGTCCACGTTGCTGTTAAGACCAGTTTTGTCTGTCTCGATCATTGGCCTGCTATTTGCATAAGAATACGCACTCGTCATACTTCCGAGACTCAATGGATCACAACTGACCCACCTTACAATACATGGGGCATAGTAACGTGCTGCATGGTAACATAACCCGCTCTCCTCGTCGCGCTCGTTGCCCGTAAACCGGTAACGCTTGCAGGCGAAACTACCAAAGCTGGTCTCGCCATAGGGAAAGTACTCTTCATGGTTGATATATGTGCCGTCTGCGACGGTCTGCCCGCCGATCACCACATTACTACTACCCAAGTGGTCGCTCAGGTGATATTTTATTTGCGTCTCAGGCGCACCATCGTCGGAAAAGGCAGCACCCACGCGCATCAGGGCAATGCGATTCTGGTTGTCCATTACATGCAAGGTATTGTTCTCGGCGGTTTCACTCGCCGTCGCCAGGCGATGGTGTTCAAAGACGCCGTCAATGTAGACCGTCACTTCATAACCACCGCCCTGCTTGCGCACCAACTTCTTGACGCGCTGGCCGGCGGCGTCATAGAGATAATGAGCATGGATCGACGGCTCGGCCTCCGCCACCTGGGTGCGGAAGACCTTCATGCGGTCGCTGTGGTCCCACTCAAAGTGGCGGGCAGTATTCTCCCGGATCAAGTTGCCATTTTCGTCGAAGCAGTGGGTCTGTGGTGTGCCTGGCTCATCATTGCCCACATGGGTCAGCCGGTTGCTCGGCGGATCGAGCCAGGCAACACCGGTCACGTAGGTTGGCCAGGCGGCGTTCCATACCTGCGGCGTCAGCCCGCCCATGCCAAAGTGGCGGGTCCAAGCCCCACTGTTGCCGGCATGGTGCATAGCCAGCATATTACCAGCGGGGTCGTAGCTGTACTGCTCACTGTAGAGTTGGGTGCGATCCCTGGCATTTTCGGGCGATGGCGTGCCCGGTGCGCCCCAGTTGTAGCCTTCACGCGGCAGGTCGGCAGGCGGGCGCGGGCTGGGGATGCCCAACGCCTCACGCCCGGTTGCCGCGGTCAGGCGATAGAGGGGATCGTAGGCAAAGCGTCGCACCAGCGCATCCCCAGCGGCGATGGCTGCGCTCAGTTCAGGGAAGAGCAGCGCCTCCGGGTTGTTGCGCACGCCGCAGCCCGGCGTCTGGTCGGTGATGCGCAAGATGTTGCCGGCCAGATCATAGGCGTAGGCAAAGTCTTGTAGCGGTTGGTCGGTCGCGGCTGGCTGATAGGTAGGCGCGCTTGTTGTGGCGGTACATGGCTCACTGCGCAACCGCGCCAGGCGGAAGGTCTGGCTGTCGTAGGCGTAGCGCGTCAGCACCCCATTGCCATAGACAAGGAGGACACGCTGGCCTTTGGCGTTGTAGGCAATGCGCTCGACATAGGGCGCACCATCTAGGGTAACACGCTCCAGCGCGCCGGCGCGGTTGTAGTGCGGTACGAGTTGCTTGCGCCCGCCCTCGACATCCTGAGGATAGCGCATCTGCTGAATCCGGTTGAGCGCGTCATAGGCAAAGCTCTCACGATACTCGACTGGGTCAAGCAGGGTGGCCGCCGCATTCGCCCAATCGACCCGCAACGCCTGGATACGCCAGTCCGCTGATGGGTCGTTGACGGGCGGGAAAGTAGCAAGGATGGCAGCGTCGCTGATGACCTGGCGCAGCTTTTCCACCATGTTGCCCTTGAAGTCGTACTGCTCAAAGGTCAGCAGTCCCGCCTCATCATAGTGACGATAGAGTTTGCCGTACAGGTTGGCAGCTTTGGCTGTCGGCTCGGTCAGCCCACTTTGCGCGCTGTCACCGTAGAGCAGCCGCTCGCGCAGCGTCAACGGCTGATCGGCACCATCGCGCGCCCAGAGATTGGTGGGGCGATTCAGTTCATCATAGGTGTGCAGGAGCAGCGCGCCTTTGCTATCGCGGCGTTCGACCTCGTTGCCGGCGGCATCCAGCACCATGAGCCGTGTACCGGCGTCAAGGCTGTCACTGCGCAACGGTCGGTTGGCCAGGTCGTAGTGATAGCGGAACGCCAACCGTCCTAGCGCATCGCTGACGGTCAGCAAGTTGCCGCGCAGGTCATAGGTTGACCAGGTGTGATACTCAATGACGGGCGGCAGCGGCTCTGTTGCACTTTGGCGCAAGGGGCGGTTGCGTTGCGTCGCCGCGACGGTGCGGCCCAGCGCGTCAATCACAATGCTGGCCGGCGTATTCCAGCAGTGGTCGTAGCTGCGCGCACTGGTCCCGTGGGTGCGACCAGCATTGTCATCGGTGTCATAGGTATAGGCCGCCCATGCTGTTGGTGTAAATTGCTCTGGATGATCCAGATCGGTCGGGACACCATAGATCACACGCTGCTCGGAGCCATCGGGGTTTAACGTGCGCATGACCTGGCCGCGTGGGTCATAGAACATGGTCACTTTCTGCAATGTGCGCCCCAGGCAATCCTGTTCCGTCCCTTGTGGGCGGTAGGCCCAGCTAGTGGCAAAGAAAGGCTCGAACTTTGCCACCACCCGTCCCTTATTGTCATAGCTCTGCCAGCCACTCACGACGACGTTGGGGTTGTTGGCGTCGCTGTTCATTTGTCCGACCACCGGCGCCAGTGTACCCTCGCGGTCGGCCTGGTCAACCGGCAGCACTTCGCCGTTGTAACGCGCGGCGCCAAAGAGCAGATCTTCGGCCTGGGTGCGCGTCTGTAGCAGCCGGCCAAAGCCGTCAGAGTATTCCACCGTCGTGATTGTGGCCTCACGCTCATCGTCAGCAAGCCCGGTCGCCGTGTCATGGTGGACAAAGCGGAGAGTGCGCACCGAAACTGGGAGGCACGCCGGGGCCGGCTCGGCGTGTGTGCGTGCGTAGGCGAGCAGGTCATAGCTCATCTGCACGCTGGCACGGGTGCGGTCGCCCTCCTCATGGGCGAGTTCACCACGCAACTTGCCACACACCCAGCTTTCCTTGAGTAGCCCCAGTGGAGTAAAGGTGAAGCGGGTGACATTGGCGTTGGGGTCAGTGACCTTGGTTGGCTGCAGGACGCGGTAATCATAGGTCGCCGTGGTCAGCAGGCCAGCCGGGTCGATCACCCGTTCCGGCAGCAGTTGGTACGGGTCATAGGCAATCCGGGTAGTGCGTGTCACCGGCTCTGTTGTCCCCAGCGGATCCAGCTTGGCCGTGAGCAACCCACGTGGCCGCGCCGCTGTGCTGTGAAAATCATATTGACGCCGCTCGCCAGCGACGAAGTAACCGGCGTCATGCTCGTCGCCGCCGGGGTAGAAGATGTAACCGGCCTCTGGCGCCAACAACGCTTGAAAGTGGGGGGGATAGTCGGCAGGCCAGGTCGTCGCGCCCCCAGGCAGCAGGTAGGGCGGTCGCGCCGCGCCGTAGACGCCAGCGAGAAAATCCTGACCCTGCGCATCGGTGACGGGTAGCACGAAGTTCTCGCTACGCACCAAAGCGCCATAGGGGCCGAGTTGGCCGAAGGGCAAGCCCGTAAATGCCGGCCCATCATAGTAATTGAGCGTCTGGCCGATGAGGAGCGCCGCGCTGCCCATTGCGCCGGTTTTGATTGCCGTGACAACCGCCGGCACAGCACGGCGCGCCCAGTCCGGCGTCGTCGCATCATCCTGGTCTGCGCCGAGTTGGTAGGTCGTGGTCTTGGCGACGCGGTCAACCATGTAGCCCGCCGGGTCATCCCGTTGGGCGTACGCGGTACGCGTAAAGGTGGCCAGATAACGGCGCGGCTGGGTGTCGATTTCGGCCTGCGCCGGGAGAATGGCGGTCACGGCGTCAAAATTTCGCCCGCGCCAGCGCGGTACAGCCAGATTAATCTGGAGCGTCGGCTGGCCGTAGGCATCATAGTCAGCGCTAAAGGAAAACTGAGTGAGCGGCTCGTCTCCACGCTCCCATTGGGTGGTGCGCTGCGCCAGGGTATGCGGGAAGAAGATCGGTTGGGTAGCACCGTCAGCCCGCCAGGCCGGCGGCAAGCCCTGGCGGTCGCGGACCAACCTTGCGCCCCCCTCCTCCTCGACGACGGCGCAGACGCCGGCAAGCTGCTCAGTTACCGTATAGGGTCGCGCTTGGCGTTCTGTCTCATCCAGGGCGTACAGTTCGGTGCGCAGCATACGACCGCGCAAGCTGCGCAATGCATCACGCCGGGCTTGGGGCGGTAATGCGGCAAGCAGCGCGGCGGTTTCTGGGCTGCGCGGCAATGCGGATGGGTCGCCAGGCCAGAACTCGCCGGTAAAATCGCTTTCGGTCCAACCGCCCGCACCGTCTTCAATGGCGCCCTGGTGAAACCAAGTTTTGGTCAACGTCGGGGGTGAGAAGTGTTGCTCATCGACCGGCGCAAAAGGCAGGGCAGGGCCGTGTAAACCGGGCTGGTGGTACGTGCTGAACGTTTCGCTATCGCGCTGTTCGACTCGCCCAAAGCCGCGAAACTCGCGCTCGACACCGTCCCAATAGCCATGATGGTAGCTGTACTCAGTGGTCAGCTTACCCTGCGAGAAGTGATCAATGACCTCGACGCGCGCCACCACTTGGACAGGAAAGGGGAGCGGCGTCTGCCAGCGCGTCCCTGGCGCTGCCTCATCCTGGAGATAGAAACGCGTCGCCGGGGCATATTCAACCCTGGTCAACGCGCCCATGTGGTTGTCCATCTCGTGCAACAGATAGGGTTTAACGCCGCCGGTAAAATCCAGAAAACAGTAGTTTCCCCGGCCATAGGGTCCCGCATCCCGACTCCACAACACGCCGGCAATGCCGCTGCCGAGCAGATCGACCAGGCGGACAGCGTCCATATCCGTCACCGGCGGCGTGCCGTGGATCGTGACAGGATCGCTCCAACCGTTGCCGCTCCGGTTGAGCCAGAGTGTGACCCTCGTGTCTTCGACATAAACCAGGTCGGCCAGACCGTCGCCATCCACATCGCCCAAGAGCAGGCGCTTTGGGTCGAAATCATACGGCAGGCGAGGGCTAGGGTGCATGGTGATACGTCGCCCCCAACGGCCATGCCCCAAGTTAGGCCAATACTCGATACAGCCTTCGTGGATCAGGACAATAGCTTGCAGCCCGTCGCCCGACATATCGCCCCACTTGACGCGCGGATCGGCAAAGCTGACGTTGGGGAAGTGAGCCAGCGCCTGGCGTTCAACAAAGCGTACTTCCTGCCAGCCGACGTGTGGGTCATTGAAGAAACATTCCAACCGGCTACCGGCGCGGATGGCATCGGTCACGCCATCGCCGTTGAGATCGACCAGCCGCACCGCCGGGTCTTCCAGATTGAAGCTCGGCGCCACGGCATAGCGCTGGAAGGAGCGGCGATCCCAGAGGGCGCCAAAGCGCAGCGGGAAATAACCGGCCATGCCATTGGTCGTGACCATCAGGTCGGCGCGACCATCACCATTGGCGTCGATCATCTGCACGCCGGGGTCAGCCAAACGCAACCCAGCCGGTGCATTGCTCATGGCACGGGGCAGGTCAAAGCGGCCGCCGCCCAGGTTGCGCCAATAGCGCACGACGCCGTTCATCTCCAGGATGTCGGGCAGGCCATTGCCGAAGAGATCGACCAACTCCAGGTCGGGGCTGGCCAGCGAGCGGGCCGGCAGATCACGCCCCGTCAACGCTGAAAATTTGCGTCCCGCCGGGTCGAATACGGTGTAACCAAACGCCAGCGGCGGCAGCGCTTCCGTGAGATCCCCATCGTGGCCCACCACGATTATTTTGTTGAGCAGTGAGACGCCATTGCGCGGCAACGGTTCGGCAGGCACATTTTGGCTGTCAAGGTAGCACAGGTCATAGGTGCGGACCAGCCGCTCTTTATCGGCGTGGGTATAAATCTCGATCTGCGTGCAACGTCGGCTGGTGCGGATCTCAAAACCGGCCCGGTAATCGGAAAAGGGATCAGGGCGGTCGGGATAATGAAAGCGCACCTTGACCAAGAACTGGGGGGTGGCCGGCTCGCCATAGTCAACATAGCGAATCTCTGACAAATATAATTGATCCCAGTGATGCGGCCCATCATTCGGATCGGTGTCACGCTCATACAGATACTCGATCCGATTGCCAAAGGCATCCTCCGTGCGCGCTAGTTTCCAGGCAAAGATATGGGAACGGTCGTCGGGATTGGCAACGACGGCGGGATCGTTGCCGGCTACACCAGGCGTACCGTAGTAACTTTTCAGCCCGTCCTTGCTCCACACTTGCCAGTAATCGTTTTGGGCCGCCTGGTGATGTTCGATGCGGGCAAAAAGCCCTTCGGTGCGTGGACGATAGCGTGTCAAGGTTGCGCCCACTGCGATCGGGACAAGATCCTCGGCGCCGGAGAGTACAAAAATATCCTTTGTATCGTCGTAACGCGGAAGCCCTTTGGTTGTCTGCCGACTGACGCCAGGGATGCTCAGAGTCCAGCCAAGGCCAAAGGGGCCATTGCCGGCGCCGGTGCTATAGACCAGATTCAACTGGGGTTGGAAGCCATTGCGTCCGGGCGGCAGGGCAATGGGAACGGTAAAATTGCCGGTGCCGGTAAAGAGGTCCGGCGCAAATTTTTCGCCAATGCCCGCGAGGGCGCCGCCCCCTTTGGGCAACGAAATGATTTGGGCTGAAGTGCCAGATTTGTTGCTCATGGTCTTTCTCAACTCGACCCAAAATGAACAATCAAGACAATTACCGCCAACGGAAGGCGCCTGCGCTGGCGCGTCAGGCGCTGGCTGGTGAAGACCGTTTGTGCCGGCCACGCCGCACACACCGGCGCAGAGGAAAAGCTAAAGCAACGAACTAATTTAAGTCTATCATCTAATCTACCCTAACGGACTAACCACTGGATGAGTGAGTCTCCCAATCCAGTGGTTAGTCGTTCCTTACAACTACTTCGCCGTGAAACCAGTCACTACATTATCATGCGCGCCGCCGGCCTGCTCGTAGCTGCCGGCTCCGGTTACCTGATTATCGTGGCTCTTTTCACCATAGAGACCGACGTGGGCTACGCTTGGTGCCAAGGCGCTCATGTCGTTGTTGGTGATCATACACCCCTCGGCGCCCTCTTCGCTTAGGATGCCGTAGCGCGCCGTGCCGCTGATGCGGTTGTCGCGGATCGCAGCCTGCTTGAGGGTGGCCGGTGGATAGACCGTCCCCAGCACCAAGGCGGCGTCGCCGTTTTGCATCGCGATTTCGTTGCCGGTAATGACATACTTGGCGCCAAAGCCTTCAACGCCGTTCTCGTTGGAGAGCAACATGCCCACCGCAGGGGCTTCGCCATCGCCAGCGCCCACGACGCGAATGTGGTTGTTCTCAATGCGCACCGTGCGTGTCGAGGCAAAGGGGAAGCCTTCCTTGTCGGTGGTCGTCAGGCGGATGCCGCGCAGCAGATGGGGCGGCAGGCCATTGTTCTCGACCACGATCTCATTGCCGGTCACCAGGATATCGCCGCTGCCGCTCATGTATTCCAGCACAAGTCCTTCATGTTGGCTGTGAAGCGTGTTGTTGCGCACGACAAAGTTGGCGGTCAGGTTGACCCAAAGCCCGATGGCGTGCGTTCCCTGTTCGCTATTGGCCGCCAACGCCGTGCCGTCCGGGTTCAGATAGTAGGCTGTCCCGCTGTCGGGATCTTGGAAGGACAAGTCGATGGCACTGCCCATGTTGGAAAGGTCACAGTTTTCAATTGTGATTGTACCCTGTGGCCCGCCATTGCCCCAATCCGGCACATTGGCGCCCATATCGATGGGGCGGCCAATCGCCGTGGATTGATCCCACTCGGGAATATCAACGGAGATGTCGGTGATCTTGACGTTGCGCACGGTGATGTCGGTATGGTTCTGGCCGACAAAGCCGCTGATAAAGACGCCATAGAAGTGCGGCTCCTTCAGCCAAACGCCAGCCAGCACACCACCCTTGCCATCGCCGCCAAAGTTGATGACGCCATGTTCACCGATGTCCCAATGATTTTTGGCCCGGTAGCCGCCGCCCTGGATAATGGTCTGCGGAGCGCCATTGGCGTCAACCCCAGCGCCCGTGAGCGTGATCCCTTTGGTGATGGTGATGATGCCACCGCCAATCGGGTTGGTTTTCCAGTCGCCAAAGTTGAAGGTTCCCGCTTTGAGCAAAACGGTGTCGCCGTCTTTGGCGTTGTCAATGGCGGTCTGGATGTTGGCGACATCTTGCACCGGGTCGCCGGTCGGTTGGACGGCAATGGTCTGTGCCGGCGCACCCGCAACGGCCGGCGGATTGTCCGTCAGTTTAAGCAACCCCTGTTGGATCAAAACGGCGGCATGGGCATTCAAGCGCTCTGGCACAATATGCAGCGGCGGCAGACCATCGTTGCCGATGATCAACGGTTTTTGTAGTTCAAAGCGCCGCAACACCAGTTCCCGTGGCAGGGTCAAGGCCGTGGCATAGGTGAGGGTAATATCCGCCGATTCTTCCGGGTGGTCCAACAAGTATTGCAACCCTTGCGCAGTGGCGGCCAGATAGCGCTTCACCAGATCCGGTTGTTGTTCTAGCAGGCCGTGGCGCACCACCATCAGGTCGGCGTAGTCGTTCCACCCCCAGTCGCTCACCAGCAAGGCGTACCAGTTCCGGTTGCCCGCTTGCTCGACCAACCGTGGCTCGTTGAGAATCCAACCGACATGATAGTCAACCGTCCCCTTGATCAAAGGTTGCAGGTCAAAGCCTTCCACGACGGTATAAATCTGCTCCACCGGCAGGCCATACTTAGCGGCCAGCCAACGGATAAAGAGTTGCCCACCCTCATGCGGCAGACCAATCGTCTGGCCGACGAAATCCTGTGGGGTAATCTGCTTGGTCGAGGGTTGGGTGTCGGGAATGGCCCGGTCAATACCAATCATGGCAACGGGTGAATACTTTAAGAAAGCGCCCACGGCCATGAGATCGGCGTCCGGCGTCTGCGCCAGGGTCTGGATCAGCCAGGTCCCCTCCGCCGTCACCGCCACATCGACTTCGCCGTTGCGCAAAGCCTGGAGCTGATCAATATTCGGTCCGCCAGCCACTAGCTCGACATCCAGACAAACGTCTTGATAGAAGCCTTTGGCCAGCGCGTTGTACCAAAGCGCCTGCTCATCATCCAAAACCCAGGATAAGCCGACGCGCACCTTGTCCACCGTTGGGCAGGTCAGTGGCGTCCAGGCGGCGGCCGGATCGGGCAGATAGTCGTTGGTGACATAGGTTGTTGCCGGTAACGTTTGCTCGACTTGCTTGAGCATCTGTGCAAACGCAGGATCAGCGACAGCCTGCGTAGGCGCCGTTGTCGCCGGTTGCGGCGGTTGTATCGGCTGGCACGCGCTGAATAACAATCCCATGATGGTCAGGATAGCCAACAGAACAAATGTCGTATGCTTGCGAAACATAATCAACCTCCTTGGGTTTCAGCAACCGGAAAGCGGATCGCTTCCCGGTTGGGCACTAGGTTCTGTTGACATTTGTGACGCCTACACCTGTCAGGTTTTGGAAACCTGACAGGTGTACCACCGGCTGATTCTGAAATGTCAACAAAACCTAGCAATAAGTCTTGCCGCTTATTCAATGGTGAGTTCACCACTTTCCACGGTCAGCGGCAGCACCGTATCGCCCGCCTGCATCTCTGTAAGCGTGAAGTAGCCGTCGGTTACCGGTGACTAGGGTCAAGCGTTTCATAGAACAACTCCTTTTTTCTATAGGACTTACGCAAGACGAGCCACGATGATGTCGCTCGGCCAGACCGCCGGGAGGTGGGCAAATGAACTTTCTCTCGTACAACAGCTTGTGCCCACCTCCCGGCGGTCTGGCCGGTTGCCTCTTGCCTAAGTCCTATTCTACTGACCGCTCGCAGGGGTGGTCAGCCTTTCGGAGAAGAAAGGTGACCAGCAGTCATGGCGGTCGCCAATAATCAGTAGACCGCAGTCACAAGCCAGGTTTCTGGCAGAAACCTGGCTTGTGACTCAACAATGGCGCAACAGTTACGGACTATCATCGGGAAACGACGGCTCGCGCTCCCCCTCACAACGCAGCACCTCCTCGGTCAAAAAGGCAAAGAGTTCGGCTAACGAACCAAAGCCGACGCGCTCGCCACTTTGCGGGCTTTCGAGAGAGGCCCGCCAGTTGGTCGCTTGGCCGCTCGGCGCTCGGCCGTCTGCGCGCCAAAGCCGTAAGAGATAGGCCAGGTACTCCCTCGGTTTACGTTCCATCCGTTACCCACCTTGATCCTGCCCGCATTGCTGTCTTCATTGTATCAAGTTAGTATGAAGAAAGTCTCAAAAGACATCATGAACTGGGTTCACTTCTTCGTGAACTTCGTGTCTTCGTGGTTGATTTTCCCAGCAGGCCACATGCCTTAGCGGCGCCGCAGCCGATGAAAATGCAACAGGGATTTCACCGATTGCACCGATTTTTCTATTCGTGAATCGGCATAATCGGTGAAATCCCTGTTATTTTCACATCAGCGCGTAAGGGGAATTAACCGCGCCGCGCAGAAACGGTGTATAATAGAAGGTAGGCGGCGCAAGGCAGCTTTTGCGATTTTCCACAGGCCCGCTGCCTGTGATACCGAAAATGGGTAGGGGCGCGGATTTCGGTAGCGCGGATCGCCCCCCTGCCCTGCAAGCATCCGCGTAATCCGAATCCGCGCCTCTCTTTTCAGAGCAGGTGATCTATGCCGACCCTGACCATTTCGCTCCTGGGTGGTTTTTCCGTAACCGCTGCCGGCGAAGCGCGCACGGCCTTTGCCTATGACAAAGTGCGCGGGCTGCTCGCCTATCTAGTGGTCGAAGCCGATCGGCCCCACCGGCGTGACTGGCTGGCGACCCTCTTTTGGCCGGATCAAGCGCGGCGCAGTGCTCTCCAATCGTTGAGCCAGGCGCTCTACCAATTGCGACGCGCGCTAGGGGAGACCGCGGGGGCTACACCGTATCTATTGACCACGCCCCAAACCGTGCAGTTCAACACGCATAGCGACTTTTGGGTAGATCTTCACGAATTCACCCAACGGCTGGACGCCTGCACTGGCCATACCCATACCCACCTGTACACTTGTGCCGATTGTTTGGCGCGCTTGGCCCAGGCTGTCGCCTTGTACCGTGGTCATTTTTTGGCCGGTTTTTCGTTGGCTGATAGCCCGGAGTTTGACGAATGGACCTTGCTCCAACGGGAACGTTTTCAGCGGTTGGCGCTGGATGCCCTCCGCACCCTGACCACGGCCTACGAACGGCAAGGCGTCTACGACCAAGCCTTACGTTACGGCCAACAATGGCTGGCGTTGGATCCCTGGCAGGAGGAGGCGCACCGCGCCCTGATGCGCCTCTTCGCCGCCAGTGGACAGCGGGCGGCGGCGCTGACGCAGTTTGCCACCTGCCGGCGGCTGCTGGCTGACGAAGTCGGCGCCGAGCCGGCTGCTGAGACGGTGGCGCTCTACCAACGCATTCGGGACGCCGATGGACAACCCCTCTCCTTGGCGACGCATCACAATTTGCCGTCACCGGCGACGCCCCTCATTGGGCGGCGGCAAGAGTTGGCAACCATTGAGCAGCGGCTGCGCGACCCCGCGTGCCGGTTGCTCAGTCTGGTCGGCGCCGGCGGCAGCGGCAAGAGTCGGCTGGCTCTGGAAGCGGCCGCGCACCTGGCGCCTGAGTTTGCCGATGGCATCATCTTTGTCCCCCTGGCCGCCGTCGATGCACCGGTAGGGCTGGTCCCGGCCATCGGGCAGGCGTTGGGGCTGGCCTTTGCCCGCCAGGAAGATCCCCAACGGCAACTACTCACCTATCTGCAGGCGAAAAATTTGTTGCTGGTGCTGGACAATTTTGAACATCTATTGGCCGGCGGCCCGTTGCTCACCCAACTACTGGAGGCCGCCGCCCAAGTAAAGATACTGGTTACCTCGCGGGCGCAACTGAATCTCCAAGGCGAGCAGATGATCACCATCGGCGGTCTGGCGCTACCCGATCTGAGCCACGCCAATCCGCCAACCGTCGACGCCGGCGCCGCTCTAGCGGCTACTGACGCCGTTGCCCTTTTTCTCTATCATGCGCGCCGTTTACGCCCGGCCGATGAACCCACGGCTGCCGATCTGGCCGCCATCGCCCGGATCTGTGTCGGCGTAGATGGCATCCCCCTGGCCATTCTGCTGGCGGCGGCGTGGCTGCCGGTCTTGACCCCGACCGCGATTGCCCGGCAATTGCTCGACGAAGCGACCCAGGATGAGCATGGCATCGACTTCCTCACCGCCGACTGGCCCGATCTGCCGGCCCGGCAGCGCAGTATGCGCACGGTGCTGGACCAGGCGTGGCGGCTTTTGCGCGAACCGGAACAGCGGGTGCTGGCGGCGTTGACCGTCTTTCGTGGGGGGTTCACCGCGCCGGCTGCCCATGCGGTCACGGGCGCGGCCTTGCGCCAGCTCCGCACCTTGCTGGAAAAATCGTGGCTCCATCCCGGCGCCGACAATCGTTACGACATGCACGAACTCTTGCGTCAATATGCTAGGGAGCAGCAAAAGCAAACGCCGGCGCTGGCGCTCCAGGTGCAGGACCGCCATTGCACCTATTTTGCCGCGGCGCTGGCGCAGTGGGCGACGGAGTTGCGCGGCGAACGTCAACTGCACGCCTTGCGTGAACTCGAAACCGATCTCGACAATGTGCGCGCCGCCTGGCAGTGGGCGCTGGCGCAAGGGGAGATCGAGGCCATCGACCAGGCCTTGGAAGGGATTGCGCTCTTTTACGACTGGCGCGGTCATTGCCAGCAAGGCGAAGCGCTCTGTCAAGCGGCGGTCGCGCGGCTCCGCTACCATCTGGCGGCTGAGGAGCGCACGCTCTTGGTCCGGTTGCTGGCCTGGCACGCCCGCTTTAGTCAACTGTTGACCCACCGTGAGTTGGCGCAAAGCTGCTTGCAGGAAGCGCTGGCTTTGCTCGACACGTTCACCGAAAGCCGGCAGGATGTGCGCCACGAGCGGGCCTTTACCCTCTATGTCGCCGGCCAGGTTGCGGCACAAACTGATCGCAATGAAGCGCAGCGGTGTTGGGAAGCCAGCCTAGCCCTTTACCGGGCGCTGGCCGACGCCTGGGGCGCGACCCAACTGCTCAACACGCTGGGGCGCTTGGCGCTGGAGATGAGCGACTATGCCACGGCGCGCCGCCTGTTGGAGGAGAGTCTGGCGATCAGTCAAAGTTTAGGCGACCGCAAAAGCATGGCCCATGCCCTCTGTTTCTTGAGCAATCTCTATGCCACGCAGAATGAACCGGCAACCGCCACGGCCTTGATCGACCAGAGCGTGATCATGAGCCAAGCGCTGGGCGACCGCCTGGGTGCGGCCGAAAGCCTGGGGCGCATGGCCGGAACGCTGGCCTACCAGGGTCATTTTGCTGAGTCGGCGGCGCTCTTTGCACAATCGTCGGCCATCTATCAGGAACAAGGGGTGCGCCAAGCCTATGCCTTGGAGACCCATCTGCTGGCGTGGATTAACGTCAATTTGGGCCATTATGAGCAGGCACGCCAACTATATCGCCTGGCCCATCTGATCTGGAGCGAAGGGGACGACCGGCATGGCCTGGCGCTTTCCGAATTGGGGCTGGGTGAAATTGCATTGGTTGAGGAGGATTTTGCCGAGGCGCTTGCCCTCTTCCGAAAGAGTGCGGCTCACTTTGCCGAGGTTCATCAGCGCGACGAAGAAGCGATTGCGCTGGCCGATCTGGGCGCGGCCTTGCGGGGCTTGGGACGGCGGCGTGAAGCACGGCAAGCCATCGCCCAAGCGCTACAGATCACCCAGGACATTGGCGTCTTTGCCGCCGTCCTTTTTGCCATCGAAGCCTACGCCTTTCTGCTGGCCGACGAGGGTGAAGCCGCCCGCGCCCTGGAACTCTATACACTAATCGCCCAACATCCCTATGTCAAAGCGTCCCGTTTGCATCAAGAGCAATTTGAACGCTATATCGGTCCGCGTATCGAAAGCCTGTCAACTGCGGAACAAGAAGCCGCCATCCGCTGCGGGGAGCAAGGGAACGTCCCCGCAGCGGTCAACGCCATCTTGAAGGAGATTCAGTAGTCCGCAGTCGTTTAGTCGCGTAGTCCAGAGTCAATTCAGTTCACTTTGGTTGCATTGCGGTCTACTGAGGTTGCACTGCGTACAATATGACCGGCAACGCAGCGTTGCCGGTCATATCCCAATCCGCAAAGCGTACCTTACTGCCCAAACGCCGTTGTCGCGTATTGGATGCCAGGGAAGGCCACATTCGTCGGCGCCAGGGCCTTGGCCGCCGCGGCATCGTCCTTCAGTTCGGCCAGCAGGAAGGCGGTCGAAAAGTGGTGGATCAGATCCAACCCGCGATCCTTATCCCAGACCGGATCGAAGCAAAACCACGGCCCAAAGGGAGTTTCTTCCATCCACGGCCAGTTCTCGCATGTGGGTGTGGTAATGGTGTGCTCGGCGCCATCGAGCGTCACGAGTGTCTTCCGTGCGCTGGATGCATAGTCATAGGCCGGTCTGACACCCCAGTCATAAGGCGTACCGGTGTCGGCAGTGCCGCCAATTGCCATCATCGGGATCATGATCTTGGCCAAGCCAGCTTTGTCGAACAGATACGAATCACTCGCCATCGGGACAATTACCGTCACCCGCGGATCACCGAACGACGGCCATAGACCTTCGGGCATGGGATCCAACTCCGCGCGCGTCGCCATATCCGCCTCTTTTGGCACGAGCGGTGCGCAAAGGAACGTATTCGGGTCATTTTCAGGCAACGCCGCACAGCGGGCATTATAGGCGGCCAGATCATACTGAGCGCCTGCCAGCGCCAGCGCCGTGTAGCCACCGTAGGAATGACCAGCGACTGCCACCTGTTGCATGTCGATCAACCCTGCCATCTCGCCGCCCTGCGCAGTTAGGCGCTCGGCATAGTCCAAGGTCTGTTTGATGTCGCGTGGACGGTCAATCGACGCACGCCAAAGCTCACTCCACGCTGAATCAAAGTGTTCTGTGTGTTCGGGGGCGAGGACGGCGAAGCCATAGGAAGCAAAATGTTCGACGATGGTGCTGTACCACGCCGCATTGGTGCTAAAGCCATGCGAGAAGATCACCAGCGGATAGGGGGCTGCCGCGGCATTGATGGCTGCATCGCGCAGCGCGTGTCCATAAATCACCGTAGGCGACTTAACCGCCAGTCCAGTGATCTTCAAGGTGACGGCGTAGGTGATCTCTTCCTTCACGCCCTGCGGGTTGAGCGCCGGATACCACAAGCCGACCGTCAGCGGATGATCCGTTCCTTCGTCAATGACCAGGGCGCGATAGCCAACCCAGAAGGGGCCATGCTTGGCATATTCCGGCGCATCGGGGCGCAACCCCACCGGCTCCGGCGCCAGCAGCTTTGCTGCCGGTTGAATCGGCTGGCAGGCGCTAAGCGTCAGCGCCACCAGCAGCACAAGGGTAAACAAACGATTGATGCGTAGCATAGATCATTCTCCTTTCGGTCGTCGTTGACCGAGAACCGGTGATCAGCGACGAGAAACCGGCTCTATCGCTGATCACCGGAAGTTGTTACTCAACCCAATTTTTCTTCTACTCCGGCAGCTTCCATGTCATCGCCATCGTATCCTTGCAACTGCTGTCCGGCGCATGTGCTGGATCAGCTAGGAATTGCGCCATCATCTCCAACCCACAGGGTGAGAAGAGCAAAGCATGGCCGTAAGGAAGCGCGTAGTAATGACCGTTGGCAAAGGCGTCTTGATACGCTTCGCTTAAGAATGGCGCTGAGTCAGAGTCGAAGGAACCGACCAACATCAGCACAGGGCGGTCGCTTGTCACCTTCTGCGCCCAGATATTTGGCGCGGGTGGTGTGACATTCCAGGAGGCACAGGCCGCCAACGTATCGGTGAGAATGTAGGTGACGGACCAGTCATGCACCGAGGGATCGCCGCCTAGTTCATCGTAGACAGCGCGAGCGTGTTTCATATCGGTGAAACTGCCGTAGTGGGTACACATCATGGTATAATATGTACCCAGGGACCAGGCGCCCGTGCCAGGGCCGGCCGAACCGTGCCGACCGCTTAGGTAGCCAAGCCAGGCCTGACCCACCGGCGTAAAGTCGCCATTGTACGCCGCATAGATGCCAGCGGGCATAGTAGCGGCCCCATCGCCAATGAACATGCCCTCGCGCACGTAGCTCACAAACATTTGATCATCGATCATGACCGCATAACTTGCGCCGGCCTCGTCCTGGATGGTGACGGGGACCGGGGACGCGCGCAACTTGGCTAGCACTGTGTAGAAGGCCCCTTCCAGATCAGGATATGCTGCATTACAGGCGGTGTTAGCCGCACAGGCTTGGAAGAGCGTAGCGAATGCACCCTGGACAACCTGCAACTGGGCATCGATCCAGTTCACATCGGGTGGCCCCACGGAATCGAGGATCACACTGCGCAACCCGGCGGGATAATGTTGCAGCAGCAGCATGGACAAGACGGTGCCGTAGGAAACACCGTAAACATTCACCTGGTCGTACCCCAAAGCGATGCGCAGGTCAGCAAGATCGGCTGCGGCAGCCAACGGATTGTAAGCTGACAGGTTGTGACCTTCTTTGCTCAACCGTTCGGCGCAAGCCTGAACAGCGGCTGCGCTCCACTCGACTTCCTGGCGGAAGCTCATGGACGCAAGGTCAGCGACATCTGCTTCCATCTCCGGGCAATAGAACGCCGGTTCCGAGAAGTTACTGCCGCGATACTCCAAATAGATGTTGTCGCGTTCGGCACGAAAGGTGGAACCGACCGGATCGGAAGTCCACAGCCAGACAATGATGTCGCTACTGGCCGCCGGTCCGCCATGCACGACAAAGAGCGGATCAGGTTTGGGATTGTCGCTCTTGCTCTTGAAGTTGACCACATACAGGCGGATCATCGGGCCGTCGGGCTTACTGCGATCCTCCGGCACGGTGAGATAGCCGCACTCCACCTTGTCGCCTTCTGGGATAGGATACTTACACGCCGCCGACTCATATCGTGGTGTATAGCCCTTAGCCTCAGCGGGCGGCGCACTGGGCGCGGGCGCCTGAATCGGCTGGCAGGCGCTGAAGATTAGCGCAGCCAGCACAAAAATAGTTAACAAACGATTAAAGCGATACATAGTTATTCTCCTTTCAGTCATCGTTGACCGAAAACCAGGACTCAGTGATGAGGGAAGGTCTCTCATCACTGAGTAGGTCTTTCCTCTACTCCGGCAGCACCCATGCAATCTTCATCTCATCGATACAACTGGCGACAGGCGCTTGGGTTGGGTCGGCAATGAAGGCAGGGAACAGACTCGACCCGCAGGACGAGAAAAGCGAAACATGACCCACCGGCAGTTCGAAGTAGTGGCCGTTGTTGAAACGGTCAATATACGGTTGGCTGAGATAGGGCGGCGTATTCGGGTCAAAACTACCCACAACCAGCAGCGTGGGAATCGTGCTGGTAAATGGCGCCAGTGCCGGATTTGGCTCTGGTGGTTTGGCATCCCAATAGGCGCAGGCCGCGACTGTATCTGTGATCCAGGTGGCGACGATAAAATCCAGCACCGAAGGATTGCCGCCGATTTTGTGATAGATGGCTGTGGTCTTTTCAATACTTGCAATGCTACCATCATGGAGACATTGCATGCCATACCATAAGCCCTGCGCATTTGCCCAGGAACCGGGCTTGCTTTCACCATGCCGACCGCCTACATAACTGAGCCAAGCCTGGGCAATGGGTCGATAGTTGCCCAGACTGGCGTTGTAGATGTCTGCTGGCATGGCGGCAATGTTATGGCTCCAGAGACCATTCCATACGTAGTTGACAAACTGAACGTCGTCGATTGTCACCGTGTAGCTTTGGCCCGCCTCATCTTCTACCGTTGTCTCAACTGGGTTTTCTCGAAGGTGGGCCGCCAGCGCGTAAAAAGTTGACTCTAGCTTCGGGTAAGCGCTGTTGCAAGTCGTGTCATTGGCACAAGCCCGGAACAGGGCAGTGAACGCACTGTAAGCGCCCTGTAACCCTTCATTGATCACGCTGACCTCTGGTGGGATGATCGAATCAAGCACGACGCTGCGCAATCCTTGTGGATGGTCGCGCATCATGGTCATGGCAACCAACGTGCCGTAAGAGACGCCGTACAGGTTCACTTCGTCAAGACCCAGCGCTGTGCGCAGGTCGGCGAAATCGGCAGCCGCTTCCAGCACGTTATAGGCGGCGAGATGCTGCCCTGCGCGCACCAGACGATCATGACAGGTGCGAATCGCCGTGGCGCTCCATGTCACCTCTTCGACAAAGCTCATCCCCACAAGATCGGCGACAGCCGCTTCCATCTCTGGACAATAGAAGGCCGGTTCGGAAAAGTTACTGCCCCGGTACTCCAGATAGATATTGTCGCGCTCGGCGCGCATCGCCGGGCCAACTGGGTCGGATGTCCACAAAGCGGCGATGATGGCACCGGAGGCCCCTGGCCCGCCATGCACCACGAAGATCGGGTCAGGTTTGGGGGTTGCGCTTTTGCTCTTGAAGTTCACGACATGCAGGCGGATCGTCGGGCCGTCGGGCTTACTGCGATCCTCGGGTACAGTGAGATAGCCGCACGCCACCTGCTCGCCCTCCGGGATAGGATATTTACACTCCGCCGGTTCGTAACGCGGCGTGTAGCCTTTCGCCGCTGCGGGCGCCGTACTTGGCGTGGGCGCCTGGATCGGCTGGCAGGCGCTGAAGATTAGCGCAGCCAGCATCACAAGGGTAAACAAACGATTGATGCGTACCATAGTTCATTCTCCTTTCGGTCGTCGTTGACCGAGAATGCGCGCTACCTAAGATACTGCTCTCCTCCGTGTAGATAAAAAGGGCAGGACATTCACGATTCATGCATCAGATCTTCACTCCTCAATGCCGAGCAACATCTTCATAACGGCCACGCCACTGTCCAAGGTATAGAAGGGCTCAGTGGCAGAGTCGGTCGTATAATTGCCCATGACCACCACTGCCACGCCGTCATCCGGCGCATAGCCCATGTAGCTTCGAAAGCCAAAGCCGGCGCCGGCATTGTTGATGACATAGTGTTCGCCGAGATCGCCCTTGAACCAACCGTAGCCGTAATATTGGATGGTGTCGCCCCAGCCCACTTCTACATACTGCTCCGCCATCAGGTCATAACTTGCTTCGCTGACGATACGCACATTGTCTAGCCGGCCCCGGTTGAGGTTGATTTGCGCCCAGCGCAGCATGTCGTCTAAGTTTGAGAAAAGTGTGCCGGATGGCGCGCCCCAGCGCGCATAGGGGAATTGTGTGCTTTTCACGATCTGTCCGCTCTCATCCCGTAGATGCGCGGCCGCCAGCAAGGCGGGGTCTGTCTCCTGTAGCAGAAAGGTGCTATTCTTCATGCCGAAAGGCTGGAGCAGATGGTCGCGCATATAGACCTCGTATGGTTGGCCCGACACCTGGGCGATGATGGCGCCAAGCAGGTTATAGCCGTCGTTGGCGTAGGAGAACGTCTCGCCTGGTGCATAGAGCAGCTTCTCGCTGGCCAGCCGGCGTAGATGACGTTCTAACGTGCTTGCATCGTCGCCGTTGTTCTTGACTTCATCCCAAAAGCGAGGCAGGTTTTCAAAGTGCCACTCATAATCGGCGGACAGACCGCTCATGTGATTCATCAGTTGGCGCACCGTGATGGCGTCTGACCGTGGATCATCGAGGCGGAAGTAGGGCAAATACTGAACGACAGGTGCATCGAGATCGATCTTGCCCGCTGCGACCAACTGCAGAACCGCCGGCGCGGTCAAGGACTTCGCCAGGGAATACATGAGAAACACAGACTGCGGTGTGACAGGCTGGCGAGTCTCTACGTCGGCGACCCCGAATCCCTTAGCATAGACGACCTGTCCATCCTTGATGATGCCAAGGGCAAAGCCCGGGACCTGGTTCTCCTGCATGATCTTTTCAACCAGCGCCTCGATCTTGGCCACAGTGGCGGCGTCTAGTTTGGCTACCAGCACCTGCGCGGCCGACTCCTGTTCGATGATCGGCTGGATCGGCTGGCACGCGCTGAAGATCAGCGCCACCAGCAGTAAAATGGTTAACAAACGATTGATAGGTAACATAGTTCATTCTCCTTTTCATTGGCATTCGATCTGTGCTTGTTCACAAACCCTCGCTGTGCTGCGCTGCACTTGTTCCGCTTTCGTCGTGGGCTGTGGTTGCAAGGGCAGCCGTGGCCGCCTCCAGGAAACGGTACAAGCTGGGGAGATCGGCGAAGGCACGGCGCTCACCGGTGTGGATATTCTCAAGCGCAGCCCGCCATAACAGTTCTTCGTTGTGATGGACGGCCCATAAACGCACCAGATAAGCTTGATGAAAACGGTCCGTACTCATGCTCACGCGCTCCTTTCTCTTCCAGGATACCAGAGCGGCGCGAGGAAAGCGCGGGGAGAACGCGAGGGGAGCGTGAGGGGGCAAGGTGACAAGGTGACAAGGTGACAAGATGACAAGGCTTGTCCTGGAAGGATGACAAAGTGGTGAGGGGAAGGGGAAAGGGGCGATTGCAAAAGTAGTGCAGCGGGCGTATAATAGACACAGCAAGGAGGTTCATTGGGATGTAAATTTGCTTCTGATTTTAGGATACATAGATAGGCGTCCAGCGGGTTCCCGACACTGCTTTAAAAATATCTGTGCTTCTTCCTATCTGTGTTAACTTTTTTGGCGTCGGCTTGCCCAGGTTAGCTGACAAGTAACGGTTCAACTGACGGCAACGATTCGAGATAAAAGCGTATGGCGCAGCTTTCCCTCTTGTTGTTAGGACCCTTTCAAGCGCTGCTCGACGGCGCACCGATCACCGGCTTTGAGTCGGCGCGGGTGCGTGCGTTGCTCATTTACCTGGCCGTGGAAAAGGCGCGCCCCCACCGCCGCGAAACGCTGGTGGAGTTATTTTGGCCGGAGCAACCCAGCGGCGTGGGTGCGGCCAATCTGCGCCATGCGCTGGCCAATCTGCGCAAAGCCATTGGCGACCCGCGCGCCACCCCGCCCTTTCTGCTCATCACCCCGACGACGCTCCAATTCAACGGCGCCAGCAACACGGTGATTGACCTTGATCGTTTCCATGCCCTGCTGGCCAATGACCCGACCCCGGCTGCGCAGCAAGCCGCGCTGGCGCTCTACCGGAGTCATTTTTTGGAGGGCTTCAGCCTGGACCACAGCCCGGACTTTGAGCTATGGCTGACTGTCCAGCGCGAACGGATCGACTATCTGGCCGGACAGGCGCTCGCCACCCTGGTGAACCAGGCTGTGCAACAGGGGGACTTTGCCCAAGCCGTGACCTGGACGCAGCGGCAGTTGACGTTGGACGCCTTAAATGAAGATGTGCATCGGCAACTGATCTGGCTCTTGGCCCACAGCGGCCAGCGCGCCGCCGCCTTGCACCACTACGACCTCTGCCGCGATCTACTTGAGCAAGAACTGGCGGTTGAACCACAGGCCGCGCTACAGACGCTGGTCGCGCGCATCCGCGCCGGCAGCCACGATCTGGGCGTAGTCTATGGTCAGGATGGGCAGCCACTGGCCGCGCCGCCAACCTCGCCGGCCAGACCACCGCCAGTGGTGGCCCCACCGCCCCGCCTGCCGCCGGCGCCGCCAACCCCTTTCATCGGGCGGGAAGCGGAATTGGCGCTGGTGGCCGACCGGCTGGCTGACCCGGCCTGTCGGTTGTTGACCATTGTCGGCCCCGGCGGCATCGGCAAAACACGGCTGGCGCTCCAAGCCGCCACCGCCGCCGCCGCGGCCTTTTCCCACGGCGTCTGCTTTGTCGAGTTGGCCGCCGTGGCAACCGCTGACCAGCTCCCTAGCGCCATTCTCGCCGCGCTCACGGGTACGCGTAATGGCACGGTGGAGCCGCGGCGCCAATTGCTGGCTGATCTGCAACAACGGCGCTTGCTGCTCGTCCTGG
Source organism: Caldilinea sp. CFX5 (assembly GCA_021405325.1). Next base: position 9,942 of record QWII01000046.1, on the reverse strand, counting down.
ATAATTTTGAGCATCTGCTGGAAGGGACGGACTTGCTGGTCGAGTTGCTACAGGGCGCGCCGCTGCTGAAATTATTAGTCACGTCACGGGCGCGGCTCAACCTGCGTGAGGAGTGGCTGGTCCCGCTGGAAGGATTGGCGTTGCCGCCGACGGTCGCCGACCCCACGCCACCGCCGCCGGCGCCGGCCATCCCGGTCGCCGACCTGGCGCGCTATGCGGCGCCGCGCTTGTTCTTGCACTGCATCCGCCGCTTGCAACCAGCCTTCCAGCCAACGCCCGCCGAAGCCGCCGCCATCTTGCAGATCTGTCATCTGTTGGAGGGGATGCCGTTGGGCATTGAGTTGGCGGCCACTTGGGTGCGCACCTTGCCGCTGCCGGTCATTGCGCGCGAAATGGCGCACAGTCTGGCCTTCCTGACCACATCGCTGCGCGATATGCCGGCGCGCCACCGCAGTATGAGCGCGGTCTTTGACCATTCCTGGCGCCTGCTCACCGCGCACGAACGCAGCCTCCTCCGCCAATTTGCCGTCTTTCGCGGCGGTTGCACACGCGCCGCCGCCGCGGCCGTGACCGGCGCCACGCTGACCGACCTGGCCGCCTTGGTCGATAAATCCTGGCTGCGCTTACGCGCCGACGAACGTTATGAAATGCACGAGTTGGTGCGCCAATATTGTGAAGAGAAGTTAGCGGAAGAGCAGTTGGCGAGTGAAGCGCTTGCCGTTGACGGCGAAACGGGCGACCAGGTGCGCAGCCGGCATGGCGCCTACTTTGCCGACTATCTGGCCGACGCCCTGAGCCGGATGAACTACCGACAGGAAGCCATGCCTGAAGTGATGGCCGAGATGGGCAACCTGCTGGCCGGCCTCCAGTGGGCGGCGCAGACAGGCAATGTCGAGGCGGCGCGGCAGATGATCATCGGCCTCTTTTTTATCGCCGAGATGCTGGGCTGGTACCACTTCGCCTTGCAGACCTATGATGCTGCGCTGGCCCTACTGACCGCCCACCCCCCGGCGGAAGCGACCACGGCCCAGCACACGGATAATCGCACGCTGATCTTGTGCTGGCTGCGCTGGTGTCAGGCCCATCTTTATCGCACCCTGGGCTTCCTGGAACGCGCCGCCGACGACGTTGAACGGATCTTCACCCTGCTGGCCGGCGTGGCCGAAAGCCGTCACCGCCGGTGGTTGGATCTGACGACACACTGGTTACAGGCGCAGCTTACGCAGGGCAGCGGCGATCTGCCGGCCGCACGTCAACGGGCCGCGGCGGTGCTGGCGCGCTGCCAAGAGCGTGATTTTCCGGCCCTCTTTTACGACCAGACGGTCGAGGCGCACTTTTTCCAGGCGCATGCTTATACCTTGCTCGGCCTGATCGCCTGGCAATTGGGCGACTATGGGGAAGCGCAGCAGCAAGTGCAACAGGCGCTTGCCCTGCGTGATAGGATGGGTGAACAACGCTACAAAGCCCTCAATCTAGTCACCCTGGTCATGATCCTACAGACGGTCGGTGAACAGGAACAGGCTGTCCGCTGCGTCCAGGAAGCGCGCCAGCTCAGCCAGGCCGGCGGCGATGCGATCACCCATGCGCATGCCCTGGTCGCGCTGGCCCGGCTGGAACGGGCGCAAGGGGCCTATGCCGTGGCAGCGGAACATACCCAGGCGAGTCTGGCGCTGGGCCGCCAATCGGGCAATCATCGGCTGCTCATGGAAGCGCTAACCGAAGCGGGCTGGCTGGCCCTGGCGCTGGGTCAACCGGCGGCGGCCAAAGCGTGGTTTGACGAAGCCATTACTACCTTTGCCCGGCTGGAAACCGCCCATTCCAACTATGTGGCCGGTGCGCTGCTAGGGTTGGGCTGGGTCGCGCTGGCCGAGCAGGCGTTCACGACCGCCGGCGACTATTTCCGGCAGACCTTGGCGGCACATGGGGTCGCCGCTTGGGAAAAGTGGGACGCAACCACCGGGCTGGCGGCCGTCGCCGCGGCAACCGGCCAGATCACCTGGGCTGTTGAACAACTGAACCTTGTGGCGCAGGCGCCGAGCGCCAGCCATGCCACCCGACAACGCGCCGACCAGCAGTTACAGGCGTTGATCAGCGCGGCGCCGATCAGGTAAACGCCGGGTTGCGGTGTAGAATATAATCAATCTCCGCCTCGACCCTGGCCGGCAACGGTTCCGGTTGATGGGTGTCGAGCAGCGCCACCGTTGCTTCGCGCACACGGGTGCGCATATCCTTGCCGCCCTTTTCCAGCCAAGGTTCCAGCCGACGACGGTCAAAGAGGGTGGGCAACCAGAGTTCGCGCCAGTGGTTCATGGTATGATTGTGACTGAGAAACTGCCCGCCCGGCCCTACTTCATGGATCACGTCGAGCGCCAACGCTTCGTCATCAAAGCGCACGCCACGGGCAAAGACGCGGTTCATGGCGATCAACTCATTGGCCAGCACCATCACCTCCGGCGAAGCAGCCAACCCGGCCTCCAGATAGCCCACATCGTGGTTAAGATTGGTGCGGGTCAGCAAGGCGGTCTGAATCGAAAATTGCGCGTCGATAGCGGCCTGTTCATCGAGAATGGCGCTGTCACTATGCGCAGCGTAGCCCCAGACCGGCAGGCGGTAGAAGCGGCCCATCTCGGCGGCCATGACCCGCGCCAGTTGAAATTCGGGCGCGCCATAGACACTGATCATCTCCTTCATATCCAGGTGATGGACGCCATGCCCATAAAGAAAGGGGGCGCCGGGGTTGATCAACTGGTGCATGACCAGGCCGCTCAACATTTCGGCATTGCCCAACGCCACCGCGCCGGCCAATGTCACCGGGGCTGTGCCGCCGATCATGGGCGCGGGCGAATGGGTGACAGGGATGCGGTGACGAGCGCAGAAAAGCAATTTGTCCACCGCTTCCGCGCCATGCGCCAGCGGCGTGGTCGGCTCAGAATAGAGCAGGAGGGTGGGTGCTTGGGACAGTTCATCCATCCCGCCGGCGACGGCAGCGGCCATTGCCGCAACCGCTTCAATGTCAGCCAAATCGTTACAGACGAAGACCGTCGGCTTGGTTGTGTGGCGGATCATGGCGGCGAATTGATGGCGAAAGTAGCGGCGGGGCGGCACATCGCGCGGGATGCCCACGGACATGACAAAGCCGATTTCGGGCAAGGCATCGCAGACGCGGATACAGTCGGCGACATCGGCCAGGGCAAAATCGCGCCGTTGACCGCTGCGCGGGTCGAGGTAGCGCAAGGTATCAGAGCCGGGACCGAAGTAGATCTGTTCGCCATCCAGCATACAGGCCGGCTCTTGCGTCCCCCGCCGGTAGAGGGTAAAGCGGCGGGGCGCACTGGCAATGGCTTCCTCTACCAACGCCGCCGGGATTTTAACCAAGTCTTCTTCGACTTTGGCGCCTGCCACCTTGAGCAAATTGCACGCCCCCTGGTGGTAGAAGCGCACACCGGTGCGTTCCAGAATTTGGCAGGACGCGTCGTGGAGGCGTTGGCACTGTTCCGGGCCTAACATCGTAAAGTGGGGCGCAACATGCGATGCGTCGAACGCCGGGGTATAGATCGGCGCCTTATCACGCCGGTTGCGGTGAGCCATGAATCGCTTACTCCTTGAATGAAGGGGATTGTCAATTTTGTGCTTAATCCCTTCATCCTATAAGAAGATAATCGGCTTGGCCCTGGTCAGTAGCTGGGGAGGCAAGCTAGACACCTGGCCAGGTTTATCCGTTGCCGCCCTGTACTATAATGAAGTCCCCACCACATCACCTTCAGGAAATAGCAGGAAGAAGCTTATGAACAACGAACTCCATATTGACGCCCTCCTGCCCGTAGAAATGGCGCAACGGGCGGAGCAGATCGGCATGAAGAAGGCGGCGCTACCGACCACCAATCTCTTGGCGCTGGCGCTCTTGGCCGGTGCGTTTGTCGCCTTGGGTGCGATCTTTTCGACCACCGTAGCCGCCGGCGCCAATGGCATCTTGCCCTATGGCGTGACGCGCCTGCTGATTGGCCTCAGTTTCTGCTTGGGTCTGATTTTGATCATTGTGGGCGGGGCCGAACTCTTTACCGGCAACACGCTGATTGTCATGGCGTGGGCCAGCGGCAAGGTGACAACCCAGGCGCTGTTACGCAATTGGCTGATTGTCTATGTGGGTAATTTCGTCGGCGCGCTGGGGACGGCGCTCCTGCTCTTTGTCAGCAAACAGTATACCTTTGGCGGCGGGAGCGTTGGGGTCACGGCGCTGACGATTGCCAATAGCAAAGTCCACTTTGACTTTCTGCAGGCCATTGCCCTGGGCGCCTTGTGCAACGCCCTGGTCTGTTTGGCGGTCTGGCTCACCTTTAGCGCGCGCAGCACCACCGACAAGATCCTGGCGATCCTCTTTCCCATCACCGCGTTTATCACCGCCGGTTTTGAACACAGCATTGCCAACATGTATTTCATCCCGCTGGGCCTGCTGATCAAAGGGTTCGACCCCGCCTTTGCCACCGCCAGCGGGCTGGATCTGGCCGGCTTGACTTGGCGCGCCTTCTTCGTCAACAACCTGCTGCCGGTCACGATCGGCAACATTGGCGGCGGTGTAGTTTTGGTGGCGGCGGTCTACTGGCTGGTCTTTTTGCAGCGCCGGCCCGGTTAAGGCGCTTGCAAAAGAAATAAATCTCCATCTGCTGACAGACTAGCCGTCTGGTGAGGGTGAGAACTGGGAAGGTGAATAGGAGAGGAAAGGTAAATTGAGCTTAGACTTATAACAACTAGGATTGCGCCTAGACAGAAAGACTGGCTGTGCTAACAGCATAACCTTGGAAAGTGGGTGACATCATGATGGCAAAGCGCAAGGCGTTACCGGCAACCGCCCTCTATCGCGCTTGTGATCCCGACCAATTTGACTTCGCAACGACCGCCGAGGTCGCAGGGATCGACGGCGTGGTGGGCCAACCGCGGGCGCTGGAGGCGGTAGAATTCGGCGTCGGCATTGACCAAGAGGGCTACAACATCTTCGCGCTTGGCGCCGTCGGCGCCGGGCGTCATTCACTGGTGCGTCACCATTTTGCCGAGAAAGCGGCCGGTGAACCAACGCCGCCGGATTGGTGCTATGTCCACAATTTTGTCCAGCCCGATCAACCGTCGGTTTTGTGTGTGCCGGCAGGGACAGGTCGGCAGTTGCGCCGCGACATGGAGCGGCTGGTGGCCGACCTGCGCAAAACGCTCTCCTTAGCTTTTGAAAGTGAAGAGTACCAAACGCGCCAACACCAGATCGAAGAAGAATTGGGCGAACCCCAAGCTGCTGCCTTGGCGCACCTGCAAAAGGCGGCACGCGAACAGGGGTTGGCGCTCTTGCGCACGCCGGAAGGGGTGGCCTTTGTCCCCATGCGCGACGACAACGTGCTGACGCCGGAGGAGATCCAAACCCTGACGCCGGCAGAACGCCAGCGGCTGGAAGCGGAAGCGACGAAATTGCAGGATGAGTTGCTCAAACTCTTCCATCGCGTGCCACAGTTGCAACGGCAGGTGCGTGAACAAACTGACAACCTCAATCGCGAGGTGGCGACCTATGCGGTGGCCGGCTTACTTGATGATCTGACCGAAAAATACCGCGCGCTGCCGGCTGTGACCGCCTATCTTGAGGCTGTTAAAAATGAGGTGATCGCAAGTGTGCCGGATTTTCTGGCCGAAGAGGAGGAGCCGGAGGAAAATGGCGCCGATGGTCTCCCCAGCATCGGGACGCTGCGTGAACTCTACTCGTTGCGCCGCTTTCGGGTCAATGTGCTGGTCGATCACAGTGAAACACACGGCGCGCCGGTGATCTACGAGGATAATCCCACGCACCCCCGGTTGGTGGGGCGGCTCGACTATGTGGCGCAAATGGGGGTGTTGCTCACCGATTTCAACCTGCTCAAGCCCGGCGCCTTGCATCGCGCCAATGGCGGTTATCTGTTGCTCGACGTGCGCAAGCTGTTAGCCGACCCCTTTGCCTGGGAGACGCTGAAACGGGCCTTGCGCGCCGGCAAAATCGAGATTGAAGCGCCCGGTGAACAGTTTGGCCTCTTTAGCACCGTCACCCTCGAACCGGAGCCGATCCCGCTGGCTGTCAAGGTGGCGCTGGTTGGCGAGCCGCTCTTCTACTACCTGCTCTGCGCCTACGACCCGGAGTTCCCCCAACTCTTCAAAGTGGCCGCCGACTTTGCTGACGATATGGCGCGTGACGACAGTAACCAGGCGCTCTACGTCAAGTTGATCGCCGGCCTGGTGCAAAAAAACAAGCTCCATCCCTTTGACCGCAGCGCCGTCGCCCGTGTGATCGAACAGAGTGCGCGCCTGGCGGGGGATGCCGATAAACTTTCGACCAACATCCAAAGCCTGGCCGACCTCCTGCGTGAAGCCGACTACTGGGCCAACAAGCGGGGCAAAGCGATTGTCGCCGTGGCCGATGTGCAACAGGCGCTTGACGCCGCCACCTACCGCACTGATCGCCTACGCGAACGCATCCAAGAGGAGACCCTGCGCGGGACGCTCCTGATCGACACCGCCGGCGCCGCGATCGGTCAGATCAACGGCCTTTCCTATAGCGAGCTAGGCGCCTTCGCCTTTGGCCGCCCCAGCCGGATTACGGCCCGCGTGCAGATGGGCAAGGGCGAAGTGATCAATGTCGAACGCGAGGTGGAGCTGAGTGGGCCGATCCATTCCAAAGGGGTGCTGATCCTCGCCAGTTTTCTGGGGGCGCGTTATGGCCTGGACAAACCGCTCTCCCTTGCCGCCAGCCTGGTCTTTGAACAATCCTACGGCGGGGTGGAAGGCGACAGCGCCTCCGCCGCCGAACTCTTTGCCCTGCTCTCCGCCATTGCCGAAGTCCCCATTACCCAGACGTTGGCCGTCACCGGCTCGGTGAACCAACATGGGCGGGTGCAGGCCATCGGCGGCGGGAACGAGAAGATCGAAGGCTTCTTCGACCTCTGCAAAGCCCGCGGGCTGACCGGCGACCAGGGGGTGATCATCCCCAGCGCCAATCGGCAACACCTGATGTTGCGCTGGGATGTCGTCCATGCCGTGGCCGGCGGCAAATTCCATATCTACGCCATTGACACGGTCGATGAAGGCATTGAACTCCTGACTGGTATCCCTGCTGGTGAGCGCGATACCAATGGACAATACCCTGAGGACACCATCAATGCGCGTGTAGAAAAGAGACTGCTCGATCTGGCTCAGAAACGGCGCGCCTTTGGCGAAGCCGCCAAGCAGGCGTCCTAAGGTACATGTACTGTGCTGGCGTAGACATCCGGAGGCGCCTGGCGGCAGTCCCCTGCACACCAAGCCTCAACAAATGCGCCGATCCGGGCAATGGCCTGGCGGCTCTCAGGGATCCAATGGGCGGCAAAGTGCCATTCGTGCTGCATCTCCGGCCAAATTTCCAGGGTGACCGACACCCCAGCGGCCTGGGCGCGTGCGGCCAGTCGCGTGGCATCGCTTAGCAAAATTTCAGCGCCGCCAACCTGAATCAACAGCGGCGGCAAGCCGTAGAGATCGGCATAAAGGGGCGAGGCCAGCGGTGTGTCGGCGGCGTGCTGCCCCAGATAGAGGTGCGCGGCCTGGCGTAACTTGTCGCCATCGTTCAACAGATCGGCTTTGGCGTTGGCGACCCACGATGGCCCCGTCGCCGCCAGATCGGTCCACGGAGAGAGGCAAACAGCCGCTGTCGGTAAGGGCGCGCCTTGGTCACGGGCGGCGACCAGCAGCGCCACCGCCAGTCCGCCGCCGGCTGAATCGCCGGCGACAATGAGTGGCTGTGCATCCGCCCTGTTGCTGATTAACCCATGATAGGCCGCCAACGCATCATCGAGCGCCGCGGGAAAGGGCGCTTCGGGCGCCAGCCGATAGTCGATCAACAGCGCACGGGCACGGGCCGCGGTCGCCAGGTTGGCAACCAGCGACCGATAGGCGCGGATGGAACCGGCGATATAAGAACCGCCGTGTAGATACAAGAGGAGCCGGCCCGGCGCCACCCCCGGCGCCACAGTGACCGGGACGATCCATTCACCGGTCACGCCATTGATGGTCACCGACACGCTTTGCACGCGAACAGACGCCGTGAACCTGGCCGCCAGCGCCTCGGTCGCCGCCCGCTCCTGCTGGACATCCAAGGCACCCGCCGCCGGCGCCAAGAAACGGCGTAGGCGAAAATATTGCTTGAGTAGGCAAGCTTGCCAACTGAGCATAATCATCTCTGCAAAGCAGCGAACACAACGCAGGATAGCACGCCCCACCGGCTGCCTTTTACATCTCAATGGAGGAAGGTTGCTCCCTGGCCGACGAAGCCTTTCTGCTGTAGCGTATCATTGATGGCGTCCATCAGCCCCAGATCCTGCGGCGTCCCCTTGCCCGCCAGAACCCGCCGGAGGGTGAGATACCAACTGATTTCACCAAAAGCATAATCCTCCATCTGCTCGCTGCCCTCAACCACTCGTTCGGCATATTTGTTTAGTTTGGTTTCGACAAATTGGCTGAGTTCCATAACTGACCTCCTTTGGATCAGGACGGTATAGCCCAAATGAGGAGCGTAAGGTGATTAACTGTTTCTAGTATACAATAGAACCAATTTCAATAAACCAGTCATCCAGTGAGTCACCAGGCTGGTCAGGTGGTGAGGGTTGGGATCAACCCACCCAATCCCAAAAGCGATACCACCACTCGGCCAAGGGCAAGAACCAGGGGCGGCCATCGTACAGCCCCAGCGGTGCGCCGGGGAAGGGGATCTCGGCAAAGGGGTTGTCCACGACGGCGCCGCCCATGGCCGCCGCCATTTGGGCGCCCAGATAGCTGGCCATCGCCACACCATGACCGGCATAGTCGATGGCAAAATAGAGGCTATCGATCTGGCCCGTGTGGGGCATCCGGTCAAAGGGGACATCGATGGTGCCGCCCCAAACATAATCGATTGCGACCTTCTGCAACTGTGGGAAGACTTCCAACAGCCCGCGCCGGGTGATTTCGGCGCTGGCCTGCACGCGCGCTGGCGTCTCCGGGTAGAAGGCGGCGCGCCCGCCAAAGAGCAGCTGGCGGTCCGGCGTGAGGCGGACGTAGGAGAGAAAGTTCTTGGCATCGAACATCATCCGGTTGTGCGGGCTGAGTTCCTGGGCCAGGGCCGCCGGCAGCGGCTCGGTCACGATGATATAGGAGCCGACCGGAAAGATTTTGCGCTGTAGGGCCGGCGTGGCCCGTCCGGTGTAACCGCCGGTGGCGACAAAGATCTGCGTTGCTGAGAGTACGCCCCGCCCAGTCACAACCCGGTAGGTGGCGCCCTCCCGCCCAATTTGCTGAACCGGTCACATGCCTTGGCGGCGCCACAAAGGATGAAAACAGAACCGCCTAGCGTTAGCGGGCCGGCCCCTTACTGACGTGCGGGGTTCTATTTTCCCATCAGTCAATAGCGGTTAACGCGGCGCTGAACATGCGCCGAGCGCGTTCACGACCATAGCGCGCTAACAGCACATCTACTCCCAGCCGCAACCCGGTCAGCACCATGCCGCCGTTGCGCGAACTCGCCCCCCAGCCCAGAGTCTGCGCTTCCAGGAGAGCTACGGTAGCGCCCTGGCGCAACAGGGCGCGCGCCGCACTCAGCCCGGTGATGCCGCCGCCAATAACAGCGACATCGACTTGCCCGTCGGGCGGCTCCGGTGTGGTAGCCGGTAGGTTGACCGTTTCTTGCCAAAAAACACGCGCTTGCGTAGCCATAAGACCTCGTCATTGATCCTGTTAAAACCCGCAGCAGGGTTAACACCCGCAGCTAACAGCGAGAAGCGCCCTCAGGCGCTAGGCGTTCAGCGCCTGAGGGCGCTTCTCGCTGTTAGCCAGCAGTTGATGAACATTAGGTAAATAAACCGGTAATCGTAGGTGCGGTTTGTAACCGCACTTGCTCCCTGGGAACCGTGCGGTTACAAACCGCACCTACGATTA